>NZ_LLZI01000035.1 GCF_001509485.1 Streptomyces sp. NRRL F-4489
GTGTACGGGGCGGAGGGGGCGGGCTGCGGGTCGGCGGGCGTGCGTGGGGCGGACTCCGGGGCGGGCAGTGCGGCGTTCGGGCCGGGCTGATTGGGCTGCGGGCCAGTGGGCGCGGGTGGGGCGGACTCCGGGCCGGGTGGGGCGGCGTTCGGGCCGGGCGGTGCGGCGAGGGTTTCGGCCAGGTCGTCCATCGCCAGGTGGACGACGGTGACCGGCTTGCCGGGGTCGGCAGCGGACGCGGCGCGCAGGGCGGCGGCGAGCGCGGCGCCCTCGGTGCCCCCGGGGGCGGCGCCCTCCTCCCCCACCCAGGGGATGGCGGTGACGACGACCGCGTCGCAGGCGTCGCCGGCCAGCGCCTGGGCGAGGGCGGCGCGGAAGTCCTCCGGGGTCGCCGCGGACGGCAGGACGTGGGGGCGCTGCGGGCGCAGCCCTTCGGTGAGGCAGGCGTCGTAGGCGAGCAGCGCGAGGGATTCGGAATTGCCCAGGATGGCGACGCGCGGGCCGGCCGGCAGCGGCTGGGAGGCGAGCAGCAGCCCGGCGTCGATGAGTTCGGTGACGGTGTCGACGCGGATGACGCCGGCCTGGCGCATCAGGGCGGCGACCGTGCTGTCGGGGATGCGGACGGTGGGGACGGCGTGCCCCATGGGGGCGGCGCCGTGGTGGCGGGCCCCCTTGGCGACGACCACCGGCTTGACGGCGGCGGTGCGGCGGGCGAGGCGCGCGAACTTCCGGGGGTTGCCGATCGACTCCAGGTAGAGGATCACGACGTCGGTGTGCGGGTCGTCGTACCAGAACTGGAGGAGGTCGTTCCCGGAGACGTCGGCGCGGTTGCCGGCCGAGACGAAGGCGGAGATGCCGGCGATGCCGCCGTCCCCGGGGCCCCGGTCGTGGAGCCCGCTGAGCAGGGCGATGCCGATGGCACCGGACTGGGTGAACAGGCCGATCCGGCCGGCGCCGGGCATCCGGGGGGCGAGGGAGGCGTTCAGCCGGACGTCGGGGGCGGTGTTGATCAGGCCGAAGGCGTTGGGCCCGATGAGCCGCATGCCGTAGGAGCGGGCCTGGCGGAGCAGGGCGCGCTGCCGCTCGCGGCCGTCGGGGCCGGCCTCGGCGTAGCCGGAGGAGAGGACCAGCACTCCCTGGACGCCGTGTTCGCCGCAGGCGCGGACGGCGTCGGGGACGGCGGCCGCGGGCACGGCGATGACCGCGAGGTCGACCGGGCCGGAGACCTCCCGGAGCGAACGGACGGCGGGCACGCCCTCGGGCTCCAGGCGCCGCAGCTCCCCGGGGAAGGCGCGGTTGACGGCGTACAGGCGGCCGGTGAAGCCGGCGTCGAGGATGTTGCGCAGCGTCGTGCGGCCGAGGCCGCCGGGGGCGCGGCCGGTGCCGATGACGGCGACCGAGCCGGGGGCCAGCAGGCGCTGGACGGAGCGGGCCTCGGCGCGCTGCTCGCGGCCGCGCATCACGGCCATGGACCGCTCGGTTGGTTCGAGGTCGAGCTCCAGGCGGACGACGCCGTCCTCGAAGGTGCGCTTCTGGGTGTAGCCGGCGTCCGTGAACACCTTGATCATCTTGGTGTTGGCGGGCAGCACCTCGGCGGCGAACCGGCGGATGCCGCGCTCGCGTGCGACGGCCGCGATGTGCTCCAGGAGGGCGGAGGCCACGCCGCGGCCCTGGTGGGCGTCCTGGACGAGGAAGGCCACCTCGGCCTGGTCGCACCCGGGGCGCTTGGCGGGCAGGCCGCGCTCGTCGATCCGGTCGTAGCGGACGGTGGCGATGAACTCGCCGCCCACGGTGGCCGCCAGGCCGACCCGGTCGACGTAGTCGTGGTGGGTGAACCGGTGGACGTCGCGGTCGGACAGCCGAGGGTAGGGCGCGAAGAAGCGGTAGTACTTCGATTCGTCCGAGACCTGCTCGTAGAAGGAGACCAGCCGTTCGGCGTCGTCGGGGGTGATGGGCCGGATGCGCGCCGTGCCGCCGTCGCGCAGCACCACGTCGGCTTCCCAGTGGGTCGGGTAGGCGTGATCCGGCGGCATGTGCATGCGGACAGCGTACGGCGGGGCACTGACAACCGGCCCGGCGTGCGTACGCTCGATGCCCCGGGGCCCGCCGCGACGGGACCAACGGCCCGGGGCGGACGGCCGGGTGACCCGGCCGCGGAGCCGGGCCGCGGGGCTGCGGGAGCACTCCTGGCAGCATGCGAGAATGGTCTAGACAACTGTCACGACTTTGAAGGGCAACACGATGGCTGAGCGCCGCGTCAATGTCGGTTGGGCCGAGGGCCTGCACGCCCGTCCCGCGTCGATCTTCGTCCGAGCGGCCACCGCCTCCGGTGTCCCCATAACGATCTCCAAGGCGGGCGGCAACCCCGTCAACGCCGCCTCCATGCTCGCGGTCCTGGGCCTGGGCGCCCAGGGTGGCGAGGAGATCGTGCTGGCGTCCGACGCCGAGGGCGCCGAGGCCGCACTCGACCGTCTGGCGAAGCTGGTCGCGGAGGGCCTCGAGGAGCTCCCCGAGACCGTCTGAGACGCGCGGCCCGCCACGGCCGGCGCGTCCGTGGCCGGCTCAACCCCGCCGCGGCAACCGGGACTTCCGGGAGCCGCGGCGGGGTTTTTACGTGCGGGTTCGGCGGGGTGCGGGGCCCGGCGCCAGGCGGGATTCGGTCCGGGGAATCAGGGAACGGGTGCTCGCGCAAATCGGGGTGGGGGCCGGCCGGGCGAATTCCTGCGGCGACGACCAAGAGCCCGGGAATTACCGGCTCCCCACTCCCCTCTTTTCAGTATCCGGGTTTCCACCCGCTCCGATACATTCCCCATTCCTCATTTCCCCCGCTTCCCCCCTTCCCCTCCCCCTTTGTATACGGGGTGATTGTTAAGCGCGGGTACGGGCTGTGTTGTCGGGGCGTTTCGGTCCGCTCACCACTGGTGCGTGGCGGCGCAGCCGGTACACGGGAAGCGACCGTGCGATGTGGGCCGCCATGAGGGCGCGGGCCCGTTCGGCGTCGCGGCGCACCACCGCGTCCAGTACGGCGGCGTGCTCGTCCCACGATGCGGTGACCCGGGGCGGCGCTTCGATGACGTACATCCATTCGATCTTGCGCCTCAGTTGGGTGAGCGGCGCGGTGAGGCTGGGACTGCCGGCGGCCTGGGCGAGCGTCTCGTGGAACCAGCCGTCCAGTTGCCGCAGGTCCGCGGCGTGGCCGCGGCGGGCCTGTTCGCGGCCGAGCCGGACCAGACCGCGGAGCACCTTCAGGTGGGCGGAGCCGCGCCGGGCTGCCGCGCGGGCGGCGCCCAGCGGCTCCAGGGCCGCGCGGATGTCGAGGAGGTCGGCGGCCTCCTGGTCGGTGAGTTCGGCGACGCAGGCGCCGGCGTGGTCGCGGATGGTGACGAACCCCTCGGACCGGAGGGTGCGCAGCGCCTCCCGCACCGGAACGCGGGAGACCCCGTACCGCGCGGCGAGAAGGTCTTCGACGAGCCGGCTTCCCGGCGGCAGTACGCCGCAGACGATTTCGTCGCGAATCGCTGTGCACACCGCGTGCGCGGAAATGTGGCCTCGCATCGTCCGTGCCTCCGCCGTCATGACGTCATTCCCGGAATTGCCGCCCGCTCGGCGGCTTTCCCCGAACTCTATTCGACGGGAGTGGACTTTCTCCCGGCCCTCGTGAATTCGCCGGTGCTTTTCGGACGGACGGGTGCGGCCGACGACGCGTGAAGGGCGTGGCGGGTGCTCGTACGGCGCGTGGGTCCCGTAAACGGGTACCGCGCTCCTGGAGACGGCGGAGCCCCGGCCTGCCGGGGTGGCGGGCCGGGGCTCCAGGGGGACGGTGTCGCGGCGGAGAGGTCGCGGGTGGCTCAGACGGTGACGCCGTGCGCGCGCAGGTAGGCGATCGGGTCGATGTCCGAGCCGTAGTCGGGGCCGGTGCGGGCCTCGAAGTGGAGGTGCGGGCCGGTGGTGTTGCCGGTGTTGCCCGAGAGGGCGATCTGGTCGCCCGGCATGACGGTCTGGCCGACCGTCACCCCGATGGACGAGAGGTGACCGTATTGGGTGTACGTACCGTCGTTCATCTTGATCACGACGTTGTTGCCGTACGCGCCGCCCCAGCCGGCCTCGACGACGGTGCCCGCGCCCACGGCATGGACGGGCGTGCCGTAGGCGGCGTGGAAGTCGATGCCGGTGTGGCTCCCCGAGGACCACAGGCCGCTCGACGCCTTGTACGGGGTGGAGACGTAGGAGCCGTCCACGGGGGCGACGAAGGTGGCCAGGAGGCGCTTGCGCTCGGCGTCGCGGGCGGCGCGCTCCTTGGCCTCGCGTTCGGCCTCGGCCTTCTTCTTGGCGGCCTCGGCCAGCCGCTTGGCCTCGGCCTCGGCCCGCGCCTGTGCGGCGGCCGTCTCGGCGGCGGCCTGCTGCGCGTCGGCCTGCGCCTCGACCCGGTCGGCGAGTGCGTCACCGATCGCGACGGCCTGGTGGAGGCCGGTGTCGTGGGGCGCCGGCTCCTCCGCGGCGGCCAGCGCGGGCGACGCCACGGTGGCGACGACGCCGGACGCCGCGAGGGTGGCTATACCGGCGAGGTTGCGCGTGGTGCGAGCGGTGCGGCTCGGCCGGCGGTGCTTCCCGGTGGCACGGGTGAACGCCATGTACGGGCTGGTCCTTTCCTTCCCTCTCGCCTACCGGGTTAGCTGACGGGTTCGGAGCAGGAAGGTCTCCTACGGGCTCCTCCGGAGAGGGGTCCGATTCACCCCAAGGGACGTGGGTCCCCGGCTCCCCTGGCTCGCGCCGTACGGGGACTCGGCGATGACTGTCCGGTGCCACTGGTGTGGCGGTGTTGTGACGAACAGCCGGACCGACGCTAATCGGGGCATCTTTCAGTCGGCAAACAGAACCGGCTATTTGTGCGACATGCCACACCCGAATCGGGCAACCGGCCCACCGTCACGACATCACTTGCCGCGGACACAGCACGGCCCCCGTGGCAAGTGACTGCCACGGGAGCCGCTTTGTCGACATGTGATGCCCCATCGGGTGACCGGCCGTCACCCGATCGGCGTCAGCCGCTGACGACCGTCACCTCGCCGATGCCGAGCGCCTTGACCGGCTCGGCGATCTGCGCGGCGTCGCCCACCAGGACCGTCACCAGCCGGTCCACCGGGAACGCGCTGACGGCCGCCGCGGTCGCCTCGACCGTGCCGGTCTCCGCGAGCCGCGCGTACAGCTGCGCCTGGTAGTCGTCCGGCAGCTGCTGCTCCACCTGGTCGGCCAGGGTCCCGGCGACGGCGGCGGCGGTCTCGTACTTCAGCGGGGCGACGCCGACCAGATTCTGCACCGCGACGTCGCGCTCGGCGTCCGTCAGCCCCTCGTCCGCCAGGGTGCGCAGCACCGTCCACAGGTCCTGGAGGGCCGGCCCGGTGGAGGCGGTGTCCACCGACCCGCTGATGGCGAGCAGCGCCGCGCCCGTGGCGCCCTCCGGGGAGGACGGGGCCGAGGAGCGCAGCACCTGGCCGAAGGCGCGCACCCCGTAGGTGTAGCCCTTCTCCTCGCGCAGCACCCGGTCCAGACGGGAGGTGAGGGTGCCGCCGAGGCAGTACGTGCCGAGCACCTGGGCGGGCCACACCCGGTCGTGCCGGTCGGGGCCGGTCCGCCCGATGAGCAGCTGCGTCTGGACGGCGCCCGGACGGTCCACGATCACCACGCGGCCGGTGTCGTCCGCGACGACCGGCGTGGGCTTCAGCGGCTCGGCGGTGGAGCCCGTCCAGGCGCCCAGGGTGTCGGCCAGCGCCGCCTCCAGGTCGATGCCGGTGAAGTCGCCGACGATCACGGCGGTGCTGGTGGCGGGGCGGACGTGCGCGTCGTAGAAGGCGCGGACGGCGGCCGCGTCGATCCGGGCGACGGTCTCCTCGGTGCCCTGCCGGGGCCGGGACATCCGGGAGTCGGCCGGGAAGAGCTCCTTGGACAGCGCCATCGCGGCGCGCCGGGCCGGGTTGGCGAGCTCGTGCGGGATCTCGTCGAGGCGGTTGCGGACCAGCCGCTCGATCTCGCTGTCCGGGAAGGCGGGGGCGCGCAGCGCGTCGGCGAGCAGGCCGAGGGCGCGCGCCAGCCGGGAGGCCGGGACCTCCAGGGAGACCCGTACGCCGGGGTGGTCGGCGTGCGCGTCCAGGGTGGCGCCGCAGCGCTCCAGCTCGGCGGCGAACTCCTCGGCGGTGTGCTTGCCGGTGCCCTCGGACAGGCCCCGGGCCATGATCGTGGCGACGCCGTCGAGGCCCTCGGGCTCGGCGTCCAGCGGGGCGACGAGGTTGATCTCCACGGCGACGACCTGCTGGCCGGGGCGGTGGCTGGTCAGCAGGGTCAGACCGTTGGCGAGCCGGCTGCGGTCGGGGGCGGGGAAGGCCCACGGCTTGGGGGCGCCGCCTCGGGGCTGCGGGTGGAACTGCATGCTGCTCACAGGGGCGTCTGCGGGGGTGGTGGCGTCGGTCACTTGGCCGCCTCCTCTTCCTCGGTGCCGGCGGCGTCGGTCTGCGCGGTGGGCTCGTAGACGAGGACCGCGCGGTTGTCGGGGCGCAGCCGGGCCTTGGCGACCGCCTGCACCTCCAGGGGAGAGATCTCCAGCACGCGCTGGACGGCGGTCAGCGCGAGCTGCGGGTCGCCGAACAGGACGGCGAAGCGGCACAGTTCGTCGGCGCGGCCGCTGACCGTCGCCAGGCGGTCCAGCCACTCGCGCTCCAGCTGGGCCTGGGCGCGCTCCATCTCCTCCGGGGTCGGGCCCTCCTCGGCGAAGCGGGCCAGCTCCTCGTCGACCGCGGCCTCGATGGCGGGGATCTCGACGCCACCGGACGCCTTCACGTCCAGCCAGCCCAGCGAGGGCGCGCCGGCCAGCCGCAGCAGGCCGAACCCGGCGCCGACGGCGCTGCGGTCGCGGCGCACCAGGCGGTTGTACAGGCGGGAGGACTCGCCGCCGCCCAGGATGGTGAGCGCGAGGTCGGCGGCGTCGGCCTCGCGGGTGCCGTCGTGCGGGAGGCGGTAGGCGGCCATCAGGGCGCGGGAGGGGACGTCCTCCTCCACGACGGTGCGCAGCTGGCTGCCGATGATCTCGGGCAGGCTGCCGTCGCGCGGCGGCTGCTTGCCGTTGTGCGACGGGATGGAGCCGAAGTACTTCTCCACCCAGGCGAGCGTCTGCTCGGGGTCGATGTCGCCCACGATGGACAGCACGGCGTTGTTGGGCGCGTAGTAGGTGCGGAAGAAGGCCCGCGCGTCCTCCAGGGAGGCGGCGTCGAGGTCGGCCATCGACCCGATGGGGGTGTGGTGGTACGGGTGGCCCTCCGGGTAGGCCATGGCCGTGAGCTTCTCGAAGGCCGTGCCGTAGGGGACGTTGTCGTAGCGCTGGCGGCGCTCGTTCTTGACGACGTCGCGCTGGTTCTCCAGGGATTCCTCGTCCAGGGCGACGAGGAGGGAGCCCATGCGGTCCGCCTCCAGCCAGAGGGCCAGCTCCAGCTCGTGGGCGGGCATGGTCTCGAAGTAGTTGGTGCGCTCGAAGCTGGTGGTCCCGTTGAGCGAGCCGCCGGCGCCCTGGACGAGCTCGAAGTGGCCGTTGCCCTTGACCTGCGCGGACCCCTGGAACATCAGGTGCTCGAAGAGGTGGGCCAGGCCCGTGCGGCCCTTGACCTCGTGGCGCGAGCCGACGTCGTACCACAGGCAGACGGCCGCCACCGGCGTCAGATGGTCCTCCGAGAGCACCACGCGCAGGCCGTTGGCCAGCCGGTGCTCGGTCGCTGTCAGGCCGCCGGAGCCGGCTTCTTCTGTGGCCGTGTGACCCATGGGCATGTACGTCCCTTCGATCCGCTTGCGAGGAAAGTTCTGTCACTGTATGCAACCGCGTCGGCATCTGGCGAAGTTCCCGTGAGGAAGGCCCCGATCGTGGCCGTCACCGGGCCTTACGGGCGGGAAGGGGGGAGCGGTGGTGAGCGTTGTCAGTGGGGCGGTCCACAATGGTCCGCGTCAGACTCATTCGGACTCGCCGGTCGGTCCGCCGGCCGGCCGGTCAGCGCTGATCCCAGCGCCGGCCCCAGGCGTTGACCCCCAGCGTTGGTCCGACATCGGCAGCAGACGCAGCAGAAGGAGCCGCAGCCGCGATGGCCCGCCGCAGCACGAAGACCCCGCCGCCGGACGACTTCGAGGAGAGGATCCTCGACATCGACGTCGTCGACGAGATGCAGGGTTCCTTCCTCGAGTACGCCTACTCGGTCATCTACTCGCGCGCCCTGCCGGACGCCCGCGACGGCCTGAAGCCGGTGCACCGCCGCATCCTCTACCAGATGAACGAGATGGGCCTGCGGCCCGAGCGCGGCTACGTGAAGTGCGCCCGGGTCGTCGGCGAGGTGATGGGCAAGCTCCACCCGCACGGCGACGCGTCGATCTACGACGCCCTGGTGCGCATGGCGCAGCCGTTCTCGATGCGGCTGCCCCTGGTGGACGGGCACGGCAACTTCGGCTCCCTGGGGAACGACGACCCGCCCGCCGCGATGCGGTACACCGAGTGCCGGATGGCGTCCGCGACGTCCCTGATGACGGAGTCGATCGACGAGGACACCGTCGATTTCACGCCGAACTACGACGGCCAGGAGCAGGAACCGGTGGCCCTCCCGGCCGCCTACCCGAACTTGCTGGTCAACGGCTCGTCCGGCATCGCCGTGGGCATGGCGACGAACATGCCGCCGCACAACCTCGGCGAGGTGATCGCCGCGGCCCGCCATCTGATCAAGCACCCGAACGCCGATCTGGACACCCTGATGCGGTTCGTGCCGGGTCCGGACCTGCCGACCGGTGGCCGGATCGTGGGCCTGAGCGGGGTGCGCGACGCGTACGAGAAGGGCCGCGGCACGTTCAAGATCCGCGCAACCGCCACGGTGGAGAACGTCACGGCCCGCCGCAAGGGCCTGGTCGTCACCGAACTCCCCTTCGCCATCGGCCCCGAGAAGGTCATCTCGAAGATCAAGGACCTGGTCGGCGCGAAGAAGCTCCAGGGCATCGCGGACGTCAAGGACCTCACCGACCGCGAGCACGGCCTGCGGCTGGTGATCGAGGTGAAGAACGGCTTCAACCCCGAGGCCGTCCTGGAGCAGCTCTACAAGCTCACGCCGATGGAGGAGTCCTTCGGCATCAACAACGTCGCGCTGGTCGACGGCCAGCCGCTGACGCTGGGCCTGAAGGAGCTGCTGGAGGTCTACGTCGACCACCGCTTCGACGTGGTGCGCCGGCGCAGCGAGTTCCGCCGGACGAAGCGGCGCGACCGGCTCCACCTGGTCGAGGGCCTGCTCACCGCCCTGGTGGACATCGACGAGGTCATCCGCCTGATCCGCTCCAGCGAGAACAGCGCGCAGGCCAAGGAGCGGCTGATCGCGCGGTTCTCGCTGAGCGAGGTGCAGACGCAGTACATCCTCGACACCCCGCTGCGCCGGCTGACCAAGTTCGACCGGATCGAGCTGGAGGCGGAGCGGGACCGGCTGGAGGCCGAGATCGCGGAGCTGACCCGGATCCTGGAGTCGGACGCCGAGCTGCGCAAGCTGGTCTCCGGGGAGCTGGCGGCGGTCGCGAAGAAGTACGGGACGCCGCGCCGCACGGTCCTTCAGGAGTCGACGGGCGCCTCGGTCGCCGCGGTGCCGCTGGAAGTCTCCGACGACCCGTGCCGGGTGCTGCTGTCGTCCACGGGCCTGCTGGCGCGTACGGCCACGGCCGGGGCGGCGCTCGACACGGACGCCAAGCGCGCGAAGCACGATGTGATCGTCTCGGCGGTGCCGGCGACGACGCGGGGCGAGGTGGGCGCCGTGACGTCGCAGGGGCGGCTGCTGCGGCTGGCGGTGATCGATCTGCCGCAGCTGCCGGACACCGCGTCGACCAGCCTGGCGGGGGGCGCGCCGGTGGCGGAGTTCCTGAGCCTGGGCGACGGCGAGCGGCTGGTGTGCCTGACGACGCTGGACGAGTCCTCGCCGGGGCTCGCGCTCGGTACGGAACAGGGCGTCGTGAAGCGCGTGGTGCCCGACTACCCGTCCACCAAGGACGAGTTGGAGGTCATCACCCTCAAGGAGGGCGACCGCATCGTGGGCGCGGCGGAGCTGCGGACGGGCGAGGAGGACCTGGTCTTCATCACCGACGAGGCCCAGCTGCTGCGCTACCCGGCGTCGCAGGTACGGCCGCAGGGCCGGCCCGCGGGCGGTATGACGGGCATCAAGCTGGGGCAGGGCGCGAAGGTGATCGCTTTCGCGGCGGTCGATCCGGCGTCGGAGGCGATGGTGTTCACGGTCGCCGGCTCGCAGGGCATGCTGGACGACTCGCTGGCGACGGCGAAGCTGACCCCGTTCGACCAGTATCCGCGCAAGGGCCGGGCCACGGGCGGTGTGCGCTGCCAGCGGTTCCTGAAGGGTGAGGACTGCCTGACGATGGCCTGGGCGGGCCCGGCGCCGGTACGGGCCGCCGACGCCAAGGGCGCCCCGGTCCCCCTGCCGGACCCGGACCCGCGCCGCGACGGCTCCGGCGTCGCCCTGACCAAGCCGGTGGCAGCCTTGTCCGGCCTCGCGTAACGGCGCGCCGACCGAATACGCGAATGCCGCCCGGGTGGCCACTCACCGCCCGGGCGGCATTTGCGTGTTACGAGGCCGGGTCCACAGGCCGTCGGGCGGGGCGAGGCCGGGCACGGGCGTGTCCCCGCACCGCCAGACGCGCCGACCTTGCCCCTCCCAGCAACCGGCCCCCGCCCCCGCATCACTCCTCCCGCGAAGCGACATACCGCAGCACACCCCACATGCTGTTCTCATCGCCCTGCGCCCCGGGGGCCTGTCGGCAGTCCTCCAGCTCCTTGCGCAACGCGGGGCCATCGACGCCACTGCCGATCATCACCAGCTGTGTGCACCGCTCCTCCCCCTTCGCCCACGGCTCGGGGTAGAACCGCAGGAAGTTGCCGACCGCGTGCAGCACGAACTTCTGGCGGTTCTCCGGGATGTCGAAGTGGACGAACCCTTTGATGCGGTAGAGGCCGGCGGGCCGGCTGTCGAGAAACTCCATCAGCCGACGCGGATCCATCGGTTCGCCCGAGGTGAACTCCACGCTCTGGTAAGCGGCATGGAAATGTCCCGCATGGCCTTGGCCGCAGCAGCCACCGCAGTCCTGGTGGTCATGCTCGCCGCCGCCTTCGATCCCCTGCCCCGGCGCTCCGCCCGCGGAAGCCTCACGCAGCAGGTCCTCGAACGACAGCTGGCGAACGTCCGCGTCACGGTCGTCCCCCGCCCCGCGGTCGAAGAACATCTCCGGATCGATCCGGCCGTAAGCCGTGCAGATCACCGGCCTGCCCGGAGCAAGCCCACCGAGAGTGTCGATCAGTTGCTGACGTGCCGCATCACCGATCCGGTCGGCTTTGTTGAGGACCACCAGATCAGCGATCCCCACGTGCCGGTCCAACTCGGGATGCCGCGCGCGGGTGTCCTCGAACTCCGCGGCGTCGACGACCTCGATCAGCCCGCCGTACACGATCCTGTCGTTGTCGCTCGCGAGCACCATCCGGATCAGTTCCTGCGGCTCGGCCAGCCCACTGGCCTCGATGACGATCACGTCGATCCGGGCGGAGGGACGGGCCAGCCGCTCCAGGTACGCGTCCAGTTCGCTGGTGTCGACGGCGCAGCACAGGCACCCGTTGCCGAGGGAGACCATCGAGTCCACTTGCCCGGCCACCGTCATGGCGTCGATCTCGATGCTGCCGAAGTCATTGACGATGGCACCGATCCGGGTGCCGTCGCCGGCCCGCAACAGGTGGTTCAGGAGCGTGGTCTTGCCTGAACCGAGGAAGCCGGCGAGCACGACGACCGGGATCTGCTGCGTGGCCAAGGGGGCGCCTCCATGGTGCGGGCGGCGGGCCGCACGGCCCGGCGGCGTACGAACTGCCGATCGTAACCGACAGCCGCCGGCCAAGGCCGGGGCCCGCTCCTCGCCGCCTGAACCCGCCCCTGCCCCACGTGCCGGCCCCGGCCGGCACCCGCGCGCTCCCTCCGGAGCCGCGTGCTCCCACCGACCATGCCGGCAGGAGCACACACACGCGCATCGAGGCGTCAGGGCCTCCGAGGCCCGTTCCCCTTCCTGCCCGCCGCCGGGGCCGACCGCCGCCCCCTCGGCTTCACCCGCCGACGAGGCCGGACCCGTCGCTCCACGACCTCGCCAGCTCCGTCCCGGAGACAGGACGCCCCATAGCCATCCCCCGTGGAATCTCCCGCCGCATTCCCGGCATTTCCTGCGGAACGCTCCGGGTTAGGCTCCCCTTTGTGAGTACCTGCGCCACCGCCTCCCTCGCAGCCGCCGAACCCATCGCCGGCACAGCCGCCACCGCCCGGACCTGGCTGCTGATCGAGCAGCCCGGACCATGGGGAGCCAAGGCGCTGACCGACAGCCACCTCGATCCGCACATCGGCCGAGCCCTGGAAGCGGCGGCAGAGGGTACGGGGGTGCGGGTCGCCCTGATCCGCCGCCCCGGACGCCACGCCGACTTCCACGGCACTCCCCGCCGCCGTCTCTTCCTCGCTCACACCGCGCCCGGCCGCTCGTGGATCCGCACCACCACCGTCACCGACCCCAGCGCCGCCCTCCGGCTGGATTTCGCCGCCCTGGGAGCCGGTGACCACGGTGGCCTCTGGGAGCCGTACGCCGGCGACCCGGTGGTGCTTGTGTGCACCAACGGCAAACGGGACCGCTGCTGTGCACTCCTCGGGCGCCCCCTGGCCGCTCAACTGGCCTCCGAGGGGTGCGCGACCTGGGAAGTGACGCACATCGGCGGCCACCGCTTCTCCCCCACTCTTTTCGTCCTCCCCTACGGCTACGCCTACGGGCGCGCCTCGGCTGAGCTGGTCAAGGATGTCGTGGAGACGGCTCGCGGCGGCCGCGTCACGCTTGGCGGGTGCCGGGGCCGCTCGACGTGGGACCGGCCCGCTCAGGCCGCCGACCTCGCGGTCCGGGAGTTGATCGGCGAGCGGCGCGCGGACGCACTCAAGGTCATACGGACCGACGCGGTGCGGCCCGAACCTGGGAGCGGCCACGGGCGGGCACCCGGAAACATACCTCTTCCGGGAACCGCTCCCACCTGGTCCATTACCGTCGCGCACACCGATGGACGAGCGTGGCGCGTGATCGTCGATCAGCGGTCCGATGGTGCTCCGGCGCCCGCCAGCTGTGGTGCGCCGCTCGGTCCACCGACGCGAATGGCGGTCACCTCCGTCACCCCCCTTTCGCTCCCGCACGTCACTGCCACTGGGGCGCCCCTCCTGCCTACCGTTCCGCCGTTGTGAAACCGGAGGCGGATCCGGCTCCCGCCTTCGCCCGTTCCTCCCGAGATGCCGCCCGCCACCGAACGCCCCCCTTCGGGAATCCACGGCGCACGCCAGCGCAACACCCAGCGTCAGCCCAAGCGTCGCCGCGAATCCAAGGCCCAGCACCGGCCCCAGCGTTCGCAGCGCCATTGCGCGGCGTCCATTAGGCCTGCTCGCCGCGCCTGCTGCCCCGCCAACCGCTCCCCCAGCCAACATGCCCGCTCCCCCCGCCGCGCCTCTGCGCGATGCCCTGGCCGTCCCCAGCCTTCCGACCTGACACGACGAGGCTACGCACACACAATCCGCGAGCGCGGAGCCTGTGGATAACTCCGCGCGAGGGCCCGCCGACCACGCCTGATCAGCACCCGGTACAGCCCATCGCCGTACCGCAATGCACGCGAGGAGCCCGGCGAATCGAGCAGCGCGGCGCAGCTCCAGCACCGATACGACGTGGCCGCTTCCCCATGGCTGGGCGCCCCACTGCGCCCAGCCCGTCTACCGGGCCGAAGCCCCCGGAGGCTCCGCAAGGCCATGGCGGTACGCGTAGTGGATCGCCTGGGCGCGGTCGCGCAGACCCGCCTTGGCGAAGAGGTTGTTGATGTGGGTCTTCACCGTAGCCGTCGAGACATGGAGCGAGCGGGCGATCTCCGGATTCGTCTGCCCTTCGGCGACGAGCCGCAGGACCTCCACCTCTCTGGCGGTAAGCCCGTCCGGCGGCTCATCCGGCGGTTCGGGCCGGCGGGTCGGTGCGGGATCGGCGAGGCGTTCCAGCAGGCGGCGCTGGATCTTCGGTGACAGCCCCGCCTCACCCGAGAGCACGTCATCGATGGCGCGGACGATCTCGTCCCCGTCGGCGTCCTTCGTGAGGTAACCGCGGGCGCCGGCCTGGAGGGCAGGGAACAGCGAATCGTCATCGGCGTACGTGGTGAGCACCACCACCTGGGTGCCGGGGTGGTCGGTGCGGACGCGACGGGTCGCCTCGACGCCGTCGCACCGCGGCATTCGCAGGTCCATCAGCACGACATCCGGGGCGAGTTCGGCGACCAGGCGGACCGCCTCCTCGCCGTCCGCCGCGGCACCGACCACCTCGATGCCCGGCAGAAGTCCCAGCAGCATCACGATTCCCTCGCGCACCACGGTCTGGTCGTCGGCGACGACCACGCGCGCCGTCGTACGCGCCGTCATGCCGGCACCCGCAGCCGCACCACGAAACCCTCCTCATCGGGGCCGGACTCCAGCGTTCCGCCGAGGAGTTCGGCGCGCTCCCGCATCCCGAGGAGACCGTACCCGGAACCGCTGCGGGCGAGCTCCCCCGGCTTGCCGCGGCCTCCGGAGTCGCGGACCACGAGCCCCACGCTGCCCTCGGCGTACTCCAGCCGCACGCTCACCCGGGCGCCCGGTGCGTGCTTGCGCACATTCGTCAGCGCCTCCTGGGCGACCCGGCGCACCGCGAGCCCGGCCTCCGCGGGCAGAGCCCGCTGATCGCCCACGACATCCAGCCGCGCGCCCTCAGCGGCCGTCAGATCGCGCAGGAAGTCCTCGACCGGGGCCATCTCCCCCCGCAGGGCGGAAAGCGCCTCACGGGTCCCGTCAAGCCCTTCACGGGCCATTCCCCGGCACGCCACGACCCGTTCCAGGAGCTGTTCGCGGTCCGCCTCCAGGTCGGTGCTGCGCTGGATCAGCTGCCGCGCCGCTTCCAGGTGCACCAACTGGGCGCTGAGGCTGTGCGCGAGGACGTCGTGGATCTCGCGGGCGATCCTGCCCCGTTCGGCGAGCGCCGCGGTCTCGGCCTCGGCCTTGCGGGCCGCGCGCTCCTGGGCCAGCAGCCGGTGCGCGTTGCCGCGGGCCTCGGCATCCAGGCGGATGACGTACCCGGCCAGTCCCAGGCCGACGGTGGTCACCGCGGTGGTCAGCCAGTTGTCGGTGTTCACCACGGCGTACGCGCCGAGCGCGACGGCGGAGCACGGCACCGCGGCGCTCAGCGGCAGCCGTTCCATCGCCGTGATGGCGCACGCGCACCAGAGGACGATCGCCGGCAGGTGCGCGCCCGCCAGGTGGAAGCCGAAGGCGGCCGCCTCCAGTACGGCGAACAGCGCGATGGACGGCAGCATCCGCCGTGCCAGCGTCATCCGGAAGAAGCCCCGGAACACCGCCAGGCTGAGCACGACCCCCGCGGCGGCCGCCGCCAGGCCCCAGCCGGTGAACGCCCCGCCGGCGAACGTCGTCCAGAGCAGTCCCGCGATCACCAGGACACGCATGCCCCGGCCGATCCACAGACGAGCCTCGCTGAGGCCCTCCTTGGAGAGGGATTCCCGCAGCGGCCATGTCGTCCAGGAATTCGGCACGGTCGGTCCTTCCGGTGAGCTGCGCAGGGCCTCAGCCCACGGCAGGGACACGGTACGTCCGCTGCAGTCCCTGGGCACGCCACGTGGTGACACCGGCCCGGGTGAGCAGCATCGCCCCTACGGACAGCAGCGTCGCCTGGCTGCCCTGGTGGACGCCCAGCGCGGCGGCGATGCCCATCAGGCCGAGGCGCAGCGCCGTCCCGCACAGCCACACGCCCGCCGCGGCCCACGTGCCCTTGGTCCACACCACCCCGGTCTCGTCCGTCCAGATCCGGGTGGTCCAGGCCCACGCCGCCCCGCTGGCCAGTCCGATCACGAGGGACACGGCCAGCAGGATCACCGAGGCGGCGCGGTGCGCGGGGTCCAGGAGGCCGGGCTGCCGCAGCGCCAGGAAGACCAGGACGGCGGGCATCAGCCACCACTTCCTGCCTCCCGAGGTGATGCGCTGTGCCGTGAACTGCCGCGCGAAGACGATCGCGACAACCGCGATCAGCACAGCGATATCGAGCCAGCCGTTCATGGCCAGGGCCTCCGTTGGGACGTGGATTGTTCGACGTCCTCGACGCTACGGAGAGAGCCCCGCCGCCCGGATCGGAGCCAGGGTGGGACGCGGGTGGAAACGGCGGCGGGCGCCCGTCCACCCGTGGGTGGAGAGGCGCCCGCGGCGAGCCCTGACCGGATCAGGTGTCGATGCGCGAACGGTCCAGCGTCGCGGCGGAGCTGGTGATGAACTCCTTACGGGGCGCGACCTCGTTGCCCATCAGCAGGTCGAAGGTCTTCTCCGCGGCCTCGAGATCGCTGATGTTGATCCGCCGCAGCGTCCGGTGCCGCGGGTCCATGGTCGTCTCGGCGAGCTGGTCCGCGTCCATCTCACCCAGGCCCTTGTAGCGCTGGACGCTGTCCTTGTAGCGGACCTTCTTGCGCTGGAGCTCCAGGAGCGTCTGCCGCAGCTCGTTGTCCGAGTACGTGTAGATGTACTTCTCCTGGCCCTTCTTGGGGTTGATCAGCTCGACGCGGTGCAGCGGCGGGACGGCGGAGAAGACCCGGCCCTGCTCGACCATCGGCCGCATGTAGCGCTGGAAGAGGGTCAGCAGCAGGATGCGGATGTGCGCACCGTCGACATCCGCGTCGGCGAGGAAGATGACCTTGCCGTAGCGGGCGGTGTCGATGTCGAAGGTGCGGCCGGAACCCGCCCCTATGACCTGGATGATGGCGCCGCACTCGGCGTTCTTGAGCATGTCCGAGACGGACGCCTTCTGGACGTTCAGGATCTTGCCGCGGATCGGCAGCAGCGCCTGGAACTCGGAGTTCCGCGCCAGCTTGGCGGTGCCCAGCGCCGAGTCGCCCTCGACGATGAACAGCTCGCTGCGCTCGACGTCGTCGCTGCGGCAGTCCGCCAGCTTGGCCGGCAGGGAGGAGGACTCCAGCGCCGTCTTCCGCCGCTGGGCCTCCTTGTGCTGCCGGGCGGCGATACGCGTACGGGCCGCGGCGACGACCTTCTCCAGCACGGCGCGCGCCTGCTGCTTGGCGTCCCGCTTGGTGGACGTCAGGAACGCCTTGAGTTCCCGGCTGACCACCTGGGCGACGATCCGGGACGCGGCGGAGGTGCCGAGCACCTCCTTGGTCTGGCCCTCGAACTGCGGCTCCGCGAGCCGCACGGTGACGACCGCGGTGAGGCCCTCCATCGCGTCGTCCTTGACGACGTCGTCCTCGGCGACGCGCAGCAGCTTGCTGGACCGCAGCACCTCGTTGACCGTCTTGGTCACCGAGCGCTCGAAGCCGGCGACGTGGGTGCCGCCCTTGGGGGTGGCGATGATGTTGACGAACGACCTGACCGTGGAGTCATATCCGGTGCCCCAGCGGAGGGCGATGTCAACGCCCAGTTCCCGGGTGACTTCGGTGGGTGTCATGTGGCCGCGGTCGTCCAGGACGGGCACGGTCTCCTTGAACGTGCCCTGGCCGGTCAGCCGCAGGACGTCGCAGACGGCCTTGTCCTGGGCGAGGTACTCGCAGAACTCGCTGATGCCGCCGTCGTAACGGAACGTCTCTTCCGTCTTGCCGGCGCCGTCGATGCCGCGCTCGTCGCGGACGACGATGGTCAGTCCGGGCACCAGGAAGGCGGTCTGGCGGGCGCGGGCGTACAGCGTCTCCAGGGAGAGCTTGGCGTCCTTGAGGAAGATCTGCCGGTCGGCCCAGTAGCGCACCCGGGTGCCGGTCCTGGTCTTGGGGATCCGCTTGCCCTTGAGCAGCCCGTTGGCGGGCTCGAACGGGGCGTCCGGGCCGGCGCCGCTGAAGCTCCCGGGGACACCGCGGCGGAAGCTGATCGAGTGGGTCTTGCTGCTGCGGTCGACCTCGACGTCCAGCCGCGCGGAGAGCGCGTTTACCACCGAGGCGCCGACGCCGTGCAGACCGCCGGAGGCGGCGTACGAGCCGCCGCCGAACTTTCCGCCGGCGTGCAGCTTGGTCATCACGACCTCGACGCCGCTCAGCCCCGTCTTGGGCTCGACGTCGACGGGGATGCCGCGGCCGTTGTCCTGCACCTCCACGGACCCGTCGCCGTGGAGGATCACCTCGATGTGGTCGCAGTAGCCGCCCAGGGCCTCGTCGACGGAGTTGTCGATGATCTCCCACAGGCAGTGCATCAGACCGCGGCTGTCCGTCGAGCCGATGTACATGCCGGGGCGCTTGCGGACGGCCTCCAGGCCCTCGAGGACGAGCAGATGCCGCGCGGTGTAGTTGGACCCGTCCCGGTCTGCCCCGGTCAGCACGGCGGTGGACGGCACGGACATCTCGGCGGTCACGCGGTTCGCTCCTCGCTGAATTTCTGGCAGTCCGCGTTCCGCGGACTCGGTTGTGGCGGTGTCGCCGGTGAGAGGGTACCGAGGCCCAGTAGAGCCGATGTGACGCCACCCGTGAGCGTGACCATGGTAGTAGAATTTCGTTCGTACGTTCGATCCCTCGATGGGGTGACGTCCGAGTGACGTGCACATCACGTTCCCTTCGAGGCATGAACCATTTAGGCTCCGGGCACGTCCTCATCAACAACCGGCAAGCCAGCCGGGAGGGCAGAATCCAGCAACCAACGTGAAACAGACCATCACGCACTACGGCTCATTCGCCGCCACCCGGCAGCACCCGGCCCCCTTGAAAGAAATTTTTCGGGGAAAAGGCACGAGCGGGAACGTTTTCGGCCTGGTTGGATGTTGACCCTGGTACGACAGCTCGTCGAGCTAGAGAAGAGGCGACGTGACTACTGTTCTGACACCCGCGAGCCCGCTGACGGCCGCTGACCGGTGCGACCGCTGCGGCGCCCAGGCATACCTGCGCGTCGTCCTGATGTCCGGCGGAGAGCTGCTCTTCTGCGCCCACCACGGCCGCAAGTTCGAGCCAGAACTCAAGAAGATCGCCGCGGAAATACAGGACGAGACGGAGCGGCTGACCGCCACTCCGAGGTCCGCGTCCGAAGAGGAACGCTGACACTTCGCATCCACGACGAGCGAGTAGCGGCCCTTGCGCCGTGCTGCGGGCGGTTTTCCCGGCACCCCGGGGAGGCCGCCCGCACTCGTACGCCCCGGCACCCGCCGCGCGCCCGGAAGCGGTCACCCGGACGCGGTCAGCCGGCGCCGTGCGCCAGGACGGCCGGGAGCAGCGCGGACGCCCGCGTGTAGACACCGGGGCTGCCCGCCCGCCCGCAGCCCGTCCCCCACGACACCAGCCCCACCAGCCGCCCGTGCACCACCAGCGGCCCGCCGCTGTCCCCCTGGCAGGCGTCCCGCCCGCCCTTCGGTTCCCCCGCGCAGAGCATCGAGGCGGCGTTGTACGTCCCGTCCACGCTGCCCGGGTAGGCGCGGGCGCACACCGCGTCCCGCAGGACGTTCACCCTGGCCGCGCGCAGCCGCGCGGCGTAGCTGCCGTCGCCCGTCATGTCACCCCATCCGTAGACGGTGGCGGCGCTGCCCGGCAGGTAGGCGTCGTCGTGGGGCCGCGCTATCGGGAGGGGGCGGTTCGGGACGCGTTTCTCCAGGGTGAGGACGGCCATGTCACCCTCGTTGGTCCAGGGGTTGTAGCGCGGGTTGACCCACACCTTGGCGATCTTGACCTCGCGGCCGCCCTTGCCGGTGAGGTTGTTCCGCCCGACGACGACCCGCAGGTCCCGTACTTCCCGCCACGGCAGGCCCAGCACCTCCCGGCCCAGGCAGTGGGCGGCCGTCACCACCGTCGCGTGCCCGACGAGTACGCCGCCGCAGAACTGTCCGGAGCGGTGGTTCCCGAACCGCTGGTGCGAGGCCAGGGCCACCGCCCAGGGGGTCTGTGAGCGGCGGACGGGCTTCCCCCCGACCACCGACTCGTCCGCGGCCGCCGAGGCCGGTACGGCGAGGATGAGCGCAAGCGCCCCGAGGGCGGCGCGTACGGTCGGTCGCATACGGACTCCTGACTCCGGGACAGTGCTCGCACACCCAGCGTGACCCAAACGGGCGCGCCCCGCACCCGGACGGCCGCGAGCCCGGCCTCCCACGGGGTGGAGGGCCGGGCTCGCGGCGCGGTCGGAGCGGGTACGGCTAGTCGAGGTAGTCGCGCAGCACCTGGGAGCGCGACGGGTGGCGCAGCTTCGACATCGTCTTGGACTCGATCTGGCGGATCCGCTCGCGGGTCACGCCGTAGACCTTGCCGATCTCGTCCAGGGTCTTGGGCTGGCCGTCCGTGAGGCCGAAGCGCATGGAGACGACACCGGCCTCGCGCTCGGAGAGGGTGTCCAGCACGGAGTGCAGCTGCTCCTGGAGGAGGGTGAAGCTGACCGCGTCGGCCGGGACGACCGCCTCGGAGTCCTCGATGAGGTCACCGAACTCGCTGTCGCCGTCCTCGCCCAGCGGGGTGTGCAGCGAGATCGGCTCGCGGCCGTACTTCTGGACCTCGATGACCTTCTCGGGGGTCATGTCGAGTTCCTTGGCCAGCTCCTCCGGGGTGGGCTCGCGGCCCAGGTCCTGGAGCATCTGGCGCTGCACGCGGGCGAGCTTGTTGATGACCTCGACCATGTGCACCGGGATGCGGATGGTGCGGGCCTGGTCGGCCATGGCGCGGGTGATGGCCTGGCGGATCCACCACGTCGCGTAGGTCGAGAACTTGTAGCCCTTGGTGTAGTCGAACTTCTCGACCGCGCGGATCAGACCGAGGTTGCCCTCCTGGATGAGGTCCAGGAAGAGCATGCCGCGGCCGGTGTACCGCTTGGCCAGGGAGACGACCAGACGGAGGTTGGCCTCCAGGAGGTGGTTCTTCGCCCGGCGGCCGTCCTCGGCGATGATCTCCAGCTCGCGCTTGAGCTTCGGCGCGAGCTTGTCGCTGTTGGCGAGCTTGTCCTCGGCGAACAGACCCGCCTCGATGCGCTTGGCGAGCTCCACCTCCTGCTCGGCGTTGAGGAGCGGGACCTTGCCGATCTGCTTGAGGTAGTCCTTGACCGGGTCGGCGGTGGCGCCGGCCGCGGCGACCTGCTGGGCGGGGGCGTCGTCCTCGTCCTCGTCCGACAGTACGAAACCGGCGTTCTCGGGGGTCTCGGGGTCCGCCGGCTCACCCTTGCCGGGCGCCGGGGTCTCCTCGGTCAGGTCGTCGTCGAGCAGATCGTCGACGTCCTTCTTGGCCGCGGTCTTCTTGGCGGTGGTCTTCTTGGCCGCGGTCTTCTTCGCGACCGTCTTCTTGGCGGCGGTCGCCTTCTTCGCCGCGGCCTTCTTCACGGGCGCGGCCTCGGACTCACCGGCGGCCGGGTCCGCCACGGAGGCGGCGGCCGAGGCGGTGGTGGTCTTCTTCACCGTTGCGGTCTTGGCCGCGACGGTCTTGGTGGCGGTGCGCTTCGCCGGACTCTTCGCTGCGACGCTCTTGCGGGTGCGCTTGGGCGCCTCTGCGGCACTGACCATCAGCGTCACACCCTCCTCGTCGAGGATCTGGTTGAGGCTGCGCAGAACGTTCTTCCACTGGGTTGGCGGAATCTGGTCAGCCTCGAAGGCCCGACGCACGTCATCGCCGGCGATCTGCCCATCTGCCTTTCCCCGCTCGATGAGCGCCATCACAGACTCGGACTCGGCGATCTCCGGCGGGAGCGTACGGGATGTGCTGGCCGACACGAACAACCTCTCGGAACGATGGAAACGGCTTCCGACCCCGTCCACTACGGATCGGAGCCGACGACCGCCGGCGGGGATGGACCGACGGCGCAGGGGCAACCGGGGAGTTGAACAGCGTCACGAACGCCGCTCGTATTCCCTCCTCGGCTATCACCTCTTAAGTCATCGCGCTTCCCCGGAGAGCGTTACGCCCAATCTGCGTGGCCCGAGTCACACCCCATAACGACCCATTCCCCGACATTTGCCCTGCAATCCTCTCAACGTCTGCCGCCGGATCCGGACGACGTCCCGGATCCGGCGATCTTGCGCTCCTTCGGTACGTACGGCGCGTCCTCGGCGGGGGCGTACGGGGCACGAGTCCGCGCGGTGCTTACGGTCCGCACGCGGTCGGGTACGAGCCTCAGTGCTCGCGGGGCGCGGGGACGGTGTGGTCCACGGGCGTCCCGGTGCCCTGCCCGCCGGTCTCGCCGTGAGTGGCGAGGAGCTGGCGCATCGCGGATTCGGCGGCAGTGGCGTCGCCGGCGCCGATGGCGTCGACGACCCGCATGTGCTGGCCCACGGACGTCTCGACCGGCCGCTCGCAGCCGCCGCCCGGCCCCCCGGAGACGTGCAGGGCGGACGTGACGATGCCGGCGAGGTGCTCCAGCATGCGGTTGCCGGCGAGCTGGAGCAGCAGGGTGTGGAACTCGGTGTCGGCGCGGGCGAACGTCATGGTGTCGCCCTGGGCCGCGGAGTGGCCCATGATCTCGACCATGTCGGCGAGGCGCTGCTGGACGTCCTCGCGGCCGTGGCCGGCGGCGAGCCGGGCGGCCAGCGGCTCGATGGTCCAGCGGAGCTCGCACAGCTCGCGGCGCTGGTCGTCCCGCTGGGGTCCGTAGGCGCGCCATTCGATGATGTCGGGGTCGAGGAGGTTCCAGTCGCTCACCGGGCGCACCCGGGTGCCCACGTTGGGGCGCGCGCTCACGAGGCCCTTGGCCTCCAGGACGCGCAGGGACTCGCGGACGACGGTGCGGGAGACCTCGAAGCGCTGGCCGATCTCCTCGGGGACGAGCGGGCGGTCGGCGCCGAGATCGCCGGAGACGATCATCTGGCCGAGCTGCTGGACGAGTTGGCCGTGCAGGCCGCGGCCACGGCTGCCCGCCGCGCGCCGGCCGACCCGGCCGATATCTGCTTCGGCGCCATCCCAGACCGGGGGGACGCGCTCTGCGCGGTCCTGGCCGGCCGCGTGGGCGGCGTTGGCGTAGGGGTAGCGGTCAAGCTCGCCGGGGCCTGCGAGGCCGGTGTCGCCGGGGCGAGCCGCGGTCATCATGGTGTGCGCAAGGGTACTCACGCATCCTTTGTCGGCGACACCCTGAACGGCCTTGAGGTCTTTGGTGAAAAGCACACGAAAGGGTGATCGCCCGTTATCTCGCAATTGACGCTTTATCGGAAAGAAATGCGCTTTCCGCGGCGAGTTGTGGGCAGCGGGTGCAACAACCGGGGCCGGAAACGGGCGTTTTGGCCGGCCGGCGCCTCCGGCCCGTTAGCACGGTGAACACATAAGCGCAGCCCAGCACTCCGGCGCAACGGCCGAGCGCCGGGCGGGAGTTGGGGTCACCGGGCACACCAGGAGCGGTACGTCTTGATCGCTTCGGTAAGCCGCAGGGGACGCGCGGGGCGGGACGGGGATTCGGGGACGGCGGGGGCTGTCGTCGTCCCGGCGGGCGGGTGGGTCAGCCGCGGCGGTGGAAACGGGAGTTGGCGAGGTGGTGCCCGGCGCGCGGGGGTGGCTGTGGTGGCCGGCGGTGAGGTCGGTGCGGGGGTCGCGGTGTGCGGGAGTCACCTGGGGTGGTGACTTCAGGGGCGGCGGGTTGACGAGGAGGGGCCCAGCGCAGGCGCCCAGAGGGTCGCTCAGCGGTGTGGGTCAGACCTCGGGGCGCAGCATCGGGGGGTTGAGGAGGGTGGCCCCGCCCGCGCGGAACAGCTGGGCGGGGCGGCCGCCCTGGCGGGTGGTGGTGCCGCCGGTCGGTACCAGGAAGCCGGGGGTGCCGGTGACCTTGCGGTGGAAGTTGCGGGGGTCGAGTGCGACGCCCCAGACCGCCTCGTACACCCGGCGCAGCTCGCCGACGGTGAACTCCTGCGGGCAGAAGGCCGTGGCGAGCGAGGAGTACTCGATCTTCGAGCGGGCGCGTTCCACGCCGTCGGAGAGGATGCGGGCGTGGTCGAAGGCGAGCGGGGCGGTCAGCTCGCCGTCGCGGGTGTGGGCGTTGCCGTCCTGTTCCAGGAGGGTTTCGACGGGGGCCCACCGGGCGCTGTGGGCGTCGCCGCCGGCCTTGGGGGCGGGCAGGTCGGGGGCGAGGACGAGGTGCGCGACGCTGACCACGCGCATACGGGGGTCGCGCTTGGGGTCGCCGTAGGTGGCGAGCTGTTCGAGGTGCGCGCCGTACGGGGCCTGGGGGCCGGCCGGCGGGCAGGCGTGCAGGCCGGTCTCCTCGGCGAGTTCCCGGGCGGCCGCCTCCGACAGGTCCTCGTCGGCGCGGACGAATCCGCCGGGCAGGGCCCAGCGGCCCTGGAACGGCGGCTCACCGCGGCGTACGGCCAGCGCGCACAGGGCGTGGCGGCGCACGGTGAGCACGACCAGGTCGACGGTGACAGCGAAGGGCGGGAAGGCCGACGGGTCGTAGGGAGGCATGCCGCGATCATAGTCGTCCGCCTGACGATAAACAGGTCGCGCGGGTCTCACGAGCGCAGGTGCAGACCGTCCGCGGCCTCCTCGACCATGCCCATCCCGAGGCGGCTGATGCGTACGGCGAAGGGCTGCTCGGCGATGGTCAGTCCGGTCAGCTGCATCGCGCCGAGCGGGGCGGTGCCGAGGGGGCGGACGGTGACCGTGCCGGCGGGGACGTCGGGGCGCAGGCCCGCGAGGGCGATGAGTATCTGGACCGCGCCGGCCGCCGCGACGGCCGCGGGGCGGCAGGCCGCAGGGTGCGGGACGGGGACCCCGCCGGCGGTGCGCTGCTCCCCCGCGTACATCTCCGGGAGGCGGTGGCCGAAGCTTTCCGCGGCGTCGAGGATGCCCCTGGTCAGAGCGCCGGCGGCGGCTTCGTGGCCGGCCGCGGCGAGTCCGGCGGCGGCGACGGCGGTTTCGTGGACGCGGACCGCTCCGCCGCGGTGGCCGAACGGGTTGTAGCCGCTCTCGTTGGCGCCGAGTCCGCGCAGGCCCCAGCCGGAGTCGAGGGCGGGTGCGCGGAGCAGCCGGCACAGCTGGTCGGTGCGGGCGGCGTCCAGCAGCCCGGGCGCATGGGCGGCGCCGCCGAGCAGGCCGGTGTCGAGGAGGTGGGCGGCGGTGGCGCCGAGGTGCGGGACGGGGCGGCCGGCGGCGGTGAGCAGGGCGGCGGGGCGGCCGCCGGCGCGGTCGTCGAGCCAGAAGTCGGCGCGGAAGCGGGCGCGCAGATCCGCCGCCCAGTCGCGGAGGGCGGCGGCGCCGGGGGCCTGGCAGGCGTCGAGGAGGTCGGCGCCGAGGACCGCGGCGCGGTGGGCGTGGGCCTGGGTCTCGCAGCGGTACGGGCCGTCGGAGGCCGGGTCGGGGAGGTAGCCGCCGCGGCCGGCGGCGGGCCGGTCGGTGGCGGTGCGGAGCCAGTGCAGGCAGCGTTCGGCGGTGGGCAGCAGTCGTTCCGTCTCGCGGTCCGGCAGGCCCCAGCGGCGGGCCTCGGCGAGGACGGCCGGGAAGAGGAGGGTGGCCTCGATGCCGGTGCAGCCGGGCGGGGCGTGCGGGCCGGCGTCCCGTAGGGGGCCGGGAATTCGGCCGAAATCCGCCCCTGGAGTGGCGAGTTGGGTACGGGCGAGGGTGCGCAGGGTGGCGGCGGCGAGGCGGGTGCCGAGCGGGAGCAGCATCCGGGCGGTCCACAGGGCGTCGGCGGGGGCGAGGCCGCAGCGCCAGGGGAAGCCGCCGGCGACGAAGACGTCGGTTGGAAGCGCCGGGTCGCGCGTCAGCAGGCCGTGCAGGTCGTCGAGGCTCTGGGCCAGGAGGATGTCGGCGCGGGGGTCGTCGCATTCCAGGCGGGCGGCGGACCAGGAGCGCGGCGGCCGGTCGCCGCGGCCTCCGCGCCTCCGGGAGGCGGTGCGCGGGCCGGGGGCGGGCGTGGCGCGGCTGACAGGGGTGGGCGGGGTGCCGGTGTCGTGGTCCAGGCGGGGGCGGAGTTCGATGGTGCGGCGGCCGCCGGGTGGGAGGTGGAGTTCCCAGCGGAGCAGGCCCGCGGAGGCCAGGGCGTCCTGGGGCGCGGGGTCGGCGGTCACCACGGCGTGCGCGCCGGGCCCGGACCAGCGCAGGCCGGATCCGTGGACGGCCGCGCGGAGTTCGGGGCCCGGGCGGCCGACGGCGACGGCGCCCAGCTCGGCGAGGTCGGTGCCCAGGTGGATCTCGACGGGCAGCCGGAGGGGCCGGGCGGCGCTGCTGTGGAACGTGATCCGCTCGGTGCCGTCGGCGGAGCGGAGCCGGTCCATGCGGATCTCCGGGTCGGGGCCGCGCTCGCCCGTTCTGCGGACCACCCCGGTGAAGCGAGCGCGGTCCGCGGAGATCAGCCGGCCCTGGACGACGAGCGGTTCGCCGCCCGCGGCCCGTACCTCGCAGCGGGAGAGGATCCGCCGGCCGTCGCGGTAGCAGCCGTCCAGGCCCTGGCCGGTGAGCTGGCCCGTGGCGGACGACACGGTGAGCGACGGCAGCGCCACGCAGACCAGCGCCGCGTGGACGGGCTGGGGCTGCGGCGGCCGGAGCGGGGACGCCGGGGCGCGCCGGTCCGCGGCGGTCCGGTGGGCCGGCTGGTGGGTGGGGACGATCCCTGGCACGCTCTGCGCTCCTGGTGAGGTCGGGGCTCCGTACGGCCTGACGCCACCCGGCTGAACGGTGCGGCCGGCGCCCAGGTCACGCCGGCCACGCCGCACCCCGTGCCGTTACCGCCGGCTTCGGTCACCGTCCCGGCCCGTGCGGCGGCCGCCCGGCGCGCCGGTCGTACGGGAGCCGGGGCCGGTGCTGCCCCGGGGCCCGCGGGGGCGGTCGGCGCTCCCTGGGCGGGCCGGCGCGGGCCTTCGGGTGGAGCGCCGGCGAGCGGTGGCGGTGGCTTCGGGGGCGGTGGCTTCGGTGGCGCCGCCCGCGGTCCCATTGACAACTACGGCCCCACCAACCGCACTTGCACCCGCGGTCCCAGCGGTCTCGGCGGCTTCGGCTTGCGCGGCCGCGGCCGCGGCCCCGGCTTCGGCTTTCGCGGCCTCGGCCTCGGCGGCTTCGGCTTCCGCGCGTTGCTGGCGGAGGCAGCGGCGCAGGGGCTCGGGGTCCAAGCCCTCGTTGATCGCGCGGTGCAGGAGCTGGGCGAAGACGTACTCCTGGTCGGCGACCAGGGCGCGGCTGAGGGCGACGCGGGCGGAGGGGGCGTCGGCCGTGGACCAGCAGACCCAGCCGGCGAGCGTCAGCGGGGCCGCGGCGTGTTCGCCGTAGCCTCCGGTGCAGCGGCGGGCGAGGGCGCGCCAGAGGCGGAGGGCCGCCGCGGCTTCGGGGCCGTCCATCCATTCGGCGGCCCGGTCGCGGGTGGCGCGGTTCTGGAGGCCGAGGATGAGGGTGGCGGCCTCGGCGTCGGTGATCAGGGCGTCGTCGCAGGCGTCCCGGGCGCGGTTGCTGCCGGCCGGGGTGTCCTGGCGGAAGCGGTGGATCATCGCGGCGGCCAGTTCGAGGGTGTCCCGGTGGACGGCAGCGGCGGTGCCGGGCTGGATCATCCTGGGCACCAGCTCCGCGGCCGCGGTGTCCAGCGCCTTCTCCTGATCGGCACCGCGCGGTCCGGTGCGGGGCGCGAGCCGGGCCTCCATCTCCTTGAGGGAGCCCCGAACCTGCATGCCGGAGTAGGCGGCGGCCGCGGCCATCACGGACGTACCGGGCAGGAAGAGCGGGGTGCCCTCGGCGGGGCAGCAGCGGTAGTCGGGGCAGCAGTAGGACCAGAAGCGGCCGTTGGACAGGCACAGCGCTTCGAGGACCGGTACGTCCAGCGCGCCGCAGGCGGTGCGCAGCCGCTGGGCCAAGGGGCGCAGGCGCTCCTTGACGTCCTGGCCGCTCTCGCCCGGTGCCGGCTCCTGGCAGAGGAAGACCAGGATGCCGACCGGGCGGCCGGAGCGCCGGCGGGCGCCGGTGATCAGGCAGTCGGCGAGCTGGTCGCTGACGTCGGGCCAGTGGGACGGGTCGGAGGGGATGCCGAGCCTGAGCCGGCCGCCGAACCGGGCGCGTTCGCCGTGCAGGGCGACCATGACGATGCTGTTGTCCGGATAGAAGCCGAGGAGGTAGGGGAGAGCGTCGGCGAGTTCGGCGGGGCCGCGCAGGGTGACTTGGGAGTCGGGGGCGGGGCCGGCGGCACGGTCACCGGAGGGGTGGGCGGAGCCGGGCGGCCCACCGGGACCATCGCCGTCATCGGCGGCCGCAGGCGGGGCGTAGGCGCCGCAGGAAAGGGCGGGACCGGGCGGGTCGTAGGGGGTGGGCGGGGCGTACGGGGGGCTTGTTGCTCCGTGACGGCCGTCCGGATCGTGGCCGCTGTTCGGATCGCGGTGGCCGTTCGGATCGCGGTGGCCGTTCGGCTCGTGGCGGTCGTTCGTTCGGGTGTCGGTGCTCGGCTCGGTGGTGTGGTGCGACGGCGGGGTGTCGGACGTCGTGCGGTCCTCCGTCGTGAGGTCGATGTTCCGTTCGGTGCCCTCGTTCATCTTGGTCTCCTCGGTTTTTTCCGTTCCGTCGGTGCTGTCGGCGGCGTCCGTGGTGGTCTTGGCGCTGCCGGCCCTCTGCGGTTCGCTGTGCGGATTCATGGCTTGAAGATCCCGCAGCGATGCGGTCCGCCGCGACCCCTGTGGATAACTTCCGGAGTGGGTTTTCCACAGCTCGCGGACGGGGTGCGCGCGTCGTCAGCGGCATCGGGTTGCATGGAGGGCATGAGCGAGGGACGGCAGGGGCCACCACCCCATCTCCGAGCGGTAGTTGAGCGTCGCACAGCGCGCCTGTGGGACCAGGGCTGCGCTGCCTGTCGATGCACCGGGTCGACGTGCTCCCACCTGTTCAAGTGCGACTCGCTGATGAAGACCTCGGACGCGGACCTCGGAGACGGAGGCGGAGGCGGCCCTGGCGGACACCGGCATCGCCTGCCCGCCGCTCACCGCCCATCTCTTCGCGCGCTACGTCGAATTCCTGTACTCGGCGGCCACCTTCCGTACGCGATTGACCCGCAGACCTCCCCGGCGGGCCTGAATTCCCGCCGAGCGGGAGGGATTTTCGGCCACAGGCCGGCCGCTGGACCATCCGCTATTCCAAGGGAACGGCTATGACGGTATTAAATGAGGCCATGAACGACTCACCTATTCTTGTGCTCGGCGGCACCGGTAAGACCGGCAAGCGCGTCGCCCGGCAATTGACCGAGCGGGGATTCACCCCCCTCGTCGCCTCCCGTTCCGGGGAGCGCCGTTTCGACTGGCAGGACAGGAACACCTGGGCGCCCGCGGTGGCCGGCGCGGGCGCGGCTTACCTGGTGGACTCGCAGGGCGAGAACGCCGCCGCGCTCATGGCGGAGTTCGCGGAGGTCGCGGTGAAGGCGGGCGTGCGGCGGCTGGTGCTGCTGTCGGCGCGGGCCTGGGAGCAGGCCGGCGACGAGGCCGGCTTCGCCGTCGAACGGGCCGTGCGGGACTCCGGTGCCGGCTGGACCGTGCTGCGGCCGACGTGGTTCGCGCAGAACTTCAGCGAGGAGGCGTTCCTGCGCGACCCGGTGGTTTCCGGTGAGGTCCGGCTGCCCACCGGGGAGGGCCTGGAGCCGTTCATCGACGCCGAGGACATCGCCGCGTCGGCGGTCGCGGCGCTGGTCGAGGACGGCCACGACGGGGCGACGTACGCGCTGTCCGGGCCGCGGGTGATGACCTTCGGCGACTGCGTGCGCGAGATCGCCGAGGCCACCGGCCGCGACATCCGCTATGTGCCGGTCTCCCCGCAGGAGTACGTCGAGCTGGTCGTTGACAGGGGTGCCGACCGCGGCTACGCGGAGTTCGCGGCGGGGCTGCTCGCCGACGTCGCCTCGGGCAGCGGGGACTACCTCTCCGACGGCGTGCAGCGGCTCACCGGCCGCGAGCCGCGGGACTTCTCGCAGTACGTCAAGGACACCGCGGGCAGCGGCGTCTGGCAGGGCTGACACCCCGCCGCGGGGTGCGGGCCGGGCCGGTCCGCACCCCGCCCCCTTTCCCCTCGGGGGCCAGCGACCGGGCCCCGGCCGGCCCCGCAACCACCCCCGCGACCGGCCCCATGACCGGACCGAGAGCGCCGGATGACCCGGCAATGACCCGGTGCCCGCCGCGGCCGCTATACAGTGATGCGGCCCTACCGAAAAGCAGCGGAAAAGCAGCCGGAGAATCGCAGGGAACTGCGGAGAACTGCGGAGCACCGCGGAATTCCGCGGACCCGCGCGCGTTCGCGGAAAAAGGCGGCGACGGTGCCGCCCTTTCCAGCGAGCGGTCACCTCGGCCCCTTTTCCGCCCTGGAATCGCTCCTTCCTGCCTCCATCTTCGTACCGACGGCCATTCCTGAAAGTTTCCGAGAGGAACAGAGGAACAGAGGAACCCTCCATGAACAGCCCATCGACGGACTCGTTAGCAACCAGGGCAGAGGCGCGGCAGTGGACCGGACTCGTTTTCCTGCTGGTCCCCACCCTGCTGCTCACCACCGACCTGGGGGTGCTGTGGCTGGCGACCCCGCCGCTGGCGGCCGATCTGCGACCCACCAGCACCGAACTGCTGTGGATCAACGACATGTACGGCTTCGTCATGGCCTGCCTGCTGGTCCTCTCCGGCAACTTCGGTGACCGCTTCGGCCGGCGCAAGGTCCTGCTGGCCGGCGTCGTGGCCTTCGCGGTCGCGTCGCTGGTGGCCGCCTACGCGACGAGCCCTCTGGTGCTGATCCTGGCCCGGGCCGTCCTCGGCGTCGGCAGCGCCTGCATCATCCCGTCGACCCTGGCCCTGATCTCCCACGTGTTCACCGACGCCCGGCAGCGGGCCCGGGCCATCGCCATGTGGGTCACCGCGCTGTCCACCGGCATCGCCCTGGGCCCGGTGGTGAGCGGGGTCATGCTTCAGTACTTCTGGTGGGGTTCGGTGTTCCTCATCGGGGTGCCGGTGATGCTCGCGACCCTGGTCGTGACGCCGTTCGCCGTCCCCGAGTACCGCGACCCGGCGGCACGGAAGCTGGACACGGCCGGGATGCCGCTGCTGCTGCTGACGCTGCTGCCCCTGGTCTTCGCCATCAAGCGGCTGGGCGAGCACGGCCCGGACGCCTGGATGCTGCTGTCCCTGACCGCCGCCGTCGTCTTCGGCGTCCTCTTCGTCCGCCGGCAGCAGCGGCTGGCCAACCCGCTGCTGGAGCTGCGGCTGTTCCGCGACCGGACCTTCACCACCGCGCTGGTGCTGCTCTTCGTCGGCCTGTCGGCGATGAACGGCGTGGAGTACGTCATTCCGCAGTACCTCCAGCTGGTCAGCGACCTGCCCTCGCTCCAGGCCGGGCTGCTGATGGTGCTGCCCGCCGCCGGCCTGGCCCTCGGCTCGCAGCTCACCCCGTTCCTGACCCGGCGGACCCGCCCCGCCTACGTGATCGCCGGCGGCGCCGTGCTCGCCCTCGTCGGCTACGCCCTGATGATCACGTTGCCCGCCGACCTCTCCGGCGCCGCCCAGGCGGCCGCCGGCACCACCGTCATGATGACCGGCCTGGCGCCGATCACCGTACTGGGCACGGACATCGCCGTCAGCGCCGCGCCTCCGGAGAAGGCCGGCCAGGCGTCCTCGGTGGGGCAGACCAGTTACGAACTGGGCCTGGCCTTCGGCGTCGCGGCCACCGGCAGCGTCATGGCCGCCGTCTACCGCGGCCACGTGCGCGGCGAGGCCCCCGGCGCGGTGTCCGGCGGCACCGTCGACGCCATCGCCGGCAACATCAGCGGCGGCACCGCCCTGGCCAAGGAGCTGGCCGGCGGGGCCGGTGACGCGATGCTCGCGGTGACCCGCGCCGCCTTCACGTCCGGCCTCCAGGTCGCGGCCGTCATCAGCGGCTGCCTGACGGTGCTGCTGGGCGCCCTGGCCGTCCTGCTGCTGCGCCGGGTCGCCCCGACGGGCGGCGAGGGACCGGCAGCCGAGGCGCCGGAGGCGGGCGACGCGGACCGGGCGCCCGAGGCGGACGACGCGAGCACCGCCGGCAAGAACCCGGCCGGCACCCCCGCGGCCACCGTCGCGGCCGACGACCGCTGACCCGCCCCGGCGGCCACCGATCCGCCCCGCCCCGACTCATCCCCCTCGGCGGCCCCAACACCCTTCCTCTCCCTTCCAGTTGACCCCAACTCCACATTCCACACAGAACAGGAAAGACCCCATGGGAAAGCTCAGCGGTAAGACGGCTCTGGTCACCGGCGGCGGCCGGGGCATCGGCCGCGGTATCTCCGAGCGCCTCGGCCGCGACGGCGCGCTGGTCGCCGTCCACTACGGCAACGACGAGGCCGCCGCCAAGGAGACCGTCCGCACCATCGAGGCCGAGGGCGGCCGGGCCTTCGCCTTCCGCACCGAGCTCGGCGTCCCGGGCGACGCCGAGGCGCTGTGGGCGGCCTTCGACGAGCAGATCGCGCGGTACGACGAGCGGGGCGGCCTGGACATCCTGGTCAACAACGCCGGTGTGCTGGCGTCCGGTGCGATCGACCAGATCGACGAGGCCGCCTACGACCGGGTGTTCGCGATCAACACCAAGGCGCCGTTCTTCATCATCAAGCACGGCCTGACCCGCCTGCGCGACAACGGCCGCATCATCAACGTCTCCTCCGGCGTCACCAAGGTCGCCATCCCCGACGTCATCGCGTACTCGGCGACCAAGGGCGCGCTCGACACCCTGACCTTCACCCTCGCCCAGGGCCTGGGGGCGCGCGGCATCACCGTCAACGCGGTCGCGCCCGGCACCATCGAGACCGACGCCAACCCGTGGGTGAAGGACCCCGAGGGCCGCAAGCAGATCGCCGCCGTATCGGTCTTCAACCGCGTCGGCCGGCCCGCCGACATCGGCGACGCCGTGGCCTTCCTCGCCTCCGACGACGCCCGCTGGATCACCGCCGAGGTCATCGACGTCAGCGGCGGCTCGGCGCTGGGCATCTGAAGCCGCGCAGGGGCGAATCGGGCGTCACCCCTGCGCGTAACCGACGCTGCGCGGGCGTATCCGACGCTACGCATGGGCGCGGTCGTCGCATACGGGGCGACGACCCGCCGGCTGCTCGACGCAGGCGACGAGCGGCTCTTCGTGCCGAACTCGGGCGTCCCCCAGGCTCCGCCGGGGCGGCAGGGCGCTGTCCATCCGCATCAGGGTGCGCAGCGCGCGGCGGCGGGCGGACGGGAGCACCTGCTCGCCGAAGCCCGCGCCGAGGCGGGTGGTGGGGAAGGTCAGCAGCTCGCGCCGCATCCGGGCGATCATGATGTCGCAGAGCCGGTCCAGCGCGGCGTCCGAGAGCGGGTCCAGGGTGAGGACCGCGCCCTGGGCCTGGCCGCCGCCCCAGCCGGGGCGCCGCCCCAGCAGCTGGGGGCGCGCGGCGAGGACGACCATGAGGGCCGGCGGCTCGGCGGAGCCGACGAGCCGTTCCAGGAAGTCCAGCCCCGCGTCGTCGAGTTCGTGGCCGTCGTCCACGAAGATCACCAGGGGGTGGTCGATCGCCACCGCGCGCAGCAGGCTGATGCCCCCGGCGAGCAGCGGGCCGTGCCGGTGCGGCGCCGGGCCGTGCCCGCCGGTGGTGATCAGCTCGGTGACACAGGCGTCGGCCTCGGCGGCCTCCTCGGGATCGGCGATATAGGCGTAGACCTGCTGGCGCAGCAGACCGGCGACGGTGGCGGTCTCGGTGGTCAGCGGGGCGTCGCAGAGCGCGAACAGCAGATCGCGCAGCAGCCCCAGCGGCCGGTCCGCGCAGTCGGGCCCGGTGGTCAGGAACCGCACGTCGTCCCAGCGGGCCATGGCGCGGCGCTCGAACTCCAGCGCCAGCCGGGTCTTGCCGGTGCCGACCCCGCCCAGCAGCGTGACCAGCTGCGGCACCGAGCGGTACCGCGAGCGGCCCAGGAGGCTGCCGAGGACGTCGAGTTCGTAGTCGCGGTCGATGACGGGGACGCAGGGGTGGGCCAGGGAGCGCCAGTGCGCGGAGCGGACCTGCCAGCCGGTGGCGGACGAACCGCAGCGGCAGAAGCACACCGTGTCGCGCGCCTGCTCCCGGGTCACCGGGCAGGCCCGCGCGGTGCCGGCGGCGGCGCGGGTGAGCAGGGTGCGGCAGGTGTCGGCGGCCGACCCGAGGACCATGGCCGGGGAGTCGGGTTCCGCGCCGATGCGGTAGAGCACGGCCTCGCCGGTGGCCACGGCGGCCCGGACGCCGACCGGCGGGCGGTTCCCGGCGGGCGGCGAGGGGACGCAGGTGAGCAGCACCAGGGCGGCGGAGGTGGCGCGTTCGGCGGCCCGGTCGCCGGTGAAGACGGCGACCAGCGCCGGCCCGGCGGGGGCGGCGACCGTGCCGTCGAGGTGCTCGGCGGCGTCCCGTAACGCGTCCGCGACGGCGGCCAGGCCGCTCTCCACGGCCGGGGTGTCCGGTGAGGCGCACCGGTCGTCGAAGGTGGTCTGCACCATCAGGACGCTGTGCGTGCCGGAGCCCACGGCGGGCGCCGGCCCCGGTGCCGGTGCGGGAGCCGCCACCAGGATGCCCGGCCCGCCGTCCATACCGGAGGCGGCGGCCAGGGGTGCCGGGCGCGTCTCCCGTACGGGCGGCGGGGCCGCGGGGGCGGCCGCGGCCACGGGGTGGCGGCGGACGACGGCGGCCGGACGGGGACCGCCGGGGTGCCGGGGCCGCGGCGCGTCGGCCGGCCTCGGCACCTCGGGCGGCCGCGCCGCGGGGGCCGCCTCCGGCGCGAGCAACGTGTCGTCGTGGCGGAGGATCGCCTGCTGGAGCGTCTGGAGCCGGTTCCCGGGCTCCAGGCCGAGCTCGTCCACCAGGCGTTCGCGCAGCCGGTTGTACGCGCCGAGCGCGTCGGTGTGCCGGCCGCAGCGGTACAGCGCGAGCATCAGCTGGCCGCACAGCCGCTCGCGGAGCGTGCCGGCCTCCACGGCGCTCTCGATCTCGCGCAGGACCGAGTGGTGGCGGCCCAGGGCGAGTTCGGCCTCGAAGTAGTCCTCCAGCGCGTCGACCCGGGCGTTCTCCACACCGGCCAGCTCCGGCCAGCAGAAGCCGGCCTCGGCGAGGTCGGCGAGGATGTGGCCGCGCCACAGGCCCAGGGCCCGGCGCAGGACGTCCGCGGCGGCGCCCGGCGCCCCGTCGGCGAGCCGCGCCCGGCCCTCCTTGGCCAGCCGGTGGAAGCGGTACAGGTCCACGCTCTCCGGGTCCAGCTGGAGCAGGTACCCCGGCGGACGGGTGATCAGCGAGGCGCGGCCGGCGCCCTCGTCGGTGGACGCGAGGGAGCCGCGCAGCCCCCAGACGGCGTTGTGCAGGATCTTGCGCGCGGAGTTGGGCGCCTCGTCAGCCGGCCAGAGGGCCTCCAACAAGGCGCTGGTGGACACCACGCGGTTGGCGTGGAACAGCAGGAAGCCGAGCACCGCTCGCTGCTTCGTACCCTGCAAGGGCACGACTTCTCCCTCATCGACGATCTCCAGTGGCCCAAGGACGCGGAACTCCATTCGCACTTCCCCCTTCGCGGTGCGGAGGACGGGGCGGCGGCGGCCGGGGCTCCCCCGTCGTACCGGTGCGCTGCCGCCGACCGGTCCGGGCCGGGGCCGCCGGTGCTCCCCGGCCGGTTGCCGGACCGGTCACGGTCAGATGGTGCGGCGCGTCGGCGGGCGGAGCCACCGCAACCTCCATAAGTCGCTGAACCCGCGCGAAACAGCACGTCAGCGCGGTGTCAGGAAGGCGGCGCAAGCTCCGCGGTGTCCAGGGAGTGAGATGCAGGCCGCTCGTGGCCGGGCGGCACGCAGGCGCACACAGGCGCACACAGGCGCACATGCTGACCCGCCCGGCGCGTCCTGAACAACGGCGACCTACCGGAGTACGCACGCGCAATGGACCGCCCAAGAAAAAGAAAACAACTGCTATGTTTTTCCGCTGCAGTCATCGCTGCGCCAGAGGGGGGTCTCATGTCCGCGGCCGTGTCCGCTCCGTCGTCCGCCACCACGCTCCCGGTGGAGGAGCCGCCGGCGCCCGGCGGCCTGTCCCGCTTCGCCGAAGAGGTCTTCGCGCCGCTGCCGCGCAGCGACCAGCGCCGCTGGGCCGAGGTCTACCTCTGCGGGCTGCTGACCGTGCCCGGCAAGAAGACGATCCGCAGCATGGCCCGGGGCATCGCGCCCTGCGCGGCCGCGGCGCACGCGCTCCAGCAGTTCATCAGCGCCAGCCCGTGGGACTGGCTGGGCGTGCGCGAGGCCCTGGCCCGCGCCGCCGCCGGGCGCCTGCCGGAGCATGTGTGGACGGTCGGCACGACGGTCATCGAGAAGCGCGGTGAGCACTCCGTGGGCGTACGCCGGCGCACCGTCGCGGAGACCGGGCGCACGGTCAACTGCCAGGTCGGGGTGGGCCTGTTCCTCACCTCCGCCCAGGAGAGCGTGCCGGTGGGGTGGCGGCTGCTGCTCGACGGGACGTGGGCGGGCGATCCGGCCCGCCGGCGCCGGGCCCGCATCCCCGAGGGCACCGGCGCCGAGCCCGCCTGGGCGCACGTGGCCGAACTGACCGATCGGCTCGCCGAGTTGCGGGTGTCGGGCCAGGTACCGCTGGTGGCGGACCTGTCGGCCGGGGTGGAGCCGGCCGAGCTGGCGGCCCGGCTGGGGGCGCGGCGCCGGGACTTCGTCCTGGAGATCGCGCCCGACCGGCCGGTGCTGCCGGGCGGGCCGGGGATGCCCGGCGGGACGGCCGTGCCGGACGGGCAGCCGGTGGGCGTGGAGCGGCTGACGGCGTATCTGGCCGCGCGCCACCCGCAGCTGCTGAGCACCGAACGCCGGGGCGGCGGGCGCCCGGTGGACGTACTGTGCACGCCGGTGCGCCTGCCCGGCCCCGAGTACGCCCCGGGCCGCGCCGCCCCCGTCCACCGGCTGGTGGCCGAGCTGTCCCCCCGGAGCCGCCGGCCCGCGCGCTACTGGATCACCTCACTCCGCCGCCACCGGACGGCCGAGGTGCTGGCGCTGGCCCGCCGGTCGGCGCTGACCGGCGCGGCGGTGCAGCGCCTCCAGAACGACTACGGGCTCCGCGACTTCGAGGGGCGGTCCTTCCCCGGCTGGCACCACCACATGACGCTGGCGTCGGCGGCGTACGTCTACCGGCGGCTGTACGAGGGCGCGGGGGCGGCGTACTGCGCGGCGGCCTGAGCCCCGCGCTCCGGGGCCCGCGCCCCGGGGCTCATACGGCGCTGCAGCCGCCGTCCACCGGAACGCACGCGCCGGTGACGAACGACGCGTGGTCGCTGCACAGCCACACCACGGCCCGCGCGATCTCCTCCGGCGCGGCGAACCGCCGCTGCACGGCCCGCTGGACCGCCAGCGTCTCCAGCGCCGGCATCTGTTCGATGGCCGCGTCCATCAGCTCGGTACGGGTGGCCCCCACCATCACGGCGTTCACCCGGATCCCCCGGTCGCCGTACTCCGCGGCGGCCGCCTTGGTCAGCCCGGCGACGGCGTGCTTGGCGGCCACGTACGGCGCGACGACACCGGTGGCGAACGACCCCGCCGTACTGGAGGTGTTGACGATCGCGCCGCCGGTGGACTGGCCGAGCATCACGGGGATCTGGGCGCGCAGGCAGTTCCAGACACCCCGCACGTTGACGTCCATGATGCGGTCGTAGTCGGCGTCGTCCATCTCGTGCAGCGCGCTGCCGGCCGCTCCCCAGCCCGCGTTGTTGAACGCGGCGTCGAGCGACCCGAACCGCTCCACGGCGAGCCCGACGGCCCGTTCGACATCGGCGGCGGACCGGACGTCCCCCGGCGCCGCGGCGGCCCGCCCGCCGCGCGCGGTGATGGCGGCGGCCAGCTCCGCCAGCCGCTCCGCGCGCCGCGCGACCAGCACGACGGCGGCCCCCTCGGCGGCCAGCAACCGCGCCGCGGCCGCCCCGATCCCGCTGGACGCCCCGGTCACCATGACGGTCCTGTCCTTGAGCAGCATCCCTCTGTCCCCCCGTTTGAACGCCGGTATCGGGTATCCGGCACGCGTCGCCCGCGGGCGCCCCGTGCACCGGTATGAGATTAAGTGACCGCTACGACAAAGGTGTTGGTGTTGACGACGTGGCCTAGGTCCCCACGGGCCGGCCGCGCTCCTCCCCCAGTTCCAGCCGCCGGGCGGCGCCGGGCGTGGCGACGGCCGGCAGCAGGGTGTGCCAGACCTCCGCTATCCGGCGCGGCAGATCGCGGCGGCCGCTTTCGAGGCCGGAGTGCATCTGCGCGCCCGTACACGCGTAGACGAGCAGCCGGGCCACCGCCCGGGGGTCGGCGTGCGCGCGCAACTCGCGGCGGCGGGCGGCCTCTTCCAGGTCGGCGGTGAGTACGTCGATCCACTGCTGGTGGGAGTTCCCGGCGGGGCCGGCGAAGTACTCCTGGTCCATCACCAGGCGGGCGCCGGCCAGCAGCACGGGGTCGTCCGGCAGCCGGCAGGCCCAGGTGAGGGTGGTGTCGACGGCCCGCTGCAGGCCCTCGGAGTCGACGGCGGGCACGACCCGGTCCGGCTGGTTGCGCACGATCTCGCGGGCCAGCTCCTCCTTACTGGCGAAGTGGAAGTACATCGCCCCCAGGGTGAGCCCCGCCCGCTCGGCGATCCTGGCGACACTGGCCCTGGTGAACCCCCACTCGGCGAACGCCTCCGCCCCCGCCTGTACGAGCGCGGCCCGGGTGCGCACCGCCCGCTCCTGCTTCAGGACCCGTCCCGCCATCGCCCCGCACCGCCCCCATCCGTTCGCCCGAATCCGGACAAAGAAAGACGCTCGCCATTTCTGGCACGCTCGCTATTTCTGGCACGCTCGCTATTCACGCTCGCTGTTTCTGGCGCGTCGGGACGGCCCGCGACGGTGCCGTCCCCAGGGGAGAATACGCAGTGCCACCTGCCCCGATACCCGGCGGCGGCGCTTGCCCTCCGGGCCCCGCACACCTGCCCTCGCGCCCGGGGAACTCAGCCCGCCGTCGCCAGCACCAGCGGCAGCACCGGTCCGCTGCCCGCCCGCCGGAGCAGGCGGGCGGCGACCGCGAGGGTCCAGCCGGTGTCGGTGCTGTCGTCCACGAGGAGGACGGGGCCGGGTGTACGGGCCACGGCCCCGGCCAGCTCCTCGGAGAGGGTGAACGCGCCGGTGAGCCCGCGGAGGCGCTGCGCGGAGTTGCTCCGGCGGGCCGCCTGCGCCCCGTCCGGCCCCGTATACGACAGGGTCCCCAGGAACGGGAGGCGGCCGATCTCCGCGATCCCCTGGGCCAGCGAGCCGACCAGCCGCGGGCGGGCCAGCGACGGTACGGCGACGACTCCGGCCGGGCGGGCGGCGGCGTCCGGCGCGTCCGACGCCCAACCGCCCGGCGAGCGCGCCCAGTCGGCGAGGACCGCGACCGCCGCCCGCAGGACGTCCTCGGGTACCGGGCCGTCGGCCGCGTGCTCCGCCAGGAGGGGGCGCAGGCGGTTGCCCCACCCGATGTCCGAGAGCCGCCCCAGGGCGCGCCCGGGGGCGCACTGCTCACCGGCCGGGATGCGCCCCTTGAGGTCGACGCCCAGCGCCGGCATACCGGTCGGCCACATCCGGCGCGGCTCGACCCCGACGCCGGGACGCTCCAGCTCCTCCGCCGCCCCGGCCAGCGCGTCCGTCGAGACCGACGCGTCGATCCAGGCGCCGGCGCAGTTGTCGCAGCGGCCGCACGGCGCCGCCCCCTCGTCGTCGAGCTGGCGCCGCAGGAACTCCATCCGGCACTGCGTCGTGCTCACGTAGGCGCGCATCGCCTGCTGCTCGGCCGACCGCTGCTCGGCCACCCACGCGTACCGCTCGCTGTCGTACGCCCACGGCCGCCCGGTGCTCTCCCAGCCGCCCTTGACCCGCCGGACCGCGCCGTCCACGTCGAGGACCTTGAGCATGGTCTCCAGCCGGGTGCGGCGCAGATCGACCAGCGCCTCCAGGGCCGGCACCGACAGCGGCCGCCCGGCGTCGGCGAGCGCCGCGAGGGTCTGGCGGACCTGCGCCTCGGGCGGGAAGGCGGTTTCGGCGAAATAGCGCCAGATGGCCTCGTCCTCCTTGCCGGGCAGCAGCAGCACCTCGGCGTGCTCGACACCGCGCCCGGCCCGGCCGACCTGCTGGTAGTAGGCGATCGGCGACGAGGGGGAGCCGAGGTGGACGACGAAGCCGAGGTCGGGCTTGTCGAAGCCCATGCCCAGCGCGGACGTGGCGACCAGCGCCTTGACCTTGTTCCGCTGGAGGTCGGTCTCGGCCTGCAGCCGGTCGGCGTTCTCCGTCCGCCCGGTGTACGAGGCGACCGCGAAGCCCCGCCGGCGCAGGTAGGCGGTGGCCTCCTCGGCCGCGGCGACGGTCAGCGCGTAGACGATCCCGGAACCCGGCAGCTCGTCCAGGTGCTCGGCCAGCCAGGCCAGCCGGTGCGCGGCGTCCGGCAGCCGGACCACGCCCAGCCGCAGGCTCTCCCGGTCCAGCGGACCGCGCAGTACCAGCGCCTCACCGGCGCCCGTCCCCAGCTGCTCGGCGACGTCCGTGGTGACCCGGGCGTTGGCGGTCGCGGTGGTCGCCAGCACGGGCACCCCCGGGGGCAGCTCGGCGAGCATCGACCGCAGCCGCCGGTAATCCGGGCGGAAATCATGCCCCCAGTCGGAGATGCAGTGCGCCTCGTCGACCACCAGCAGCCCGGTCGTGGCGGCCAGCTTGGGCAGCACCTGATCGCGGAAATCCACCGAATTGAGGCGTTCGGGACTTACCAGGAGGATGTCGGTCTCGCCGCGCTCGACCTCCTCGTGGATGGTGCCCCACTCCTCCGGGTTGGCCGAGTTGATGGTGCGGGCCCGGATACCGGCCCGCTCCGCCGCCTCCACCTGGTTGCGCATGAGCGCCAGCAGCGGCGAGACGATCACCGTGGGGCCGGAGCCCCGCCGGCGGAGCAGGGCGGTGGCGACGAAGTACACCGCCGATTTGCCCCAGCCGGTGCGCTGGACGACCAGCGCCCGCCGGCGCTCCCTGACCAGCGCCGCCACCGCGTGCCACTGGTCCTCCCGCAGCCGCGCGGAACCGCTCGGGTCCCCGACCAGCTCGGCGAGGATGGCATCGGCTTCGGCGCGGAGCTCCACATCGTCCATGCCCCCATGCAAGCCGATGGCGCGGCCTGCTGGCCAGCTCACGCAGGGTGACACCGGTGTCGCGGTACGCGCCCCCGGGGGGGCGTGTCCGGCGGGGGCTGCCTCCGGGGATCGCGCCATGGCGTCCGGCCCGGCTGCCGGCGGCTGACGCGCGGCGGCTTACTGGGGGCGCCTTACTGGCGGCGGCCGCTCACCCGGTCGCGCAACGGGCCTTCGCCAGGGGCGCGTTGGAGCGGCCGGGATGGGCAGGGATAGCAGCGGGGACCGGCCGTTTCCGGCCGTACGCGGCGAACTCCTCGTTGCCGCAAGCCTGTACGAGCCGGGAGAATGGGAACGGCTCCCCCGTGTCCGGCCGTTCGCGCTCCGGCCGGGCCGTGCGGTGGTGCGCCGGCGCCGCCCGGCCGCCGCCCGCAGCGCGTACGCGCAGACGAAGGGAGGACGATGGCCTTCGGATTCGCCCAGCCCTCGCACGACCCGCCGCCCGCGTCGGCCGCTTCCGGCGCCCGCTCGGGACGGCTGCTGGAGCCCGCGGAGTGGGCGTCGGCGGGCATACCGCTGCTGCGCGGCCCCCGGGAGGTCGTCGCCGGTCTGCACGCACTCCACCTCCCCGTCCCGGCGACGGTGCTCGTAGCGGTGCTGGACCCCCGCGAACGGGTCGTCGCCAGCGCGTCGTTCGGCGAACCGGCCGCGGCCCCCGACGGCTGGGAGTGCCGCAACGCGCTGCTGGCCCGGCTCCGCCGGATCATCCCGCACGACCTGCGGCTGCGGGTCCCGGTGCGGACGGCGGTGCTCCTCTACTGCCGCGAGGGCGGCCCCCGTTGGACGGAGGCGGACGGCGCGTGGATGTGGGGCCTGCGGGACGCCTGCACGCTGCACGGCCTGCGCTGCGGCGCGTTCATCGCGCTGACCCGCGACCGCTGGCAGGTCCTGGGCGAAGGCCGCGGCGGCCGCCTGCCGAGACCGCCCGGGCCCGGCGGCGGCACGCGCCGGGCGGCGCCGGCGGGGGCGCGGGCGGGTGGGGGCGGTACTCCGGACGGGGCGCGGCCTGGTGTACGTGAGGGCGCGGACGGGGCGCGTCCCGGTATACGTGGCGGCCCGGACGCGGTGGCCGGCGGTGCCGGTCGGGACGCGGCCGGCGGGAATGGGCCCGCGGGGCCGGCGGCCGTGCCCCGTCAGGCGCGGCGGACGGCGGCGGGGCCTGGTGCGGGGGACGTGCCCGGTCAGGTGCCGCGGACAGGGGACGTGCCTGGTGCGGCGGACGGGCGTGGTGCGGCGGACGTTCCCGGCCCGGCAGAGGGGCGTGTCCCGGCGGATGGGCATGGCCCGGCGGACGGGCGTACGCCGGAGGACGGGCGCACACCGGAGGAACGGCCGCCCGGCCAGGGACCGGTGGGACCTGCCGAACCCGCGGCACCGTCCGCCCCACCCCGTACGGCGCCGGCCCGGACCACCACGCCGGCCGAGCCCCCGCGCGGCCGGGGAGCGCCCCGGCGGACCGGAGGCGGAACGCCCGAGGCCCGCCGGCGCCCGGCGCCCCGCTGACCACCCCCGCACCGGGCGGGCGCGGCACCCGCCGGGCCGGTGCCCGGACCGCGGTGCGCCCGGCGACCGGCGGTTATCCGCCCGGCCGATACGCCGGGCACGCGAACGAGCCCGCCCGGCCAGAGGCCGGCGGGCCGCGCCGGACGGTGTCGGTCAGGCGTTCGCGCCGAGTACGGCGTTGATCCGGTCGGGGTCGCCGCAGACGATCAGCAGCGCTCCGGCGCGGGCCATCGCGGCGGGCAGGGCCCGCGCGGCGGTCTCGTCGCTGCCGCCGTTGAGGGCGACGACCACCACGGGCCGCCCGGTGGCACGCTCGGCGCCGGCGTCCGCGTAGAAGACGTCGTCCGCGGCGTCGTGCTGGGCCCAGTACGAGCCCTCGCCGAACGACAGCTCGTGGGCGGCCCACGGGTGGTCCCCGCCGGTGGTGAGCACCAGGATCTCGCCCGGCGCGCGGCCGGAGTCCAGGAGCAGGTCGACGGCTTCGTCGGCGGCGTCGATGGCGCCGTCGGCGGGTGCCGGGATCAGCTGGAGCTGGGGCCCGGCGGCGCGCTCGGCCGTGGCGGCGGGCGGCTGCGGGGAGCCGGTGCGCTGCGCCGGCGGGGCGGGGACCGGCCCGCGCGACGGAGCGGCGGGTCCGGGCTTGCCCGGACGGGCACTGGACGCGGGCGCGCCTCGCGGCGGGGCGGGGCGGGGACCGGGACCAGGAACGGGACGGGGGGTCGGCGCGGTGCGGCCGGCGGCCGGAGTTGCGCGGGGACCCGGGACACTCTCGTGAATCTGAGGCTCCTCGGGGATGAGAGGCATAAAGGGATGTCTATCAAACGTAGGTGCGGGACATGTCAGGGGGTACCGAATTCCTGCCCCCGACGCTCAGAAGTCGAAGCCGAGTTGGCCACCGGCCTCCAGAGCGGCTGCTTCGGCGGTGACGCGCACCTTCTTGAGGTGCTGCCACCGGGGCAGGGCGTCCATGTAGGACCACGACACCCGGTGGTACGGCGTGGGACCGTACTGCTCCAGGGCGGTGCGGTGGGTCGGCGAGGGGTAGCCGGCATTGGCCGCGAAGTCGAAGTCGGCGTACTCCAGGCCGAGTTCGGCCATCATGGCGTCCCGCCGCACTTTGGCGATCACGGACGCGGCGGCGACCGCGATGCAGGACTGGTCGCCCTTGATGACCGTCCGGACCCGCCAGGGCGCGCCCAGGTAGTCGTGCTTGCCGTCGAGGATGACCGCGTCCGGCCGGACCGGCAGCGCCTCCAGGGCGCGGACGGCGGCGAGCCGGAGGGCCGCGGTCATGCCCAGGGTGTCGATCTCCTCCGGTGAGGCGTGACCCAGGGCGAACGAGGTGACCCAGTCGGCGAGCACCTCGCACAGTTCGGTGCGGCGCTTGGGGGTCAGCAGCTTGGAATCGGTGAGTCCGTCCGGTGGCCGGCGCAGTCCGGTGATGGCTGCGCAGACGCTGACCGGTCCGGCCCAGGCTCCGCGCCCGACCTCGTCGATCCCTGCGACGATCTTGGCGCCCGTGGTGGCGCGCAGTGATCGCTCGACGGTATGGGTGGGAGGCTCGTACGGCATGGCGCCAGCCAGATTACGCCTATTCGGCGCGGGCGTCCGCACCGGATCCGCGACCGGCGCCGGCGGGGCGCGCCGGAGGGGCGGGCGCGGCGGTCCCGGGCGGGTCCGCGAGCCCCCGGCACCGGGCGCGCGCAACGGCCCGCCGACGGCGAAGTCGCAGGTGAGAGCGGTCTGTTGCGGACGGCGGCGGCCCGTCGCGGTCGGTGGCGGGGCGCGGCGGGACGGGCTGGCGCCGGCGCGGGCGGGACGGCGTACGGGTCAGACGGCGGGGGTCCACGGCGGCAGCGGCTCGGTGCGGTCGAGCCATTCCCGGGGCGGGGCGCCCTGGGGGGCGGCGGCGAGGATGCCGCCGACGATGCCGCAGGTGGTGTCGACGTCGCCGCCGGCCCGGGCGGTGGTCCAGAACGCCTGCTCGTAGTCGCCGAGGTGGCGCGCCGCGGCCCAGAGGGTGAACGGCACGGTGTCGTGGGCGCTGGTGCGGCGGCCGCAGCCGAGGACGGCGGCGACGGTGCCGGGGTCGGCGTAGTCGAGCATGTCGCGGGCCCGGCGCAGACCGGCCTGGACGGCGCTGCGCGGGATCAGGGCGAGGACGCCGTCGAGCAGGTCCGTGGGGCCGAGGGCGCGGGCGGGGTCGGCGACCAGGGCGGCCGCGGCGGCCACCGCCATGGCGCCGACGACGGCCTCGCGGTGCTGGTGGGTGGGGTAGGCGGAGATCTCCGCCTGGTGGGTGGCCTGCTCGGGGTCGTCGGCGTACCACGCGCCGAGGGGCGCGATGCGCATGGCGGCGCCGTTGCCCCAGGAGCCGTGGCCGTTGAACAGCGCGGCGGACAGCTCCCGCCAGTCGCCGCCGTCGCGGATGCTGCGCAGCAGGCGGTCGACGACCGGGCCGTAGGTGCGGCCGGGGTCGTGGTGCTCGGCGAAGGAGTGGGCCAGCGCGTCCTGGTCGACGCGGTGGTGGGTGGTGAGGACGGCCAGGACGGAGCAGGCCATGGCGGTGTCGTCGGTCCAGCGCCAGGGGCCGGGCGGCAGCTCGCGGCGCTTGAGGGCGGGGTAGTGGGCGGGGACGAAGAACTGCGAACCGAGGGCGTCGCCCACGGAGAGGCCGCGCAGGCTCGCCAGAGCCCGCGCACAGCGCTCCGCGTCACGGGGGTCAGGGGTCGTCATCGCTGTGCACTCTAACCGGTGATGCCGTACGGTTCCGGCTCACACCAGCGGTCGAAGGGGCGGTCGAGGGTGTAGCGGCCGTCGGGGCCGAGGAGGAGGCTGCGCCATTCGGCGTTGCCCGGATTGGACAGCGACTCGAACTCGGCGACCGACCAGTGGAACCACCGCATGCAGAACAGCCGCATGGTGAGTCCGTGGGTGACGATCAGGACGTTGGGCGGGTGGCGGGGGTCCTCGAAGCTGCGCCACAGGCTCTCCAGGAAGGCCCCCACCCGGTCGTAGACGTCCGCGCCGGACTCGCCCTGCGCGAAGCGGTAGAAGAAGTGGCCGTAGGCGTCGCGGTACGCCTTCTGGCGGCGTACGTCGTCGCGGTCCTGCCAGTTCCCCCAGTCCTGCTCGCGCAGCCGCGGCTCCTCCCGGACCCGGACCCTGGCCGGATCCAGGCCGAGGAGGCGGAACGTCTGGTGGGTGCGGCGGTACGGCGAGACGTACGCGGAGATCCGCTCGCCGCCGAACATCCCGCGCAGCGGACGGCCGGCTTCCGCCGCCTGGCGCCGCCCCGTCTCGGTGAGCGCGAGGGCGTGGTCGGGCTCCCGCTCGTAGACGGTGTCGTCGGCGTTCCCCACGGACTCGCCGTGGCGGAGCAGGACGATGCGTCGGGGCCGGGCCATGCGGCCAGCGTAGAACGCCTGCCCTGTACATGCCGCCCGCGTCCGGCGCACCGCCGGGGCGGGCGCGCCGGGCCCCGCCGCCCTGTCCGGCGCGGTCAGCAGGCGGCGAGCAGCGGGCGGCCGCCGCGTATTTCGTACGGTCGGCCGGCGAAGCGGCGGCGCAGCAGCCGGTCGTGGGTGACGACGACGAGCGCGCCGGGCCAGGCGGCCAGCGCCTCTTCCAGTTCCTCGACGAGGGCGGGCGCCAGGTGGTTGGTCGGTTCGTCGAGCAGCAGGAGGTCGGCGGGGCGGGCGAGCAGGCGGGCCAGGGCGAGCCGGCGGCGCTGGCCGGCCGAGAGGCCGCCGACGGGGACGTGCAGATCGCGCTCCCGGAACAGCCCGAAGGACAGCAGCAGGGCGGTCAGCTCCTCGGGGTCGCCGGCCAGACCGCGGCGGAAGGCGGCCAGCAGGGGCTCGGCGGGGCGGGCGACCGGGATCTCCTGGGCGAGGAAGCCGATCCGCCCCTGCCGGACGACCGTGCCGCGGTCGGGTGCGGTCAGGCCGGCCATGACCCGCAGCAGGGTGGTCTTGCCCGCGCCGTTGGCCCCGTGGACCAGGAGGCGCTCGCCGGCGGACACGGTGAGCGCGTCCACCGCGAGGCGGTCGCCGACCCGTACGCCGTCGAGGCGGACCAGGGTGCCGTCCGTGCCGCCGGCGGCCGGGGCCGCGCGGAAGCGGAGCGGCTCCGGCGGCCGGGGGACGGGCTGCTCGTGGAGGCGGCGGAGCCGCTCCCGGGCGTTGCGCACGCGGCTGGAGACGGAGGACTGGACGCGGCCCTTGTCGCGGTCGTAGGCCATTTTGTTGTTGTCCTTCATGGCCCCGCCCTGGGCGACGCTGCGCGCGGCGCCTTCGGCGTGGGCCGTGAGGCGGGCGACCTCGTCGCACCACTGCTCGTACTCCTGCTCCCAGCGGCGGCGGGCGGCGGCCTTGGCGGCGCGGAAGGTGCCGTAGCCGCCGCCGTAGCGGACGAGGGCGCGGCGGTCGGCGTCGACCTCGACGATCGCGGTGGCGACGCGCTGGAGGAAGAGCCGGTCGTGGGAGACGGCGAGGACCGTGCCGCGGTGGGCGAGCAGGGCCTCCTCCAGCCACTCGAGGGCGGCGGCGTCGAGGTGGTTGGTCGGCTCGTCGAGGAGCATGACCTCGGGTGCGGCGGCGATCAGGCAGGCGAGGCCGAGCCGGGCCTGCTCGCCCCCGGAGAGGCTGCCGAGGAGCCGGCCGCGGTCCAATCCCTCCAGGCCGAGGCCGTGCAGGGCGCGGTCGACGCGGGCGTCGGCCTCGTAGCCGCCGCGGAGCTCGAAGAGGGTGAGGAGGTCCCCGTACTCGTCGAGCCGCTCCGGGGTGGCGTCGGCGAGGCCGGCTTCCAGGGCGCGCAGCCGCCGCTCGATCTCCCGGAGCCCGGCCAGGGCGTTGTCGATGGCGTGCTGGACGGTGCGGTCCGGGGGGAGGTCGGGGGTCTGCCCCAGATAGCCGGTGCCGCCCTCGGCGGTGAGCACGGCGCGGCCCTCGTCGGGTGGCTCCAGGCCGGCGGCCAGGCGGAGCAGGGTGGACTTGCCGGCGCCGTTCTCCCCGACGATGCCGAGGCGTTCGCCGGGGCGTACGGCGAGCGAGACGCCTTCGAGGAGCGGGCGGTCGCCGCGGGTGGTGGTGACGTCGTGCAGCGCGATCTGAGTGGGCACGGGATCCTCCGAGTGAGAGAAGCGAGCGCCGGACAGCGCGCCGCGAAGGTCAAACGCAACCGAAGTAGCGTTACGATGAGAATGACATACGCGGACCGCTAACGCAACTGGAGTAGCGAAAATGTCTGACGAGGCCGAGAAGAAGCGCGCTGGGAGCGGCGATCCGGCGTCCGTCCCCTCCCCCGGCAGCCGGCGGCCGGGCGGGCGCACGGCCCGCACCCGCGCCGCCGTCCGCGACGCCGTGCTGACCGGCCTCACCGAGCTCGGCTATCCGGGCCTGACCGTGGAATACGTCGCCGAGCACTCCGGCGTGCACAAGACGACGCTCTACCGCCGCTGGGGCGGCGTCGAGGGGCTGCTCGCCGACGCCTTGGACCTGGCGGGCGAGGACACCTGGCTGCCGCCGGACACCGGCTCCCTGGAGGGCGATCTGCGCGCGCTCGCGCACGAGGTCGTCGACTCCTTCACCGACCCCGCGACGGCCTCCGCCGGGTCCGCGCTGATCGCGGCCGGCTTCCAGTCCGAGCGGGCCGCCACGGCGCTGCGCGCCTACTACACCGAGCGGTTCGCGCGCTGCGAGGCCATCGTGGAGCGCGCCGCCCACCGCGGCGAACTCCCCGCCCCCGGCGGCACCGTGGACGCCGGGGCGCTGGTCCGCTCGGTCGCCGCGCCGCTGTTCCTGCGGCTCTTCGTCACCCGCGAGCCGGTGTCCGCCGCGCTCGCCGACCAGGCCGCGGACGCGGCGGTGGCCGCGGCCCGCGCGGGGGCCTTCACGACCAATGAGCCGGCCGGCGCCGCGCCCGGCGCGCCGGAGCGGGCGGGCTGACCGCGCCGCTCACACCGTCCAGGAGGCCGCTCACACCGTCCAGGAGGGTTCCATCTGCACCACATCGCCCGCGATCGCGCGGACGTCGGCGGCTATCTGGGCCCGCAGCGCCAGCCGCTCCACCCGCTCGGGGCGGTACTTCCCGCGCTCGGCCGCCGACTGCCACATGGACAGCACCAGGAATTCCTCGCCCGGCGCGCGCCCGACCATCCCCCGGAGCATGCCGGGCGAGCCGGCCATCGCCGGGTTCCAGACCTTCTCCTGCATGAGGACGAAGTGGTCCACGCGGTCCGGGCGCACCTGGCAGTGCGCCAGCCGCAGCACATCCGCGTCCCCGAAGGAGGGCCGGAACCCCACCTTCACATCGAATTCGTGCTCGAACAGCCGGACCTGGCTGTCCTTGTAGGTGCCGTTCTGGGCGGCCGCCAGCCGGTCGTGGGAGCGCGCCATGAAGGAGTCGTAGAACGCCCGGCTCTCCCAGAAGCCGACCAGATGCGCCACCCCGGGCCGGGAGCGGCTCCACCCTCCGGCCTGCCCCCGGAAGCCGGGCTCGCCCAGGAGCCCGGCCCACTTCCGCTGCCCCCGTTCGAACCCTCGGCGGTCCACGACGGTGAGGCGAATCCACTTGACCAGCACCGCGCCATGGTACGGCCAGGGAGCGGCCGCGCCCGCTGGCCGCGGCCCCCTGTCCGTGCCCCGAATTCCGCTACGGGCGCGGATCGATGGGCGTCGGGACGCCCAGCCGCCGCTCGACCTCCTCGGCCGCCGCCAGGCACAGGTCCTCGCGGTAGGCGCGCCCGATCAGCTGCACGCCGTGCGGCAGCCCGTTCACCACCCCCGCCGGCACCGCCACCGCGGGCACCCCGACGAAACTGGTCGCGGTGCACAGCCGCATCGCGGTCTGCACCCGCCGGTAGCTCTCCGCGTCCCGCGCCTCGTCCCCCGGGATGAACGGCGGCTCGGTGAACACCGGCCCCAGGACCAGCGGGTACGCGTCCAGGAACGCCGCCCAGTCGCGCCGGATACCGAGCCGCGCGCCGGTCAGCCGGAGGTACTCCGGCAGCTCCGCGGGCCCGGCCTCGTCCATGCCCAGCTCGATGTAGCGGTGCCCGCCCTCGCCCAGCAGCGGCTTGATCACCGGCCAGGTGGTGGCGAATTCGCTGCGGGTCAGCCGCCCGTAGACCGCCAGTGCGTCGTCCAGCCTGGGGACGTCCAGGCCCTCGCACACCTCGTAGCCGGCGTCCCGGAGCGCGTCCGCGGCGCGCTCCACGGCGGCGCGCACCGCCGGGTGGACGCCGTGCCCGCCCGGGTCCGCCACCACCGCCACCTTGACGGGCCCCGGCAGCGGCTCGCCGTACGGGGGCACCGGCACGGCCCTGGGGTCGCGCGGGTCGGCGCCGGCCAGCACCTCGTAGGCCAGCCGCAGGTCGTCGACCGTACGGGCCAGCGGGCCGTCGGTGACCAGGATCTGGGCGGCGTAGGACGGGTCGTCCGGCCCGACGCGGTGGTCGGCCGCGAACCGGCCGTACGTCGGCTTCAGCCCCGCGACGCCGCAGAACGACGCCGGGATGCGCACCGAACCGCCGGAGTCGTTGCCGAGTCCGAGCGGGGCCATCCCCGTGGCCACCGCGGCGCCGTCGCCGCCACTACTGCCCCCGGGGGTGACTTTCGGGTCCCACGGGTTGACGGTGTCCCCGTAGAGCACGCTGCGGGTGTGGACTCCGGCGAGGACCATCGTCGGCATGTTGCTGTGGCCGATGGGGATGGCGCCGGCCGCCCGCAACCGGGCCACGGGGGGCGCGTCGGCGCGCGCCACGAGGTCACGGAACCTCTCCACGCCGAACGTCGTCGGCACGCCCTCGATGGCGGTCGTCTCCTTCACCGTGAACGGCACCCCGGCCAGCGGGCCCAGCTCCGCGCCCGCGGCACGCCGGCGGTCGGTCTCCGCGGCGGCGGCCCGCGCCCGGTCGGCGAGCAGCTGGGTGACGGCGTTGATCACCGGGTTGACCTCGGCGATCCGCGCCAGGTGGTCCTCGACCAGCTCGGCCGCGGCCACCTCCCCGGCCCGTACCGCCGCCGCTTGGGCGCGGGCCGGCTTCTTCCACAGTGCGTCGGACATGCCCCTGAGACCTCACCGTTCCGTCGTCGTCACGTCGCCGCGTCGCCGGCGATCGCTCCACCGGGGATCGCGTGGCGGCCCGGCGGCGTTCCGATGCACTTGCATCGGAACGAACCCATCGTAGCCTTGTTTCCGATACGCACGCATCGGATAACCCCCATCGGACAAGGCGACATAGCGACAAGGCGGGTACAGGGCATGCCCAGACAGGTGGACCACGAGGGCCGACGGCGTCGGATCGCCGAGGCCGTGTGCCAACTGGCCGACGAGAGCGGCCTGGAGGGCGTGACCCTGCGGGACGTCGCGGCCCGCGCGGAGGTGTCCATGGGGGCGGTCCAGCGCTGCTTCCGCACCAAGGAGGAGATGCTGGTCTTCGCCCTCACCCACGTCGGTGAACGGATCACCGCGCGGGTGACGGCCCGGCTGGTCGCCTCGCCCGCCCAGTCGGCCGGTACGGCGCTGGGCCACGCCGCGACCGAGATCGCCCTCCTCCAGGAGGAACGGCGCGCGGAGGCGCGGGTCTGGCTGGCGTTCGTCGCCCAGGCCGCGGTCAGTCCGCCGCTGGCCGGCATCCTGCGCACCAGCTACGCCGAACTCCAGACCCTGTTCACCCGCCTCATCGCCGAGGCCACCGCGACCCCCGACCCGGAACGCGCCGCCCGCACCCTCCTCGCCCTCGCCGACGGCCTCACCACCCATGTCCTGATCGGCCACCTCTCGCCCGCCGAGGCGCTGCACGTACTCGACGCCCATCTCGCCGGCTTGTGGGGCGAGCGGGCGGGGTGAACGAGCGGGATGAACGGGCGGGCCGGCGGCGCCAGTTGGCGACCGCCACGACCGCGGTGACCGTGGCGACCGCGGCGGCGAGCAACCGCTCGCTCATCACCTCGGCGCAATGAGACCCATTGCACCGACCCTTTGTCCTCGCATTGCACCGAGGAATGACCGACCATCGCACCGAGCGCACACGTCGCCATCGCACCGAGAGTCGCGCGGACATCGCACCGAGGCCGAGCGGGCATCGCACCCCTGGCCGCGCGGCAATGCACTCGGGCCGCGAACACCCGTGCCGCCGTGCGCACTTACCGGTCCGGCGTCCGCCGCCACATGGCACGATGGGCCCACACGGGGACATCCCGGGGAGTTGTCCGCCGGGGCGCGGACCGGCTGGGCCACGGGAGCTGACGGAAGGGGATACCCGGTGAGCACGCTCAAAAAGGGGATCGACAAGGTCGTGGTGGCGCTCGGATGGGATCCCAGCCCCATCGGTGAGCCGGATATCGACCTCGACATCATCGCGGCGACATACCCGGCCGACGCGCCGCACGGCGAACCGGCCTATCTGGTGCACTTCGACAGCCGTTCGCCCGACGGCACCATCATCCTCAACCGGGACAGCCGGACCGGCCAGGGATTCGGCGACGACGAGGTCATGACGCTGGAGCTGGAGCGGATCTCCGAGCGTTACTCCCGCGTCGTGGTGGGCGTGGTCATCCAGCAGGAGCACGGCCGCCGGGTGTTCGGCGAGGTGGCGAACACCCTGGTCGAGGTGCGCGAGGGCTACACCCGGCTGGCGCGGAACGACTTCGCGGGCGCCGCGGACGCCACCGCGGCGACGGTCGCCGAGTTCGCCCGGGACGCGTCGGGCGAGTGGCGGTTCACGCCCGTACTGCGCGGATACGACGCCGATCCGGACACGTTCACCCGCCTGATGGGAAGCTGAGGCCGCGCCCCGGGCCGGCCCTCTCGCCGGCCCGCCGGCCAGCACGCCACTCGTCCGCCAACGGGTCGTCGCCTCACCCCTCCGCCTTCTTGCGGCGGCGGTGGGCGGCGACCCGTTCGCGGGTGGCGCAGGCCGGCGAGCAGAAACGGCGGGCGCTCCCCGGGCCGGTGCCCAGATAAAGCGCGGTGCAGCCGGACGCCGCGCACTCGCCCCAGGGGACCCGGCCGTACTCGGTCAGGATCTGGGCCAGCGCGAGGGCGCTGGAGGCCAGGAACCAGTCGCCCCAGCCGGCATCGTCACCCCGGTCGACGTGCAGGTGCCAGGGGTGGCCGCCGTGCCGGGAGAGCCGCGGCCGGGCGCCGCAGGCCGCCAGCAGGCCGTTGAGGGCGTGCGCGGCCCGGTCGGTGTCGGTCTCGGTGAGCACGGCGGCGATCCGGACGGCGGCGCCGCGCAGTTCGCCGGCGTCCCGTTCCGTGAAGGCCCACTCGGTGAGGTCGCCGGGGCTCTCGCCGTGGCGGGCGAGGAGTTCCACGAGGGCGGCACGGGGCAGATCCGGCGTCGCCCGGACGGCGTTGGCAAGGTCGATCAACCGCTCGGCGGGCCGGAAACCGGGCCGCGCGCGCTCGCCTTGCCCCATCTCCCCTCGGCCCCTCTCATCCTCGGCCATCCCACCGCTCCCCTTCCCGGGCATCTCCACCGCGGATATCCGTGCCCCTCGCCCACCCTCCACTGTAACGTCTGTAACGCCTTACCGAGATAAGCCGTTACACGGGAGGGGCCGACATGCGCACCGTCCATGATCACAATCCCGCCGGATTACCGCGCTATCTGGCCGTTGCGCTGCTCGCCCGGCTGGCCGAGGAGGGCATGGGGGTGGCCGCGGTGCTGCTGGCGCTCGCGCGGACCGGCAGCGCGGCCCAGGGGGCGTTCGTCCTCACCGCCTGGATGGCGCCGCATGTCCTGGCCGCTCCCCTGGTAGGCGCGGCGGCCGGCCGGACCCGTAGGCCGCGCCTCTTCCACGTCACCGCACTGGGTGGATTCGCCGCCGCCATCGCCGCGCTGGCGGTCCTCACCGGACGCGCGCCCGCCCTGCTGACCCTGGCCGTCGCGCTGATCGGCGGGAGCTGCGGACCGGTGGTCTCCGGCGGTCTGTCCGGGCTGATCGCCGCCCTGGTGCCGGAGGGCCCGGCGCGCGATCGCGCGTACGCCCTGGACGCCGCCGTGTACAACGCCGCCTCGGTGGCCGGACCGGCCGCCGTCGCCGCGCTCGCGGGCATCTGGTCGCCGGGCCCGGCGATGGCGCTGCTCGCCGGAGTGGCCGCGGTCGCCGCCGGACTGGCCCCCGGCCTCTTCCGCCCGCACCCGCGCCCCGGCACCCGTACGGCCGGAACGGCCCACGCCCCGGACGCCCCGGAGGTCCCCGGCAGCACCGCCCACGCCCCGGACGCGCCGCGCCCCGGCCCCACGGCAGGGCTCGCCGCCCTGGTGCGCGTCCGCGAGCTGCGGGCCATCACCGCGGCCACCTGCCTGGCCTTCCTCGGGATCGGCGGGCTGACCACCACCACGGTCCTGCTCGCCGCCCACCGGGGCAGCCCGGGGAGCGGCGGCGTCCTGATGACCGCGTTCGCCACCGGTGCGCTGGCCGGGTCCCTGGCCGTGGCCCATTGGCGCCCGCGCCTATCGTCCCAACTGGTCGCCACCCTTGCCCTGTTGGGCACCGGGGCAGCACTGGGCGCCGCGGCGCTGCTTCCCGTACCGGCCGCGGTGGCGGCGCTGTTCGTTGTCGCTGGACTCTGCGACGGCCCGCTGCTCACCGCGACGCTCCGGATCCGGGCCGATCACGCCCCCGCGCCCGTACGGGCCCAGGTCTTCACCCTGGGGGCCGGGCTCAAGATCACCGCGGCGGCCTGCGGGGCGGCCCTCACCGGCCTGGCCGCCACGCTGCCACCGCCCGCCCTGCTCCTGGGCATCGCCGCCCTCCAGATCGCGGCCGCCTTGCTCCACACACTGCTCCTACGCGTACGAGTACGCGCACGAGCACCGGTCCGGCGCCCCCAGCCGTTTCTCTGACTGGAAGCCACGGTGTGGGCCAAGCTCAACCGCCCGGCCCTCGACGAGCTCGGCCCCCGCGGCGAGTGGGGCTGGCCCCGCTGTGCGATCGACTCGGTGAACATGCGGGCTCTGAAAAGGGCGATGTGACGGGTCCGAATCCTGTCGACCGGGGCACGTACGGCCCGAAGATCCACTTGATCACCGAGCGGACCGGTCCGCACCTGCCCGTTGGGATCTCGGGGGCGGACCTGCACGACAGCCAGGCCCTGATCACTCCGGTCAGAGGCATGCCGCCGATCCGGGCCCGCCGCGGACCCCGACGGCGCAGGCCGGGCAAGCTGCCCGGCGACAACGGCCACGACTACTCCCCACCTGCGGCGATGGTTACGCAAGCGTGGCCTCACGCACCGCTGCTCCGGCACCTGGCAACCGGCCGCGGCGATCAGACGTAGACGAAGGCCCCAAGCGCGGTGGTGGTGCCGCCCGTCGTCGTCAAGGTGACGTTCGCCGGGCCGGGGGCGGCCGCGGGGGGAGTGACGACGGCGATCCGGGTGTTGGAGATGATCCCGAAGGCCGCCGCTACGCCGCCGATTGTCACCGCTTGTGTGGTCGCGAGCTCGGTGCCCACGATCAGGACCGGGTCGCCGCCCGCCGTCGTGCCTGTGGAGGGGGTCACGGAGGTGATGCCGGGCGGCCCGACGTAGGTGAAGGTGGACCGTCCGTAGGTGTTGCTCCGCGTGACCACGGTGACCGGCACGGGGCCGGCCATCTCCGCGGGCGGCACCGTCACGGTGACCCTGTCGTCCAGGACGGACGACGGGGTGACGGCCACGGTGCCGAAGCGCACCGACAGGGTGGTGATCAGGCCCCGGCCGGTCACGGTCAGGGTGCCGCCCCCGCTCAGCGGCCCCGAGGTCGGACTGATCTTGGTGAGCACCGATTCCGGAAGGTAGTAGAAGCGGCCCACGGTCAGGGGGGTGTTCTGCCCGATGGTGGCGTCGATAGGGACGTCGGTGGGCAGGCGCGGCGAGACGGCCAGGATCTCGCGGTCGCTGAGGACCCGGAAGGAGGCGGCCGACTGGCAACCGAAGCGGACGGCGGTGGTGTTGCCCAGCCCTTCGCCGACGATGTCCACCGCCGTCCCACCCGACATGGGGCCCACGTTGGGGAACGCACCGGTCGGCGCGGGCAGCACCCGCACCGTCTCGTTGCCGTTGTTGACCACGTAGACCTCGAGGTCGTCCGGCGTGACCGCCGGCCAGGACGGCGCGTGGAAGCCCGACACCGTGTTCACGATCTCGTTGCTGATCAGGTCGATGACGGAGACGCTGTCATCGCCGTCGCGCGCGACGTACGCCAGCAGCCCGTCGTGGCTGACCGCCACGCCCCAGGGGATGGGAAGCCCGGTGACCGTCTCCACGACGGTGTGCGTGGCGGTGTCGATGACGTCCAGTTTGTTGCCGCCGTACTCCGTGACGTAGACGCGCTGTCCGTCGGGGGAAGCCGCCACCCCGCGGGGGAAGAGGAACCCGGTGAGGGTCGCGATGACGGTGTGGGTGGCGGTGTCGATGACGTCGACGGCGTTCGCGCCCTCTTCGGCGACGTACACCTCCCTCCCGTTCGGTGTGATCGCCACGTTGCGCGGCCCTGTGCCCACCGGTACCGAGGCGATGACGGTGCCGGTGGCCGTATTGATCACATCCACCCGGTTCCCGCCCTGGCTGGCCACGTAGAGCCGGGAACCGTCCGGTGACACCGCGAGGTTCAGGGGCTTGTTCAGGCCCGGGATGCTACCGGTGACCCGGTTGGTGGTGGTGTCGATGACCGCCACGCTGTCGGTCCCGAAACAGGCCACATAGGCGCGCAGCCCGTCCGGGCTGATCGCGACCCCCCACGGTCCGCTGGTCACACCGACCGTGGCGATGACGGTGCGGGTGCTGGTGTCGATGATGCTGACGCTGCTGCTGCCGAAGTTGGTCACATGGACGCGCCGGCCGTCCGGGGTGATCGCTGCGATGACGGGGGCGTGCCCCACCGGGATCTCCTCCGCTATCAGCGGCTCATTCGTCTCCATGGCATGCCCCCGGTTCCGGGCCGCCGTCCGTAGGCGGGGCCAAGGCGCTGGTACGACCGGTGCTGCCGCTGGTGACCGAAGTGCCTCTTGTCCGAGTGCAGGGGATGGTGCTGACGCTGAGGACTACCGGAACCATGACGCTCTCCTTTTCCTGATTCCCGCATCGAGGGCCACCGCGGCTGACAGATCGTCGGCCGGTGGCCTCAGGAGGGGTCGTAGACATAGGGCAGGGGGTTGCTGTTCCCGGCCGGGGTGTGCGCCACGACGTTCACCGTGCCGGGTGCTCCGCCCGGGCTGGTCGCGACGACCTGGGTGTCGGAGATCGCCGCGAAGGAGGCCGGGACGCCGCCGAAGGTCACCGCGTCGGTGTAGGTGAGGTTGCTGCCGCCCAGCACGATCGCGTCGCCCCCGAGGTCCGGGCCGTGGGAGGGGGTGAGGCTGGTCAGGGCGGGCGCCGGGAGGTAGGTGTAGTAGGGGTTTCCGGTGGCCGCCGTGCTCGTTCCGCCCGGTGTGGTGACGGTGACGACGACCGTGCCGGACCCGGCCGGCGCGGTCACGGTCAGCTGGTTGTCGGAGACCACGGTGATGCCGGTGGCGGGAGTCCCGCCGAAGTCCACCGCGCTGGCGAGCGTCAGATTGCTGCCGAGGACGGTGACGGTGTTCCCTCCGGTGGCCGGACCGAGGTGCGTGGACAGATTACTGACGGTGGGCGCGACGAGGTAGAAGTACGGCAGCGGATTGCTGGTGCCCCCGGCCGTGGTGACCGTGACACCGACCGAGGACGGCGGGCCGGCCGGTGCGGCGACGGTGATCTGTGTCGCGGTGTTCGTGACGATGGTGGCCGGGTTGCCGTCGAACTTCACCGAGATGGCGCCGGCGAGGTTGGTGCCGTTGAGGGTGACGGTGTTGCCGCCGGAGGCGGGGCCGGAGGTGGGGTTGAGGCTGCTGAGTGACGGGACGGGCGTGGTGAGATAGGTGTAGGTGAGGGCGTTGCTGGTCCCGGCGGCGGTGGTCACGGTGACGTTGACGGTGCCGGTGTTCGCCGGTGCGATGACCGTGATCTGCGTGGCACTGTTGCTGAGAACGGCCGCCGCATTGGTCCCGAACTTCACCGAGGTGGCACCGGAGAGATCGGTGCCGGTGAGCGTCACGGTATTACCGCCCGATGGCGGACCCGACGCCGGACTGAGGCCGCTGAGGGCCGGGGCCGGGGCCGGGGCCGAGGTATAGCTGAAGAGCACGTTCTGGGTGCTCGTCCCTGTCGGCGCGGTGACCGTGACGTTGACGGTGCCCGTTCCTGCGGGGGTCTTGGCCGTGATCAGGGTGTCGCTCACGATGACGAAGTTGGTGCCGTTGGGGCCGAACCTGACCAGGGTGGCGCCGGTGAAGCCGGAACCGGTGAGGGTGACGGCGGTACCCCCGGCCGGGGCACCGTGGGCGGGGCTGATGCTGGTCACGACGGGAGCCATGAGCTCTTCTCCTTCTTCGTACCGCCTGGGCGACGCCCCGGCCGGTGGCTGCCGGCCGGGGCACAAGGGCGTCGCCGCCCCTCCGCATCAGGCGCTGTGGACAGGCGGCGACGCGGGACCGGCATGGGCGCCTGGCCGTCCCCGGCGGTCAGGTGAGGGTGAAGGCCTGGGCGTTGGAGTTGCCGCCGCAGGTGTGGACCGTGATGGTTCCGGCGCCGGCGGCCAGGCCGCCGGGCACGGTGGCGACGAGCTGGGTGTCACTGATGGGGGTGAAGACCGCGGTGGCGGTGGCGGCGGCGCTGTCGGTGAAGGTGACGGTGTCGACGCCGACGAAACCGGTTCCGGTGACGGTGATCTGGTCCCCGGCCGTACCCGAGGTGGGCAGCACCGCGGTGATGGTCGGCGCGAGGTAGTAGTCGATCAGGGTGGTGCCCGAGGTGCTGGTGCCGCCGGCGGTGGTGATGGTCACCGGCTGGGTCGACACCGTGCCGACCTGGCCCGGGTTGGCCGGGGCGGTGAAGGTGACCTGGCTCGGCTGGGTGGGGGTGACCGCCACGGTACCGACGGTGCCCACCCCGACATGCGTTCCGGAGAGGAAGTTGGTGCCGAACAGCGTCACCGGGCCGCCGGTGGCGGCCGGCACACAGACGACGCTCGTCCCCGTGGTGGTCGGTGCGGCGATGACGAAGAACGGCAGCGCGTTGCTGGTGGCACCGGTGGTGCTGGTGACGCTGACGGAAACCTGGCCGGAGCACGGCGCCGTGCTGGGCACCACGAAGGTGACCTGGGTGGCGGTGACGCTGGTCGGGGTGACCGCCGCCGTACCGAAGTTCACCTTAGCGGTGGTCGACAGGGCGGTTCCGTTGATCTGGACGGTGTCTCCGGCCTTGCCCTGGTTGGTCGTGGTCGTGGTGTCCACTATCGACGTGATGGTTGCCATGAGCTTTCTCCTTCGAACGGGCCGCTCTGCCCGCGTGCGAGCAAGAGCAGACGGATGGCTGACGCGGCCCACAGCCGCATCGGGACGCCCCAGTGGGCAAAGGGGTCGGGAAGAGAGGTGAAGCACTGCTGCCACAGGGCGCCTGGCCAGGTCGTCCTGTGGGAACGGACGCGCCGCTTCGCCACGGGCGCCGTCGATCTCGCCTGCTCGGGGCCGCAGCGCCGTACGGAGCAGACAAGGGAGCGTTCGCCTACTGCGCGGCGAACTCGCCGCTCGGTACGCCGAGTTGGGTGCCCCCCAGTCTCAGCAGGGGGCAGTCCAAGGCGCGGTGGCGGCGCAGTTGTTCGGGGCGTTGCCGGACACATTGCCGGCGAGCAGTGTGACGGAGCCCGCGTTCCGGTAGACGCCGCCGCCGTTGACGGTGGCGGTGTTACCGGTGACGCTGCCGGCGGTCATCGTCAGCGCGGTGTCGGTGTAGATGCCGCCGCCGTACGAGGCGCGGCTGCCCCGGACACCGCTCGCGGTCATGGTCACCGACCCGCCGAGGTTGGCGATGCCGCCGCCCACGCCGAGGCCGGCGTCACCGTTGCTGATGGTGACCGTGGTCAAGGTGAGCTGCCCCTGGGCGGTGGGGACTTGGGCGGGCCCGTCCACCTCGATGATCCGGAAGGAGGGCGCGTTCGGCGCCCGGGTGATCTCGGTCGCCAGCCCGGACATGGTGATCGGCGTGGTGATGTTCGGCAGGCCCGCAGGCCCTCCGCTGCCACCTGTGCTGTGTGCGCCGGTCAGCGTGTAGGTGCAGAACGGCGCGAGGATCAGGTCACCGCCCCCGGCGGCATTGGCTCCGTTGACGGCGTTGACCAATGCCGTCTCGCTGCACGGCACGAGCACCGCTTGCACCGGACCCGCGGCGTCTGCTTCCGCCGCCGGGACGGTGAGCAGGAGCGCACCTGCCGCGCCGGCCCCAGCCAGTAATCGAAACAGGTTGATGGCTCGCACAACGCCTCCTTGGACGTACGTATGAGCCACCCGCATCAGCCGATGCACAAAGAGCGCGTCGGCCGACGGCGTCCTCCGGTGGGGCCCTCGCTCACCTCCGGCAGCGTGCGCAGGCAGATGCCATGAGCCGCGTTCCCCAGCGGAGGGATGGGCAGCCCACCTGGTCGGACACCACAAGTAAGTAACCTCGACCGACTTACCGGCAAGAGATCCGATGGCCCACCACCCGTTCGGCGGAGCGCACATCCCGGGGGCACGACAACCGGCAGCCTCCGGTGCTCCGCCAAGGTCGGACGCCGTTCGCCAACCACCGGCGACGCGGCACCACGACCGGCCCGGCGCGGAGGCAGCCCTCCGCCCGGTCCGTCCACCACGGGTGGCCGAACACCTTGCTACCGCGGGCTCACCACACGAGAGGACGTCTTGAGCAATCCCGCAAAACTCTTGCCCCACCCGCCCCACCCACCAAGGATTACCCCATGCCCGTGTTCACCGCGCCCGACGGAACCGCCCTCGCCTATCACCGCGTCGGGAAAGGCGAACCGCTGCTCTGCATCCCCGGCGGGCCGATGCGCGCTTCGGCCTATATCGGCGATCTGGGTGGCCTGGCGGAGCACCGGCAATTGATCCGGCTGGATCTGCGCGGCACCGGTGAGTCCGGCGTTCCGGCCGACCCCGCGACGTACCGCTGCGACCGGCAGGTGGCCGACATCGAGGCGCTCCGCGCGCACCTCGGCCTGGAAGAAGTCGATATTCTCGCGCACTCGGCGGGCGGCGATCTCGCCCTGCTCCACGCGGCCCGTTTTCCCGGGCGGGTGCGCAGCCTCACCCTGGTCACGGCCCGGGCCCGCGCGCTCGGCGTCGATTTCACGGTCGCACACCGCCGGGAGGCCGCCGCCCTGCGGGCCGCCGAACCCTGGTACCCGGCCGCGTACCGCTCCTACGAGGCGGTCTGGGCCGGCACCGCCACGGATGCCGACTGGGACGCCATCGCCCCGTTCTTCTACGGCAGTTGGGATGCGGCGGCCGCGGCGCACGCCGCTTCCGAGGTGCCGCAGACCAATGAGGAGGCCGGGGAGCGGTACGCGTCCCCGGGGGCGTTCACCCCGGCCTCGGTGCGCGCCACGCGTGCCGCGCTGGCGGCCCTCCCCGCGCCGGTCCTGCTGCTCGCCGGCGAGCTGGACAGCGGTCCGCTGCCCCGGGTCGCCGCGGAGATCGCCGCGCTGCTCCCGGGCGCCGAGCTGACCGTGCAGCCGGGCGCCGGACACTACCCGTGGCTGGACGATCCGGACGGCTTCACCCGCACCGTCACCGCGTTCCTGTCCCGGCCGGCCGCCGCCGGGCACCGGGAACCGGCACCCGCCCGCCACCGGGCCACGGACCACCGCCCCTCTTGAGCCCGCGGGCGCCCCCGGCCGGTAATCCCCGGCACCCACCCCACCGGCCGGTAATCCCCGGCACCCACCCCGAAACCCACCAGGGCGGCACCCCCGGAATCCCCGGGAGCACCGCCCTGATGTCGTCACTTCTCAGCCGGCCGAAGCCTCACACCGGCCGGCATGGGCAGCCTCAGCTGCACCCGCTGGTGGACCCGCACCCCTCGCAGAGGTAGCAGCTGCCGGCCCGCTGCATCTTGGTGCCGCAGGAGAAGCAGAGCGGGGCGTCGGCGTTGATGCCCAGCTGCATCTCGACCAGCTCGGCGTTGGTGTGCGCCTGCTTCGGGGCCGGGGCCGCGGCGGTCTCCTCGGCCGCCTTGGCCGGCGCGGCGGCCTTCGGCGCCTCGACCTTCGGCGCGGACTGGGCCAGGCCCTCCACGTCGACCTCGTCCTCGGGCAGCTCGTACGAGCCGGTCTCCAGGTGGCGCTGGCGCTCCTCGACGGAGTGGATGCCCAGCGCCGAGCGGGTCTCGAACGGCAGGAAGTCCAGCGCCAGGCGGCGGAAGATGTAGTCGACGATCGACTGCGCCATCCGCACGTCCGGGTCGTCGGTCATCCCGGCCGGCTCGAAGCGCATGTTGACGAACTTCGAGACGTAGGTCTCCAGCGGCACGCCGTACTGGAGGCCGACCGACACCGCGATGGAGAAGGCGTCCATCATGCCCGCGAGGGTCGAGCCCTGCTTGGACATCTTCAGGAAGACCTCGCCGAGACCGTCGTCCGGGTAGGAGTTGGCGGTCATGTAGCCCTCGGCGCCGCCGACGGTGAAGGAGGTGGTGATACCGGGGCGGCCCTTCGGGAGGCGCTTGCGGACCGGGCGGTACTCGACGACCTTCTTCTCCGTGGGCTGCTCCGCGGCCTCGGGCTTCTTCTCCGCCTCCTTCTTCTTGGCGGAGAGCGGCTGGCCGACCTTGCAGTTGTCGCGGTAGATCGCCAGCGCCTTCAGGCCGAGCTTCCAGCCCTGGAAGTAGACGTCCTCGATGTCCTCGACGGTCGCCGTCTCCGGGACGTTGACCGTCTTGGAGATGGCGCCGGAGAGGAACGGCTGCGCGGCGGCCATCATCCGGACGTGGCCCATCGGGGAGATGGAGCGCTCGCCCATGGCGCAGTCGAAGACCTCGTAGTGCTCCGGCTTCAGGCCGGGGGCGTCGATCACATTGCCGTGGTCGGCGATGTGGGCGACGATCGCCTCGACCTGCTCGGGCTGGTAGCCGAGCCGCTTGAGCGCCTTGGGGACCGTGTTGTTCACGATCTGCATGGAGCCGCCGCCGACCAGCTTCTTGAACTTGACCAGCGCCAGGTCGGGCTCGACACCGGTGGTGTCGCAGTCCATCATCAGGCCGATCGTGCCGGTCGGGGCCAGCACCGACGCCTGGGCGTTGCGGAAGCCGTTCTTCTCGCCGAGGCGCTGCACGTCCTGCCAGGCTTCGGTGGCCGCGGCCCAGACCGGGGTGTCCAGGTCGTCCATCCGCTTGGCCTCGGCGTTGGCGTCGGCGTGCTGCTTCATGACGCGCTTGTGGGCGTCGGCGTTGCGGGCGTAGCCGTCGTACGGGCCGACGATCGCGGCCAGTTCGGCGGAGCGCTTGTACGAGGTGCCGGTCATCAGCGAGGTGATGGCACCGGCCAGCGCGCGGCCGCCGTCGGAGTCGTAGGCGTGGCCGGTGGCCATCAGCAGGGCGCCGAGGTTGGCGTAGCCGATGCCCAGCTGGCGGAAGGCGCGGGTGGTCTCGCCGATCTTCTCCGTCGGGAAGTCCGCGAAGCAGATCGAGATGTCCATGGCCGTGATGACCAGCTCGACGACCTTGGCGAACCGCGCGGCGTCGAAGGACTGGTTGCCCTGGTCGTCGTCGCGGAGGAACTTCAGGAGGTTGAGCGAGGCGAGGTTGCACGAGGAGTTGTCCAGGTGCATGTACTCGCTGCACGGGTTGGAGGCGGTGATCCGGCCCGACTCCGGCGAGGTGTGCCAGTGGTTGATGGTGTCGTCGTACTGGATGCCGGGGTCGGCGCAGGCCCAGGCGGCCTCGGCCATCTTGCGGAACAGGCCCTTGGCGTCGACCTCCTCGATGATCTCGCCGGTCAGCCGGCCGCGCAGGCCGAACTTCGCGCCGGACTCCACGGCCTTCATGAACTCGTCGTTCACGCGGACCGAGTTGTTGGCGTTCTGGTACTGGACGGACGTGATGTCGTCGCCGCCCAGGTCCATGTCGAAGCCCGCGTCGCGCAGCGCGCGGATCTTCTCCTCCTCCTTGACCTTGGTCTCGATGAACGCCTCGACGTCGGGGTGGTCCACGTCCAGGACGACCATCTTGGCCGCGCGGCGGGTGGCGCCGCCGGACTTGATCGTCCCGGCGGAGGCGTCCGCGCCGCGCATGAAGGAGACCGGGCCGGAGGCATTGCCGCCGGAGGAGAGCAGCTCCTTGGAGGAGCGGATGCGGGAGAGGTTCAGGCCGGCGCCGGAGCCGCCCTTGAAGATCATCCCCTCTTCCTTGTACCAGTCCAGGATCGACTCCATGGAGTCGTCCACGGAGAGGATGAAGCAGGCGCTGACCTGCTGCGGCTGCTGGGTGCCGACGTTGAACCACACCGGCGAGTTGAAGCTGAAGACCTGGTGGAGCAGCGCGTAGGCCAGCTCGTGCTCGAAGATCTCGGCGTCGGCCGGGGAGGCGAAGTAACCGTTCTCCTCGCCGCTCTTGCGGTAGGTCTTGACCACGCGGTCGATGAGCTGCTTGAGGCTCGACTCGCGGGCCGGGGAGCCGACCGCGCCGCGGAAGTACTTGCTCGTGACGATGTTGACCGCGTTCACCGACCAGAAGTCAGGGAACTCGACGCCACGCTGCTCGAAGTTGACCGAGCCGTCGCGCCAGTTGGTCATGACGACGTCACGGCGCGCCCACTCGACCTCGTCGTACGGATGCACGCCGGGGGTGGTGTGGATGCGCTCGATGCGCAGACCCTTGCCCGCCTTGCTGCCCTTGGCGCGGGAGCCTCGTGCCGGGCCGCTCGTCGTCTCTGTCATTCCGCCTCCCTGTATACGGGCAAACGCCCATATGTGCACACAAATTCCGTGGCACGGTGTATGTCTGTCCGGGACCGGGGCGCCCTGCTCTCGCCCCGATCCAGGTCTGGTGATGCGCGCCGAGCTGCTTAGTCGGCGGCGGTGGCGGGCACGGGAACGGCCGGCTCGCCGGCCTCCTCGTCGCTCCCGCCGTGCGCGGGCGGCCCCTGCTCGCGCTGCTCCCGCAGCTCGGCGATGGCCGCCTCGAAGTCCTCGAGTGAGTCGAACGCCCGGTAGACGGACGCGAAGCGCAGGTACGCGACGAGGTCGAGTTCCTGCAGCGGGCCCAGTATGGCGAGCCCGACGTCATGAGTGGTCAGCTCCGCGCTGCCGGTGGCGCGCACCGCCTCCTCGACCCGCTGGCCGAGCTTGGCGAGCGCGTCCTCGGTGACCGGGCGGCCCTGGCACGCCTTGCGCACGCCGGCGATGACCTTGGTGCGGCTGAAGGGCTCGGTGACCCCGCTCCGCTTGATCACCATCAGCGACGCCGTTTCGACGGTGGTGAACCGCCGGGAGCAGTCGGGGCACTGGCGCCGGCGGCGGATGGCCGTCCCGTCGTCCGTGGTGCGGCTGTCGACGACCCGGCTGTCCGGGTGCCTGCAGAAGGGGCAGTGCATGGCTCCACCCTCCTCACCTCGATACGGACGCACGCCAACGGAACCGGCGTACGGCGACTGACCTCCGGCCGGTCCGTACGGGCCCTTCGGAGCAGCCACAAGCATAGGCGATCCCGGAGCCCCGACGGACCCGGGACCACAACTTGTAGGTGGCCGAACGCATCTAAGCACTAGATGTGGTGTCGGGCCGCTTATATCTGCCTACCGCGTGTCGCCACGTGCCGGCGCGCTGCGCCGTCTTCCGGGGGCGGGGACCGGCCGGCGGACGGACGGTCCGGCGGGCCGCCCATGAGAGTACGGGACGCCCCCGGCGGGCGGTCCCCAGGGGCGGGGATGACACAATCGGCGGCGCCGCGGCGGACGCCCGCCGGGGTGCCGCGCACCGCTTTTCCGGAACGCCGTTCCGGGAGGGCTTTCCGGACGCGAATGCGGCCGGGAATCGGAGCACGGCATCCGGCAGGCCGGAATTGCCATTCGGGCCATACACCGCACTGCTTGATCAGGTCAGCCAATCGCGGAATTTTTCACTCGAACGTGTGTTTGGCGCAACCTTTCGAAAGCAACTACCGTTGGCTAACTAGGGAGAACATTTCGAGAGGGGCCGACGTGACCACCACCGCAGACAGCGCGACCATCACCGCACAAAGCCACTCCCAGAGCCGATTCGAGCAACCGCAAAGGGCACCGCGGCCGATGGACGAGACCACGTCGGACTCCGAAGAGCACAAGCCCGCCCGCTCGCTGCCGGGTCGGCCGCCGGGTATTCGCGCCGACAGCTCCGGTCTCACCGACCGCCAGCGCCGGGTGATCGAGGTGATCCGCGATTCGGTGCAGCGGCGCGGCTATCCGCCGTCCATGCGGGAGATCGGCCAGGCGGTCGGGCTCTCCAGCACCTCCTCCGTCGCCCACCAGCTCATGGCACTGGAGCGGAAGGGCTTCCTCCGCCGCGACCCGCACCGCCCCCGGGCGTACGAGGTCCGCGCCTCCGACCAGCCGACGAGCGCGGCGACGGAGACCGCCGGCAAGCCCGCCGCGTCCTACGTCCCGCTGGTCGGCCGGATCGCGGCCGGCGGCCCGATCCTGGCCGAGGAGTCCGTCGAGGACGTCTTCCCGCTCCCCCGCCAGCTGGTCGGCGACGGCGAGCTGTTCGTGCTGAAGGTCGTGGGCGACTCCATGATCGAGGCCGCGATCTGCGACGGCGACTGGGTCACCGTCCGCCGCCAGCCCGTCGCCGAGAACGGCGACATCGTCGCCGCGATGCTCGACGGCGAGGCCACCGTCAAGCGCTTCAAGCGCGAGGACGGCCACGTCTGGCTGCTGCCGCACAACTCCGCGTACCAGCCCATTCCGGGCGACGAGGCGACCATCCTCGGCAAGGTGGTCGCGGTGCTCCGCCGGGTCTGACCCGGCCCCTTGACCGGGCCCCGGGAGGGAACCACTGCGCCGGTTCCCTCCTGGGGCTCCGCACTGTCGCGGCGCGCCAGGCCCCGGGCCCCGCTACTCCCCCGCCGCCTCCCGGGCCGCCTTGTCGATCGCGGCCAGCGAGCGGCGGACCTGATTGCGGTCGGTGGTGTACCAGAAATCCGGCATGGACTTGCGCAGGAACGAGCCGTAGCGGGCCCGCTCCACGCGCGGATCCAGCACCGCCACCACCCCGCGGTCCCCGGTGGCCCGCACCAGCCGGCCCGCGCCCTGCGCCATCAGCAGCGCGGCATGGGTCGCGGCGACCGCCATGAAGCCATTGCCGCCGGCCTCCTCCACGGCCTTCTGCCGGGCGCTCATCAGCGGATCGTCCGGGCGCGGGAACGGCACCCGGTCCATCACCACCAGCTGGCAGTTCGGACCCGGCACATCCACGCCCTGCCAGAGCGAGAGCGTGCCGAACAGGCAGGTCCGGGCGTCCGCGGCGAAATTCCGGATCAGCTCGCCGAGCGTCTCCTCGCCCTGGAGCAGGATCGGCATGTCCAGCCGGCCCCGCATCGCCTCCGCCGCGGCCTGCGCGCCCCGCATGGACGAGAACAGCCCCAGCGTCCGGCCGCCGGCCGCCTCGATCAGCTCCGCCAGCTCGTCCAGCATGTCGCCCCGGCTGCCCTCCCGGCCCGGCTGGGAGAGGTGCTTGGCGACGTAGAGGATGCCCTGCTTGCCGTAGTTGAACGGCGAACCGACGTCCAGGCCCTTCCAGACCGGCTCGTCCTCGCCCCCGGCGCCCTCCGGGCCCAGGCCCAGCGAGGCCGCGACGCCGTTGAAGTCCCCGCCGAGCTTGAGGGTGGCGGAGGTCAGCACCACCGAGCGGTCGGTGAACAGCTTCTCGCGCAGCAGGCCGGAGACCGACAGCGGCGCGACCCGCAGCGACGCCCCGCTGAAGCGGAACCCGCCGCCCCGGGGCTCGTGGCGCTCGCACCACACCACGTCGTACTCCGAGCCGTTCGCGATCCGCTCGGCGACGGCGTGGACGTTCTCCACCGCGGCCAGGGCCTGCTTGCGGACGGCGTCCTCGTCCTGGACGGACCTGTCCCGGGAGGAACCGAGCGCGACGATCACCTGGCGGGCCGCGTCCCGCAGCGCCATCAGGCAGTAGCCCAGCTCCTCGGGGATCTCCTCCAGGCGGCCGGGCAGCGCCACCTCCATCAGCCGCTCGAAGGTCTCGGAGGCGGTCTGGAGCTGATCGGCGGTCTTCTCGTCCACCAGCTTGGCGGCGCGGCGGACGGCGCGGTTGACCTGGCCCGGCGTGAGCTCCCCGGTGGCCACACCGGTGACCCGGGAGACCAGCTCATGGGCCTCGTCGATGATCAGCACCTCGTGCTGCGGCACGACCGGGGCGCCCTCGATGGCGTCGATCGCCAGCAGCGCGTGGTTGGTGATCACCACATCGGCGAGCTTGGCCCGCTCCCGGGCCGCCTCGGCGAAGCACTCCGCGCCGTACGCGCACTTCGAGGCGCCCAGGCACTCCCGGGACGAGACCGAGACCTGGCCCCAGGCGCGGTCCGAGACGCCGGGGGTGAGGTCGTCGCGGTCGCCGGTCTCGGTCTCGTCCGCCCAGTCCCGCAGCCGCAGCAGGTCCTTGCCGAGCTTGCTGGTCGGCTCCGCCTGCTCGAAGACGTCGAACAGGCCCTCCTCCTCGTCCTGCGGGGCGCCCTCGTGGAGGCGGTGCAGGCAGAGGTAGTTCGACCGCCCCTTGAGCATCGCGTACTGGGGGCGGCGGCGCAGCAGCGGATGCAGCGCCTCGACCGTCCGCGGCAGATCGCGCTCGACCAGCTGGCGCTGGAGGGCGAGGGTGGCCGTGGCGACCACCACCCTCTCGCCGTGGGCCAGCGCCGGCACCAGATAGCCGAGGGACTTTCCGGTGCCGGTGCCGGCCTGGACCAGGAGGTGGGCGGCGTCGTCCACGGCCGCGGCGACGGCCTCGGCCATGGCCACCTGGCCGGGGCGCTCGGTGCCGCCGACGGCGCTGACGGCGGCGTGGAGCAGATCGGGGAGAGAGGGCTTCGTCATAGCGTCTGCAAGCCTACGCGGGACCACTGACAGCGCGGGTCGGTCACGGGGCGTGCAGGGGGTTGGGGACGGTGCCGTGAACGGCGGCGTGCGGGCGGTCGCGGCGGTCGCGGTAACCGTCCACGTGCAGCCGGTTGCGGTTCAGGCACAGCCGCTCGATCTCCGGGGTGAGCAGGTCGAAGGTCTCGTAGCGCTCCTTCAGGTGCGGGAAGCGCTCGTGGTGGCGCAGGATCTCCGCCCGGACGAGTGACCAGAACTCCCGCTCGGGGACGCCCAGTTGCTCCTCGCACAGCGGCGCGAGGTAGCGGAAGACGCCGACGAACAGGCCGGAGTGGATGAACTGGGTGAGGAACGCGGGCGGTTCGGTGAGCAGCACCGCCCGGACGTCGTCCGGCATACCGGCGTGCTCGGGCAGCGGCCGGTCACAGGTGTTGACGTCGTCCACGAAGTCCTTCATGGCCAGGCGGGTGGGCACGTCGTCCTGGTCGAAGACGACGATGGCGTTCTCGCCGTGCGGGGAGAAGACCGTGCCGTACTGGTAGAGGAAGTGCAGCAGGGGCGGCAGCAGCGCGGCGAACAGCCGGGCCAGCCAGGCGCGCGGGGCCAGGCCGGAGCGGCGCACCAGCTCCGCGGTCAGCGCCCGGCCCGACGGGTCGGTCTGGAGCAGCGAGGCCAGGGTGCGGGCGCGCTCCCCCGGGTCCAGGTAGCCGGTGAGCGGCTCGCGCCAGATGCAGCCGAGCAGCTCCTTGTACTGGTACGGGACGCCGGGCAGCCGGTCGTAGAGGGGGTGCTCGACGGTGACGGAGGCGGTCTCGCCGAGCAGGATCACCCGGGTCTCGTCGCGCAGATACGTATCGCCGTCGCGCAGGCCGTGCACCCAGGCGGTGACGGCGGGGGCGGCGAGGGTCCGCTCGGTGGGCAGACCGCGCCAGACCAGGGTGTTGAGGATCGACAGCGGGAGTTTCACCGTGCGCGCGCGGGGGCGGGTGAGGTTGAGGAAGGTGCGGATCGACTGCTGCGGCAGGCGGAGGTCGTTGTCAGTGGGCAGCGCGATGATGGAACCGTCGGCGAGCTGCGGGGCGAAGAGCGGGGCGATGGTCTCGTCCCACTGCCAGGGGTGGACGGGGAGGTAGAGGTAGTCGGCGGGGTCGCGGCCGGCGGCGGTGAGGGCGGTGGCGAAGGCGTGCCGGGTGGCGGGGTCCAGTTCCTCGCCGTAGAGGAGATCGGGGGTGGCCAGTGCGGGGACGCCGCGGTAGTGCGCGATGCGGTGGTGGGCGGCGAGCCAGGGCAGCCGGTGCGGGGTGCGGGCCTCCGGGGCCCAGGTCGCCGCGTCGGCGGCGGAGAAGCCGAGCCGGCCCTTGTTGGCGACGAGCCAGGGGTGGCCGGTCTGGTGGCCTTCCAGGGCGGCGTAGTCCAGGTCGGCGAGTTCGGCGGCGGTGAGCGCGGTGGCGTCCAGGTGCGTGTCGGCGGCGAGGGTGGCGGTCAGCTCGCGGATGAGGTGGCCGGTGGTGTCGCCCGACAGGCCCAGGACGGTGTCGTGGGCGTGGGCCAGGAAGTGGAAGGGATCGGCGTCGGGGGTGATCGAGTGGGGGTCGACGCGCCAGTGCCCGTAGGCGCCTCTGCGGGCGGTGAAGCGATAGGTGAGGTGGTCGGTGACGGGCAGGCGGTAGCGGGGCGCGCCGTCCGGAGCGGTGCCGTCCGGTTCGGGGCGGACGATCTCCTCGTAGGCGAATTCCGCGAGGGTCTTGGCGAAGAGCCGGCGGGCGGCGTGCTGCCAGGCGGCGTGCGCGGCCGGGGTGGCCGGGCGGGGCGCAGGAGACAAGGTGGGACTCCTCGGTACGGGACCGGCCCGGCACGTGCGGGGGACAAGCGGGCCGGCCGGATGGATGGCGTACGGCAACGGGGCCGTCGGTGGACGGCCCCGGGGTCAGAGCAGGTGGCGGTGGGCGCGGTCGCGGACCATCAGCGCCGCGCGTTTCTCCGGCAGGTCGATCTCCTCGGCGTAGTGGAAGCCCGCGCTCAGGAAGGCCGCGACGGAGGCGGTGTTGCGCAGGTCCGGTTCGGCCAGGACGCGTCCGCAGCGCGGGCGCCGGTCCAGGAGGAGGTCGGCGGTGGCGCGCAGCAGTATCGCGCCCAGGCCGCGGCCGCGGTCGCCGGAGCCGCCGATGAGCAGGTGGATGCCGGTGTCGTGGGGCCGGGCGCGGTAGTAGCCGGCCAGCCGGTCGAGGTCGGCGCGGTAGATCTCCCAGTAGCTCATCGGGACGCCGTCCAGGACGCCGAGGCAGGGGACGCTGCGGCCGTCGCCGTCCAGCTGGGCGCGGAGGTGGGCGGCGGTGGTCTCGGGCGGCCCGGCCAGCTCCCAGAAGGCGGCGACGGCCGGATCGTTCATCCAGGCGGTGATCCGGTCCAGATCGCGGTCGAGCTCGACGGGGACGAGGGCGAACGGCCCGGCGGGCGTGTCTGCCGGCGGCCAGCCGGCGAGGTGGTCCAGGAGCGGGCCCGCCGCCGGGGTGGGGGCGGCGGGCGGCGCCGCGCCCGGGTGGGGCGCGGGCAGCGGTCCGAGGGCGGCGTCCGGCGCGGGGGTGGGGCCGGCATCGGTCGGTGGCACGTGACGCTCTCCTGTAGGGGACGGGGATCGCTGGGACGGCGTGACCCGCGACCCGGCCTAGGTCACGAGCGGGTTGGGCAGCGTGACGTAGACGGACTGGGTGTCGACCGGGCCGACGAGTTCGTCCAGGCCGTGCAGCCGGGTGGCGAGGTTGGCCTTGCAGCGCAGGGTGGGGGAGGTCAGCAGCCGCTCCGGGAGGGTCGAGCGGTGGGCGGGCGGGGCCGTCGCGGCGTCGGCGAGGAAGCGGCGGAAGGCGGCGAGCAGGATCTCCTCGCGGACGAGCCGGGCCGCGCCGAACGCCCCGATCAGCCCGAAGACGTTGTTGATGCCGAGGTAGTACGCGAACCGCTCGTCGGTGACGTCGTCGGCGACGAAGGTGTCGCTGGCGGCGCCGATGCCGGGCAGCCGCCGCTCCAGCTCGGCGCGGCGGGAGGCGCGGAAGTAGTAGCCCTGGTTGTCGCGGTAGCGGCCGCCGGCCGGCCAGCCGCCGGCGTCCAGCAGGACGAGGGTGTTCTGCTGGTGGGCCTCCAGGGCGACGCCGGCCGTCCCGTCGAGCCAGAGGACGGGCCGGACGACCGCTTCGAGGTAGCGCAGGAACCACTCCGTGGCGACCGCGCCGGCCGGCCGCCCGGTGCGGGCGCTGAGCGCGCCGACCACGCTCTCCAGCCGGGAGCGCATCACGCCGAGGCCGGGCCAGGGGCGCGGGGCGGTGAGCCCGGCGATGCAGACGGCGTCGTCGCCGGGGGCGAAGGGCTGGTGCCGGAGGACGGCGTCCAGGCCCTGGACGGGGGTGCCGTCCGGGCTGTCGACGGCGAGGTAGGCGGGGTCGCGGACGATGTCGAAGCCGGGCGTGCCGGGGAAGGCGGCCCGCCACTCGGCGCCCAGGCCGGTGCGCAGCAGCCGGTGGACCTCCACGCCCCGGACGAGTTCCTTGCGGAGGTTCTCCCGGCGGGAGTTGGTGATCCGCAGGCCCAGCGAGAGCTTGAGCATCGCGGGCGCCCCGGGGCGGCAGACGGTGCGGACGGAGGAGGTGGGGTACCACAGCGGGCCGTGCGGGCCGAGGTCGTGCAGCAGTCCGGCGTCGCGCAGTGCGGCGGTCTCCGGGCGGGCGGCGAGGTCGCGGGCCTGCCAGGGGTGGAGCGGCAGCGGGACCGTGCCCTCGGGGAGCGCGAGGCCGTCGCCGGCGAGCCGGGCGGCGAGCCGGGCGGCCGGGACGGTCCGGCCGCGCTCGGTCCAGGCGGAGTCGGTGGCCAGGACGGAGGGGTGGACGGCCGCCCAGTGGAGCGGGAAACCGCCGCGCAGCTCGGGCGAATAGGCGCGGGTCTCGGCGTCGGTGAGGCCCTCGCGGCTCTTGGGCGTGGGGTGCAGCGGGTGGCCCAGGAGGAGCGACTGCTCGGCGTCGAGGAAGCGGAAGCCGGTGTCCGCGTCCGGGTGGGCCCGCCGGTCGGCGATGAACAGCGCCGTGGTGCGGACGGAGTTGGCGACCCGGCCGATGAGTTCGGCGCCGTCGCCGTCCGGGGCCTGCGGGGCGTCGGCGGTCGGCTCGTCGCCGTCGGCGACGCGGTGCTCGCCGCCGTCCGAGGCCCGCCGGTCGCCGCCGTGGGCGGCCTCGCGGCGCAGCAGCGCGGCGAGGGTGACGGCGTCCAGCGGGGCGGAGCCGGGCGGGGTGCCGTCGAGGGTGGGGGCGCCCAGGCGGTGCCAGCCGGTGGGGGACCAGTAGCGGACGGGGATGTGCAGGGCGGTGGCGCTGGCGTGCAGGGCCAGGCGCAGCCGGCCGCCGGCCGGGCGGGGCGTGCCCTGCTCGCGCAGCCAGCAGCGGAGGAGGTTCTCGATGCCCGCGGCGTCGGCGGCGGCGGCCGGGTCGGGGTGGTCGAGGGGGTCGGCGTCGGGGTGCCGCACGGGCTCGCACGGGCCGGGGTCGTACGGACCGGAGTCGTACGGGCCCGGGGCCCCGTGGCCGGCGGCGGGCTGCTGGTGGCAGGTGTCGTCGCCGGGGCGGCGCTGCTGGCGGGGGACGGTCGGCTCGATCAGGCCGGCGCCCTGGGCGTGGGCGGCGGGCCGCTCGGCGGCCTGGGTCCCGTCGGGGGCGGGGCGTTCGGTCATGAGGGGGTGCCTCGCATGGTGGTGGGGGCCGGCCCCTGGGGGCCGGGGGTGGTGCGGACGGCCGCCGCGATGGCGTCGGCGAGGCGGTCGAGGACCGCGTCCGCCTGTTCGTCGGTGAGGGTCAGGGGCGGCAGCAGCCGGACGACGGCGGAGTGCCGGCCGCCGAGTTCGACGATCAGGCCGCGGTCCAGGCACGCCTGCTGGATGGCGGTGGCCAGCGCCGGGTCGGCGGGGCGGGCGCCGAGCGCGTCCGGGGCGGCGTCCCGGTCGACGATCTCGGCGCCGAGCATCAGCCCGCGGCCGCGCACATCGCCGACGCAGTCGTGGGCGGCGGCCAGTTCGCGGAGCCGGGCGAGCATGGCGGCGCCGAGCCGCGCGGCGTGCGCGGCCAGGCCGTTGCGGCGGACGTAGGCGAGGGTGGCGGTGCCGGCGGCCATGGCGAGTTGGTTGCCGCGGAAGGTGCCGGCGTGCGCGCCGGGCCGCCAGGCGTCGAGTTCGGCGCGGTAGACGATGACGGCGAGCGGGAGGCTGCCGCCGATCGCCTTGGAGAGCACCAGCACGTCGGGGACGATGCCGCTGCGTTCGACGGCCCAGAAGGTGCCGGTGCGGCCGACGCCGGTCTGCACCTCGTCGACGATGAGCGGGATGCCCCGGGCGGCGGTGATCTCCCGCATGCGGCGCAGCCAGGTGTCCGGGGCGGGGATCACGCCGCCCTCGCCCTGGACCGGTTCGAGGATCATGCCGGCGGGCCGGGGGACGCCGCCCTTGGGGTCGTCCAGGAGGCGCTCGGTCCAGCGGGCGGACAGCTCGGCGCCCTGCTCGCCGCCGGTGCCGAAGGGGCAGCGGTAGGCGTACGGGTAGGGCAGCCGGGTCACGCCGGGGTGGCGGGCGCCCCCGGAGGCGGCCAGCGCGTCGGCGGTCATGCCGTGGTAGGCGCCGGAGAAGGCGGCCAGACCGTCCCGGCCGGTGGCGGTGCGGACGAGGGTGAAGGCCGCCTCGACGGCGTCGGTGCCGGCCGGCCCGCAGAACTGGATCCGTCCGTTTTCGGCCAACTCTTGGGGCAGGGTGGCGAACAGCTCGGTGGTGAACGCGTCCTTGACCGGCGTGGCCAGGTCGAGGATGTGCAGCGGCGCGCCGGAGTCGAGGACGGTGCGGATGGCCTCCAGGACGACGGGGTGGTTGTGGCCGAGCGCGAGGGTGCCGGCGCCGGAGAGGCAGTCGAGGTAGCGCCGGCCGTCGGCGCCCTCGATCGTCAGCCCGCGGGCGCGCACCGGCACGATCGGCAGCGAGCGCGCGTAGGTGCGGGCGGCGGACTCACGCAGGGCCTGGCGGCGCAGGATCCCCTCGTGGGCCGGCGGTGCGGCCGCCGGCACGGATTCGGTCAACGCCACGGCGGTTGTGTCCTCCTGCTGGTGAACTGCTGGATACCGGGCGGGCCCGGCGGGCAGCCCGGCCGTCCCCCGTACGTACCAACGACGGCACGGGCGCGGGAACACGGCCGGCGGCAAGATCCTTGGCGGCGGGAACCATGGCCCCGGCTACCACCGTCCCTCCGGGCACCGGCATAGTGGGGGGCCGCACCCGGATCTTGCGGTTCATGACAAGCGCCGTCCGGGGGCACAGCTCATGAGCCGTACGCGGCTCACCGTTTGACACAGGGGGAGAAGCACCCATGCGATCAATACGCCGGCCAGTCCTGGCCACCGCGGCACTGACGGCCGTGGTGGCGCTGACCGCCACCGGCTGCGGGCCGTCGGGCGACAACGCGGACGCCAAGCCGACCGCGTCGGCCCAGGACTCCACGGGCGGGGGTGCCATCAAGATCCCCCAGGACCTCCAGGAGAAGCTCAAGCAGCACGGCGTCGACCTGGACAAGTGGAAGAACGGCGAGTGGAAGAACTGGGACAAGGACAAGTGGCTCCGGGAGGCCGGGGAGTTCATCAACCCGATCATCAAGAACTTCTGGAACCCTGACAAGATCGACAAGGTCAAGCCGCCCAAGGACCCGAGCAAGCCCTCGGACATCACCGAGGACCAGGGCAAGACCGACCCGGAGCCGGCCGCCGTCGCCGCGCAGCCGGTGAAGACGCCCTACACCGCCACCGCGCCGGGCGTGGGCCTGCTGCTCTTCAGCACCCCGCAGGGCGAGTCCCGCTGCTCCGCCACCGTCGTCAAGGACCCGGCGCACCCGGGCAAGTCCAACCTCGTGTGGACCGCGGCGCACTGCGTGCACGCCGGCAAGAACGGCGGCTGGTACCGCAACATGATGTTCGTCCCGAACTTCAACCGGACCGGCGCGCCGGCCACCCAGATGAAGACCACGCCGTTCGAGGACCGCGTCCCGGCGGGCAAGTGGTGGGCGGACGACATGGCCACCTCCAAGGAGTGGATCGCCGACGGCGGCGCCGTCCCGGGCGTGCCGATGGCGCCGTACGACTTCGCGCTGATGCACGTCAAGCCCGAGGAGAGCACCGGCGGCAAGTCGCTGGAGGAGATGGCCGGCGGCGCCTACGCGGTCGACTTCAACGCCCCGGCGATGTCGAAGATTTCGAGCCTGACGGCGCAGGGCTACCCGGCCGAGCCGCCGTTCGACGGCGCGGTGCAGCAGTCGTGCACCGACCGGCCGACCCGGCTGACGATGGACGCCAAGAAGCCGACCATGTACCGGATCGGCTGCACCATGACCGGTGGGTCGTCCGGCGGTCCGTGGTTCATGAAGGGCGCCGACGGCAAGCCGGTGCTGATCTCCAACATGTCGATGGGGCCGCGTCCGGCCCGCTGGTCGGCGGGCCCGCACCTGGGCGCCGAGGCCAAGTCGATCTTCGACGCGATGAGCAAGAAGTGGGCCAGCCAGCAGTGAGGCGCTGAGCGGTGGCGGCCGGTGCCGCCGCCGCACCGCCCGTGACAGCGGCGAGGGCCCGCCCCGGGGATTCCGGGGCGGGCCCTCGCTTTATTGCGCTGTGCCGGTCCGTCAGGCGGCCGGGACGAACGGCCGGAACTCCGCGGCCAGTTCCTCATGGACCCGGGCCTTGAGGACCGTGCCCTCGGCGGTGTGCTCCTCGGAGAGCACCTCGCCCTCGGCGTGCGCCCGGGAGACCAGGGCGCCCTGGGTGTAGGGCACCAGGACCTCGATCTCGACCCGCGGACGCGGGAGTTCCGCGTCCAGCAGCTCGCGCAGCTCGGCGATGCCCTCGCCGGTGCGGGCGGAGACCACCAGAGCGCGCTTCTCCTGGCGGAGCAGGCGCTGGAGGGTCAGCGGGTCGGCGGCGTCGGCCTTGTTGACGACCACGATCTCGGGGACGTCCGTGGCGCCGACGTCGCGGATCACCTCGCGGACCGCCGCCAGCTGCTCCTCCGGCACCGGGTGCGAGCCGTCGACCACGTGGAGGATGAGGTCGGCGTCGGCGACCTCCTCCATCGTGGAGCGGAACGCCTCGACGAGGTGGTGCGGCAGGTGGCGGACGAAGCCGACGGTGTCGGCCAGGGTGTACAGCCGCCCGCTGGGGGTCTCGGCCCGCCGGACGGTCGGGTCCAGGGTGGCGAACAGGGCGTTCTCCACCAGGACACCGGCGCCGGTGAGGCGGTTGAGCAGGGAGGACTTGCCGGCGTTGGTGTAGCCGGCGATGGCGACCGAGGGGATCTTGTTGCGCCGGCGCTCCTGGCGCTTGACGTCCCGGCCGGTCTTCATCTCCGCGATCTCCCGGCGCATCTTCGCCATCTTCTCGCGGATCCGCCGCCGGTCCGTCTCGATCTTGGTCTCACCGGGACCGCGGGTGGCCATACCGCCGCCCGCCGACCCGGAGCCGCCGCCGCCCATCTGCCGGGACAGCGACTGGCCCCAGCCGCGCAGCCTGGGCAGCATGTACTGCATCTGCGCCAGCGAGACCTGCGCCTTGCCCTCCCGGGACTTGGCGTGCTGGGCGAAGATGTCGAGGATCAGGGCGGTGCGGTCGACCACCTTGACCTTGACGACGTCCTCGAGGTGGATCAGCTGGCCCGGGGAGAGCTCACCGTCGCAGACGACGGTGTCGGCCCCGGATTCGAGCACGATGTCGCGCAGCTCCAGGGCCTTGCCGGAGCCGATGTAGGTGGCCGGGTCGGGCTTCTCGCGGCGCTGGATGACGCCGTCGAGCACCAGCGCGCCCGCGGTCTCGGCCAGCGCGGCGAGCTCGGCGAGGGAGTTCTCGGCGTCCTGCACCGTCCCGGACGTCCAGACGCCGACCAGCACCACGCGCTCCAGGCGCAGCTGGCGGTACTCGACCTCGGTGACGTCCTCGAGCTCGGTGGAGAGCCCGGCGACGCGGCGCAGTGCCGCGCGGTCGGAGCGGTCGTACTGGTCGCCGTCGCGCTCCCCGTCGATCTCGTGGCTCCAGGCGACGTCCTCTTCCATCAGGGCGTCGGCCCGAAGGCTCTCGGCGAGGCGCTGCCGGTCCTGCGGAAGGGAAGAAGAGGAGGTCATTTGATCCTTTGTGTCGTTGGGAGCCCCCGGGACCGTCGGCCCCTCCGGGACTGGTGGCTGTTGCCGTTCGCTGTGGTCAACGTCCGGGCCGTCCCGGAGATTCCCGGGCCGTCCGGCCGGTCGCCGGCCGCCGCTGTCGGCCCGTTGATGGTCGCACGGCCGGGAGACGGACGTCACGCGGGTTTCCGGTGTTTCGGCGGCGAGGCGTCCTTGATGGCGGTCACCCGCGGTGCAGCCGCGGTCCACCGGGGGTGGCCGCCGGGCGCACCGTCCGGTTCCGCGGCGTCCGGCCGGCCGCCGGGGCCTTCCCGGCCGCCTGGGGCTTCCACTGCGGGTGGCCGGGCATCGGCGGGGTCTTCGTCCCGTAGAGCCACTCCCAGAAGAAGCCGGAGAGGTTGTGGCCGTAGATGTGGGAGGCCAGGGTGATGAAGTCGGCGGTGCCGGCGACCCCGTCGCGGTGCTTGGCGACCCATTCGCGCTCCAGGCGGTCGAAGCCTGCCGCGCCCATCTTGTGGCGCAGCGCGTACAGCACCAGCGCGCTGCCGTCGTAGATCACCGGCCGGAAGATGCCGATCTTGCGGCCCTGGTCGGGGGCCTTGGGCAGGGCCGGCGGGCCGCCCTCCGCGCGCCAGCCGTCCGACATCTCGTACGCGCGGCGCATCCGGGCCTCCAGGGAGGCGCGCTGGTCGCCCTTCTCCTGGGCGTACAGGGCCTCGTACCAGGTGGCGTGGGCCTCGTTCAGCCAGACGTCGGACCACCGGCGGGGGCTGACGCTGTCGCCGAACCACTGGTGGGCCAGTTCGTGCACCATCACCGACTCGACGTACCAGCTGGGCAGCTGGGCGGTGGTGAACAGGCGCTTCTCGAAGAGCGAGAGGGTCTGGGTCTCCAGCTCGAAGCCGGTGCTGGCGTCCGCGATCAGCACCCCGTAGTTCTCGAACGGGAACGGTCCGACCCGGCGCTCCATCCAGGCCACCTGGTCCGGGGTCCGGGCGAGCCAGCGGGCCAGCGCCGGGCGGGCGGCGGCCGGGACGACGTCGCGGACCGGCAGGCCGTGCGGGCCGCGCCGGGACAGCACACTGGACCGCCCGATGGAGACCTGCGCCAGCTCGGTGGCCATGGGGTGCGCGGTGCGGTACGTCCAGGTGCGGCGCGGCCCCCGGGTGGACTGGCCGGCCGGCAGCCCGTTGGCGACCGCCGTCAGCCCCTGGGGCACGGTGACGCGGAAGGTGAAGTACGCCTTGTCGGAGGGGTGGTCGTTGCACGGGAAGACCCGGTGCGCGGCGTCGGCCTGGTTGGCCATCGCCAGCCCGTCGGTCGTACGGATCCAGCCGCCGTTGCCGCGGCCGTGGGGGTCGCTGGTGTGCCGGACGGTGATCCGCACGTCCTGGCCGGGGAAGATGTGCACGGCCGGGGTGAGCACCAGGTCCTCGCCGGCCTGCTCGTGCCGGGCGGGCAGGCCGTCGATCATGACGGAGCGCACCGCGCCGTCCGCGAAGTCGAGGTTGAGGGTGTCGAGGTTGGCGGTGGCCCGGGCGTTGATCACGGTGACCGCGTCCAGCGGCCGGTCGTTGCGGCCCGAGTAGTCCAGCGAGATGTCGTACGAGGTGACGTCGTAGCCGGGGTTGCCGAGGGCCGGGAAGAGGCGGTCGCCGAGGCCCTGGGGCTCGGCGGGCTGCGGGGCGGCCGCGGCGAGCGTGGCGGCGGCCGCGAGGCCGAGGGCGGCGGCCCGGCGGGGGGCCCGGCCGCGGCGGGCGCGGCGGCGGTCCCGGCCCGGCGCGGGGCGGGCGTCGGCGGTGCGGTCGGGGGCGGTGCTGTCGGAGGCGGGCCCGGCGGGCTCGCCGGACCGGGGGCGCGGGGGAAGGGACATGGGCTACCGCTATCAGCGCGGCCCGCTCCCCCGTGGACGGCACGGCAGGACGGCACCCGAACGGGCGGCGCCCGGGCCGTCCGGCTTGCGGCCGCCCGCCCGATGTGTCTCCGGGCGGGCGCGGGGCCCTACGAGCGGACCGCGGCGGCCGCCCGGACCACGTCGAAGACGCCGGGCACCTGGCGCATCGCCCGCATCAGGGACGGCAGGCCGTCCGCGTCGGGCAGGTGGAGCGTGTAGGTGTGGCGGACCAGCTGCTCGTGCGGGGGCTCCACGGCGGCGGAGACCACGGCGGCGCCCTGGGCGGCGATCGCCTCGGTGAGGTCGGGCAGCAGGTGCGGGCGGCTGAACGCCTCGGCGAGCAGCGTCACCCGGCAGCCGTGGCCGCCGGTGCCGGCGCCCCGCCAGCGGACCCCGACCGGCTGCCGGCCCATCGCCGCCATCCGGGCCACCGCGGGACACAGCGCCCGGTGGACGGTGACCGTGCCGCCGCGCACCGGGAAGCCGGTGACGGTGTCCGGCGGCACCGGGGTGCAGCAGCCGGCCAGCCGCACCGTGGCGCCGGGCAGGTCCGCGACCACCAGGGGCGCGGCGGCCGGGCCGCGGTCCGGGCCGGCCGGGCGGTGCGCGGGCGCCCGGCGCTGCTCCCCGGGCCGGCCGGCGGCCGCGGCGGGCGGCTCCGCGCCGTCCCGGGGGCGGGCCAGCCAGCGGGAGATGGCGAGCCGGGCGGCGGGCGTACGGGCGTGCTCCAGCCACTCCGGGGAGGGCCCGGCGGCGTCCGGGGCCATCAGCAGGTGCAGGCGGTCGCCGTCGTGCAGGACGGTGCCGAGCGCGGCGAGCCGGCCGTTGATCCGGGCGCCGATGCAGCAGTGCGCGGCCTCGCCGTGCCGGGCGTAGGCGGCGTCCACACAGCTGGCGCCGGCCGGCAGCCCGACCGTGCCGCCGGGGCCGTCCGGGGCCGCGTCGGCGCAGAAGACGGTGATCTCGCGGTCCTGGGCGAGGTCGTCGCGGAGCGAGGTCCAGAAGGTGTCCGGGTCCGGGGTGGTGCGCTGCCACTCCAGGAGGCGGTCGAGCCAGCCGGGGCGGGTGGGGTCGGCCCGTTCGCCGTCGGGGGCCTCGGCGCCGTCCGGGGGCGCGTACGGGTTCCCCAGGGCGATCACCCCGGCCTCGGCGACCCGGTGCATCCGGTGGGTGCGGATCAGGGTCTCGGCGACGTCGCCGGTGCCGCCGGTGACGGCGGTGTGCAGCGACTGGTAGAGGTTGAACTTCGGGGCCGCGATGAAGTCCTTGAACTCCGAGACCACCGGGGTGAAGCAGGTGTGCAGCTCCCCCAGGACGGCGTAGCAGTCGGCGTCCTCGGTGACCAGCACCAGCAGCCGCCCGAGGTCCGCGCCGGTCACCCGGCCGCGGGCCAGCAGGACCCGGTGGACGGAGACGAAGTGCCGCGGCCGGACGAGGACCTGGGCGTCGATACCGGCGTCGGCCAGTACGGCGCGGGCCCGGCGGGCGATCGCGGCGAGCGGGTCGGGGCGGCCGGCGTAGGAGGCGACCAGGCGGCGGGTGGCGGCGTACTCCTCGGGGTGCAGCACCGCGAAGACCAGGTCCTCCAGCTCGGTCTTGAGCGCCTGGACGCCGAGGCGTTCGGCGAGCGGGATGAGCACGTCGCGGGTGACGCCGGCGATCCGGGCCTGCTTCTCCGGGCGCATGACGCCGAGGGTGCGCATGTTGTGCAGCCGGTCGGCGAGTTTGATGGACATCACCCGGACGTCGTTGCCGGTGGCGACGAGCATCTTGCGGAAGGTCTCCGGCTCGGCGGCGGCGCCGTAGTCGACCTTGGCGAGTTTGGTGACGCCGTCGACGAGGTAGCGGACCTCCTCACCGAACTCCGCGCCCACCTGATCGAGCGTCACCTCCGTGTCCTCGACGGTGTCGTGGAGCAGGGAGGCGGTCAACGTCGTGGTCTCGGCGCCCAGTTCGGCCAGGATCAGGGTGACCGCGAGCGGGTGGGTGATGTACGGCTCGCCGCTCTTGCGGGTCTGGCCGCGGTGCGAGGACTCGGCGAGCGCGTACGCCTTGCTGAGGATGTCCAGATCGGCGTCGGGGTGGTGGTGGCGGTGCACCTTGGCGACGTGCTCCAGCGCGTCGGGGAGGCCGTCGCGGGGGGCCGGGCCGAGGAGGGCGGCGCGGCCGATGCGGCGCAGGCCGCGGAGCGCGGGCCGGGTGCCGCGTCTGCGGCCGGCTGCTTCGGGGTTTCCAGGGTTCGTGGCCTCTGCGCTCATGGGCACCTCCGGCGGCGTCGACCGGCGGTGGGGGGCCGTCAGGTACGGCGCCCCGGCCGGTGCTTGATGCTACCGAGCCCATCACGCAGCGCTGTTCACCTCTCGCTCACCGTGAACCGGATCACCCATTGGAGGGAATTTTCTGGCCGGAACCGTTTCTCCTCGCCGAAACCGCTTCCCCTGTGCGGGGAAGCGTGCCCCGGCGCCCGTCAGCCGGCGAGCGCGCCCGCCAGCCACTCCGGGTCGAAGGCGCCCTCGGCGACGATCTCGGCCGGGCCGGTCATCTCGACGGTGCCGTCCGGCAGCTCGGTGATGACCAGGCTGCCGCCGAGCACGTCGACGGTGTACGACACCGGGGCGCCGGTCGCGGCCGGGTCCAGGCCGTCGCGGCGGGCGGCGGCCACGGCGACCGCGCAGGCGCCCGTACCGCAGGAGCGGGTCTCGCCGGAGCCGCGCTCGTGCACCCGCATCGCCACGTGGCGCGGGCCGCGGTCCACGACGAACTCGACGTTGACGCCGTCCGGATAGACGCCCGCGGGGTGGAACGGCGGGGGCTCGCGCAGCTCGCCGGCGTGCGCGAGATCGGCCACGAACGCGACGGCGTGCGGATTGCCCATGTTGACGTTGCGGGCCGGCCAGCTGCGGCCGCCGACCTCGACCACCACGCCCTCCTCGGGGAGCGCGGCGCGGCCCATGGAGACGGTGACCTCGCCGGTCTTGGCGAGGTGGACCCGGCGGACCCCGGCGCGGGTGGCGATCGCCAGGTCGCCGGCCTCGGCCAGCCCGGCGTGGAGGAGGTAGCGGGCGAAGACCCGGACGCCGTTGCCGCACATCTCGGCGATCGAGCCGTCGCCGTTGCGGTAGTCCATGAACCACTCGGCCTCGGCGGCCATCGCCCGCGCCTCGGGGTGCGCGGCGGAGCGGACGGCGCGCAGCAGGCCGTCGCCGCCCACGCCGGCCCGCCGGTCGCAGATCCGGGCGACGGCGGCCGGGGACAGGTCGAGCCGGCCGTCCGGGTCCGGAACGATCACGAAGTCGTTCTCGGTGCCGTGGCCCTTGAGGAAGGCGGTGCGCTGCGTGCTGGTCACCCCTGAATCGTACGGGGCGGACGGCGCGGCGGCCGGGCGGGGCGGCGCGGGCGGCGACGACCGGGGCGGCGCGCTCAGCGGAGCCGGGCCACCCGCCAGATGGCCAGCGCGGCGAGGACCGCGACCACGCCCGCGTACAGGAGCACCACCCGCCAGCTGGCGCGGCGGCCGGAGCCGCGGACCGGGAGGCCGGGCCAGGTGTGGCCGACCCGGCGGGCCGCCATCACGCCGCCGCCGGCCGCGCAGCAGCACAGCAGCAGGCCGAGCATGGCGATCACCGCGCCGCCGTCCCCGCCGAACTCGAAGGCCAGCGGGAAGGCGAACATCAGCGAGCCGAGCGCGGCCAGCGCCACGATCGGGGCGAGCTGCCACAGCCGCAGCCGCCGGGGCGGGCGCAGGTCGCGGAAGGACTCGCCGCCCTCGGGGGCCGGGCCGGCTTCCGCTTCGGGGCTGTCGGAGGCGTCCAGGGTGGCCGGGTGGCCGTCGGGGATGCCGTCGGCGTCGCCGGGGGCGTGGGCGCGGTCGTGGGGCTCGTGGCGGGGTGCGTGCGCCGCCGGTTCCGCCGGGGCCGGGGGCGCCGCCCCGGGGCCGTCATGGTCCGGTTGCTGGGCTCTGTTGCGAGGGCCGGCCTCCATTGCCACGCGCCCTCCCCACTGCCAGATCGCACGCCTCGAACGAAGGTCGATGATGACACGCCCTCAGCGGCCCGGATGACGGCCGGGGCGTCCCGATGCCATGACGTGATCAGGCTGTGACCGGTCGTTCGAGCAACGCCAGTGCCAGGGCGGGGAGATCGGCCCGGCGGTCGGCGGCGCCGCTGAGCCAGTGGACCCGGGGGTCGCGGCGGAACCACGAGTCCTGGCGGCGCGCGAAGCGCTTGGTGGCGCGCACCGTCTCGTCGCGCGCCTCCTGTTCGGTGCACTCCCCCGCGAGGTGTCCGAGGACCTGCTGGTAGCCCAGCGCCCGGGACGCCGTACGGCCCTCGCGCAGGCCCGCGGCCTCCAGCCGGCGCACCTCGTCGACCAGGCCCGCCTCCCACATCCGGTCCACCCGCAGGGCGATCCGCTCGTCCAGCTCGGGCCGCTCGACGTCCACGCCGATCTGGAGGGTGTCGTAGACCGCCTCGTGGCCGGGGAGGTTGGCGGTGAACGGGCGGCCGGTGAGCTCGATGACCTCCAGGGCGCGCACGATCCGGCGGCCGTTGCTGGGCAGGATGGCGCGCGCGGCCTCCGGGTCGGCGGCGGCGAGCCGGGCGTGCAGCGCGCCGCTGCCGGCCTCGGCCAGCTCGGCCTCCAGGCGGGCGCGGACGGCGGGGTCGGTGCCGGGGAACTCCAGGGCGTCGAGGGCGCCGCGGACGTAGAGCCCGGAGCCGCCGACCAGCACCGGGGTGCGGCCCTCGGCGAGCAGCCGGTCGATCTCGGCGCGGGCCAGCCGCTGGTACTCGGCGACGTTGGCGGCGCGGGTGACGTCCCAGATGTCCAGGAGGTGGTGCGGGACGCCCTGCCGCTCCTCCGGGGTCAGCTTCGCGGTGCCGATGTCCATACCGCGGTAGAGCTGCATGGAGTCGGCGTTGATGACCTCGCCGCCCAGGTGGCGGGCGAGCGCGACGCCCAGGTCGGACTTTCCGGCCGCGGTGGGGCCGACGACGGCGATGACCCGCGGAGCGGGGGCGACGGTGTTCACCCCGCCAGTCTCGCAAACCTGGCGGGACGCTCCCGAACGAGCTACGTGACGGGGCGCGCACGGCGTCGTTGCCTGTTGCGAGATCCCGAACGCCGGTGCGCTGCCGGGGCCCGTCGGGCGGCGCAAGGGGACGCTCCGGGAGGTGAGGGATTTCACCCCAATGAGGAGCGTAGGAGCAGTTATGGGCGTGTTTTCGCGGTTCCGCCGGCGCAAGGATGAGGCGGAGGTCGTCGAGGTGGCGGAGGACGCGGTGACGGAGGCGGCCGGGGCGGTGGCGGCCGGGGAGCCGTCCCAGGAGGCGGCGCCGGGGGCCGGGGAGTCCGCGGCGGAGGACGGGACGGAGGCGGCGGCAGAGGCGTCCCCGGCGGCCGGCGAACGGCCGGAGGGCGGCGGTGCGGCGGCGGAGTCCGAGGCCACCCAGCCCGCCGAGGCCGCTGCGGCCACCGAGGCCGCCGGAGCGGCCGACGCGGACGCCACCGGGATCCCCCGGCAGCAGACGGCCGGGGACGTGGCGGACCGGGAGGCCGGCGAGGGCGCGCGGAAATAGCCGGGCGCCCGCCCCGTGGGCGTCGCCGGCGCGGACGGGCGGGGGGGGCGTACGGGCAGTGCGGCATATCTGGGCGTACGGGCGTACGCCGTCAACCCGCCGTCCCGGCGGCGACGGCCCGCAGCGGCCTACGGGCGTACCGGCGGCCGCCCAGGGCCTAGGACCAGGCCGCCACCGCGTACCCCACCCCGTAGGGGGCCTCCTCGCGGAGCAGGCGGCCGCGCAGGCCGGCGTCCTCGGCGGCGCCCGCCAGGACCTGCCAGGAGGCGCGGCCGGAGACCAGCAGGGCGGCGGCCAGTTCCTCGTCCAGGGCGGCCAGGGCGGCGGTGTCGGCGGCGCCCAGGGCGCCGAACGCGGCCGCGTCGAACGCCTCGGCCCGTTCGTCGAAGTAGCCCGGCGCCTTGACCGAGCGGCGGGCGCTGCCGTCGCCCATGACCAGCAGCGCCACCCGGGGCGCGGCCCCGGCCAGTTCCCGGCCCAGCGGCAGGCAGCGGTCCCGGGGCAGCCGCTCGGCCACCGCCACGCCCTCCACGGGCGCGCCGGACCACTCCGTACGGGACAGCAGCCAGGCGCCCACGGCCAGGGAGGCCGGCACCCCCGGCCCGGTGGGCCGGTCCTCCGGCGCGGGCCCGGCCGGGCCCAGTGTCACGTCGAGCGCGACGCCGAAGCGGCGGAACGTTCCCGGAGCGCCCTGCGGGTAGCGGGCCGCGTCGGCCTCGGCGCGGTCCGGGCCCAGGACGATCAGCCGGTCGGGGCGGGCCGCGGCGAGCACCCCGACGGCGTCCACGCAGGCGGCCCGCACCGGCTCCAGCTCCGGTGCGGCGCCCGCGGCGACCTCGGGGACGAGCAGCGGCGGGCAGGGGCAGAGGGCGGCGGCTACGAGCATGCCACGCAGCGTAACGCCCGGTCCGGCGCCCCGGGGCACGGGCCGCCGGACCGGGCCGGAGGTCAGTCGCAGCCGCAGCCCGCGGAGGCGGCCGGCAGCGGCTCGGGGGCGCCGATCTTCGGCAGGCCGAGCATCACCCCGGCCGGCTTGGCGGCCGCCGCGGCGGTGCGCTTCTCCCAGGCGTCGCCCGCGCGGGTGCGGCGCACCCCCAGGACCGGGCCCTCGGCCAGGAGGTGGTGCGGGGCGGCGTAGGTGACCTCGACGGTGACCACGTCGCCGGGGCGCACCGGCTCGTCGGGGCGGGTGAAGTGCACCAGGCGGTTGTCGGGGGCGCGGCCCGAGAGGCGGTGGGTGGCGCCGTCCTTGCGGCCCTCGCCCTCGGCGACCATCAGCTCCAGGGTGCGGCCGACCTGCTTCTTGTTCTCCGCCCAGGAGATCTCCTCCTGGAGGGCGACCAGGCGCTCGTAGCGGGCCTGCACGACCTCCTTGGGGATCTGCCCGGCCATCTCGGCGGCGGGGGTGCCGGGCCGCTTGGAGTACTGGAAGGTGAACGCCTGGGCGAACCGCGCCTCGCGGACCACGTGCAGGGTCTGCTCGAAGTCCTCCTCGGTCTCCCCGGGGAAGCCGACGATGATGTCGGTGGTGATCGCCGCGTGCGGGATGGCGGCCCGGACCTTCTCGATGATGCCGAGGTAGCGCTCCTGGCGGTACGAGCGGCGCATCGCCTTCAGGACGGTGTCCGAGCCGGACTGGAGCGGCATGTGGAGCTGCGGCATCACGTTCGGCGTCTCGGCCATCGCGGCGATCACGTCGTCGGTGAAGTCGCGCGGGTGCGGTGAGGTGAAGCGGACCCGCTCCAGGCCCTCGATCGTCCCGCAGGCCCGCAGCAGCTTGCTGAACGCCTCGCGGTCGCCGATGTCCGAGCCGTAGGCGTTGACGTTCTGGCCGAGCAGGGTGATCTCGGAGACGCCCTCGGCCACCAGCGCCTCGACCTCGGCGAGGATGTCGCCGGGCCGGCGGTCCTTCTCCTTGCCGCGCAGCGCCGGGACGATGCAGAAGGTGCAGGTGTTGTTGCAGCCCACGGAGATCGAGACCCAGGCGGCGTAGGCGCTCTCGCGGCGGGTCGGCAGCGTGGAGGGGAACGCCTCCAGCGCCTCGGCGATCTCGACCTGGGCCTCCTCCTGGACGCGGGCGCGCTCCAGGAGGACGGGCAGCTTGCCGATGTTGTGCGTACCGAAGACGACGTCCACCCAGGGCGCCTTCTTGACGATGGTGTCGCGGTCCTTCTGGGCCAGGCAGCCGCCGACCGCGATCTGCATCCCGGGGCGCCGGGCCTTCATCGGGGCCAGCCGGCCGAGGTTGCCGTACAGCCGGTTGTCGGCGTTCTCCCGCACCGCGCAGGTGTTGAAGACGACGACGTCGGCCTCGCCCTCGCCGGCGTCCTCGGGGGCCCGTACGTAGCCCGCCTCCTCCAGCAGGCCCGAGAGCCGCTCGGAGTCATGGACGTTCATCTGGCACCCGTAGGTGCGCACCTCGTACGTTTTCACTTCGGCCACTGCTCCGCCGGCCACGTCGTTACCGCTCACCCGTCCAGGGTACGGGCTCCCGGCGGGCGCTCCGGCTGCCCTCCCCGGGGGCGGGAGCCGAGCCGTGACCTTCCGGGCCCTCCCGCCGGCGCGGCCCGGCTGGCAGGATCCCGCCCATGGCAACCCTCCCCCGTCCCGGCCGGCGCCGGGCGCTGACCGCCGCCGCCGTGGCGCTGGCCCTGCTCGGGCTGGTGCTGTGGTGCGTGCAACCGGGAGCGCCGGCTCCGCCCCGGGGGCGGGTGCCGCTGGCCACCGGTGTCCCGACCGGGGTGTACGCGCGCTACGGGGAGCTGCTGAAGGCCGATCTCGCGCGGGACCTGCCGGGGGTGGACCTGCGGCTGCTGCGCAGCGAGGGATCGATCGACAATCTGCGCCAACTGGCCTCGGGGCGGGCCGCGTTCACCATCGCGACGGCGGACGCGGTGGCCGACTACCGGGCCCGGCGGGAGCCCGGCGCGGACCGGCTGCGGGCCTGCGCGCGGCTCTACGACGACTACATGCAGCTGGTGGTGCCCCGGGGGGCCGAGGTGCGGTCGGTCCGCGATCTGCGGGGGCTGCGGGTGGGGGTCGGCGCGGACAGCTCGGGTGTGCAGCTGATCACCCGGCGGCTGCTGGCGGCCGCCGGACTGGACTTCGACCGCGACATCGTCCCCGTCCGGGTGGGCATCGACCGGATGCCGGACATGCTGGAGCACGGCGAGCTGGACGCGTTCTTCTGGTCGGGCGGGCTGCCCACGCAGGCGGTGCAGCAGCTGGCGCAGCGGTATCCGGTGAAGCTGGTGCAGCTGGGGGACCTGATCCCGGCGCTGCACCGGCAGGGCGAGCGGACGCGGTACTACCGGGCCGCGGTGATGCCCGCCGACGCCTACCCCCTGGTCCAGAACGGCCAGGCGGTGAAGACGATCGCGGTGGCCAATCTGCTGGTGACCACGGACCGGGAGGACGCCGCGCTGACGTTCGGGATCACCCGGACGGTCATCCGCAGCCGGGACGCGATCGGGCACGAGGTGCACGCGGCGCAGAACGTGGACCTGCGGACGGCGGTGTTCACCGATCCGCTGCCGCTGCACCAGGGGGCACGGGACTACTACGTGTCGGTCAAGGAGTGAGCGGTCGGCAGGGAGCGGGAGGCAGGGGCCACGGGTCGGTGCGTTCGCCGCGCACCGTGCCGTAGTGCACTGACGCAACAGGGCTGCATTGCCCGCGCGGCCGGCCCTGCATTGTTCGCGCATTGCCCGCAGCCTTCTCGGTGCAATCCGATCGATTGACCTCGGTGCAATGCGCGCACCCCGGCCCCGCCGCCCGTCACGGCGCGCTGCGCGGTACCGACACCGTCACCTCCAGCCCGTGCGGTGGGTGCGGGGCGTAGGCGATGGTGGCGCCGCCGGCGGCGAGCAGGGCGCGGGTGATCGACAGGCCGAGGCCGGAGCCGGAGACGTTCTGGTGGCGGTTGCTGCGCCAGAACCGGTCGCCGATCCGGGCCAGTTCCTCCTCCGCCAGGCCGGGGCCGCGGTCGGCGACGGTGATCGTGACGCGTTCCCCGTCGGGCGCGACCGCGACCGTCACCGGCTCCCCGGCCGGGGTGAACTTCAGCGCGTTGTCGACCACCGCGTCCAGGGCGCTGGAGAGCGCCACCGGGTCGGCCCAGCCGGTGACCGCGGGCCGGCCCTCGTAGCTGAGCCGGACCCCCTTGTCCTCGGCGAGCGGACGCCAGGCCCCGACGCGTTCGGCGGCCAGTGCGGCGATGTCGGTGAGCTGGAGGTCGGCGGCGGAGTGCTCGGCGAGCGCCAGGTCCAGGAGGTCGTCCAGCACCCGCGCCAGCCGCTTGCCCTCGGTGCGCACCGAGGCGATCTCGGCATTGCCCTCGGGGAGTTCCAGGGCCAGCAGCTCGATCCGCAGCAGCAGCGCGGAGAGCGGGTTGCGCAGCTGGTGGGAGGCGTCGGCGACGAACGCGCGCTGCTGCTCCAGGACGTCCTCGACGTGGTCGGCCATCTCGTTGAACGAGCGGGCCAGCCGCCGGAGTTCGGGCGGCCCGGCGGTCGCGGCGACCCGGGCGTTCATCCGGCCGGTGGCGATGTCGTGGCTGGCCGCGTCCAGCACCCGCACCGGCCGCAGCACCCAGCCGGTCAGCCGGAACGCCGCGGCGACCGCGGCCAGCATGGCCGCGCACACCCCGCCCGCGATGGTCAGCCACCCGTGCAGGATCCGCGCGCGCATCCGCCCGGTGGGCGAGTCGGTGACGACCACCGCGACCACGTCGCCGTCCCGGATGACCGGGGAGGCGACCGGGACCCGGCCGGTGTCGTCCCAGGGCCAGACCTGGGGCGGGTCGTGGCTGCGCCGGCCGGCCAGCGCCTCGCTGAACGCCCGGGCGCCCTCCCCGTCCTCGGGCACCGCCAGGTCCGCGGGGGCCGCGGCCATCGGGGTGCGGTCGCGGTAGAAGACGCCGGCCCGGATGCCGTACAGCTCGTGGTAGCGGATGAGTTCGGCGCGGAGGGTGGCCAGCCGCTCGTCCTCCTCGGGCGTCTTGCTGCCCGGTGCGGCGCTGGGCCGGGCGGTGACGAACTGGGCGAGCGAGGCGAAGCGGGCGGCGTCGTCGATCCGGTCGACCACCACCTTCTGCTGCTCCACCCCGGCGGTGATCACGCCCAGCGGTACGCCGAGCGCGAGCAGCACACCGGCCATCAGGACGATGAGGAGCGGCAGGAGGCGGGTGCGCACGGTCCGGGGCAGCCGTCAGGGAGCGGCCGGGCGGGCCCCGGCGGCGGGTCCCGCGGACGGCCCGGCGGACGGTACGACGAGGCGGTAGCCGACCCCGCGGACCGTCTCGATCAGCGCCGGCATCCGCAGCTTCGCGCGCAGCGAGGCGATGTGCACCTCCAGCGTGCGGCCGGTGCCCTCCCAGCTCGTCCGCCACACCTCGCTGATGATCTGCTCCCGCCGGAAGACCACCCCGGGCCGCTGCGCGAGCAGGGCGAGCAGGTCGAACTCCTTGCGGGTGAGCGGGACCGCGGTGCCGTCCACCGACACCTGGCGGGTGGGGAGTTCGACGGCGAGCGGCCCGAGCCGGATCGGCTCCCGGGGGCCGCCGTCGTCGGTGGTCCGGTCGGAGCCGCCGGCCGGGCCGCCCGCCGTCCCGGTGGTGGCGGTGCGCCGGCTCACCGCGTGGATCCGGGCGAGGAGTTCACCGGTGTCGTAGGGCTTGACGACGTAGTCGTCGGCGCCGAGGTTGAGGCCGTGTATCCGGGAGCGGACGTCGGAGCGCGCGGTGACCATGATCACCGGCGTGCGGGAGACCTTGCGGATCCGGCCGCACACCTCGAAGCCGTCCTGGTCGGGCAGCCCGAGGTCGAGCAGCACCACCGCGAACGGCTCGGCGTCGTCGGGCAGCAGCGCCTGGAGCGCCTCGCCGCCGCTGCGGGCGTGCACGACGGTCAGGCCGTGCCGGGCCAGCACCGCGGACAGGGCCGCGGCGACGTGGTCGTCGTCCTCGACGAGCAGCAGTCTCATCCGGCCCCCTCCTCCACCCTCGCGCGTACGGGCCACAGGGCATCTACGGCGATGGGCGGCCCGCCCGTCAAGAGGCGGCCCCCTCCCGGCGGCGATCCGTTACCCACCCGGTACGCCCCGCGACACACGGACGGTGACCGCGCCGCGACCGGACGGCGCCGGTCTTCACCCGCGGTGTCCGTTTGCGGCCGGATCGTTAGCTCAATTCTCGCTCAGATGTAATGACGCTGGTCGCAGGCCGTCATTAGGGTCCTCCCAACCGAGGAGGACGGAGCTGTACGCCGATGAGCGAAGTACCGGTGACCGAGAACGCCGGGGGTGCCGCGCCCGCGGGGGATCCGCTGGTCGTGCTGGACAAGGTGAACAAGCACTTCGGCGCGCTGCACGTCCTCCAGGACATCAACCTGACGATCCGGCGCGGTGAGGTCGTGGTGGTGATCGGGCCCTCCGGGTCCGGCAAGTCCACGCTCTGCCGCACGATCAACCGCCTGGAGACCATAGGCACCGGCAGCATCGCCATCGACGGCAAGCCGCTGCCGCAGGAGGGCCGCGAACTGGCCCGGCTGCGCGCCGATGTGGGCATGGTGTTCCAGTCCTTCAACCTCTTCGCGCACAAGACCGTGCTGGAGAACGTGATGCTGGGCCAGACCAAGGTCCGCAAAACGGATAAGGCGGCCGCGGAGAAGAAGGCCCGTACGCTGCTCGACCGGGTCGGCGTCGGCGCCCAGGCGGAGAAGTACCCCGCGCAGCTCTCCGGCGGTCAGCAGCAGCGGGTGGCGATCGCCCGCGCGCTGGCCATGGACCCGAAGGTGATGCTCTTCGACGAGCCGACCTCGGCCCTCGACCCGGAGATGATCAACGAGGTGCTGGAGGTCATGCAGCAGCTCGCCCGGGAGGGCATGACCATGGTCGTGGTCACCCACGAGATGGGGTTCGCCCGCTCCGCGGCGAACCGGGTCGTCTTCATGGCGGACGGCAAGATCATCGAAGAGGCCGAGCCGACCCAGTTCTTCGACAACCCGCGCAGCGACCGGGCGAAGGACTTCCTGTCGAAGATCCTCCACCACTGAGGCCGCGGTTGGGCCACCATGATTGCCAACACCGCCTGAATCTAAGGATGTTCACATGAGGATGCGTAAGACGGCTGCGGCGGGCGCGGTGGTGCTCGCGCTGGCGGCGACGGCGACCGCGTGCGGCGGCGAGTCCGGCACGGCGGGCGACAAGCAGGCCGGCAGCGACGTTTACAGCGGTACGTACACGGTCGCCAAGGATGTGAAGGTCGACTCGCCGACGCTGAAGAAGGCCCAGAAGGCCGGCCAGATCACCATCGGCGTCAAGGCCGACCAGCCGTTCCTCGGTTTCAAGGACCCGGCGACCAACAAGTACTCCGGTTTCGACATCGAGATCGCCAAGATGATCGCCGCCGACCTGGGCTTCTCCGAGAAGCAGATCAAGTTCGACACGATCGACTCGAACATCCGCGAGACCACCATCTCCAAGGGCCAGGTCGACTACTACGTCGGTACGTACACCATCAACGACGAGCGCAAGAAGCAGGTCGGCTTCGCGGGCCCGTACTACACCGCCGGCGCCGACCTCCTGGTGCGCAAGGACGACAAGGCCATCACCGGCCCGGAGTCCCTCAGCGGCAAGAAGGTCTGCTCCATCGTCGGCTCCACCCCGCTCCAGGAGATCAAGAAGCCCAAGTACGGCGCGGTCACCACGGAGCTGTCGAAGTACTCGGACTGTGTGAAGTCCCTGCTGGACGGGTCGGTCGACGCGGTCACCACCGATGACGCGATCCTCAAGGGCTACGCCGCCCAGCGCCCGGAGAAGCTCCGGGTCGTCGGGAAGCCGTTCACCAAGGAGCCCTACGGCGTCGGCCTGAACAAGGACGACAAGGCCCTGCGCGACGCGATCACCACCGCGCTGGAGAACCACATCAAGAACGGCGACTACAAGAAGGCGTACGAGGGCACGCTCGGCAAGTCCGGCTCGCCGTACGTCGCCCCGGAGACGCCGCTGCCGCGCTACTAGGCCGCGCACACCGCACCGGACCGCGCCGCCCCGTACGCCCGCCGCGGCGGGTGTGCGGGGCGCGCGCCGTCTTCCGCCCGCCGCGCCCCGCCCCGCCCGCCGCCGACCCGACCGCTACCGCGGAGACCCCATGAACGTACTCCTCGATTATCTGCCCGAGTTCCGGGACGGGTTCCTCGGAACCCTGGCGATCACCGCGTCCAGCGCCCTGCTCGCCCTGGTGCTCGGCGTGCTCATAGCCGGTTTCCGGGTCTCTCCGGTCCCGCCGCTGCGCGCCTTCGGCACGGCCTGGGTGACGGTGCTGCGCAACACGCCGCTGACGCTGCTCTTCCTCGTCGCGTTCTTCGTCGTACCGCAGATCCTCTTCCAGGGCGCCAGCCCCTACATCCTGGGCACCCTCGCGCTCGGCTTCTACACCTCCTCGTTCGTGTGCGAGGCGGTGCGGGCCGGTATCGGCACCGTGCCGCTGGGGCAGGCGGAGGCGGCCCGCAGCCTGGGCATGACCTTCTCCCAGACGCTGCGGCTGATCGTGCTGCCGCAGGCGACCCGGACCGTGGTCCCACCGCTGAGCAGCATCATCATCGCGCTCACCAAGAACTCCGCGATCGCCGGCGCGTTCGGCTACGGCGAACTGTTCAACGTCTCCAAGCTGCTCAACGACAAGGGCTACGCCATCGCCTGGATCTTCCTGTGGACGGCGCTGGCCTACCTCGTCATCACCTTCTCGGTCAGCGGCCTGTTCCGGCTGGCGGAGCGCCGGCTGGGGGTCGCCCGGTGAACGCGCACCACGGCCGCGGCAGCGGGTACGACACGGACGGAACGGCGCCGACGCCGCGCACCGGCGGGGCGGGACGAAGCGAGGTACAGGCATGAGTGGTGCGAGCGTCCTCTACGACGTGCCGGGGCCGAAGGCGAAGGCCCGCAACCGCGTCTACAGCGTCATCGGCGTGCTGGCGGTGCTGGGGCTGATCGCCTTCGCGGTGGCGCGGCTGAACGCCAAGGGCCAGCTGGACCCGGCGGTCTGGCAGATCTTCAACTACGCCGGGGTGCGGACCAGCATCCGCGACGGTGTGCTGGCCACCCTCCAGGTCTTCGCGGTGGCCGGGGTGCTGTCGCTGGTCCTGGGCCTGCTGCTGGCGGTGGCCCGGCTCTCCGACCACAAGCCGGTGCGGTGGTTCGCCACCGGCTTCATCGAGCTGTTCCGCGCGGTCCCGCTGCTGATCACCATCTACGCGCTGTGGGTGATCCTGCTGACCAACCGCGACGCGCTCGGCCTGACCGGCAGCCAGCCGCAGTTCTGGGCGCTGGTCGTGGGCCTGACGGTCTACAACGGCTCGGTGCAGGCCGAGGTGGTGCGGGCCGGCATCAACGCCGTCCCCAAGGGCCAGCGCGAAGCCGCGTACGCGCTGGGCATGAGCAAGACGCAGGTCATGACCACCGTGCTGCTCCCGCAGGCGGTCCGGGCGATGCTGCCGACGATCATCAGCCAGCTGGTGGTGACCCTGAAGGACACCTCGCTCGGCTACATCGTCACCTACGAGGAACTCCTCTACACCGCCCGCCTGATGAGCACCAACATCATCGTGAACGGGAACGACACCTACATCCCGGTGATCATCGTCATAGGCAGCGTCTACGTGGCGATGTGCCTGGCGCTGTCCGGCCTCGCCAACTGGATCGAGCGGCGCGGGCGGCGGGCCCGGACCGGCATCGGGACGGCCGCGGCCGCCGAGCCGGTGGCGGCCGCCGGCGCCACGGACGGCGCGGGTCCGGCACCGGAGGCGCCGGTGGGGGCCAAGGACTGACGGGGCGTCCGGGCGTCCGGCTTCCGGTCCGGGGGCCGGGCGTACGGCTTCCGGTCGCACGGGCGTCCGGTTGTACGAAGGCCGGTCGCACGGCTTCCGGCCGTACGGCGGCCGGAGCGGGCCGTGGCGGAGGCGGTGGCAAGGGCGCCACCGCCTCCGTCACTTGACGCCGACCGCCGCAGTGGGTTGCATACGCTGTGTGATCACGCACCGGCCGCCCACCGCCCGTTCCCGCACGTCCCGTACGTACCGCCGGATCCAGGGAGCCGCCCCGTGGAGCCGGTGATCGTCGTCGGCGCCGGCCCGGTCGGCCTGGCCGCCGCCCTGGCCCTGACCCGGTACGCGGTACCGGTCGTGGTGCTCGACGAGACCGGCGGCCAGGAGGAGCCCCGGCTCGCGCGGACCGTCGTACTGCGCCCGGACACCGCGGCGTTCGCGGCCCGGCTCGGCTGCGCGGAGGTCCTGGAGAGCGCCGGCGCCCGCTGGTCCGCCTGGCGCACCATGCGCCGCCGGCGGCTGCTCGAACGGGTCGCCTTCACCGGCGGGGAGCCCGAGGGCGGGAGCGGCGGCGCGGACCGGGAGGGGCCGGCCGCGCCCGCGCCCCCGGCGCACCTCCCGCAGCACGCGCTGACCGCCGCGCTGCGCGCCGCGCTGGCCCGCGAACCGCTCGCCCAGGTGGCCACCGGCAGCCGGCTGGCCGCCATCGACCAGGACGCCGCGGGCGTCACCGCGCAGACCCGCGGCCCCAACGGCGCGCGGTGGCGCGGGAGTTACCTCATCGGCTGCGACGGCCCGCGGTCCACGGTCCGCAAACTCCTCGACATCCGCTTCCCGGGCCGTACCGCCGTCGAGCGGCACGCGGTGGCCGCGCTGCGCACCGAACTCCCCTGGCCCGGCGAGGCGCTGCTGCACCGCTCACCGGCCCGGCACGGCGGCGGCCGGGTCAGCGAGGTGTCCGCGCGCCCGCTGCCCGGCGGGGTGTGGCGGCTGGACTGGCTGCTGCCGCCGGGGCGCGATCTGGTGACGCCGGACGCGCTGGTGGCCCGGATCCGCGATTCGCTGGCGGGCTGGGCGGCGGAGGCGGACGTTCCGGGCCTGGGCCCCGGCATCGGCTCCGGCTCCGGGGACGACGGCGGGGGCGCGGGCGGTCGGGCGCACGCCGGGCTGGTCCCGCCGTACGACCTGCTCGACACCGGCGTCCACACCGTGCACCACCGGCTGGCCCGGACCTGGCGGCGGGGCCGCGCCTTCCTCGCCGGGGACGCCGCGCATCTGCTGGGCGCGCTGGGCACCCAAGGGCTGGACGAGGGCCTGCGCGACGCCGGGAACCTCGCCTGGAAGCTCGCCCTGGCCTGGCACCAGGGCGCCACCGAGACCCTGCTCGACAGCTACCAGGCCGAGCGCCGGACCGCGGTCGCCGCCCGGCTGCGGGCCGCCGACTCGGCGCTGCCGCTGCTGCGGGACGGCGGCGCGGTGCGCTGGCGGACGGTGCTGCCGGGCGCGGCGCGCGGCCGCTCCACCCTGCTGACCGATGGCCACCTGGGCCGCGGCCCGCTCGGCGCGGCCCCGTCCTATCCGCGGACGCCGCTGGCCGCCCCGGCCGGGCTGCCCGGTGAGACGGCGGTCGGGACGGCACCGGGGGCACCGGTGGCGGACGTTCCGGTCACCGCCTCCGATGGCGCGTCGGTGGGTCTCCGCGACCGGCTGGGCCGGGGCCTGCTCGTGGTCCTGGTGGCGCCGGGTACCGGCGTCTGGGACCGGCGGCACTGGCAGTCGGCGGGGCTGATGCCCCGGCTGACCGAGGCGGTCGCCGCGCTGCCGATGCCCGCCGAGGTCCTGGTCACCGAGGCGTATCCGGGCGCCGCCGCGCACACCGTGCTGGTGGTGCGCCCGGACGGCCACCTGGTCGCCGCGCTGACCGGGGTCCGCCCGGACCAGCTGACGGCGTGCGCGGAGGCGGTGCGCGGGGGGACGGCTGAGGCGGCGGGCCTGGCCGGCGGGGCTTCGGGGCCGGCGGACGGGGTGCCGGGGCCGGCGGGCGCTGCTGCCGGGGCGGACGGTGGTGCGGACGGGGCGCACGGTGGTGCGGCGGAGGCGGCGGCCGGTGGCGTACGCCCGGCAGCCGGCCCCGCACCCGGCGCGCCCCTCGCGCTCCCCCACCCGGTTGACCCCCCGGGAAGCTCCGTGCTTCACTCCGAGAGTGACTGATCACAGCGCGCGTTTCTGGCGGAGGGTCCATCTGGACCTGCTCCGCTACGCGGGCTGCATGTGTCGTCCGTCCTGCTGAACCCGCCCGCCCCGGCCCTCGCCGCGGCGGTCTCCCGGCGCGGCTCTACGCCCCTCGGCGGCCGCGCCCCGCGCCTCGCTCACCAGGACGGTTCTTGTGCCCGACGCAGTCATTCCCGTACGCCCGCGTGCCGCCGCGCACGACGGCGGTCCCAGCGCCGCCGAACTCCTCGACTTCACCCGCCGTACCGCCGCCGACCGCGCGCTGGTCGCCTCGCTCCCGCTCGACCCCGAAGGCCGCACCTGGATCCGGCTGGACGGCCCCGGCGGCAGTGAGGCTTGGCTGATCGGCTGGCCGCCCGGCACCGGCACCGGGTGGCACGACCACGGCGGTTCGCGCGGCGCCTTCGCGGCGGCCGCCGGCGAGCTGACCGAGCAGTCGCTGGCCGCCGCGATCCCCACCGAGGGCTGGAAGACCCTGGAGCTGGCCGATGGCGTGGACCGCGAGCGCCGGCTCGGCGGCGGCCGCGGCCGGGCGTTCGGCCCGCACCATGTGCACCAGGTGCTCAACCTCTCCCCCGACACCCACGCGGTGTCGGTGCACGCCTACTACCCGCCGCTGCCGCTGATGCGGCGCTACAGCCGGACCGGCGCGGTCCTCCGGCTGGAAGAGGTCGAGCGCCCGGAGGAGTGGCGATGAGCGCGATCGACGACCTGCTGGCCCGGGCCCGGCAGAGCCTGTCCCGGGTGGGCCCGGCCGAAGCGGCGGCGGTCCAGGCATCCGGCGGCCTGCTGGTGGACATCCGCTATGCCCGATTGCGCGAACGGGACGGCACCATCCCCGGCGCCCTGATCGTGGAACGCAACGAGCTGGAATGGCGCCTCGACCCCACGGGCGACCACCGCCTCCCCGAGGCCACCCACCACGCCCTCCCGATCGTCGTGATCTGCAACGAGGGCTACGCCTCCAGCCTCGCGGCCGTCTCCCTCCACACCCTGGGCCTCCCCCACGCCACCGACCTCATCGGCGGCTTCCAGGCATGGCGAGCGGCGGGACTGCCGGTCGAACGGTGACGGGTCGAACGGTGACGGGCCACCGGGCGCGGTGTCCTGCCGGGACGTGGCGACGGGCCGGGCCCGTCCTCGCCAGGGACGGCGACGGGCCGCGACCGTGGCTGGCCAGGACGGGGACAGGCTGGGCTTGGCGACTGGCCGGGCGCGGTGATGAGACCGGCCAAGCCGTGCCGAACCGTGCGGAGCCGTGCAGAACCGAGCCGGACCGAGTCAGGCCACGCCGTCAGACATCCGGTAGATGCTCGTCCAGCAGGTCCGCGTCCTCGCCCTCCTCTTCCAGGGCCTGGCGGACGACGCGGAGGGCGAGGCCCTCCGGGTAGCCCTTGCGGGCCAGCATGCCGGCCAGGCGGCGGAGGCGCTTGTCGCGCTCCAGGCCGCGGGTGGCGCGGAGCTTGCGGTCGACCAGTTCGCGGGCGGTGGTCTCCTCCTGGGCGGGATCCAGGCGGGCGACGGCCTCGTCGATCACCGCGGAGTCCACGCCCTTGGTGCGCAGCTCGCGCGCCAGGGCCCGGCGGGCCAGGCCCCGGCCGTGGTGGCGGGACTCGACCCAGGCGCCGGCGAACGCGGCGTCGTCGATCAGCCCGACGTCCTCGAAGCGGGAGAGCACCTCCTCGGCGGCCTCCTCGGGGATGCCCCGCTCGCGCAGGGCGTCGGCGAGCTGCTTGCGGGTCCGCGGACTCCCGGTGAGCAGGCGCAGGCAGATCGCCCGCGCCTGCTCCTCGGGCGTACGCGGCGGTCCCGACCCGGCCCTCGACGGGCGGGAACCACCGCCGTTCCTCGCCGCGGCGCCGTCCTCGCGGGCGGCGCCGCCGGTCCGGCAGCTACGGTGCTCGGCGTCGCCGGAAGCGCCGGGTCCGCCCGCGCTCTCCGGCCATTCCGTTCGCCGTGTCATGCCGGGGTCAGCTCTTGGCCGCCGCGGTCTTGGCACTCTTGGCGGTCTTGGCCGCCGCGGCCGGCGGGGCCTTGGCCGGGGCCTCCGCGGGGCCGGCCGCGTCCGCGCCCGGCTCGGCTGCGGGCTCCTCCGGGCGGACACCGACGCCCAGCTTCTCCTTGATCTTCTTCTCGATCTCGTTGGCCAGGTCGGGGTTGTCCTTGAGGAAGTTGCGGGCGTTCTCCTTGCCCTGGCCGAGCTGGTCGCCCTCGTAGGTGTACCAGGCGCCGGCCTTGCGGACGAAGCCGTGCTCCACGCCCATGTCGATCAGACCGCCCTCGCGGCTGATGCCCTGGCCGTAGAGGATGTCGAACTCGGCCTGCTTGAAGGGCGGGGCGACCTTGTTCTTGACGACCTTGCAGCGGGTGCGGTTGCCGACCGCCTCGGTGCCGTCCTTCAGCGTCTCGATGCGGCGGATGTCGATCCGGACCGAGGCGTAGAACTTCAGCGCGCGGCCACCGGTCGTGGTCTCCGGCGAGCCGAACATCACGCCGATCTTCTCGCGGAGCTGGTTGATGAAGATCGCGGTGGTCTTGGACTGGTTGAGCGCGCTGGTGATCTTGCGCAGCGCCTGGCTCATCAGGCGGGCCTGGAGGCCGACGTGGGAGTCGCCCATCTCGCCCTCGATCTCGGCGCGCGGCACCAGGGCGGCCACGGAGTCGATCACGATGAGGTCCAGGGCGCCGGAGCGCACCAGCATGTCGACGATCTCCAGGGCCTGCTCGCCGTTGTCCGGCTGGGACAGGATGAGGTTGTCGATGTCGACGCCGAGCTTGCGCGCGTACTCGGGGTCGAGGGCGTGCTCGGCGTCCACGAACGCCACCTGGCCGCCGGCCTTCTGGGCGTTCGCCACCGCGTGCAGGGTCAGCGTGGTCTTACCGGAGGACTCCGGTCCGTAGATCTCCACGACCCGGCCGCGCGGCAGGCCGCCGACGCCGAGGGCGACGTCGAGGGCGGTCGAGCCGGTCGGGATGACCTCGATGGGCTCCTTGGACCGCTCGCCCATGCGCATGACCGCGCCCTTGCCGAATTGCCGTTCAATCTGTGCGAGTGCGGCGTCCAGCGCCTTCTCGCGGTCGGTGCCTGCCATGGGTTCCACCCGGTTTGCTTGAGTCGATCGCTTCACGTCCATGACGCTAACGCCTGCCACTGACAATGCGCCCGGACCCGGCTCCGGCCTGTGGATAACTCCGCGCCCGGCCCGGCCTTCCGCCGGTCCGGAGCCGCGTCAGGCGGCCGGTTTTCCCCATGAGAATGGATGTTCGATTTTGGTGTCAAGCCGCCCCGCCCGGCCCGGCACCCCGCTCCGGCGCCCGTCCGGCGTCCGGCCCGGCGCCCCGCTCCCCGTCCGGCCGCGCACCGCCCTCCGGCTCCGCGCCCTCCTCCGGCGCCGCCGGCCGCCGCCCGCCCCGCGGCCGCATCCGCGCGTCGTCCGCGACCTCGTAGCGCTTGACGTACGCGCCCAGGAACGCCTGCAGCGTCGCGGTCGCCGGGATGGCGATCAGCGCGCCGACCGCGCCCATCAGGGCCGTACCGGCGATCACCGAGCCGAAGGCGACGGCGGGGTGGATGTCCACGGTCTTCGCGGTGATCCGGGGCTGGAGGAGGTAGTTCTCGAACTGCTGGTAGACCACGACGAAGCCGAAGACCCACAGCGCGTACCAGGGATTGACGGTGAAGGCGATCAGGATGGGCAGCGCGCCCGCCAGATACGTACCGATCGTCGGGACGAACTGCGAGATCAGGCCGACCCACATGCCGAGCGCCGGGGCGTAGGGCACGCCCAGGATCTCCAGCAGGATGTAGTGCGCGACCCCGGAGATCAGCGCCATCAGGCCCCGGGAGTACAGATACCCGCCGGTCTTGGCGACCGCGATCTCCCAGGCGCGCAGCACCTCGGCCTGCCGGCGGGGCGGCAGCACCGAGCACAGCGCCCGCCGCAGCCGGGGGCCGTCGGCCGCGAAGTAGAACGAGAACAGCGCGATCGTGAGGAGGTTGAACAGCCCGCCGAGCACCTGCGCGGAGACCGCCAGGACGTTGTTGGCGCTGTCCTGGACGTACTTCTGGAGCCAGTCGGAGTTCAGCAGGTTGTTCTGCACCTGCACCCGGGAGAGGTGGCTGTGGAAGGTGCTGTTGATCCAGCTGATCACGGAGTCGAGGTACTGCGGGAACTCCTCGACCATGGTCGCTATCTGGCCGGCCAGCATCGATCCCAGCAGCGTGACGAACCCGACCGAGCCGATCAGGATCGCCAGGAAGACCAGGCCGGTGGCCAGCCCCCGGCGCATGCCCCGGCCGGCCATCCAGTCGACGGCCGGCTCGACGGCGAGCGCCAGGAAGAACGCGATGAGCACGTTCAGCAGCAGACTGATCAGCTGGTGGAAGCCCCAGATGGCGAGCTGGAAGCAGGCCACGAGGGCGAGCGCGAGGACCATGGCGCGGGGCAGCCAGCGCGGCATCCGCGCCCCGTCCCACCCTCCCGGGCGGTCCCGGGGCGCGTCGTCGGAGCGGGGGCCGTCGTGGCTGCTGATCTCATCTCTCACGGACACGCTGCCAAGTGTCGCGCACCGCGCCGACACCCGTCCCCGGCCCGCTCACCGCTTGTCCCGCGGCACCTCCATGACCGCGCAGACCACCCGCCACACCTCTTTGGCGCTCCATCCGGCGGCCAGCGCCTCGTTCACGGTCCGGCCGCCGAGCTCGGACATCACGTGGTCGCGGGCGAACGAATCGGCGTAGGCCGCGCCGAAGTGGTCCGCCATCCGCTCCCAGAACACCGTCAACCGCATGATTCCCGCCTCGCACCCGCTCCGGCCTGCACTGTCCCCGGCTTCCCGGCGTCCCGTGCCAACGGGGAGTGCCTGTGAGCCCACCTCCTTCATACCGCCGGCGCCGGACCGATGGCCAGCGAGGACGGCGCCGCGCGGGGCCGGAGGACCCACTCACACTTGCTAGATTGCGCAATCAAGCAGTCGAAGGTGAAACCGGTTCGGCCCGGTCGTCGTCTTCCCGGCCGGAACCGCCCTCTTCTGCGCCCGCGCAGAAGCCCCCGCGACCGCCCCACCGGTCCGGCCGTCCGAAGGATGTCGATGACAGGTCAGCGCACCGAAGCGCCGTACGGGTACGACGACCCGGCGCGGGATCCGGCGCGGGAGTCCCGCCGGGTCCCGGGCCCGCGGCGGCGCGGCGACGGGGCCGGCCCGTCCGGCCCCTCCTGGCGGGCCGGTGCGCCGCCGGACCGGAAGAGGGGGCGCCGGGCCGGCCGGGCCGCCCTGGTGGCGCTGGTGGTGGCGGCCGCGGGCGCGGTGGCCGGGACGGCCCTCGGCGGCCGGCCGGGCTGGGCGTTCGCGGTGACCGCGGCGCTCGGCGCGGCGCTGGCGGCGAAGACCTGCACCCGGGCCGGCGCCTGGTGGCTGATATCGGCGCCCCCGCTGGTGGTGGCGGTGGCCACCGTGGTGTGCGAGCAGGTGGCGGGCACCACCACCGTCCAGGGCAAGGGCCTGGCGACGGCGGCGGTGCGCTGGGCCGTGGACGGCTTCCCCGCCATGGCGGCGGCGGAGGCGGTGCTGATCGCCGTACTGGCGGTCCGGGGTATACGGGCCGGCCGGCGCGGCGGCCGGAAGCGGAGCGGGAGGAGCGGCGGTGCGTGACGAGCGGAGCCCGGACGGGCTGGGTCCCTACGGTGCGGAACCCGGCGGGGCCGGGGACGGCGGCGGCCGGGCCGCGCGCCGCCGGTCGGACCGGGGCGGCGCCACCGGGGCGGGCGGTCGGCGCCGCTCCCCTCTGGCCATCGCCGGGCGGACCGCGCTGGCCCTCTCCTCGGCACTGGTCCTCCTGGCCAGCGGGGTGTCCTGGGCCGCGTACAACTGGGTGAGCAGCGGGCTGAACACCTCGGACGCGCTGAACGCCATCGGCGGCAAGGACGCGCCCAAGCACCTGGACAACTCCGTGAACCTGCTGCTGATCGGCCTGGACTCACGCAAGGACATGAACGGCAACGACCTGCCGCGGGAGTTCGTCCGCGACCAGCTGCACGCCGGGTCCAGCGACATCGGGTACTACAACACCAACACGCTGATCCTGATGCACATTCCGGCCGACGGCGGGAAGGTCACCGCGTTCTCCGTCCCGCGCGACGACTATGTGCAGACCTTCAACGGGGACGGCACCTCCCAGGGGCACTTCAAGATCAAGGAGGCGTACGGCAACGCCTACACGGTCGCCCACGACAAGCTCGCCGCCCAAGGGGTCAAGGGTGCCGACCTGGAGAGCCGGAGCCGGGAGGCCGGCCGGGAGGCGACGCTGGCGACGGTGCAGAACTTCCTCCAGGTGCCGATCGACCACTTCGCCGAGGTCAACCTGCTGGGCTTCTACGACATCGCCAAGGTGCTCCAACCCATCGAGGTCTGCCTCAAGCACCCGGTCAAGGACCGCTATTCGGGCGCCGACTTCCCCGCCGGCCACCAGCAGCTCAACCCCAAGCAGGCGCTCGCCTTCGTCCGGCAGCGGCACGGCCTGGACGGCGGCGACCTGGACCGCACCCACCGCCAGCAGGCGTTCATCTCGTCGGTGACCCACAAGCTGAAGAGCGAGGGGGTCTTCGGGGACCTGGGCAAGCTCCAGGGGCTGTTCGACGTGGTGAAGAAGGACCTGGTGATCGACAGCAAGTTCGACGTCCTGGACTTCGCCCAGCAGGCCACCAACCTGACCGGCGGGAACGTGGTGTTCCACACCTTGCCGATCGCCGGTTTCGCCACCCGCAACCGGGAGTCCGTCAACCTCGTGGACGTGCCGAAGATCCGGTCCATCGTCCGGGCTCTGATCGGCGGCACGTCCGGCTCCCCGGGGGGCCCGGGCGGCAGCCCGTCCCCGTCCACGTCCACCAAGGCCGCCCCGGCAACCGTGGACGTGCTCAACGGCTCGGGGAAGACGGGGGCCGCGGCCGACGAGCTCAAGGCGCTGGCCGCGCTGGGCTACACCCCGGGGCGCACGGACAACGCCGCGTCCCGGCAGCGGACCACCGTCCGCTACGGCGCCGGGGCCGAGGAGGCCGCCCGGCAGCTCGCCGGCCGGCTGGGCACCGCCGCACCGGTCTCCTCGGCCGCGGTGCCCGCGGGCCACGTCCAGGTCGTCCTGGGCACCGACTTCACCGCACCGCCCGCCACGGAGGCGCCGACGGCCCCCGAGACGTCCGCGGACCCGGCCACGAAGGGCGGCGCGCCCTCGCAGGTCCCGTCCGACGCGTTCGCCGGCGACTCCGTCAAGGAGGGCGGTATCCCCTGCGTCAACTGAGGCCCGCGGGGCCCCCGTTCGCCCCGTATTGCCGCCGCGCGCCCGGTATCCGGGACGGCGTCCGCCCCGGCGGCAGTACGGGGCGGAGGCGTGCGGCCTAGACTGGGCCGTCCGGCGAGCAACGGGGAGAGCCGCAGTGGTGAAGAGCGTCGAGGGCGCGGGCAAGGGGGCGGGCGCGGCGGCCGATCCGTCCGGTGAGGTGCTGGCCGAGGCGGCCGCGGTCTTCGGGCTGCTCGCCTCGCCGCCGCGGCTGCACATCGTCTGGGCGCTGGCCCAGGGCGAGAGCGACGTCACCGGCCTGGCCGAACGTCAGCCAGCACCTGTCCAAGCTCAAGCTCGCCGGACTGGTCCGCTCCCGCCGCGAAGGCCGCCGGGTCGTCTACTTCGTCGACGACCCCGACACCGTCACCGTTATGCGCACCCTCGTCGACCAGCTCACCGCCCGCGCCGCCGGCCCCGCACCGGCCCGCCGGCGGGGCCTGGGCGGCCTCCGCGGGTTCGGCGGCTGAGTCCGGGCTTCCCGGGTCGTCCGGTCCGTCCGGAGGCCCGTGCGAAGCCCTGGGCGGCCGTGGCCCGTTCGCCCCGCGCCGCCCCCTTTCGTCCGCTCGGCGCGGTCCCGTACCGTGCACCGGATCGGCATCCCGCAAAACACTTCAGATATTGCGCAACCATGGAACCCCGGGCGGGTCCCGCGCGTTGTCAAGGACGACGGCACAGACAGGATTCACGGACTGCTGGAGGGTTTTTCATGGGTGTGTCCCTGGCCAAGGGCGGCAACGTCTCGCTCAGCAAGGAGGCCCCGGGCCTCACCGCGGTGACCATCGGCCTGGGCTGGGCCGTCCGCACCACCACCGGCGCCGACTACGACCTGGACGCCTCCGCCCTGTTGTGCGCGCAGTCCGGGAAGGTCCTCTCCGACCAGCACTTCGTGTTCTTCAACAACCTCACCAGCCCGGACGGTTCGGTGGTGCACTCCGGCGACAACCTCACCGGCGGCAGCCACGGCGACGACGAGCAGATCCAGGTCGATCTGGCCGCGGTCCCGCCCGAGGTCGCCAAGATCGTCTTCCCGGTCTCCATCTACGAGGCCGAGGAGCGCGGCCAGAGCTTCGGCCAGGTACGCGACGCCTTCATCCGGGTGGTCAACCAGGCCGACGGCCGGGAGATCGCCCGGTACGACCTCACCGAGGACGCCTCCACGGAGACCGCGATGGTCTTCGGCGAGGTCTACCGGCACGGCGCGGAGTGGAAGTTCCGCGCCATCGGCCAGGGTTACGCCTCGGGGCTGCGCGGGATCGCGCAGGATTTCGGGGTCAACGTCGGCTGAGTCGGCTGAGTCGGCTGAGTCGGCTGAGTTGACGGAACGGCGGCGTGGCGGCCGGCGGGCCGGGGCGGGGCGCTCCCCGGCCGGGCCCGCGGCGCACGCCCGAAGGAGCGCGTGATGGCGGAATCCCGGGTGCGGTGGCGGTGGCTGGTGCTGCCGGGCGCCGCGCTGGCCCTGTGGGCCGTGGCGCATACGGGCCACGGCCCCGCTCCTACGGGCCAGGGGGCCGGCCCGGGGGCCGCGCCGCCCTCGGCCGTCCCACCGGGCGCCGGCCCGTCCGCACAGCCCGGTAGCGGCACCGCGGGGCCCGGTGACGGCACGTACGATCCGGCCGACTGCGCGCCCGCGGTGCGCCGTTACGCGGCGGCGGCCGGCGTCCACCCCCAGCTCCTGATGGCGATCCTCTACAACGAGGCGTACAAACCGCACGATCCGGCGCTGGAGCGCGCCTGGCAGCGCTACAAGCCCGACGCCGCCTTCGGGATCGCCAACATGCACCGGGCCGCCTTCGACGAGGTCAAGCGCGGCCGGGACTTCGCCGGCCGTAAGTGGGAGGAGCTGCCCGACGACCGGGATCTGGCGGTCGAGGCGGCCGCCTGGTACCTCCACGACCTGGACCGCCAACTGCCCGCCCGGTGGCCGGGGCGGTACGGCCGGGACGACCTGCTGGCGCTCGGCTACAACACCGGCGCGGGCAATATGCTCGCTTTCGCCCGGGGCGCCACCCCGGGGAGCCAGGCCCGCTCCTACCTGGACACCCTGCACGGCAACTGGCCCCGGGCGGGCCGGGCCGTGGCGCCGTAACCGGGCCGTCGCACGGCAATCGGGCGGCAGGCCGTGACCGGACCGTCGGGCGGTAACCAGGCCGTCCGGGGGGCGCGAGCGCCGCTCCGCGCGCCGTTTCGCGCGCTCCTGACGGCGGTTCAGCCGCATACTTCAAGCATTGCGCAAGGCGGGGAACCTTGCCGTTTTCCTCGGCGTTGTAGCCGACGGACGCCGCAAGCCGGGAACGATTGGGAGGACGTCATGGGCGTGGCCCTGACCAAGGGCGGCAATGTGTCGCTCAGCAAACAGGCGCCGGGTCTGACCGCCGTCAGGGTGGGGCTGGGCTGGCAGGTGGGAGCCGTCGCCGGGACCGCCCACGACCTCGACGCCAGCGCGCTGCTGTGCGGGGAGTCCGGCAAGGTCCTCTCCGACCAGCACTTCGTGTTCTTCAACAACCTCACCAGCCCCGATGGCGCGGTACGGCACTCCGGCAGCCGCCCCACCGGTGAGGACAACGAGCAGATCGAGGTCGATCTGGCGGCGGTCCCGCCGGAGGTCGCCAAGATCGTCTTCCCGGTCTCGCTCTACGAGGCCGAGCAGCGCGGCCACGACTTCGGCCAGCTCCGCAGCGCCTACATCCGCGTCGTGGACCAGGCGAGCGGTGCCGAGCTGGCCCGTTACGACCTCTCCGGCCAGGCCGCCACCGAGACCGCGATGGTCTTCGGCGAGCTGTACCGCCACGGCACGGACTGGAAGTTCCGCGCGATCGGCCAGGGTTACGCCTCCGGGCTCGCCGGTATCGCGCAGGACTACGGCGTCGACGTGCTGCGCCCGGAGCCGGCCCCCGCGGCCGCCCCGGTGCCGCCCGCCCCGCCCGCCCCCGCAG
>NZ_LLZI01000036.1 GCF_001509485.1 Streptomyces sp. NRRL F-4489
CCGCTACGCCCGTCCACCCGCCCGGCCCGGCAGCGCCACCGCCCCCGGTCCCGGCACCGGCCACCGAGCCGGACGGCAAGCCGGCCGCTGAGCAGACCCTCGCCCCCGCCCCCGCCCCCGAGCCCCAGCTCGCCCTGGAGCTGCTCGTCCACGGCGTGGGCGGCACCACGCCCCAGGAGATGCTCGGCGACCCGCGCGTCACCCGGATCACCGGCGACGACACCGCCGCCTGCTACCGCCGCACCGACGACGCCGACGCCGAGCAGCGGCCCGCCGGGGACCGCGCCGAACCGGTCCGCGAGGCGTACTGCTGGTCCAACCTCACCTCCGGAAACGGCGCCCGCGCCCTCTGGCTGATCCTGCTGCCCTTCATGGTCGCCAACCTCGCCCACTGGATGCGCCCGGCCGCCCCGCCCGGCCTCCGGGCGCAGCGCCTGTACGACCTGCTCGTACGGCTGCTGGCCCTCACCCTCACCGTGCTGCTGGCCGCCGCGGCCTGCGAGGTCGCCCTCGACCTCACCGCCTGGCAGTGCGCCGGCACCCCGGTCTGCGCCGGCGGCAAGTCCTGGATGGGCTTCCTCAACCCCGCGGGCGGCGGCTGGTGGAGCGCCCCGGGCCGCCGCCTCGTTCTCGCCTCCCTGCTGCCGCTGGCGGTCGTCGCCTTCCTGTGGTGGCTCTCGCACCGCACCTGGAGCGCCTACGAGTCCGCCTCGCCGCCGCCGCGCCGCCCCGGTTCCTCCCGCGACACCCCCGCCCACGAACGCACCGCGCTCGGCCTGGACGGCTTCTGGTACGGCCGCCGGCTGGTCGCCCGGCTGCGCGCCGCGCACACCGCCGCCGGGGTGCTGACCATCGCCGCCGCGCTGCTCACCGCCTCCCTCCGCGCCGACCGGCGGGCCGGCGCCGCCGCGCTGACCGCCGCCGGCCAGGCCCTGACCGCCGTCGTCGTGCTGCTCGCCGCCGCCACCCTCGCCGTCGTCTGGCGCACCGCCCGCAGCGAGGCCGCCCGGGACGAGGAGCCCGACCGCGCGACCGTACGGGCCCTGCCGTACGCCGCGCTGGCCGCGCTCGCGCTCACAGCCTGCTACACGGCCTGGGCCCGCCCCCCGGCGCCCAGCCGGGGGCCGCTGCCCGGCGTCGCGGCGTTCGGCGGGATCGCCGTCCTCCAGGGCGCCCTGGTGCTGGCGCTGGCGGTGACCGCGTGGTACCTCCAGCGCGCCGCCCGGGACGACGCCCGGACCGCGCTGCGCGGCCTGGGCGGCCCGGCCGTCGCCCTGCTGGCCTGCGCGGTCGGCGGGGTGCTGTCCGGGGGAGTGGCGCAGCGGTTCGCGGACTGGATCGACGGGCCCGCCACACCCGGCCAGGACCACGCCCCGATCCCCGGGCCGCCGGTCCTGCTCTCCTGGCAGGCGTCGGTGCTGCCCGCGCTCCTGGTGGTGGTCGCGGCCGTCGCCGTCCTGGCCGGTATCCGCGTCCTGGTCGTCCGCCGCCAGGTCGCCCGGGACATCCCCGGCCTCTACGACCCGCGCGAGCACCCCGACGCGCTGCGCACCGAGCGGATCGCCGGCACCATCGCCCGCGCCGGGCTCACCGACGCCGCGCCCGTCCTCGTCGCCGCGATCGCCGCCGTCACCCTCGTCCTGGGCGCCGGGGCGGTGGCCGGCGCCTGGCTCACCGACCGGGCGCCGGGCCGCGCCACCGAGAACGCCCCGCCGTTCGTCCACGCCGCCGCCGAGACCGCCGAATCCCTCGGCTCCTGGCTGATGGGCGCCGGGGTGATCCTGCTGCTCGCCATGGGCCGGCGCGCCTACCGCGACCACTCCGCCCGCCGCACCATCGGCATCCTCTGGGACGTCGGCACCTTCTGGCCGCGCGCCGCGCACCCCTTCGCGCCGCCCTGCTACGCCGAGCGCGCGGTCCCCGACCTCACCTGGCGGATGGCCACCTGGACCGAGCGGTACGACGGCCGGCTGGTCCTCTCCGGGCACTCCCAGGGCAGTGTGCTGGCCGCCGCGGCCGTGTGGCAGCTGGACCTCGTCACCCGCAGCCGGGTCGCGCTGCTGACGTACGGCAGCCCGTTGGAGCGGCTCTACGGCCGGTGGTTCCCGGCCTTCTTCGGCCCGCCCGCGCTCACCGGGCTCCACCGCGAGATGGACGACTGGCGCAATCTGTGGCGCTTCACCGACCCCATCGGCGGGCCGATCCGGCTGACCTGCGAGGACGGCCGGGCGATCGACGAGGGCCCGCTGCGCGACCCCCTCACCTTCGGGCGGACTCTCCAGAACCCGCTGCCGGCCCAGATCCTGGGCCACGGCGACTACGAGGCCGATCCGGTCTTCGGCCAGGTGCGCGCCGAACTGATCGCCCGGCTCGGCCCGGGGAACTCCTCGCGCCGGTGCTGCGCCAGCGAGGCGGCGGATCAGGGGAGTTCGGGCAGGTCCTCGGCGTAGAGCAGGGACAGGTCGTCGGTGCTCGGCTCGGTGAGCCGGGCGACCCGGCCCGCGTGCCGCTCGACCATCGCCTCGAACGTCTGCCGCGCGGTGCGCCCGTTGCCGAACGACGGCCCCTTGGGCAGCGCCGTGAAGTACTTGAGCAGCGCCTCGCCGGCCCCCTCGGCGAGGCGGTACTCGTGCTCCTCGCCCTGCTGCTCGACGATCCGCAGCAGCTCCTCCGGCGCGTAGTCGCCGAAGCGGATGGTGCGGGAGAAACGGGACGAGATACCGGGGTTGACGGCCAGGAAGCGCTCCATCTCGGCCGTGTAGCCCGCGACGATCACCACCACCGACTCCCGGTGGTCCTCCATCAGCTTCACCAGGGTGTCGATGGCCTCCTTGCCGAAGTCCCGCCCGGAGTCCTCGGGGGAGAGCGCGTACGCCTCGTCGATGAACAGCACCCCGCCGCGCGCCCGGTCGAACGCCTCCTGGGTGCGGATCGCGGTGGAGCCGATGTGCTCGCCCACCAGGTCCACCCGCGACACCTCGACCAGGTGGCCGCGCTCCAGCACCCCCAGGGCGTGCAGGATCTCGCCGTACAGCCGGGCCACCGTGGTCTTGCCGGTCCCCGGGGAGCCGGTGAACACCAGGTGGCGGCGGACCGAGGCGGCCTTCAGGCCGGCCTCCTGGCGGCGCCGCCCCACCTCGATCATGTTGATCAGGCTGCGCACCTCGCGTTTGACGCTGTCCAGGCCGACCAGGGTGTCCAGTTCGCCCAGCACCTCCTCGGCGGGCCGCCCGGGCGCCGGCGTCTCCGGCGCCGAGGTGGCGGCCGGCGCCTGGCGCGGCGCCGGGACGCTGCCCAGCAGCCCGGCCGTCTGGGTGGCCTGCCGCACCGCCGGGGCGGCCATCGCCGGCACCTCCGTCGTGCGGCTCTCGTCGCTGGTGCAGTCCTCGATGGCGGGCCCGGCGCCGGTGCCCTGCGCGTCGGCGAACTCGTACCCGCCGCGCGCGCACCGCTCCGTACGGCACCGGGTCAGCGTCGTCCGGCAGCCGTCGATGACGTGGAAGCCGAAACCGGAACTCCCGGTGACCCGGCAGCCGTGGAAGGTGCCCCGGCCCTCCGCGGAGACGTAGAAGCCGGCCTCGGCCGGCGAACTGACCGTGCAGCCCTCGATGGTGGGGTCCGCGCCCTTGGTGACGATGATCCCGGTCTGCGCCCCGTCGATGGTGCAGTTGGCGAGCGTGCCGCCGCTGCCGTGGTCGCGGAACCACGCGCCCGTGGACGTTTCCCGGATCCGGCAGTCGTCCAGCTGGACGGTGGCGCCGTCGCTCACCGACACCGCGGTGTTGCGGACCTGCGTGATATCGCAGTCCACCACGTCCGCGCGGGAGCCGCGGTCCAGGACGAACAGCGCGTCGGGCACGTCGTGCACCCGCGTGGAGTCCAGCACCGCGGTCGCGCCGTCGCTGACCCACACCGCCGGGTAGTCGCCCGTACTGTCGTGGATCTCGCACTGGTTGGCGTCCACCCGGGTGCCCGGGTCCCACACCGACAGGCCGTTGCGCCCGAAGTGCCGCACCGTGCTGCGGGTCAGCGTCAGCACCGACCGGGAGCGCAGATCGACCGCGTTCTCCGGGATGTCGTGGATATCGCAGTCGGCGAGGGTGAGCACCGCGTCGGTGTCCAGGGTGACGCCGTCCGCCGTGGTGCGGTGCACCGTGCAGTCGGTGAGGTGGCCGGTGGCCCGGGACGCCACCTGCACGCCCGCGCCCTTGATCTCGTACAGCTCGCAGCCCACCGCCTCGACCGCGCTGCCCTCACCGGTCAGCGACAGCCCGGCGCCCGAGGCGTGGTGCACCCGGCAGCGCTCCAGCCGCGGATGGGCGCCGCCGCGCACCGCCACCCCGGCCTGCCCGGCCGCCATCACCTCGCACTCCTCGAAGACCCCGCCGGCGCCGTCCAGGACGCTGATGCCGACCCCGCCGGCGTTGTCGACCGTGCACCGCCGCACCGTGGGGCGGGCGCCGCCGCGCACCTCGATACCGGCCGCGGACCGCGTCACCACCCGGATGTCGGCCAGCTCCGGGGCGCCGTCCTCCACCAGCAGCGCCGGGGACGCCGAGTCGGTCGCCTCCAGGTGCAGATCGTGGACGGTCGCCGAGGCCCGTATCGTCAGGGCCACGCCGTCCGGCGGCGCGATCCGCACCGAGCCGCGCGCCCCGTCCGGACCGCGCAGGGTCACCGCCCGCTGGAGGACCAGATTCTCGCGGTACGTCCCGGCCGGCACGGTCAGTACGTCGCCGTCGCCGGCGGCCTCCAGGGCGGCGGCGAGCGAACTGTACTCCCCGGTGCGGCGCCGCCAACGCGACGTTCCGGAGTGCGTCACCTGGACCGAGCCCTGTGCCATGGCGGTGTCGTGTCCCCACTTCGTGCGGCAGATGTCGGCCCGGCAGCCATGCGTCCGCGGATGTCCGCTTTGGGTCTGCGAGGCCCCAGCCGAGAGGCTGGAGGGACCACCGTAGCGCGCCCGGCGGGCGGCGGTTGACACGGTCCGCAGCCTGGTCGGCGGCGGCTCAACTCCCGGCGTCCGCCCGGCCCCAGTCCTGTCCGGCCCGCTCCCACGCCGCGTCCCAGCGGCGGAACCGACGGGCCGTCAGCTGCCGCAGGGCCAGCCGCCGGCCGCCCTCGACCAGCCCGGCCGCCAGCGCCGCCGTGCCCAGTCCGGCGAGCACCGCGTGGGCCCTGGCCGTACTCGCCTCCATCGGCCGCGGCACCGGCCGCCCGCGGCCGTCGGTCCACAGCCGGAACCGCTCACCGGGCCGCACCGGCCGCGGCGCGGCCACCTCCCCGGCGCGCGGGCCGCCGTCCGGCGCCGTCCAGCGGGCGGGCACCCTCGGCCGCGCGCGCCGCGAGGCGGTCTCCGGACCCGGGCCGGCCCCGTCGCGGACCACCGGCCGCCCGGCGGTCGCCCACACCGGATGGCGCTGCCGGTGCTGGATCCGTACGGAGTCCAGCAGGGCGCCGTGCGCGGCCCGCCCGGCCCACCAGCCGGCCGCGGCGGGTCCGGTGGCCAGCAGCAGGGCGGCGGCCAGCGCCAGCCAGGCTTCCAGCAGATCGGTCGGGCGCCGGAGCGGATTGCGCCGCCAGCGCCAGATGCCCGAGATCGTCCGCATCGTGCCCCCTCTCCCGCTTCCCGTATACCGCGCGGCGGGGCGGCCATGCCCGCGTACGGAAACGGGACGGGCGGTCGGTGAACACCCGGACCGGGGGCGGAGGTTGGCGCATCGAGCCGACCGCCGGGCGGCCCGCGATGACGGCCGCGGGGTCCCCGGCGGCCGTCAGGCGAGTATCTCGAACGGGTCGCCGACGCGGAGCGTGCCGGACCCGCGGGGGATCAGATTCTGGCCGAAGACCAGCTTCTCGCCGAAGCGTCGGTGGAGGGCCAGGGTGCGCAGCGGCTCCTTGCCGCGCTCGGCGGTGCGCTGGTCGGTGGTGGTGACCACGCAGCGCGAGCTGGGCTTGGCCACCTGGAACTCCACCGCGCCGATCCGCACCCGCCGCCAGTCGTCCTCGGCCCAGGGCGCGGTGCCGGCGATCACCACATTGGGCCGGAAGCGGTTCATCGGAAGGGGGCCCTCCGCGGCGTGGCCGCCTTGTGCGATGAGGGAGTTGAGGGCGTCCAGGGACGCGGTGGTGGTCAGCAGCAGCGGGAAGCCGTCGGCGAAGCTGACGGTGTCCCCGGGCTCGCTGAACCGGGGATCGATCGGGCGGCGCCGCTCCGGGGCGTCGAGATGCACCATGCGGCACTCGGCGCCCAGATACCTCCGCCACCAGTCGGCCGCTTCCGGGCCGGCGGGCACCGCCTCGACCACGCCTCCGAAGACCTGGACCGGAACCGTGCCCACCGGGGCGGGCACCGGGACCGTCAGCGGCACCATCCCGGGCGCGGTCAGCCGCAGGGCCCCGCCGGGCAGCCCCTCGGCCCGCGCCAGCGCCAGCCTCGGCACCTGGCGCTGGGTGAGCTGCCGGCCCTCGGCGTCCGCCACCAGCCAGCGCCGGTCCCCGGCGAGCCCCCACGGCTCCACGGCCGCCTCGCCGGGACCGGTCCCCGCGAGGGCCTTCACCGGATAGAGATGGAGCGACTGGACCTGTGGCTTTGACATGAAGCCATCCTGCCAGCCGCCTCTGACAGCCGAACGGCCGGACGGTTCAGTAGCCCCGCGGGGGGTACTGGCGGCCGTAGCCCGGGTCGTCGAACGGCGAGGCGGGCCGGGGCGCGACCGGCGCGGCCGGGCGCATCGCCTCGTAGCCCGTCCCCGAGCCGCCCGGCGCCGGGCGCTGGTACTGCTGCGGGGGTTGGTAGCCGCGGCCGGTGCCGGCCTGCTGGGGGATGTACGGCGCGGGGGTGTGCTGGAGCGGGGCGACCGGCTGCGCCGCCGCGCCGGGGTACCCGTGGGACGCGGGCGGCGGGGTGGACCCCGAGGGCAGGGCCGGCAGTGCCGAGGGCAGCGCCGGCAGGGAGGAGCCGGTGTCCCAGGGGGACGGGTTCACGCGGATCGGGGCGATCTGGGGCGTACCCCGCTCTGCGACGAGGCTGTCGTAGATGGGGGTGTCCGGGAAGGAGGGCGATGCGTAGTAGCCGCCGCTGTAAGTGGAGCGGGGGGAGGTCATGCGTCATAAGTTAAGCCCACGATGTGTCGATTGGGGAGCCTGACAAGCGGGTTGTTTCACCGGTTCGGAGCGGCCCCCGGTCACCAAAGCGAGCGAACCCGAAAAAATCGGTCGCGAACGCCCGTAGGGATCGTGTAAAGACCGCGCCTCCCGGGGGTGAACGCGGGGCGATCGGGGCGTTCCCGGTCAAGTAGGTTGGACGGGGCGGTCCCTGACGGCGCGCGAGGCCGGCGGCCCGCGCGCGGCGGCGGAACGACCCGGACGTCACGAACGACCCGGACGACACGGACCACAGGGACGACAGGAAGGTGCGGCGATGTCGATGCTCAAGGGCGGCAATGTCCCCGTTCCGGCGCCGGCGGTGCGGGTGGAGCTGGGCTGGCAGTCGGCCCCCGGGGCGCCGGACGTGGACGCCTCCGCGCTGCTGCTGGTCTCCGGCCGGGTCCGCGGCGACGCCGACTTCGTCTTCTACAACCAGCCCGCGCACGCCTCCGGCGCGGTGCGCCACGAGGGCAAGCGGCCGGCCGGCGGCGCGCTGACCGACACGCTCCACGTGGACCTCGCCGCCGTCGAGCCCGCGGTGGACACCGTGGTGCTGGCCGCCTCCGCGGACGGCGGCACGTTCGGCGCCGTGCCCGGCCTGTACGTCCGGGTGCTGGACGCCGCCACCGGGGCCGAACTCGCCCGGTTCGACAGCCGGGACGCCACCACCGAGACCGCCTTCGTGCTCGGCGAGCTGTACCGCCGCCAGGGCGGCTGGAAGTTCCGCGCGGTGGGCCAGGGGTACGCCACCGGGCTCGCCGGGCTGGCCACCGACTTCGGCATCAGTGTCGCGGCGGAGGAGCCCCCGGCCGGGCCGCCGCCCGCGCCGCCGGCCCCGGCCCCGGTGACGGCCCCGCCGCCCGCGCCCCCGGTGCCGCCCGCGCCGCCCGCGCCCCCGTTCCCGGCCGGTCAACCGGCGGCGTCCATCCCGCCCCCGGCGCCCGCCGTCCCGCCGCCCCCCGCCCCCGTCCGGCTGACCAAGGTCACCCTGACGAAGGACGCGCCGGCCGTCTCGCTGACGAAGCAGGGCGGCACCTCCGGGACGATGCGGGTCAACCTCAACTGGTCAGCGGGCGGCGCCGGAAAGCGCTTCACCAAGAAGCTCGGCCGCAAGGCGATGGAGGCGCTGGGCGCCCGCGGCGCGCTGCTGCCGCCGTCCGGCGATCTCGACCTCGACCTGTGCGCGCTCTACGAATTCACCGACGGCTCGGCCGGTGTGGTGCACCCGCTCGCCCAGGCGTTCGGCGATCTGCACGCCCCGCCGTACATCCTCCTCGACGGCGACGACCGGACCGGCGCCGTCGCGACCGGTGAGAACCTCACCATCAACCTCGACCACCAGGCCCGCTTCCGGCGCATCCTGATCTTCGTGACGGTCTACGCGGGCGCCCGCAGCTTCGAGGGCCTGGACGCCACCGTCACCCTCCAGCCGCAGCACGGCGCCCCGATCGAGTTCTCCCTCGACGCCTGCACCGTCCCGGCCACGGTCTGCGCGCTGGCCCTGATCACCAACACCGGCGGCGAACTGGTCGTCCAGCGCGAGGCCCGCTACCTCGTCCCCGCCCCCGGAGTCAGCCCCCAGCGCACCGTCGACCACGCATACGGCTGGGGCCTGAACTGGTCCCCGGCCGCCAAGTAGCCCCCTAGGGCGCCCCGTAGGTGCGGCCCTTCCAGGCGGCCCCCCGCCCCCGGTAGTGGCGCACCGCCGAGTCCACCGTCATCAGGAGGTACAGCAGCGCGGTGAACGGGAGCAGGGGCGCGGCCCAAGGGGGCTGACGGTAGTAGCGCAGCATCGGCAGGTACGTTCCGGACATCACCGCCCAGGCCGCGCCGCCCAGCGCCGCCGCCATCGGGTCGCCGGCCGCGAGCCCGGCCACCAGGGCGGCCGGCGGCACCAGGTAGACCAGCGCCAGCCCGAGGACGGTGCCCAGCAAGACCGGCGGCTGGTGGCGCAGCTGGGCGTAGGCGCTGCGGGCGACCATCTGCCACAGCTCCGCCAGCCGCGGATACGGGCGGACGCTGGTGACCCGGTCGGCGAGCCCCAGCCAGATCGCGCCGCCGGACCGCTGGACGGCCCGCGCCAGCGACACGTCGTCGATCACCGCGTGCCGGATCGCCTCCGGGACGCCCGCCCGCTCCGCCGCCTCCCGCCGCAGCAGTACGCAGCCGCCGGCCGCCGCCGCGGTCCGGGCCCCGCGCCGGTTGACCCACCGGAACGGGTACAGCTGCCCGAAGAAGTACACGAACGCCGGCACGATCAGCCGCTCCCAGCCGGTCGCCACCCGCAGCCGGGCCATCTGCGACACCAGGTCCAGGTCCGCCGAGCGGGCCGCGGCCACCAACTCCCGCAGGCTGTCCGGCTCGTGGGCGATGTCCGCGTCGGTCAGCAGCAGGTACTCGGGCGCCATCCGCTCCCGGGCCAGCGCCATGCCGTGCCGGACGGCCCACAGCTTGCCGGTCCAGCCGGGCTCGGGCTCACCGGGCGCGGTGACGGTCAGCGGCAGCCCGCCGCCGGCGGCGGCCAGTGCGCGGGCGAGCGGGCCGGTGCCGTCGGTGCTGCCGTCGTCGACGAGGAAGACCTCGGCCCGGCCGGGGTACTTCTGCGCCAGCAGCGACGGCAGGCTCGCGGGCAGCACCGCCGCCTCGTCGCGGGCCGGCACCACCACCGCGACCGAGGGCCAGCGCACGGGGTCGCGGCGGGGCGGCAGCCGGACGTCGGTCCGCCAGAAGAAGCCCTGTCCGAGCAGCAGCCACAGCCAGGCGAGCAGCGACCCGGCACCGATCCACACCATCGCTTCCACGGCCGCAGTCTGCCGCACACCGGCCGCCGGCAACCGGTGTCCGACACGCGCCGCCGGGCACCCGCCCGTTTCCGGTCCTTTCCGGCCCGGTATGACAAGCGGGACGGGCGGTTGAGTAAAGTGTCCGGGTGAAGATCGCGCTGATGGACTCCGGAACGGGACTGCTCCCGGCGGCCGCCGCCGTACGGCGCCTGCGGCCGGACGCGGATCTGGTCCTCTCCACCGACCCCGACGGCCTGCCCTGGGGCCCGCGCACCCCCGACGACGTCACCGGCCACGCCCTCGCGGTGGCCCGGGCCGCCGCCGCGCACCGCCCGGACGCGCTGATCGTCGCCTGCAACACCGCCTCGGTGCACGCGCTGCCGGCGCTCCGCGCCGAGCTGGAGCCGGACATTCCGGTCATCGGCACCGTCCCGGCGATCAAGCCCGCCGCGGCCGGCGGCGGCCCGGTCGCCATCTGGGCCACCCCCGCCACCACCGGCAGCCCGTATCAGAAGGACCTGATCGCCCGCTTCGCGGAGGGTGTCGAGGTCACCGGCGTGCCCTGCCCGGGCCTGGCCGACGCGGTGGAGCAGGCCGACGAGGACGCGATCGACGCCGCGGTGGCCGCCGCCGCCCGGCTCACCCCCCGCGACATCCGGGCCGTCGTGCTCGGCTGCACCCACTACGAGCTGGTCGCCGAGCGGATCCGCGCCGCCCTCCAGCAGCCCGGCACCCCGCCGCTGGTGCTGCACGGCTCCGCCGACGCGGTCGCCGCCCAGGCGCTCCGCCGGATCGGCGCCGAGCCGGCCCCCGCGGCCGCCCCCACCGGCGGCCTCCTGATGCTCCTCAGCGGCCGCCCGGGCCCCCTGCCGGACGCCGCCCTGGCCTACGCGGAGGGCCGCCTGCTGGCCGGCGCGGTCCCGTCCGCCCCGCCCACCGCCTGACGTCCCCCGGGGGCGCGCCGGACGTCCGCCGGCCGTTTCGGCACGGTGCCGCGGAATGCGAAGGCGCGTACCCTGCGTCTCATGAGGGACCACCCCCAGGAGGGGGCCGCCGCTCCCGGTGAGCACGGCGGCGCCCCGCGCGTCCCGGCCGGCCCCTGCGGCACGCCCGCCATCTGGCACGGCCGGGCGACCAACCGCGTCCAGTGGCTGCTGGCCGGGGCCGGTGCGGCCTGTATGGCGCTGGGCATCGACCTGGCCGTCAACAGCACCTGGACCTCCAGCCTGGCGCCCCTGGCGATGGCCGTGGTCGGCTGCGTCGCGGCCGGTCTGCTGGTGCTGTTCGGCACCCTCGCCTTCGTGCACGTCGCGGTCCGGGTGGACGCGGACCACCTGGAGGTGCGGTGCGGCCCCGTAGGCGTGCCGCGCCGCCGGATCCCCCTGGACAGCGTCGTGGACGTCGCTCTCGCCCCGCGCGTCAACCCGCGCCACTGGGGCGGCTGGGGCTACCGCTGGCGCCCCGAGCAGGGCACCGCCGTGGTCGTCCGCCGCGGCGAGGGCATGGTGCTCCGGCTCGGCGACGGCCGCACGTTCACGGTCACCGTGGACGACGCGGAGGGCGCGGTGGCCTGCGTCCGGGAACGGCTCCGGCTGCGCCGGGCGGCCTCGGCGGCGTAGGGCTCACTCAAGCCTGGCCGGTCCGCGTAGGGTCGGGGCATGGCTACCCCAGAATTCATCCGTGACCTCCGGACCGCCATCGGGACGCGGCTGCTGTGGCTGCCCGGGGTGAGCGCGGTCGTTCTGGACGACGCGGGCCGGGTGCTGCTGGGCAGACGGGCCGACACCGGCGGCTGGTCGGTGATCGGCGGCATCCCGGAGCCCGGTGAGCAGCCGGCCGAGACCGCCGTCCGCGAGGTGTACGAGGAGACCGCGGTCCGCGTCGTCCCGGAGTGCGTGGTGCTGGTCGAGGCGTTGCGGCCGGTGCGGTACCCCAACGGCGACCGGTGCCAGTTCATGGACATCACCCTGCGCTGCCGGGCGGTCGGCGGCGAGGCGCGGGTCAACGACGAGGAGTCGCTGGAGGTCGGCTGGTTCCCCGCCGACGCCCTGCCGGAGCTGGAGGACTTCGCGCTGACCCGGGTGCGGAAGGCGCTGGAGGCCGGGCCGACGTGGTTCCGGGGGATGCCGGAGCCGGAGCCGGTACCGGCCGGGTAGGGCCGGGGCCAGGGCCCGGCGGATAAGGGCTACAGCTCGGTCGTGGACGGCTCGTCCATCGGCAGCGAGGGATCGTCCGGGCCCGGCTGCTCGGAGCCGTCCGGCGGGCCGCCGGGGGAGTCCTCGGCGGCCTCCTCGGTGTGCATGGCGCGCTCGCCCTTGCGGCAGGAGGTGATCCAGGTGCCGGTCGGGCCGCCGTCGTACCGGCACGACCAGCCGCTCACCGCCACGGTGCCGTGCCCGCCGGCCTGCGGCGGATCGCGCCGGAAGAACTCCTTCATCACCGTCCGCGCCTCGGCGCAGCCCACCGTGCCGCCCGCGCCCGGGTCCGCGTAGAGCGCCACGCCGTGCGCCCGGCCCAGCCCGTCGGCGATCTCGCCGCAGCCCACCGGCTGGCCCGGCACCGTGGGGGAGCCCTCCGGCTCCGGCGAGCCGTACGGGCCGGCGCCCGGGTCGGACGCGGCCGCGCTGGCCGGCGCCTCCTCCCGGTCCTCCCCGCTTGCGCAGCCGGCGGCGGTGAGGGCGAGCAGCACAGTCGGCACGGTGATGAGCCTCCGCATGGCGGCCTCCTCGGGGCGGCGGTGCGCAGTCCAGCGCGCTGCGTCGTACGACGCTAGGAGGCGCGCGGGGGCGGGGCGATCCGGGGCGGCCGTTCGGGTGACCCGCGGCGCCCGGTGGACGGGCCGCAGGGGCTCTGTCGCGGCGCGGGCCACCGCTGCGATCATGCGCGGATGACCGAGACCAGCACCCCCGGAACGCCCGGCATCCCGGGCGACGCTCCCATATCCCCCGCCCCGGGCCCGCTCACCCCGGGCCCCGTCCACCTCGACCTGCGCGGCCGCACCGCCCTGGTCACCGGCGCCGCCAGCGGTATCGGACGGGCCTGCGCCCTCCGCCTGGCGGCCGCCGGGGCCACCGTGCGGGCCGTGGACCGGGACGCCGAAGGGCTCGCCGCCCTGGCTGCCGAGGTGCCCGGCGGCGCGCCCGGGGCCATCGCGCCGCACCCTCTGGACCTCACCGACCTGGACGCCGCCGAGCGGGCCGCGGCCGGCGCCGACGTGCTGGTCAACAACGCCGGGATCCAACTCGTCCGGCCCATCGAGGACTTTCCGCCCGAGGTGTTCCACGAGGTGCTGACGGTGATGCTGGAGGCGCCGTTCCGGCTGCTGCGCGGGGCGCTGCCGCACATGTACGCGCGCGGCTGGGGCCGGATCGTGAACATCTCGTCCGTGCACGGGCTGCGCGCCTCGCCGTTCAAGTCGGCGTACGTGGCCGCCAAGCACGGGCTGGAGGGGCTGTCGAAGACCGCCGCCCTGGAGGGCGCCGCGCACGGCGTGACCAGCAACTGCGTCAACCCCGGTTACGTCCGCACGCCCCTGGTGGAGCGGCAGATCGCCGACCAGGCCGCCGCGCACGGCATCCCCGCCGAGCGGGTGGTGGCCGAGGTGCTGCTGGCCGGCGCGGCGCTCAAACGGCTCATCGAGCCCGAGGAGGTCGCGGAGGCGGTGGCGTATCTGTGCACCCCGCAGGCGTCGTTCGTCACCGGGACGTCGCTGGCCCTGGACGGGGGCTGGACCGCGCACTGAGAGTGACCGGCCGGACCCGGCTCCGGATGCGGCCCGGAGGGAGCTGCGGCAGCGTGGTGGCGAAGCTTCCCACCCCGGGACTTCACCCCCTTCCGGGGCTTCATCTGCGTGGAACGAAGGAGTGCGGCATGGCTGGCAAGGGCGCGATGGACAAGGCCAAGGGCAAGGCCAAGCAGGCGGCGGGCAAGGCCACCGGCAACGAGCGGATGGCCGCCGAGGGCCGCGGCGACGAGGCCAAGGGCAAGGCCAAGGACGCCATGCGGGACGCCAAGGAGAACATCCGCGGCACGAAGGACTCCCTCAAGGGCCGCGACGACGTGTCCTGACCGAGGGCCGGACGGCATGTCCTGACCCGTCGCGGCACGGCCGCGCACCGGGCCCCCGTGGCACCCCGCCACGGGGGCCCGTGCCGTTCCCACCGGACCTCCGGGGCCGGCCGGGCGGCGGGAGTGCGTACGGATATGGCGGGGCCCCCGGGGGGGGGGGGGGGGGGGGGGGGGGGGGGGGCAACCGGGCGGCGGGGGGGGGGGTTTTGGGCCACCCCCCCCCACCC
>NZ_LLZI01000037.1 GCF_001509485.1 Streptomyces sp. NRRL F-4489
GCCCCCACCCCCGGCGGGTCCTCGTGCACCCCCAGCCGCGCCAGTGACGCCGCGGCGGCCGCGGCCAGCCGGGGGTGGCCGGCCGCCGCCCGCAGCGCCGGTACGGCCCGTTTGTCGCCCAGGGCGCCCAGGCCCTCCACACAGGCCAGCGCCACCCGCCAGTAGGGATTGTGCGGGGTCAGCAGCCGCTCCAGGGTGGCGATCAGCGCGGGGACGGACTGGGGGGCGCGGAGTTCGGCGAGCAGGCGGACGGGGTGCAGGGCGTAGGCGGTGCGCAGCGGGTTGGTGGCGAGGGCGGCCGCGGCGCGGGCGGTGCGCGGGTCGTTGAGCTTGCCGAGGGCATGTGCCGCGGTGGCGCAGCGGACCGGCTCCCGGTAGTTGAGCAGCAGCACCAGGGTCTCGAAGGCGCGTTTGTCGCCGGCGCAGCCCAGGATGAACGCGGCGATCTCGCGCGCCCACAGGGGGCGCTCCACCGCGGTCAGTATCCGGGCCAGTTCCTCGCGCCCGGCGGGGGTGTTCTTGCGGGCCAGGCCGAGCAGCCGCTCGTAGGCGACCAGGTCCTGCGGTGAGCGGAGTTCGGCCCGCACCCGGTCCGTCAACTCGTGGAATTCGTCTTCCATTTGCTGCTCCCCTCCCTGCCCGCCGCGCCTGTCCGCACGGCGTGGCCCGCACCACAACCTCATGCCCCGCCTTACCCCTGGCGCTTCGGTTACCCACCGGTTAACCTGCTGTCACGAGCAGCACCCCTGCTCGGGCGGCCTGGTGACGCAGCCGCCGGAGTGTGACGTCGGTTCGGCACACCCCACCGCACCACGCGTGCGCGGGCACCACGCCCCGCGCCGCGCGTTCGCACAGCACGCCCCCACAGGGACAGCGGCACGGCCTCGGGACAGGGCCCGCCGCCCCCTCCGCCGCACGGCGCCGGCCGCGGTGCCGTGGCTTTCCGGGGCTTCGCCGCCGGTCGGCCACGCAAGGCCGCACGCCCTCGCCGTGCGCCCGCCCTTTGAGTCGTCACCTTCTTCCCCGCGCCGGGGAACACCCCTCATCAGGAGTCTCGCGATGGGCCCTTCGTCCACCCCTGATCTCTCCCCTGTCCCCTCCTCCCTCCCGCTCGCCACCGTGGCCGTCGTCGGCCTGGGCACCATGGGCACCGGCATCGCCGAGGTGCTGGCCCGGGCCGGCCGCGAGGTCATCGGCATCGACACCGACGAGACCGCGCTGCGGCGCGCCCGCACCGCCCTGGAAGCCTCCACCGCCCGCGCCGTGCGGCGGGAGCGGATGACCGAGCGGGAGCGGCAGGACGCGCTGTCCCGCTTCCGCGCCTTCGGCGACGTGGCCGCGGCCCGGGACGCCGATCTGGTCATCGAGGTGGTGCCGGAGGACTACGACCTCAAGCGGGAGGTCTTCGCGGCGCTGGACGCCGTGGTCCGCCCGGACACCATCCTGGCCACGGGCACCAACGCGCTGTCGGTGACCCGGCTCGCCGCCGATTCGCTGCGCCCCGAGCGCGTCCTCGGCCTGCACTTCTTCAATCCGGCGCCGGCCATGCGGCTGGTCGAGGTGGTCTCCTCGGTGCTCACCGCGCCGGCCGCGGTCGCCGCCGTCACCGCCCTCGCCCGGGAGCTGGGCAAGGACCCGATCGCGGTCGGCGACCGCCCCGGTTTCGTCGCCGACGGCCTGCTGTTCGGCTACCTCAACCAGGCCGCCGCGATGTACGAGGCGAAGTACGCCACCCGCGAGGACATCGACGCCGCGATGCGGCTCGGCTGCGGGCTGCCGATGGGCCCGCTCGCACTGCTCGACCTGATCGGCGTGGACACCGCCCGGACGGTCCTGGAGGCGATGTACGCGGCCTCCCGGGACCGGCTGCACGCGCCCGCGCCGATCCTGGGCCAGCTCGCCGAGGCGGGCCTGACGGGCCGTAAGGCGGGCCGCGGCTTCTACACGTACCAGGCGCCCGGTTCCGCGACCGTGGTGCCGGACGAGCGGACCCCGGTGGCCGCGGGCGCCGGGCAGCCGGGCGGGAAGCCGGCCGGGCGGGCGGTCCGCAGCGTCGGCGTCGCCGGTTCCGGGACGATGGCCAGCGGTATCGCCGAGGTCTTCGCCAAGGCGGGCTTCACCGTGGTGCTGGCCGCCCGGAGCCTGGAGAAGGCCGAGCGCGCCAAGGCCCGGATCGCCGCGTCGCTGGGCCGCTCGGTGGACAAGGGCCGGCTGACCGCGGCGGCGCGCGACGCGGCGCTGGCGGCGATCACCCCGGCCGGGTCGCTCGACGCGTTCGCGGACGTCGATCTGGCGGTGGAGGCGGTGGCCGAGGACCTGGCCGTCAAGCAGGAGCTGTTCGGGACGCTGGACAAGGTCTGCAAGCCGGGCGCGGTGCTGGCCACCACCACCTCCTCCCTCCCGGTCGTCGCCTGCGCCCGCGCCACGTCCCGTCCGCAGGACGTCATCGGGATGCACTTCTTCAATCCGGCGCCGGCCATGAAGCTGGTCGAGGTGGTCCGCACGGTGCTGACCGGGGACGCGGCGCACGCCGCGGTCCGGGAGGTGTGCGCGGCGGTCCGCAAGCACCCGGTGGACTGCGGCGACCGGGCCGGTTTCATCGTCAACGCGCTGCTGTTCCCGTACTTGAACAACGCGGTGAAGATGGTCCAGGAGCACTACGCGTCGCCGGACGACATCGACGCCGCGATGAAGCTGGGCGGCGGCTATCCGATGGGCCCGTTCGAGCTCCTCGACGTGGTGGGCCTGGACGTGTCGCTGGCCATCGAGAAGGTGCTGCACGCCGAGTTCCGCGATCCGGGCCTGGCCCCGGCGCCGCTGCTGGAGCACCTGGTCGCGGCGGGCTGCCTGGGCCGCAAGACGGGCCGCGGCTTCCGTGAGTACGCCCGGCGCTGACCCGCGGCGGCGCCTGCCGGACGGGGGCGGCTGGGGCGGGCTGCTGGAGCCGCGAAGCGGCCGGAACAGCGGCCCGCCCCAGGTCAGGGGCGTCGGAGTGGTACCTCATGCCGCGGGCCGGGTGAATATGCAGTACCGTCCCCACATGTCCCAGCCCGCTCGCCCGCAGTCCTCCGACACCTCCGACGCCACCCCTCCCGGCACCCGCCGGGCGGCCGCCCAACGCCTGAAAATGCGCCGCGAACTCTCGGCCGCCGCCATGGAGCTGTTCGCGACGAAGGGCTACGAGGCGACCACGGTCGACGAGATCGCGGCGGCGGCGGGCGTGGCCCGGCGCACCTTCTTCCGCCACTTCCGCTCCAAGGAAGAGGCGATCTTCCCCGACCACGACGACACGCTGGTGCGCGCCGAGGCCGTGCTGGACGCCGCCCCGCCGCACGAGAACCCCCTCGACACGGTGTGCCGCGGTATCAAGGAAGTCATGCGGATGTACGCGTCCGCCCCGGCGGTGTCGGTGGCCCGTTACCGCCTCACCCGGGAGGTGCCCACCCTCCGGGAGGCCGAGATCGCGTCGGTGGCCCGCTACGAGCGGCTGTTCACCCGCTATCTGCTGGGCCACTTCGACGAGGGCGCGCACCGCGAGGGCGACGACGATCCGCTGCTCGCCGAGGTCGCCGCGTCCGCGGTGGTCACCGCGCACAACCACGTCCTGCGGCGCTGGCTGCGGGCCGGCGCGGAGGGCGATGTGGAGGCGCAGCTGGACCACGCCTTCGAGATCGTCCGGGAGACCTTCGGCGCCGGGATCGGCGCGGGCCGGGCGACGGCGGAGACGGCGCCGGCGACGGTCTCCCGGGAGGGCGAGGTGCTGGTGGCGGTCGCCCGTACCGACGCGCCGCTCGACGAGGTGATGCGCACGATCCGCAAGGCGCTCAAGGAACGCCGCTGACCCCGGGGCCGGTACCCGCCGGCCCCGCCCCTGTGGGCCGCCTCGCGGTCCGCGCCCCCGTACACCGCCGCCCTGCCCCGCCGTCCCGGCCGCGCAGGGCGGTTCGCCGTTCCCGGGGCCGTACGGCGCCCGCCTGAGCCCCGTGCGACGCCCGTGCGCCTATGCGCCCCTCACCCGAACGGCGTAGCCGCACCGCCGCCCACCGTCCGCGCACTCTCCGGTACGTAACGGGACGAAGCATCCCGCGACCGGCCGTTCCGCCGCTCATGCGTGGCACGCGGATGACATCTGAGGGAAATTCTTGGCACTCAGTGTCTTGTCGGCTGGCACCCGGTGTCATACGTTGGAGGTGTCCGGGCGGCCGGCACACCGTTCCAAGCACGGTGTGGCGGCTGTCCCCGCACCGCACTTCCCGCGCGCCCGGACGCCTGCGTCACAGGCACCCACCCGCGCCCACCGGCGCGATGCCCGCACCACCGGCCGAACCGACGGCACCACCCCGCTGCACCACCCCCGACGTTCCCTCAAGCCGTTCGACATACGTGCTTCGCCGGAGGCATACCGTGAACCAGATACTTGACGCGATCCTCGCGCCGGACACCACCCGGGAGGACTTCGCCGCCCTCCCCCTCCCCGAGTCCTACCGCGCGGTCACCGTGCACAAGGACGAGACCGAGATGTTCGCGGGCCTGTCCACCCGTGACAAGGACCCCCGCAAGTCGCTGCACGTCGAGGACGTGCCGGTGCCCGAACTCGGGCCGGGCGAGGCGCTGGTGGCCGTGATGGCCTCCTCGGTGAACTACAACTCGGTGTGGACCTCGATCTTCGAGCCGCTGTCGACGTTCGGCTTCCTGGAGCGCTACGGGCGCCTCTCCCCGCTGGCCAAGCGGCACGACCTGCCGTACCACGTGATCGGCTCCGACCTGGCCGGTGTGGTGCTGCGGACCGGTCCCGGCGTCAACGCCTGGACCCCCGGCGACGAGGTCGTCGCGCACTGCCTCTCGGTCGAGCTGGAGTCCTCCGACGGCCACAACGACACCATGCTCGACCCCGAGCAGCGGATCTGGGGCTTCGAGACCAACTTCGGCGGCCTGGCGGAGATCGCGCTGGTGAAGTCCAACCAGCTGATGCCCAAGCCGAAGCACCTCAGCTGGGAGGAGGCGGCGGCGCCCGGTCTGGTCAACTCCACCGCGTACCGGCAGCTGGTGTCGCGCAACGGCGCGGGCATGAAGCAGGGCGACAACGTCCTGATCTGGGGCGCCAGCGGCGGACTCGGCTCGTACGCCACGCAGTTCGCGCTGGCCGGCGGCGCCAACCCGATCTGCGTGGTCTCCAGCGAGCAGAAGGCGGAGATCTGCCGGCGGATGGGCGCCGAGGCGATCATCGACCGGGCCGCCGAGGGCTACCGCTTCTGGAAGGACGAGCGGACCCAGGACCCCAAGGAGTGGAAGCGCTTCGGCAAGCGCATCCGGGAGCTGACCGGCGGCGAGGACATCGACATCGTCTTCGAGCACCCGGGACGGGAGACCTTCGGCGCCTCCGTCTACGTCACCCGCAAGGGCGGCACCATCACCACCTGCGCCTCGACCTCGGGCTATCTGCACGAGTACGACAACCGCTACCTGTGGATGTCGCTGAAGCGGATCATCGGCTCGCACTTCGCCAACTACCGGGAGGCGTGGGAGGCCAACCGCCTGATAGCCAAGGGCAAGATCCACCCGACGCTGTCGAAGACGTACCGCCTGGAGGACACCGGCCAGGCCGCGTACGACGTGCACCGCAACCTCCACCAGGGCAAGGTCGGCGTGCTCTGCCTGGCCCCCGAGGAGGGCATGGGCGTGCGCGACGAGCAGATGCGCGAGCGGCACATCGACGCCATCAACCGCTTCCGGAACGTCTGAGGCGGACCGATGACCGAGCGTCAGAAGGATCGTCCGTGGCTGATGCGCACCTACGCCGGCCACTCCACCGCCGAGGCGTCCAACGCGCTGTACCGGCGCAACCTCGCCAAGGGCCAGACCGGCCTGTCGGTCGCGTTCGACCTCCCGACGCAGACCGGTTACGACCCCGACCACGTCCTGGCCCGCGGTGAAGTGGGCCGGGTCGGGGTCCCCGTATCCCATCTGGGCGATATGCGGCGGCTGTTCCAGGACATCCCGCTGGAGCAGATGAACACCTCGATGACCATCAACGCCACCGCCATGTGGCTGCTGGCCCTCTACCAGGTGGTCGCCGAGGAGCAGGGCGCCGACATCAGCGGCCTCCAGGGGACGACGCAGAACGACATCGTCAAGGAGTACCTCTCGCGCGGGACGCACGTCTTCCCGCCGGGGCCCTCGCTGCGGCTGACCACCGACATGATCACGTACACGGTCAACCACCTCCCCAAGTGGAACCCGATCAACATCTGCAGCTACCACCTCCAGGAGGCCGGGGCCACCCCGGTCCAGGAGATCTCGTACGCGATGTCCACGGCGATCGCGGTGCTCGACGCGGTGTTCGCGTCCGGGCAGGTGCCGGAGGAGAAGCGGGGCGATGTGGTGGCCCGGATCTCGTTCTTCGTGAACGCCGGCGTCCGCTTCGTCGAGGAGATGTGCAAGATGCGTGCCTTCGGCCGCATCTGGGACACCATTACCCGCGAGCGCTACGGCATCGAGAACCCCCGGCACCGCCGCTTCCGCTACGGCGTCCAGGTCAACTCCCTGGGCCTGACCGAGGCGCAGCCGGAGAACAACGTCCAGCGGATCGTCCTGGAGATGCTGGCCGTCACGCTCTCCAAGGACGCCCGCGCCCGCGCCGTCCAGCTGCCCGCCTGGAACGAGGCGCTGGGCCTGCCGCGCCCCTGGGACCAGCAGTGGTCGCTGCGCATCCAGCAGGTCCTGGCGCACGAGTCGGATCTGCTGGAGTACGAGGACATCTTCGCCGGGTCGCATGTCGTCGAGGCGAAGGTGGACGCCCTGGTGGCGGACTGCCTGGCCGAGATCGAGCGGATCCAGGAGATGGGCGGCGTCATGGCCGCCGTGGAGTCCGGCTACCTCAAGTCGCAGCTGGTGTCCGCGCACGCCGAGCGGCGGGCCCGGATCGAGTCCGGCGAGGAGAAGATCGTCGGCGTCAACTGCTTCGAGTCGACCGAGCCCAACCCGCTCACCGCCGACCTGGACACCGCGATCATGACGGTGGACCCGGCCAACGAGGAGGGCGTCGTCCGGGCCCTGCACGACTGGCGGGACAACCGCGACGAGCTGCGCGCCCAGGAGGCGCTGTCGGCCCTGAAGAAGGCCGCGGCGGGCGACACCAACCTCTTCCCGGCGACGCTGGAGTGCGCCCGCGCCGGCGTCACGACCGGGGAGTGGGCGTGGGCGCTGCGGGACGTCTTCGGCGAGTTCCGGGCGCCGACCGGCGTCTCCGGGGCGCCGGTGGTGGTGTCCGCGCCGGCCGGTTCGGCGCTGGCCGCGGTCCGGGAGAAGGTGGCCCGGACGGCCGAGGAGCTGGGCGGCGGCCGGCTGCGGCTGCTGGTCGGCAAGCCCGGCCTGGACGGGCACAGCAACGGTGCCGAGCAGATCGCCGTACGGGCCAGGGACGCCGGCTTCGAGGTGGTCTACCAGGGCATCCGGCTCACCCCGGAGCAGATCGTGGCGGCGGCGGTCGCCGAGGACGTGCACTGCGTGGGGCTGTCGATCCTCTCCGGGTCGCACACCGCGCTGGTGCCGGACGTACTGGACCGGCTGCGCCGCGCCGGCGCGCCCGACCTGCCGGTCGTCGTCGGCGGCATCATCCCGGCCGCGGACGCGGCGGCGCTGCGCGAAGCGGGTGTCGCCGCCGTCTTCACCCCGAAGGACTTCGGGATCACGGAGATCATCGGCCGTATCGTCGACGAGATCCGCACCGCGAACCAACTCGACCCTCTGGAGGTCCCCGCATGAGTGCGCCTGTGCAGCGGCTGCGTCCGCGCCGTTCGTGTCTGGCGGTGCCCGGCAGCAACCCCCGTTTCCTGGAGAAGGCCCAGGGCCTGCCGGCCGACCAGGTCTTCCTGGACCTGGAGGACGCCTGCGCGCCGCTGGCCAAGCCGGAGGCCCGCCACACCATCGTCAAATTCCTCAACGAGGGCGACTGGTCGGGCAAGACGCGGGTGGTGCGGGTCAACGACTGGACCACGGAGTGGACGTACCGGGACGTGGTCACGGTCGTCGAGGGCGCCGGGCAGAACCTCGACTGCATCATGCTGCCGAAGGTGCAGGACGCCTCGCAGGTCGTGGCGCTGGACCTGCTGCTGACCCAGATCGAGAAGACCATGGGCTTCGAGACCGGCCGGATCGGCATCGAGGCGCAGATCGAGAACGCCAAGGGCCTGGTGAACGTCGACGCGATCGCCGCCGCCTCGCCGCGCCTGGAGACCATCATCTTCGGCCCGGCCGACTTCATGGCGTCGATCAACATGAAGTCGCTGGTGGTCGGCGAGCAGCCGCCCGGCTATCCGGCGGACGCCTACCACTACATCCTGATGCGCATCCTGATGGCCGCGCGGACGCACAACCTCCAGGCCATCGACGGCCCGTACCTCCAGATCAAGAACGTGGACGGCTTCCGGGCGGTCGCGGGCCGGGCGGCGGCGCTGGGCTTCGACGGCAAGTGGGTGCTGCACCCCGGCCAGGTCGATGCCGCCAATGAGGTCTTCTCGCCGTCCCAGGAGGATTACGACCACGCCGAGCTGATTCTCGACGCGTACGCGTGGCACACCTCCGAGGCGGGCGGGAAAAAGGGCTCGGCGATGCTGGGCGACGAGATGATCGATGAGGCGAGCCGCAAAATGGCGCTGGTGGTCGCCGGAAAGGGCCGGGCCGCCGGCATGACCCGCACTTCCGTTTTCGAAGCCCCGGAGGCATGAGCGCGATGCAGTTCGGCCGCACCTACGAGGAGTTCACCGTCGGCGATGTGTACAAGCACTGGCCGGGCAAAACGGTGACCGAATACGACGACCACCTGTTCTGCCTGCTGACGATGAACCACCATCCGCTGCACATGGACAGCAACTACGCCGAGCGGACCACCGACTTCGGCCGGAACGTCGTCGTCGGCAATTACATCTACTCGCTGCTGCTGGGCATGTCGGTGCCCGATGTCTCCGGAAAGGCCATCGCCAATCTGGAGATCGAGTCGCTGAAGCACGTGGCGCCGACCTTCCACGGCGACACGATCTACGGCGAGACGACGGTGCTGGACAAGACGCCGTCGCGGTCCAAGTCCGACCGCGGCATCGTGCACGTCGAGACCCGCGGCTACAAGCAGGACGGCACGCTGGTCTGCGTGTTCCGCCGCAAGGTGATGGTCCCCACGGCCACGTACATCAAGGAGCGCGGCGGCGAGCAGCCCGGCCGCCCCGAGCCGGCCCCCGCGGCCGGGAAGGAGAAGTGACCGGATGGCGCGGCTGGCGCAGACCGAGGGTCTGACCGACATTCAGCGGGAAATCCTCTCCACCGTCCGCGACTTCGTGGACAAGGAGATCCTTCCCGTCGCCACGGAGCTGGAGCACCGCGACGAATACCCGTCGCGGATCGTCGAGGGCCTGAAGGAACTCGGCGTCTTCGGGCTGATGATCCCCGAGGAGTACGGCGGGCTGGGTGAATCGCTGCTCACCTACGCGCTGACGGTCGAGGAGATCGCCCGGGGCTGGATGAGCGTTTCCGGCATCATCAACACCCACTTCATCGTGGCGTACATGCTCAAGCAGCACGGTACACAGGAGCAGAAGGACTATTTCCTGCCGAAGATGGCGGCGGGCGAGATCCGGGGCGCGTTCTCGATGTCCGAGCCGGCGCTCGGCTCGGATGTGTCGGCGATTTCCTCCAAGGGCGTGCGCGACGGCGACGCGTATGTGCTCACGGGCCAGAAGATGTGGCTCACCAATGGCGGTTCGTCCACTCTCGTGGCGGTGCTGTGCCGGACGGACGAGGGCCATCCGGAGGGCACTCCTCCGCACAAGTCGATGACGACCTTCCTGGTGGAGAAGGAGGCCGGCTTCGGCGAGGTCCGGCCGGGCCTGACCATCCCCGGCAAGATCGAGAAGATGGGCTACAAGGGGGTCGACACCACCGAGCTGATCATGGACGGGCTACGGGTGCCCGCCGACCGGGTCCTGGGCGGCGAGACCGGGCGTGGCTTCTATCACATGATGGACGGCGTCGAGGTGGGCCGGGTCAATGTGGCCGCGCGGGGCTGCGGGGTCGCCCAGCGCGCCTTCGAGCTGGGTGTTTCGTACGCGCAGCAGCGGCACACGTTCGGCAAGCCGATCGCCCAGCACCAGGCCATCCAGTTCAAACTCGCCGAAATGGCGACAAAGGTGGAGGCCGCCCATGCCATGATGGTGAATGCCGCACGCAAAAAGGACTCGGGACAACGAAACGACCTTGAAGCGGGCATGGCGAAGTACCTGGCCTCCGAGTACTGCAAGGAGGTGGTCGAGGACGCCTTCCGCATCCACGGCGGCTACGGCTTCTCCAAGGAGTACGAGATCGAGCGCCTCTACCGGGAGGCCCCGATGCTCCTCATCGGCGAGGGCACGGCCGAGATCCAGAAAATGATCATTGGCCGCCGGCTACTTGAGGAGTACCGGATCCAGGGGTGAACGTCCCTTTTAAGGGGATTTCGCGTAGATAAAGATCACACCGTGTCATCGTTCTTCGGCCACGGATTGGCTCTGGCTCTTGGCCAGTTGCCGCTCGCAACCGATAGCATCCCAGGAAAGCCGCCGTCCCCCGTATCCCTACGCGGCATCCTCCGCTACGAAGGTCATCCATGCCCCACAGCCAATCCTCTGCACAACGCGGTCGCGTCCGCCTCGCGCGCGGAGCATCGCCGTGGCTCCTGCCGACCGTGGCCACGGCGGCGGTCAGCCTGGTCCGTGCCCGCCGGTCGGGACGCTGGGCCGCCGTCGCCGTGCCCACCACCGCACTCGCGGCGGGCATGCTGTGGTTCTTCCGCGACCCCGAGCGAGAGATCGCCTCGGGCCGCGTCATCTCTCCGGCCGACGGCGTGGTGCAGAGCATCATGCCGTGGAAGGACGGGCGCACCCGCGTCGCGATCTTCATGAGCCCGCTGAATGTCCACGTCAACCGCGCGCCCCTCGCGGGCACCGTGACGTCCGTGGAGCACATCCCCGGCGGATTCGTTCCGGCGTTCAACAAGGAGAGCGAGAACAACGAGCGGGTCGTCTGGCACTTCGACACCGAGCTGGGCGACATCGAGATGGTGCAGATCGCCGGCGCGGTCGCCCGCCGCATCGTCCCCTACGTGCCGCAGGGCACCAAGGTCGAGCAGGGCGAGCGGATCGGTCTGATCCGCTTCGGCTCGCGGGTGGACGTCTACCTCCCGGAGGGCGTCGAGCCGGCGGTCGAGGTCGGCCAGCCCACTACCGCGGGGGTGACTCGCCTTGACCGTGATTGATCCCGAGACCCAGGCGGGCTGGGCGCCGGAGAACGACGAGGACGACGACATGCCGCTGTCGACGCGGCTGTCAATAGCGGACACCCTCACGCTCGGTAACGCCATCTGCGGTTTCATGGCGGTGTACTTCACCACCACCGGCGTCCTCATCCCGCATCTGACGGGCACCGAGGACGGCGGGATGGCGCGGCACAGCGCCGCGATGGCCGTGATCCTGATGCTGCTCGCGTCGGTCTTCGACCTCTTCGACGGCCTGGTGGCGCGCAAGCTGCGGGCCTCGGCGATGGGCGCGGAGCTGGACAACCTCTCCGACCTGATCAGCTTCGGGCTGGCCCCCGCGTACTTCGTCGTGACCTGGGGCATGGTCGCCCAGGACGCGCACCAGCGGGTGTCGGTGGTCGCGGCGGTGGTGGTGCTGCTGGCGGTCGTGCTGCGGCTCGCCCGCTTCTCCTGCGTCACCCTGCGCGACGGGATCTTCCAGGGCATGCCGAGCCCGTTCGGCGCCCTGACCGTCGTCGCCATCGTCCTGCTGGAGCTGCCGTTCCTGCCGACGCTGCTGGCGATCATCGGGGTGGCCTGGCTGATGGTGAGCCGGGTCGAGTACCCCAAGCCGCGCGGACGGCTCGCGGTGGCGATGCTCAGCTGGATCGTGCTCAGCATGGGCATGCTCGCCGCCTGGGCCCTGGACGCCCCCGGTGGCCAGCTGCTGCTCCAGACGGGCTGCTCGCTCCAGATCGTCCTGGGCGCGATGATCCCGGTCTTCGCGACGGCCCGGCGGGTGAACACCTTCCGCGACAACCGCCGCGAATCCCGCGCGGAATCCCGGGCGGCGCATCAGCCGTAACGGGAGGCGCGACCCTGTTTGTCCCGGAGGCCCTGGGCGGAGATGATCCGCTCGGGGCCTTCGGCGTTCAGCGCCGAGGGGCAGCGCCTGATGCGGTCAGGTCGCTGCCCCTCGTACGGCACGGGCACGGGCGTACGGACGCGGCCCGGGCCGCCCCCGCCGCGCGGCCTCAGACCAGGAAGTCGCGGGCCAGCTGTGCCGCGGCGCGTTCCAGCAGCGGGCCGGCCTCGGCCATGCAGCGGGCCGGGTCGGGCTCCAGGTCGGTCAGCGCGTACGCGCGCCGGATCCCGGCCGCGGTCAGCGCCTCCTGGGGCAGCTGGAGCCGCCCGCAGACCGCGGCCACCTCGATGCCGGCCGCGCGGGCCGCCGCGGCGACCCCGGCCGGGGCCTTGCCGTGCAGCGTCTGCGCGTCGAGCGACCCCTCACCGGTGATCACGAACGTGGCCCGGGCCAGCGCGGGCGCGAAGCCCAGCACGTCCAGCATCACGTCGATGCCCGGCCGGAACGCCGCGTCGAGCCCGACCAGCGCGCCGTAGCCGATACCGCCGGCGGCACCGGCGCCGGGCGCCAGGGCGTACTCCGCGGCCTTGGGGCCGACGGTCCGCTCCAGCACCGTGACGTAGTGGGCCAGCGCCGCGTCCAGGAGGGCGACGTCCGCCTCGCTCGCGCCCTTCTGGGGGCCGTAGACCGCCGGGGCGCCCTTGGGGCCGGTCAGCGGGTTGTCGACATCACTGGCCAGCACGATGTCCGTACGGGCCAGTCGCGGGTCGAGGCCCGACAGGTCGGCGGTGGCCAGCTCGCGCAGGGCCCCGCCGCCCGGGCCGACCGGCGCGCCGCCGGCATCCAGGAAGCGGGCGCCGAGCGCCGCCAGCATGCCCGCGCCGCCGTCCGTCGTGGCACTGCCGCCGACCCCGAAGACGATCGAGGTGGCCCCCGCGTCCAGCGCCGCGAGCAGCAGCTCACCGGTGCCGTACGTGGTGGCCGTCAGCGGCGCGAAAACGCCCTTGGGGAGGTGCTGGAGGCCGGACGCCTCGGCCATCTCCACCACCGCCGTACCGTCCGCGCGCAGCGCGAAGGTGGCCGTCACCGGCTCGCCGGTGGGCCCGGTGACCCGCGCCTCGTGCCGGGCGAAACCGGCCGCGATGGCCGCCGCGGTCGTCCCGTCGCCGCCGTCGGCGACCGGCACCGCCGCCACGTCCAGCCCGGGGACCACGTGCCGCAGGCCGGCCGTGACGTGCTCGGCGACCTCGACGGCCGTGAGCGAGCCCTTGAACTTGTCCGCGGCGATCAGCACATGTGCTGTGTTTGTCCTTGCTGCGTCCGCCACCGTGTTTCCCCTTGCTTTCGAACTGGCAGTCGCGCCGCTGAGACCTTATCCGGCGGACACCCCCGACGAACAGAGCAAATGAGGATCGCCCGGGGCGGGCGGGGGCGTGGCGGGGG
>NZ_LLZI01000038.1 GCF_001509485.1 Streptomyces sp. NRRL F-4489
CCCACCCCCACTCCACCCCCCAACCACTGGACTCCATACCGACTAGTCGGCATGATCAGGCGCACGGGCCCGCCGGCCCCCCGGCCGTCCGACCGCCCGACCACCCGACGACCCGACCACCGTCCACTCCGCACGGAGGAGCACGATGAGCAACGGCACCCCACCCCCGCCGGCCACCGGGGAGGCGCCCCCCGGCCTGGACCCGGAGCGCCTGCGGGCGCACCTCGACCGGGAGCGGCCGGGCCTGGTCTCCGGGCCGCTGCGCGCCCAGCTGATCGAGGGCGGGCGGTCCAACCTCACCTACCGCGTCACCGACGGCACCGCCTCCTGGGTCGTCCGCCGCCCGCCGCTGGGCCACGTCCTGGCCACCGCGCACGACATGGGGCGCGAGCACCGGGTGATCAGCGCGCTGCACGGGACGGCGGTGCCGGTGCCGGAGGCGCTGCTGCTGTGCGAGGACGAGACGGTCCTCGGCGCGCCGTTCTACGTGATGGAGCTGGTGGCCGGGACCCCGTACCGCACGGTGGAGCAGCTGGCGCCCCTGGGGCCGGAGCGGACCCGGGCGGTGGTGCTGTCGCTGGTGGACACGCTGGTGGCGCTGCACGCGGTGGATCCGGAGGCGGTCGGACTGGGCGACTTCGGGCGCCCGGACGGCTTCCTGGAGCGCCAACTGCGGCGCTGGGGCAAGCAGTTGGCGGCGTCGAAGAACCGCGAACTGCCCGGTATCGACGCGCTCCACGAGGCTTTGGGCCGGGCGCTGCCCGCCTCCGGCGCGCCCGCCGTCGTCCACGGCGACTACCGGCTGGACAACGTCCTGGTCGGCGCCGGCGACACCCTCACCGCCGTACTGGACTGGGAGATGTCCACGCTCGGCGACCCGCTGACCGACCTCGGGCTGCTGGCGATGTACTGCACCGACCTGGGGCTGCCCGAGTCGCCGGTCAGCACCACCAGCGGCGCGCCGGGGCACCCCGGCCCGGACGAGCTGATCGCGCGCTACGCCGAGCGCTCCGGGCGCGATGTGTCGGGGATCGCCTGGTACACCGCGTTCGCGTGGTTCAAACTCGCGGTGATCCTCGAAGGCATCCACTACCGCTACACGCTCGGGCAGACCGTCGGCGCGGGCTTCGACCGGATCGGTGAGCTGGTACCGGTCTTCATCGACCGCGGACTGACCACCCTCAAGGAAGGCTGACGCTCCGATGGACTTCGCATTCGACGCCCGTACCGAGGAACTCCGCGCGCGGCTCTCGGCGTTCCTGACCGAGCACGTCTATCCGGCCGAGCAGGTGGCGGAGGAGCAGCGGGCCGCGCTCGCGTCGCCGTGGGACACCCCGCCGGTGGTGGAGGAGCTGAAGGCCGAGGCGCGGCGGCAGGGGCTGTGGAACCTCTTCCTGCCGGACGCGGAGTACGGTGCCGGGCTGACCAACCTCCAGTACGCGCCGTTGGCCGAACTCACCGGCCGCAGCCCGCAGTTGGCGCCCACCGCGCTGAACTGCGCGGCGCCGGACACCGGCAACATGGAGGTGCTGGCGCAGTTCGGCGACGCGGAGCAGCGCAAGCGGTGGCTGGAACCGCTGCTGGCCGGGGAGATCCGGTCGGCGTTCGCGATGACCGAGCCGGACGTGGCGTCGTCGGACGCCACCAATATCGAGACCCGGATCGAACGGGACGGCGACGAGTACGTCATCAACGGCCGCAAGTGGTACATCTCCGGCGCGATGAACCCGCTGTGCCAGATCTTCATCGTCATGGGCAAGACCGACCCGGACGGCCCGGACCTCCGCCGCCAGCAGTCGATGGTGCTGGTGCCGCGCGACACCCCCGGGCTCACGGTGCGCCGCGCCATGCGGGTGTACGGGTACGAGGACCACCACCACGGCGGGCACGCGGAGGTGGTCTTCGAGGACGTGCGGGTGCCGGTGGGGAATCTGATCGGCGAGGAGGGCGGCGGCTTCGCGATCGCGCAGGCGCGGCTGGGGCCGGGGCGGATCCACCACTGCATGCGGCTGATCGGGATGGCCGAGCGGGCGATCGAGCTGATGTGCCGGCGGGCGGTGGCCCGTACGGCGTTCGGCAAACCGCTGGCCGGGCAGGGCGTGGTCCAGGAGTGGATCGCGGACGCCCGGGTGGCGGTGGAGCAGCTGCGGCTGCTGGTGCTGAAGACCGCGTGGCTGATGGACACCGTCGGCAACAAGGGGGCGCACACCGAGATCCAGGCCATCAAGATCGCGACGCCGCGGACGGTGGTGGACATCCTCGACAAGGCGGTGCAGCTGCACGGGGCGGGCGGCGTCAGCCAGGACTTCCCGCTGGCCGAACTGTGGGCCGCGGCCCGTACGCTCCGCCTGGCGGACGGCCCGGACGAGGTGCACCAGCGGTCGCTGGCGCGGCGGGAGTTGAAGCGGTATCGGTCGGAGGCGTAGGGGGGCGTTGGGGTCCCGTACGGGGCGAGGGCGGGGTCCCGTACGGGCCGGGGGTGAGACCCCTACGGGCCGGGGCGGGATCCCTTACGGGCCGGGGGCGGGGCCCCGTAGGGGTCCGGGGCGGGGCCACCGTACGGCCGGGGCGGGGCCCCTAGGGCGGGGTCGAACGGTTCCCGTAGGGGTCGCGAGGCCCCCCTGCGGGGCCACAACGACACACGAGACGGGGATATTCCCCCCGCCACAGCCGCTACGGCCGCAAAGCCCGCAGCAGCAGCCCCGCCAAGTGGTCGGCGACCTGCTGCGGGCTGAGCGGGCCGTCCTCGCGGTACCACGTACCGAGGTGGTGGACCGAGCCGAAGTGGTAGTCGACGACGAGGTCGGCGGGCACGTCCGCGGTGAACACGCCGCTGCGCTGGCCTTCCTCGATCAGCGCCCGGAACCGCTCGTGGTAGCGCCGGCGTTCGGCCCGTACCTGCTTGTCCTTCTCCGGGCTGAGGTGGTGCATCGACCGGAAGAAGATCTTGGTGTCGTCGAGGTTCTCGATGGTGGTGACCACGACGTCCGCGGCGGCGTCCCGCAGCCGCCGCTCCACCGGCGCGTCGGCGTCCGCGAAGTGGTCCAGCCGCTCCTGCTGGAGCCGCAGCACCCGCCCGTAGACCTCGTGGAGCAGATCCTCCTTGGATCCGAAGTAGTGGTACAGGGCGCCCTTGGTGACCCCCGCGGCGTCCACGATCTCCTGGACGGAGGTGCGGTCGTAGCCGCGTTCCGCGAAGAGCCTGGTCGCGGTGGCCAGCAGCCGCTGCGCGACGGGCTTCGCCGTGCCGTTGCCGTTGCCGTCCCTGATGCCGGCCATCGCCCTCACCCGTTCACCCGTTCCTCGTGTTCCGTGCCTGCGTGCGGTCCCGCCTGCGGTCCTGCCTGCGGTCCCGCGCGCGGGCCGCGCGTCCTCATGCGCGTCCGCGCAGCTCCCGACGGAGGATCTTGCCACTCGTGGTCTTGGGAAGCTCCGGCAGGATCTCCACCACCCGGGGGTATTTGTACGCGGCGAGGCGCTCCTTGCAGTAGGCGGCGAGTTCGGCGGGGTCGGGGGACGCGCCGGGACGCAGGCTGACGTACGCCTTGACGGTCTCCCCCCGGTAGGCGTCGGGCACGCCGACGACGGCGGCCTCGCGGACCGCGGGATGGGTGTAGAGCACGTCCTCGACCTCGCGCGGCCACACCTTGAAGCCGGACGCGTTGATCATGTCCTTCTTGCGGTCCACGACGTACAGCCAGCCGTCGCGGTCCATGAAGCCGATGTCGCCGGTGCGCAGTTCGCCGTCCGGTATCGCCTCGGCGGTGGCGTCGGGGCGGCGCCAGTAGCCGGGGACGACCTGCGGGCCGCGCACGGCGATCTCGCCCTGCTCGCCGAACGGCACGTCGCGGCCGGCCTCGTCCACGATCCGCACCACGGTGTCCGGTCCTGGCAGGCCGACCGCGAGGGTGCCGGAGACCTTGTCGACCGGCGCCTCCTTCCCGGGCGGGACGCTGGCGCAGGGCGCGGTGCACTCGGTCAGGCCGTAGCCGTTGTGGATGTACGGGCCGAAGGCGGTGCGGAACTTCTCCACCAGCGCGGGCGGCAGGGGCGCGCCGCCGGAGTGCAGGGCGCGGAAGGAGGTGAAGTGGTCCGGGGTGGCGTCGGGGTGGGCGAGCAGGGCCATGTAGGCGGTGGCGGGGCCGACGGTGTAGGCGGGGCGGTGTTCGCGGAAGGCGTCCAGGACGGTGCCGGCGTCGAAGCGGTAGGCGAGCGAGAGGGTGCCGGCGCTCGCGAAGCAGGCGGCGAGTTCGCAGACCATGCCGGTGATGTGGAAGAGCGGGGCGAGCGCGAAGTATCCGGCGCCGTCCGGGAACTGGAGGCCGGTGCGCTGGCGTTCGGCATTGTAGGAGATGTTGCCGTGGGTGTTGGTGGCGCCCTTGGGGGTGCCGGAGGTGCCGGAGGTGTAGCTGATGAGCGCGAGGTCGGTGGCGGCCGGTTCGGGGGCGGCGGGGGCCGGTGCGCCGCAGCGGGCGGCGGTGAGCAGGTCGTCGGCGCCGTCCTGCGGGCCGGCGGGCGCGCCGCGCAGGACGCGGGGGTCGCCGCGGGTCTGCAGGCCGTGCTCGTCGGCGGTGACGGCGATCCGTACGGAGGGCGCGTCGGCGGCGGTGGCGCGCAGGAAGCCGGCCCAGGTGCGGTCGGCGCAGAGCACGGCGGTGGCCTCGGCGTCGTCGAGGATGTGCCGGGTCTCGGCCGCCTTGTACATGGGGTTGACGGGCACGACGATACCGCCGGCCTTCCAGACGGCGAGCGCGGCGAGCACGTAGTGGGGGGTGTTCTGGAGCATGACCACGGCCCGGTCGCCGGGCCGGAAGCCGCGGGCGGCGAGGTGTCCGGCGAGGCCGTCGGAGAGCGTGTCCGCCTCGGCGTAGGAGAGCCGGCCGTCGAAGTAGGCGAGGGCGGTGCGGTCGGGGACGCGGCGGGCGGCGGCCCGGAAGGCGTGCAGCGGGGAGGGCGGCGGCTGGACGGGGGCGCGCTGGGCGTCGGTGAGCTGGGCCAGCCACGGCTTGTCCTGGTAGGTGGTCACCGGGCCTCCCCCTGGAGTTCCTCCAGCTTGCCCTGGAGGTGGTTCATCGCGGTCAGCCAGTGATCGGGATCGGTGGCGCGGGCGGTGTAGTAGCCGGCCACCTCCGGGTGCGGCAGGACAAGGAAGCGGCCCTCGTCCATGGCGGCGAAGAGCGCGTCGGCGACGGCGTCCGGTTCGATGGCGGTCGGCGTCAGGACGAGGTCGCCGGCGATCCCGGTGGACGCGAGCATGTCGGTGCGTACGCCCTGGGGGCAGATGGCGTGGACGTCGATGCCGCGGTGGCGGTACGTCAGGGAGAGCCATTCGGCGAAGGCGTAGGCGGCGTGCTTCGTGACGCTGTAGGGGGCGGCGGCGACCATGGTGAGCAGACCGGCGGCGGAGACGGTGGAGACGAAGCGGCCGCCGCCGCGCGCCAGCCACTCCGGCACCAGCTCGCGGGCCGCCCGGACGTGCGCCATGACGTTGACGTCCCAGGCCAGGGCCCAGTCGTCCTCAGGGGCGTCGGGCCCGCCGCCGGTGCCGACGCCGGCGTTGGCGCAGAAGATGTCGATGGCCCCGCCGAGCGCCTCGCGCGCCGCGCCGACGATCCCCGAGGCGTCACCCGGCACCACCACCGCCCCGATCTCCTCCGCCGTCTTGCGGGCCTTGCCCTCGTCCAGGTCGTTGACCGCGACCCGGGCCCCCTCCGCGGCGAACCGGCGGGCCAGCGCCGCCCCGATCCCCCCGCCCGCTCCGGTCACGACAACGGCCTTGTCCCGTACGGCTGCCACGCTGTGTCTCCCTCGGTCGTCCCACTGTCGCCGGCGTGTGCGCAGGGGGGCAGACTAACCAGTCGGTATGTGCGGGCGGAAGGGGTGGTTTGCGTCAGAGGGCGGGGGCGGTCGGGGGCGTACGTGTCTGGGGTCGGCCCGCCGCGCCCAGGCGTTCGTACGTGACGAGGGGGCGGCCCGCCGCCGCGCCCGTGGCGTACGCCCGTGACGAGGGGCGACTCGCCCCACCCGTGACGTACGTCCATGACGCGGAGACGAGAAGGCCGCCGGATGCGTTCCGCACCACCCCCGGGAGCGTTAGCGTGCGCAGCGGGACCCATCCGGTCGCCGACCGATCGCCGACCGGTCACCGGCCGATCACGGAGGTGCGCGCATGGCTCTGTCGAGACGTGTTCTGCTGGGACGGCTGGCGGCGACCGGCGCGGCCGCGGCGGCAGCCACCGCGGGTACGGCGCCCGCCCGGGCCGCCGCGGCCGCTGAGCCCGACAGGGCCACCGGGACCGGCCCCACGGCGAGCACCACCCCACCCCACCCCACCGCCCACCGCCGCGTACACACCGGCTTCGACCACCTATCCTCCGACGGCTACCGCCTCCTCGACGGCGAGCGCGTTGGCATCGTCACCAACCCCACCGGCGTCACCCACGACGTCCGGCACATCGTCGACGTCATGCACGCCGATCCCCGCGTCCGCCTCACCGCCGTCTTCGGCCCCGAGCACGGCTTCCGCGGCACCGCCCAGGCCGGCGGCTCCGAGGGCCGCTACGACGATCCGGCCACCGGCCTCCCCGTCTACGACACCTACGACAAGACCCCGCGCGAACTCCAAACCATCTTCACCACCGCCGACATCGACACCATCCTCTTCGACATCCAGGACGTCGGCGCCCGCTTCTACACCTACATCTGGACGCTCTACGACTGCATGGTCGCGGCCGCCCTGGCCGGCAAACGCTTCGTGGTGCTGGACCGCCCCAACCCGGTCACCGGCCGCGCCCCGGCCGGCCCCGTCCTCGACCGGCGCTACGCCTCCTTCATCGGCCGGGAACCGATCGCCCAGACCCACGGCATGACAGTGGCCGAACTGGCCCTCCTCTTCAACGGCGAGTTCGTCCCGACCACAGCCGGACGCCCGGTCCACCTCGAAACAGTGCGCATGACCGGCTGGCACCGCACCGACTTCTTCGACGAGACCGGCCTGCCCTGGGTCCCACCCAGCCCCAACATGCCCACCCCCGACACCGCCCTGGTCTACGCCGGCACCTGCCTCTTCGAAGGCACCAACCTCTCCGAGGGCCGCGGCACCACCCGCCCCTTCGAACTCCTCGGCGCCGACGGCCTCGACCGCCGCTGGTCCGAGGCGATGACAGAACTCGCCCTCCCCGGCGTCCACTTCCGCGAGGCGTACTTCGCCCCCACCTTCTCCAAGTTCCAGGGCAAGACCATCGGCGGCCTCCAACTCCACATCCACGACCGCACCGCCTTCGACCCCGTCCGCACCGGCATCGCCCTCCTCACCACCGCCCGCCGCCTCTACCCGTCCTTCACCTGGCTCCCCGCCCACTTCGACCACCTGACCGGCACCCCCACCATCCGCACCCTCATCACCGCCGGCGCCGACCCCGACACCATCACCACCACCTGGCAAAAACCCCTACGAACATTCCGCAAAGTACGCAAGCGCTACCTGCAATACGCCTGACGCCCCCACAAGTCGCCCGCAAACACCACCCACTGTGCTGCGCCAACACAGCGTCACGCCGGGCCCCATCAAGGCAGCTTGGCCCCCGCGATCCCTACGAAACACCCCGCCCGAAAGTCGGAGGCTCTCCCTGGCATCACGGCCGCCTACCGCCCTGATGTCCATAGTTGGCGATCATGCACCGAGTGCGGCGGCACCGAACAGGCCCCGCCCCTGCCGTGCGCGCCAACGCGACTGAACCGTCTACCGGCTCAAGGACGACCGCTGCGAAGCCGCCGGATGCGTCCTCGCCCCCTGCAACACCCGCAAGCGCATCCGCGTCTATGGCACCACCCGCAAGGAAGCCCTGGCCAAGCTCACCGGGTAGATCGCCGCCAGCAACCCCGGCCTCCCCGCCTCGTCCGCGCAGGTCAGCGTGGCCGCGTACCTGACGTGCTGGCTGCAGAACGTCGCCGTCCATCACGTGCGCAGGAACACCCACACTCGCTGCACCGCCTGCGGCAACCGCTACCTCATCCCCGGACTGGGCAAGAAGAAGCTCACCAAGCCCACCGCGAAGGACGTCCACACCTGGCTCAACCATCTCCGCACCACCTGCCACGGCGCTTCGGACCCCTCACCGCCGACGAAGCCCGCCAGTTCCTCACCATCGTGCACGGTCACCGGCTGCACGCGCTGTTCGAACTCGCGCTTCACACCGGATTCCGCAAGGGCGAACTCCTCGGCTCGCACTGGGACGACCTCGACCTCAACGCTGGTGCTGCCGCCACCCGCCGCACCGTGCAGCGCACCAGCAGGGGCGGATTCACCACGTCGCCCACCAAGACCCGGGCCTCCGAGTGCCGCATCGCCCTCCCCGCCCGCTGTGTCCAGTCGCTGAAGCTCCACCACGAACAGCAGCAGCGAGCGCAAGGCAGCAGGCACCGCGTGGCAGCACGGCGAGCACGTGTTCACCCCTGCGCAGGACGGATCGATCGACCGACCAACCTCACCCGTGCCTTCCCCACGCTCCTCCGCAAGGCCGGCCTCCGCCGCATCCGCTTCCATGACCTCCGGCACTAGACCGCAACCGTGCTCCTGGAACAGGGCGTCGAACTCGTCGTGATCAAGGAACGCCTCGGCCACGCCCACATCGGCGTCACCGCCACCGTCTACACCCACGTCCGGCTCCGCCTCCAGCGCGACGCCATCGACACCCTCAGCACCGCCCTTAACGGTCCTGTCAGCGACGAGTCGACCCGCGACAACGGCGACGACCCGCCGCTGTGCGGAGCCACCGTCCACTGACGTTGCCGTCAACTACTGCCGTCACCCCATGCAGAAGCCCCGCCAGGACCCACCTGACGGGGCTTCAACTTTGCTGCTGCTATCCAGCGTGAGGGTTGCGGGATGGGGCAGCGAGGCTACACCTCACCCTCCAGCCAACGTTCGAATGGCGCAACCTCCGACAGTTCGGAATTGATCGCCTTCAACCCTCTGGCGAAGTCTTCGGCCAATTTCGAGAGCATCGCGACTAGCTCACTCTGCGCAATGCTCTCGCGCTCTGGGTTTGGAACCCAATTGGTCCGCGAATCGCAGTGAATCATCACGAGATCCCCGCTTGGGCGGAAAGTCAAAGTCCTCTCGACACCTTGCGAGTAGAGGTCCACCTCGACTTCGCGACGGTCGCGCACACCCGCCAGAAGCGATGGGAGCTGCTCCATGAAGACAGACAAGTCATACGCGACATCGAGCGGCCACTCATCACTCCCGAAGCCGCCAATGTGGAACCTGCTGCCTCCAGCGTCAAAGAGAGCGCTACACGCCTCGATGACCAGGGTTTCGTAACCGTCACCCGCCTCCAGACTCACTGAAGCAGGAGCCACAGCATCAGACGGCACGGCCGGATTGAACGACACAGAGAAGCTCATCTCTCCAGCCTCCTAGTTCGGGCCAATTATCGGGAATCCTGTTTTGTACAGCCCATTCGGACTCGGAACGATGGTAGCTACCCGCGCTTGGACGATACTCCCATCCGGCATAATCACCTGCCCCAACCCGTCCGGAATGCGCACCGACCTGGGCCCGGCTCCTTCGACATGGAGTCCCTTCAAGAACTCCGCAGCGGCGTCATTGTCCAGCCATTGTCCTTGCTGATTCCTGGTGCTACGAGCGCGATCGGTCAGAGCCTTCGTGTTCTTCGCTCCGGCACCATGAGTCTTGAATGTATGACCCCACGTTTTAACGCTGTTGGAGGCCCAGTTCACACATCCGTTGCTGTTGTGAACCAGGACCGACGTCTGCCCCGCCAGCACATAGTACGTGTGCGTCCCCGCGATGGTCAGGTCGTGGGTTTGTTGCTGCTTTTTGAAGTGGCGGACCGCGGTGATCTTGACCGTGGTGCCTTGGGGGGTGCGGAGTTCGGTGTTCGGGTGGAGGTCGCCGGCGTTGATCCACTTCTTCTGGTCGACGGACCAGAAGGGGTGGGTGTCGGTGGCGATGATGCTGGAGGCGCCGGAGGGGGTGGTGACGGTGAGATCGGTGAAGTGTTTGTCGTCCTTGGTGACGATGGTGGCGACGACGGGGCGGGTCGTGGTTTTCCCGGTTTCGGGGTCGGTGGCTATGACCTTGTCGCCGGTTTTGACGTCTTCGATGCGCTTGCGCTCGCCGTTGGCGAGGGCGACTTCGGTGTCGGGGAGGAAGCTGTGACAGGGGGATGCTTTTCGTCCGGACCCGCGGAGTCCGAGCCGCCCGCCGGGGCCCTCGCCACCGCCACCCGCGAGCGCGCCCCCAGCCATCATGTTCGCCATCAACTCCGTGAGGCTTTGCTGGCAGTGCTTCTTCATCTCCGCGCAGACGGTCATCCTGAGCCCTGCCAGAGTCCACCGAATGCTCGGCTCGGACGGGTCGATGTTGAACATGCCCTGGTAGAAGAGCTTCTGCTCGGTGGCCCGGTCGTAGACGCGGTTGGTGAACTCGTCGGCACGGTCCCAGGTCGCGTCAATGTTGAGGCCGGGGAGCACTGCGGCCTTGGGGTGCTGTCGGTAGTGACCGAATTTCGCGGGGTAGCTGTCCGCCAGAGCGTCAAGGTATGCCTGCCTTTCCTCGCTCGGGCCCCAGTACACCCACGGGCAGGTGACCGGATCGCAGCCGGTGCCTCCGTTGTTGATGGCATTCATCAGGCCGGTGGGGTCGCTGAAAGTGATCGGGTTGTTGTTGCTGTAGGTGTAGCCGTTGATTTGCTGGGGGTCCGTCAGGTCCATGAGGGGGTCGACGGAGAGGAAGCGGCCGGTTTCGGGGTCGTATTCGCGGGCGCCGAGGTGGGTGAGGCCGGTGTCGGCGGTGTCGTCGGTGCCGCCGACGAAGCCCTTGGTGCCGGGCCAGGCGGAGGGCTGGGTGCCGCGGGGGCCGCCGAAGGGGAGGGTGCGGCGCTGGGTGAGGGCCCCGGTGGCGGGGTTGACGGCGAGTTGGCCGGTGTTCTGGTGGTCGGCGAGGGTGAGGGTGTAGGTGCCGTCGTCGGACAGGACGGCCTGGTTGCCGCCGCCGAGGGGGATGTAGCGGGTGGCCTTGGGGGTGTCGGAGCCCTTGTCGAGGGTGACTTCGGTGTGGTCGCCGAGGGTGAGGATGGTTTTGGTGTCGGTGCGGGTGATGAGGCGGTTGCCGTCGGCGTCGTAGACGTAGGCGGTGGTTTTGGTGCCCTTGTCGCCGGCGGGTTCGGTGACCTTGGTCAGGTGGCCTTCGGCGTCCCAGGTGAGGGTCTGCTTGTCGCCGTGGAGGGTGCGGGTGGCGGTGTTGCCGGTGGGGTCGTAGGTGTAGGAGGAGGTGCTGGTGCCGGTGGGGGCGGTGGTGTCAACGGCGGTGAGGGTGTGGGGCTGGGGCGTGCCGGGCTTGGGGTAGGTGTAGGTGCTCTTGGTGTCCTTGGCGGCGTCGCCGGCGGGGTCGTGCCGGGTGAGGGTGGTGCGGTTGCCGGCGAGGTCGTAGCCGTAGGACTGCCAGTACGGGGCCGGGCCGGAGACGAGGTTGCCGGCGGGGGCGGTGGCGCAGGTCTTCTCGGACTGGGTCCAGGCTTCGGTCACGCGCCGCAGGTAGTCGTAGGTGAAGCACTGGGTGTCGGTGCCGGAGCGCGAGACGTCCGAGATGGCCTTGATGTTGCCGGCGGGGTCGTAGGTGTAGGTGGCCGACTTGTCGACGCCGGCGACGTCCTGGCGGTCCACGCGGGAGTTGGACACGCGCCGGGTGCCCCACTCATAGGTGTTGGTGATCTGGGTGGGTTTGCCGGTGCTGGTGCCGATCCGGTAGGTCAGCGGCTGACCGGTGAGGTTGTAGGTGGCGTCGGAGCGGATGCCGTCGCCGAAGATCGAGGTCAACCGGAGGGTGCCGTTGGCGTAGGAGTAGTTCCAGCCCTTGCCGAGGAGGCTGCCTGTCTGGGACATGCTCCGGGCCATGGGCAGGCCGTTCGAGAAGTAGGACTGGCTGGCCTGGTAGGTGCCGGCGAGTTTGCCTTCGGTGTCGGGGATGACGACGGAGGTGCGCTGGGGACGGTAGACCGGGTCGTACTGGGTGATCTTGGTGGTGTAGGGCTGGCCGTCGATGTAGCGGGTGGATTCGGCGAGCTGGCCCTTGGATTTGGCGACGGTGTCGTAGACCCACTTGGCGCGCAGCGGGCCGTCGGCGGCCTTGTCGTGGAGTTCGGTCTTGCGGCCGAGGCCGTCGTAGACGGTGGCCAGCACGGCGCCGTTGGCGTCCTCGGTGGTGGTCACCTGGTTGCGGTCGTCGTACGTGCTCTTCAGGACGCCCTTGTCGGGGTCGCTGGCCTGGATCTGGTTGCCGCGCTGGTCGTAGGTGTAGCGCCAGCTGTTGCCGGCCGGATCCGTGACCTCGGCGAGTTTGCCGGTCGGGGTGTAGGTGTAGCGGGTGGTGTCGGCCGGTGCGTCAGCGGCGCGGGTGCGGTGCTGGAGGAGCTGGGTGGTCCGGCCGCGGGCGTCGATGACGGTGGTGGCGGCGGTGGCACCCTCGGGCGGGACGACGGTGGTGCGGTCGCCGCCGTAGGTGGTGCTGGTGACGGCGAGGACCTTGCCGCCCTCACCGTTGCCGGCGACGTCGCGGGACTCGGTCTCGCGGCCCAGGCCGTCGTAGGTCTTCCAGGTCTGGGTCTCCACGCTGAGGGCGTCGGCGGGCTTGAAGATGTCCCGGGCCGGCGCGCCGGGGCTGTAGTACGGCGCGAACGTCTTGGTGACCAGGCCGCGGGCGTCGTAGAAGGTGTCGCTGATCAGCCGGCCGGCGTCGGGGCCGGGGGCCTGGGTCTGGCGGGCGCGCAGGTAGCCGTCGTAGAGGGTGTACGAGGTGGTCTGGCTGCCGCCTTCCGGGTTGAGGGTGCGGGTGGCGACGGCGGCCGGCTTGCCCTCTTCGATGAAGTAGTCGAACTGGTAGTTGGGGAGCAGGGTGGTGGTCCGGCGGTCCGGCAGCCAGACCTTGGTGGACCGGCCCAGCGCGTCGTACGCCATGACCGTCCGCTTGCCGTTGGTGTCGACGGTGGCGGTGGGCTGGCCGCGGAGGGGGTCGAGTTCGGTGGTGGTGGTCTGGGCGGAGAGGGGGTCGGCGGGGTTGGCGGGGGGTGTGGTGGTGAGGGTCTGGG
>NZ_LLZI01000039.1 GCF_001509485.1 Streptomyces sp. NRRL F-4489
CCCCCCGCACCCTCACCTGCCACGGCAAGGGCTGGACCCTCGACCCCGGCCGCCCCGGCGCCCTCCCCGCGGCCACCGACCTCTTCGCCGTACGCCTGGCCCGGTGACCGCCGCCCACCGACCCCCCACCCCTCACGACCGAAGGAACGCATCCATGAGCACTCGGCGCACCACGAAGGCCGCCAGGGGAGCGGTCGCCATGGCGAGCGCGGTCGGCCTGGCTCTCGTCGTGGCCGGCTGCGGAGGCGGCGGCGACGGCGGGGAGCGGGCCCCGGAGGCCGGGAAGCCGGCCGCGCACAGCGCCACCCCCGCCGGCGACGCCACCTCGCCCGCCGCCGACGCCGACAAGGTCATCGGCGAACTGAAGGGCCCGGACGGCGTGGTGGTCACCCTGCACTCCGCGGTCCGCGACGCCGGCGGCTTCGTCACCGTCGAGGGCACCGTCACCAACCACGGCACCCGCGCCTTCAACGCCATCGACTGGCGCTCCAGCGAGACCGAGATCAAGTCCCGCTCGTCCGTCTCCGGCGCCACGCTGGTCGACAAGGCCGGCAAGAAGCGCTACCTCGTCCTGCGCGACACCAACGGCGAATGCCTGTGCACGACCGGCCTGAGCGGACTGCTGCCCGGTCAGAGCCGGCCGGTCTTCGCGCAGTTCCCGGCCCCGCCCGCCAAGGTGACCGAGGTCGACTTCCAGTTGCCGACCATGCCCCCGGCCACCATCCGGATCACCGATTGAGCCGCCCGCGATGACCCGCACCCGTACGGCCCTGACGGCCGCCGCCGCGCTCCTGCTGACCGCCGCCCTCACCGCCCCCGCCGCCCACGCCGACCCGCCCGGCATCACCGAGGACACCACCGCCCCGGTCCGCATCGACGCCACCAGCCCCAAGCTGCGGATGGTGCAGGGAGCCACCCTCGCCCCGCCCAAGGTGCTCAACATCAAGTCCGTCGTGGAGACCGACGACGGCTCCGAGCGCCGCCAGGACACCAACGACAACATCACCTTCGCCCTCCAGGCCGAGGTGCTCTTCGCCAAGGACAGCGCCGACCTCTCCACCGACGCGCTCGCCCGGATCAGCGCCATCGCCGAGGAGGTCCGCAAACAGCACGCCACCGACCTGCGCGTCTTCGGCTTCACCGACAACCTCGGCTCGGCCGCGCACGGCCTGGTCCTGTCGAAGCAGCGCGCCAACGCCGTCCAGCGGGAACTGGCCGTCGACCTCGGCTCCGGGGTGACGTTCCAGGTCCGCGGCTACGGCGAGCAGTACCCGGTCGCCGACAACGGCACCGAGGCCGGCCGCCGCAAGAACCGCCGCGTCGAGGTCAGCTTCCCGCGCCGCGACTGATCCCTACATGTTTTAGATCGGTCGATCCAATACGTGCTAGCGTACGCGTATGGCCCGGCCCAGGAAGTTCGACGAGGAGCGGGCGGTCGACGCCGCGATGGAGGCGTTCTGGGCCGCCGGCTACGAAGCCACCTCCACCCAGGACCTGTGCGACGCCACCGGCCTCGGCCGGAGCAGCATCTACAACACCTTCAAGAGCAAGCACGACCTCTTCGAGCGCGCCCTGGCCCGCTACATCGAGCGCAAGAACGCCGAAGTCGCCGACCTGCTGGAGAACGGCCCCGGCACCGCCCGCCAGCGGCTCCGCGCCCTCCTCCAGCGCATCATCGACGAGGAGTTCACCGGCTACCCCGACGGCCGCGGCTGCCTGGTCGTCAACACCGCCGTCGAGATCGCGTCCCACGACCCGTCGGTGGCCGCCACCCTCGAACGCGACTACGGCGTCCGCCTGGAGATGGTCCGCGCGGTGATCGAATCCGGCCAGCGCGACGGCGAGTTCGACCCCGCCAAGGACTCCCGCACCCTCGCCCACCTCCTCATCGCCGCCATCGGCGGCCTCCGCGTCTCGGCCCGCTCCGGCGTCGGCCGCGCCGCCCTGGAGTGCGTGGCCGACGCCACCCTCACCGCCTTCTGACCCCGTGAGGGGCCGCTGTCGCGCGCCCGCACGCCCTCATTTTGAACCGTTCCGTACAAAACGGCGTCAGCCCACCGGGCGCGCCCCGCGCATCCCAGGAAGGCCCCCATGCCCCTCGCCGTCCGCCTCCTCGGCCTGGCGATCTTCGCCCAGGGCACCTCGGAGTTCATGCTCTCCGGTCTGCTCCCCGACATCGCCACCGACCTCGGCGTCTCCATACCCGACGCCGGCCTGCTGGTCTCCGCGTTCGCCCTCGGCATGGTCGTCGGCGCCCCCCTCCTCGCCGTCGCCACCCTCCGCCTCCCGCGCCGCACCACCCTCGTCGCGCTCCAGCTGGCCTTCATCGCCGCCCACGTCATCGGCGCGCTCGCCCCCGGCTACGGCGTCCTGTTCGCCACCCGCGTCGTCAGCGCCCTGGCCTACGCCGGCTTCTGGGCGGTCGCCGCCGCCACCGCGGTGAGCCTGGTGCCGCCGGAGGCCAAGGGCCGCGCGCTGTCCGTCGTCGGCACCGGCCTCACCCTCGCCACCGTCGTCGGCGTCCCGGCCGGTACGGTCCTCAGCCAGCACGCCGGCTGGCGCGCCGCGTTCTGGGCCGTGGTCGCCCTCACCGCGCTCAGCGCCGCCTCCCTCCTCGCCACCCTGCCCGCCACCTCCGGCGACACCGCGCCGCCCTCCCTGCGCCGCGAGCTGACCGGCCTGGCCCGCCCCCAGCTCTGGCTCGCCTTCCTCATCACCACCCTGGCCTTCGGCGCCGCCGTGGTGACCTTCAGCTACCTCGCCCCGCTGCTCACCGACGTGACCGGCCTGCCCGCCGGCTGGGTCCCGGCCGTGCTCTCCCTCTACGGCGCCGGCGGCGTGCTCGGCATCACCGCCGGCGGCCGGCTCGCCGACGCCGCCCCGCTGCGCACCCTCCTCACCGGCGTGGCGGCCCTCACCCTCGCCTCCGCCGCCCTCGCCCTGACCGCCGCCAGCCTCCCCGCGACGCTGGCCCTGGTCTTCCTCCTCGGCTTCACCGGCTACCTCGTCAACCCGGTCCTCCAGTCCCGCGCCTTCCGCCTCGCCCCCGACGCGCCCACCCTGGTCCCCGCCGTCAGCACCTCCGCCTTCAACGTCGGCATCACCCTCACCCCCATGCTCGGCGGCCTCACCATCGACGCCGGCCTCGGCTTCCGCTCCGTCGCCTGGGTGGGCGCCGCCACCGGCCTCCTGGGCGTCCTGGCGATCCTCGTCGCCGCCGCCCTCCAGCGCCGCACCCCGGCCCCGCCTACGGCTCCCCGCCGCCCCTCCGCGCCCGAGCCGGTCGCCGCCGCCCGCTCATGAACCCTCCGCCCGCACCTCCACCCGCACCCCCGGGCGCAGCCCCCACCGGGCCATCGCCCCGGCCTCCGCCTCCAGCACGTGCCGGGCCCGCACCCGCGGCCGGCCCAGCCGCCCCGGCCGCATGGTGCGCACCGCCAGCACCCTGAACTCCCGGTCCAGATACGCCACATCGATCGCGAACCGCATCCCGAACGTGTGCACTCCACTCGCCGGCGTCAGCAGCAGCGCCCCCGCGATCCCGTCCCGCCCCAGCAGCCCCCGGGTCCGCGCCCGGTACGACGCCGCGACCTCCACCGGCACGCCGTCCGCGACCCCCGCCAGTACACCCCGCCCGTCCACCCGACTCCCCATGCCCGCCGTTCTACCAACCCCCGCCGGCGCGCTCTAGGGTCGGTCCGTGTCCGCCGCCCTGATCGCCCTCGCCGCCGCCTACGGAGCCGCCGCCGGCCTCCTCGTCCCCCGGCCCGCGCACCGCCTGTCCGTGGAACCGGGCGAGCCGTGGCGCGCCCAGTGCCCCGGCGGGCATCCGATCCCCGGGTGGCTGGGCCGCGGCCGCTGCCCGGCCTGCCGGGCCCCGTACGGGCCGGCCCCGGCGCCGGCCGCGGCGGGCACCGCGCTGGCCTGCGCGGCGCTCGCGGCGGCGGTCGGCCCCCGCCCGGAACTCGCGGTCTGGCTCCTGCTCGCCCCGCCCGCCGTCCTGCTGGCCCTCGTCGACCGGCGCGTCCAGCGCCTCCCCGACGTCCTGACCCTGCCGCTGGCCGCCCTCGCCGCCACGGCCCTGGGCGCCGTCGCCTGGCTCGCCGGCACCCCCGCCCCCTGGCTCCGCGCCCTCCTCGGCGGCCTCGCGCTGGCCGCCGCCTACCTCCTCCTCTTCCTCCTCAACCCCGCCGGCCTCGGCCTCGGCGACGTCAAGCTCGCGCTCGGCCTGGGCGTCGCCCTTGGGTGGTACGGCTGGGGCGTCCTCCTCGCGGGGGCGGCGGCGGGAATCCTCCTCGGGGCGCTGCATGGTGCGTACCTCTTGGTGGTGCGGCGTGTGGGGCGCGCCACGACGATGCCGCTCGGGCCCGCGATGCTGGTCGGCTCGTTCCTCGCCCTCCTCCTCGGCGCGAAGGGCCCCTGAAGGGGCCCTGAGCCGCCGACAGCCCCGGCGGCCCGGCGGCCCCCGACGGGGCCGAGCCACGCCGATGCGCCCGGGATGCACGGAGCACACCCCTCGCGGGGTTATGGTGGAAGCCCCCCCTCGGGCCGGTCCGTATCCCCCCCACGGACCGGCCCGCTTTTTTGCTCCGCCGCGATGTGGTTGCTCGCCGTGCGGAAGGTTTGTTTGTGGCCGCCCCACGTTGTTGTGTGCCGCGCCGTTGTCGGTTGCGGTGGCCTCGCCTACGCGGGGTGGGTGGGGGGCGGAGGGGCTGCCCCGCGCCGTCGGCGGCTACCTCGCCGTCTCGGCCGGGGCCCGGTGGTTTACGTGGTCTCGGCCCCGCGGGGGAGTGTTTTTGGCCGGTGGCGCAAGGCGCCACCGGCGTCCCTCCCCTCAAGGGGACGAGACCACGCAACCGGCCGCCAGGCCGAGGCGGCTGTCCCGGGACCACCGGGGTGCACCCGGCAGCGGCGCGGGCCGGAGGGGATGTCCCGGGGTGCGCCCGCAGGATCTGGAGCGAACCGCGGGGCATTCCTCATCGCGCCCCTCCGGCCCCCACCCACCGAAGGGAACCCGAGGCCACCGCAACCAACACGGCGCCGCAGACAAAAACGTGGGGCGGCCACAAACAACACCCCCGGCGCGAAGCGACGACGACGCGGGGCGGCCCCGCACACACGCCGACTACCGGCGAGCCCAGATATTCACGCCCTCCGTCGTCCGCGCGAACGCGTCAATCTCGGCCAGCTCCTCGTCGGAAAGCCCCGTCGCGTCCAGCGCCGCGACATTCGCCTCCAGCTGGGCGACGCTGCTCGCCCCGATCAGGGCGGACGTCATGCGCGGATCGCGCAGCACCCAGTTCAGCGCCAGCTGGGCGAGGGACTGGCCGCGCCGGGCGGCCAGCTCGTTCAGGCCGCGGAGGCGCCGCACGACCTCGTCGGTCAGCAGGGCGGGGTCGAGCGACTTCCCCTGGGCGGCGCGGGAATCCTCCGGCACGCCGTCGAGGTACTTGTCGGTGAGCATCCCCTGCGCCAGCGGCGCGAAGGCGATGCAGCCCATGCCCTCGTCGTCGAGCACGTCCAGCAGGCCGTCGTCCTCGATCCAGCGGTTGATCATCGAGTAGGAGGGCTGGTGGATCAGCGGCCGGACGCCCATGCCGCGCAGCAGCCGCACCGCCTCGCGGGTCTGCTCGGCGCTGTACGAGGAGACGCCGACGTAGAGCGCCTTGCCCTGCTGGACGGCGGACGCCAGCGCGCCCATCGTCTCCTCCAGCGGGGTGTCCGGATCGAAGCGGTGGGAGTAGAAGATATCGACGTAATCGACGCCCATCCGCCGCAGCGAGGCATCCAGCGACGAGAGCAGATATTTCCGGGAGCCCCATTCGCCGTAAGGGCCGGGGTGCATCAGATATCCGGCTTTTGTCGAGAGAATCAACTCGTCGCGGTAGCGGCGGAAGTCCTGCGCGAAGATCTTTCCGAAGTTCAGCTCGGCGGAGCCGGGCGGCGGGCCGTAGTTGTTGGCCAGATCGAAGTGGGTGACGCCCAGATCGAAGGCCCGGCGCAGAATGGCCCGCTGGGAGCTCAGCGTGCGGTCGTCCCCGAAGTTGTGCCAGAGTCCGAGGGAGATGGCGGGGAGTTTCAGGCCGCTGCGGCCGGTGCGCCGGTACTCCATGGAGGCATAGCGTGAATCCGCGGCGAGGTAGTCAGTACCACTGGTCATGGACCTCTCCCTATCACGGACTTGTGACACACCTGATTGGGCTGCCGGGACAGCCGAGACGTAAAGTTGCCCTCTTAGGCAACGGGGCGATGGCCATCGGCACGGAGGGGCTGGACCACACATGCTGCGATCTTCCGGGATGCGCATCCCGTATCCGCCGGCGCTTCGCGATCTTGTCTACCGGCTGTACGCGCGCCGGGTGGAGGGCCGCCTGGACCACACCCAGGTGCCCAAGCACATCGGCGTCATCCTGGACGGCAACCGCCGCTGGGCGCGGGCCGACGGCCTGTCCACCGAGCAGGGCCACCAGGCCGGCGCGGCCAAGATCGACGAGCTGCTGGGCTGGTGCGCGGAGACCGATGTGGAGGTCGTCACGCTCTGGCTGCTGTCCACGGACAACCTCGACCGGCCGGCGGCCGAGCTGAACCCGCTGCTGGGGATCATCGAGAACACCGTGCGCAACCTGGCCGCGGACGGCCGCTGGCGGGTGCACCACGTCGGCAACCGCGACCTGCTGCCGGACGGGACCCAGCGGGTGCTGAAGGAGGCCGAGCAGGCCACCCTCGACAACGAGGGCATCCTGGTGAACGTCGCGGTCGGCTACGGCGGCCGCCAGGAGATCGCGGACGCGGTGCGCTCGCTGCTGCTGGAGCACGCCGAGCGCGGGACGACGTTCGAGGAGCTGGCCGAGATCGTCGATATCGACCTGATCTCCGAGCACCTCTACACCCGCGGCCAGCCGGACCCGGACCTGGTGATCCGCACCAGCGGCGAGCAGCGGCTGTCGGGCTTCATGCTGTGGCAGAGCGCCCATTCGGAGTACTACTTCTGCGAGGTCTTCTGGCCGGCGTTCCGGAAGATCGACTTCCTGCGGGCCCTGCGCGACTACGCGGCCCGGCACCGGCGGCTCGGGCTCTAGGACCGGCCACACAGCCAGAGGGCGCGACCCCGGCGCCGTTTCCGGCCAGTTCGCGGGGCTGATTCCGGCCGTTCCGGGGCGCGACCCACGGGGTATCCGGTGGGGCGGCCGTACGGCGGGAGCCGGTGGCGCCGGGGTGCGCGCCGGGTCGGGGCGCGTTCCGGGCGCCCTGGCGGCACACCGCCTGACGCCCCCTCGGACCCGCCCGCGAGCAGGCGCTTCCCCGTTTCCCGCGCGGCGTCAGATGGCCGTTCCGGCCCGCCTTTGCGCCGGTCAGCGGGCACCTGTAACCAAAGGTTCATCGAGCGTGTGTCATATGCCGTGGCATGGGCACGGCCGTTGAAGGGAATATCCCTGGCAGGTCGGTGCCCGGGAAAACAAGCCATCGGGTGCCGCATCTCAGCGGACGGCATGGGGCCGTCCGCCCGGGAGGCCCTTTGCGCATCACGGACGCTCGTGCGTACCGCACGGACGACGCGGAGGGCCGGCGTTCGGCCCGCGCACCGCGGCCCGAGCCCGGTCCTGTCCCCGGCGACGTCGTCGCACCCCAACCTCAGCCGAGGGGGTTCGTCCACCCGTGGTGAACAGCAAGAAGCGCCGTGAGAGCGACCGGCGCACCTATGTCCTCGACACCAGCGTCCTGTTGGCGGATCCGGCCGCCGTCTCCCGCTTCGACGAACACGAAGTGGTGCTGCCGGTCGTCGTGGTCACGGAGCTGGAGGCCAAGCGGCACCATCCCGAACTCGGGTACTTCGCGCGGCAGGCGCTGCGCCGGCTGGACGAGTACCGCGTACGGTACGGGCGCCTGGACGCCCCCCTGCCCATCGGAGAGCTCGGCGGCACCCTCCGGGTCGAGCTGAACCACTCCGACCCGGGCCTGCTGCCGGCCGCCTTCCTCAACGGGCACAGCAGACTGGGGGACAACGACTCGCGGATCCTCGCGGTGGCCCGCAACCTCCAGGCCGAGGGGTTCGACGTCACGGTCGTCTCCAAGGACCTGCCGATGCGCATCAAGGCGTCCTCGGTGGGGCTGCGGGCCGAGGAGTACCGCGCGGAGCTGGCGATCACCGACTCCGGGTGGACGGGCATGGCCGAACTCGCCCTCTCCGCCGAGCAGGTGGACGACCTCTTCGCCGCCGAGACCGCCGACGTCCCGGGCGCGGCGGAACTCCCCGTCCACACCGGCCTGGTGCTCCAGTCCGAGCGCGGCAAGGCGCTCGGCCGGGTCACCCCGGACGGCGCGGTCCGGCTGGTGCGCGGCGACCGCGAGGCGTTCGGCATCCACGGCCGCAGCGCCGAGCAGCGGGTCGCGCTGGACCTGCTGCTCGATCCGGAGGTCGGCATCGTGTCGCTGGGCGGCCGGGCCGGTACGGGCAAGTCGGCGCTGGCGCTGTGCGCGGGGCTGGAGGCGGTGCTGGAGCGGCGGCAGCACAGCAAGGTGATGGTGTTCCGCCCGCTGTACGCGGTCGGCGGCCAGGAGCTGGGCTATCTGCCGGGCACCGAGGCCGAGAAGATGAGCCCCTGGGCGCAGGCGGTCTTCGACACCCTCTCCGCGGTGACCACCAAGGACGTCATCGAGGAGGTGGTCGCCCGCGGCATGCTGGAGGTGCTGCCGCTGACCCACATCCGCGGCCGGTCGCTGCACGACGCGTTCGTCATCGTGGACGAGGCCCAGTCGCTGGAGCGCAACGTCCTGCTGACCGTGCTGTCCCGGATCGGGGCGAATTCCCGGGTTGTTCTCACCCATGACGTCGCCCAGCGCGACAACCTCAGAGTCGGGCGGTACGACGGAGTGGTCGCCGTGGTCGAGAAGCTGAAGGGGCATCCGCTCTTCGCGCACGTCACGCTCAACCGCTCCGAGCGCTCGCCGATCGCCGCGCTGGTGACCGAAATGCTGGAGGAGGGGCGGGTCTGACCCGGTGTGAACACGGCGCGCCGCCCGGAGAAGCGCAGGAGCTTAGCCGGGCGGCGCTCGTGTGCGCTCGAATATCCGGAAATCCCCCGGACCAAACGAGGTGTGAGCTTTCACACCCGGCGGAGAATTGCTTCCCGGTAGGCCGTTCGGGCAGAGTCTGGGTCCTGTCAGGCCCCGCATACGGCCCAGACGCACCCCCCGGGGTGTATGGACGACCCGAACTTCATAGCGAGTTGCCGTATGCCGCCCGAGCACCACGCGGACCCCCTTGGGGGACGTACCGGGCCAGTGCCTCCCGTGACCAGCCGGTGCCTACCGCTCAACAGGCGCCGGAACAAGGGGAGGCCAGCGCCAGGGGCACGATTGCGTCCGCGAGGTCACCTAAGCGGGCGATGCTGGAAGGAAAACGTGTGAGCCGGATCTCGGTCCGGGGATTCGCAGTGGCCTCCGCCACCGCGGTCACCACCGTCGGCGCCGTCGTCGGCGTCGCGTCGGGCAGCCAGGCATCGGTCAGCAACACCGAGGCCACCGCGGCGGACGCGACGATCGCCGACATCCCCGCGGGCCAGCAGGCCCAGGTCCAGACGGCCTCGCTGACGCAGCAGGCTGACTCGGCGTCCACCCAGGCGGACGTGGCGGCCCTGAAGTCCGCGCAGGAGTCGGCCCGCAAGGCGGCCGCGGAAACCGCGCAGACCAAGAAGGACCAGGCCGACAAGGCGAAGGCCGACAAGGAGGCCAAGGAGCGCGAGAAGGCGCTGGCCGCCTCCCGCTCGGCCGTCCGCGACGCCAGCGACTTCCTCGCCAAGGCGTCGTACACCGTCGCCGAGACCCAGTCGATGGCCCGCCAGATGATGGCGTCCGACCAGTTCCAGTGCTTCAGCAACATCGTGGAGCGCGAGTCCGGCTGGAACTACCGCGCCACCAACGCCTCCTCCGGCGCGTACGGCCTGGTGCAGGCGCTGCCCGGTTCGAAGATGTCCTCCGCGGGCTCCGACTGGCAGACCAACCCCGCCACCCAGATCAAGTGGGGCCTGAACTACATGAACAGCCGCTACGGCAGCCCCTGCGGCGCCTGGTCCTTCTGGCAGGCGAACAGCTGGTACTAGACCGCGGCTCGCTCGGCCCGTACGGCCGCGCCACAGCGCTCCGAAACCCCCGAACGCGACGCGTTCGGGGGTTTCGCGCATCCGGCAGAGGTAACGTCGGGGCGTCAGAGTGCGTGAGGGCGGGGAAGAGGAAGCGACATGTCCAGATTGCCGCAGTGGGTCGGTGCCTTCGGGGCCGGCCTCACCCGGCTCTCGCAGCGGTTGGAGGAGCAGCGCCGCCGTGCGGAGGCCGCGATGGCGGAGGAGGAAGCGGCGGAGCTGCGGCGCGCCGAGCGGGTGGCGGGCCCTCCGGTGGACGGCGTTCCGGCGGGTGGCGACCCGCTGGACGGCCACCCGGCCGGCGGGCATCCGGTGAACGGCCGCCCGGTGGACGGCGTTCCGGCCGAGCACGCGGACGCGCCCGGCGGGCGGGAAGCGGAGGCGGCGGCTCCGGCCGACCCGGCCCCGGCGCCCGCCGCGGCCCGGTCCCCGGAGTCGGTCCCCGCGCCGCCCTCCTACGCCCCGGCCGTCGCGGCCCCGCCGGACCCGGTGGCGGCCGTCCCCTGGGGCGTCCGGGTGGCGGCGGAGGCCGGTTGGCGGCTGCTGGTGCTGGCCGGGACGCTCTGGGTGCTGGCCAAGGTGATCACCACCATCCAGCTGGTGGTGCTCTCGTTCGTGGCGGCGCTGCTGATCACCGCGCTGCTCCAGCCGACCGTGGCCTGGCTGCGGCAGCGGAACGTCCCGCGCGGGCCGGCCACCGCGCTGACCTTCATCGGCGGTTTCGTCGTGATGGGCCTGGTCGGCTGGTTCGTCGTATGGCAGGTCCAGGACAACATCGACTCGGTGTCCAGCCGCATCCAGGAGGGCATCACCGAGCTCAAGGGCTGGCTGCTGCAGAGCCCGTTCCATGTGACCGAGAGCCAGATCAACCACATCGCCACCAACCTCCAGAACGCGGTCGGCGCCAACACCGAGGCGATCACCTCCGCCGGGCTGGAAGGCGTCACGGTCGTGCTGGAGATGTTCACCGGCATCCTGCTGGCGATGTTCACCACGCTGTTCCTGCTCTACGACGGCCGGCGGATCTGGGAGTGGACGCTCAAGCTCGTCCCCGGCCCGGCGCGCGGGGGTGTGGCGGGCGCCGGTCCGCGCGCCTGGCGGACGCTGACCGCGTACATCCGCGGCACGGTCCTGGTCGCGCTGATCGACGCCATCTTCATCGGCATCGGGCTGTACTTCCTCGATGTGCCGCTGGCCGTCCCGCTCGCCGTCTTCATCTTCCTGTTCGCCTTCGTGCCGCTGATCGGCGCGGTGGTCTCGGGCGCGCTGGCGTGCCTGATCGCGCTGGTGACGCAGGGTGTGTTCACCGCGCTGCTGGTGCTGGCCGTGGTGCTGGCGGTGAACCAGATCGAGAGCCATGTGCTCCAGCCGTTCATCCTCGGCCGGGCGGTCCGGGTGCATCCGCTGGCGGTGATCCTCTCCGTCGCGGCCGGCAGCCTGATCGCCGGTATCGGCGGCGCGGTGGTGGCCGTCCCACTGGTCGCCGTCACCAACACCGCCGTCGGCTACCTCCGGGCGTACTCCCGGGAGCAGGCGCTGCGGATGACCGTCCCGCCGCGCGGCGCCACGGCCCTGGCGGTGGCCCCGACGCCGCCGCCGCGGCCGACCGGTCCGCCGCCGGAGGAGTAGCCGCGCGAGCCCCGGCGCACGCCGGCGGCGCACGGAAAAACCCCCGCGGACACGAGGTCCGCGGGGGTTTTCGCGTGGGGGCCGGGGGCCGTTCGCCTTATTCGGCGAGGGCGGCCTCGGCGTCCAGGGTGGCGCCGACGGCCTGGAGGACGGCCGCGATCTTGACGGCCTCCTGGATCGTCTCGCGCTCGACCCCGGCCTTGCGGAGCACCTGCTCGTGCGAGTCCAGGCACATCCCGCAGCCGTTGATCGCCGAGACGGCCAGCGACCACAGCTCGAAGTCGACCTTGTCCACGCCCGGGTTGCCGATGACGTTCATCCGCAGACCGGCGCGGAGGTTGCCGTACTCCGGGTCGGAGAGCAGGTGGCGCGTCCGGTAGAAGACGTTGTTCATCGCCATGATGGCGGCGGCCGACTTGGCGGCGGTGTACGCCTCGGGGGAGAGGTTGGCCTTGGCCTCCGGCTCCAGCTCGCGCAGCACCTTGGGCGACCGGGACGCGATCGCGCAGGCCAGCACCGTGCCCCACAGCTGCTGCTGCGGCAGGTCGCTGTTGCCGATCACCGAACCGAGGTTGAGCTTCAGGTCCTTGGCGTAGTCCGGAACGGCGGACTTGAGGTCATCGAGTGCCATGGGTGTCACTCACCAGCCAGCAGGGCGACCGGGTCCAGGGTCTCGTCGCCCTTGCTCCAGTTGCAGGGGCACAGCTCGTCGGTCTGCAGGGCGTCCAGCACCCGCAGGACCTCCTTGGGGTTACGGCCGACGGAGCCGGCGGTCACCATGGTGAACTGGATCTCGTTGTTCTGGTCGACGATGAAGACGGCGCGCTGCGCGAAGCCGTCCTCGCCCTCGATGCCCAGGGCGCGCATCAGCTCGTGCTTGGAGTCGGCCAGCATCGGGAAGGGCAGGTCGGTCAGGTCCGGGTGGTCCTTGCGCCAGGCGTGGTGCACGAACTCCGAGTCACCGGAGAAGCCGAGGATCTGGGCGTCGCGGTCGGCGAACTCGTCGTTCAGCTTGCCGAACGCGGCGATCTCGGTCGGGCACACGAAGGTGAAGTCCTTGGGCCAGGCGAACACGATCTTCCACTTGCCTTCGTAGGTCTTGTGGTTGATCTGCTCGAACTCCTTGCCCTTCTCCAGCGAGACGCAGGCGGTCAGGTCGAACTCGGGGAACTTGTCACCGACAGTGAGCACGCGCTCTCCTTGTTGCAAGAAAGTCCCTTATGGGGCTTTCGGGTCTTTCCTTGAGGCTTGGACGGGTTCCACAGTGCCACAGGAGCCATTGATCAGGGAAATAGCTAGACTTGTGGATGTTGATCGGAGGTGGTTATCAGTGGCTGTTCCTACGAGTCCCGGCGGGCGCCCCCGCCAGCCCAGCCTCGCCCAGCTGCGGGCGTTCGCCGCGGTCGCCGAGCATCTGCACTTCCGGGAGGCGGCGGCCGAGATCGGCATGAGCCAGCCCGCGCTCTCCGGTGCCGTCTCCGCGCTGGAGGAGACCCTGGGCGTACAACTCCTGGAGCGTACGACGCGCAAGGTGCTGCTGTCGGCGGCGGGGGAGCGGGTGGCGGCCCGCGCCCGGGCGGTGCTGGACGCGGTGGGCGCGCTGATGGAGGAGGCGGAGGCGGCCCGGGCGCCGTTCACCGGCGTGCTCCGGCTCGGCGTCATCCCGACCGTCGCCCCATATCTGCTCCCCACCGTCCTCCGCCTGGTCCACGAGACCTACCCCGCGCTCGACCTCCAGGTGCACGAGGAGCAGACCGCCTCCCTCCTGGACGGCCTGGCGCACGGCCGGCTCGATCTGCTGCTGCTCGCGGTGCCGCTCGGCGTCCCGCAGGTCACCGAAATACCGCTGTTCGACGAGGACTTCGTCCTGGTGGCACCCAAGGACCACTGGCTCGGCGGGCGCGGCGACATCCCGCGCGAGGCGCTCAAGGAGCTGGATCTGCTGCTGCTGGACGAGGGCCACTGCCTGCGCGACCAGGCACTGGACATCTGCCGGGAGGCGGGCCGGGACGAGAACACCCCGGTCACGACCAGCGCGGCCGGCCTCTCCACACTCGTCCAGCTGGTGGCCGGGGGCCTGGGCGTGACCCTGCTCCCGCGTACCGCCCTGCGGGTCGAAACGGCCCGCAACGACCTGCTGACCACCGGCTACTTCGCGGACCCGGCCCCCGCCCGGCGGGTCGCCCTGGCCATGCGCGCCGGCTCGGCCCGCCAACGCGAATTCGAGGAGTTCGCGGCCGCCCTGCGCGGGGCGCTGCGCGGGCTGCCGGTGCGGATCGCGGAGGGGTGAGGGTCAGGTCCGGGCCCGGCCGGCCTTGAGCACCGCCGCCACGTCGAGTTCGACGCCGGCGCCGACCGACTCCGGGATGACGGCTCGCTCACCGGGCGCGTGGACGCGGTGGCTGCCGTAGCCCTCCTCCCCGGGCTCGGTGAGGACGTGGACGCGGTTGTGCTTCCGGTCGACGATCACGTACACGGGGATCCGTGCCTTGGCGTAGGCGACGGTCTTGAGCTTGAGATCGTTGTTGTAGTTGCTCGACGTGACCTCGAGGACGAGGCGGAAGACGGCGGGGTCGTGGTTCGTCCCGTTGCTGACGTGCTCGTCGAAGTCCGCGTCGACGACGGCCAGATCCGGGATGGCGTACTCCTCCGGACCGCCCGGGAGCCAGACGCCGATACCCTGCAGCACCGCGGTTTCGCCGTCGTGCAACCCGGCTGCGAGGAAGGGCAGCATGAGAGTGGTCAGCGCCCGCGAGTGAGGGCCGTCCGGGGCTGGGGTCACGGTGAGGATGCCTCCGATGATCTCGGCTCGGTAGCCGGGGAGGCGCTCCATGATGTGGTCGGCTGTCTCGCGCAGCGTCATGGACTCAGTCTCGTGCACGTGCTGGGAATACTCGACAGTTGCTGCAGATATCACATGCCTCCCGTTTGCTGGGTGCCGAGGTCGTCATCGTAGGCAGCGGCGGTCGGACCGTCTCGTACGACAAGTGTTCACCCGTTCGGGGACGGCTACTCCGTGCGCAAGCCCTCCGGGCGCATCATGCGCCATAGGGGTGGGAGGCTCAGGGCGGTGACGAAGAGGATGACGGCGGCGCCGATGGCGGTCATGCCGGCGATGGCCGGCCAGTCGGCGGCCAGGCCGGTGCCGATGATGGTCAGCAGCAGGGAGCCGAGGGTGAGTCCGCAGGTCAGGGCCAGGAGCAGGCCGAGGGCGACGGGGAGCGCGGTCTGCCACAGGACGGACCAGCCGAGGGTGGCGCGGCGGGTGCCGTGGGCGTCCAGGACGGAGAGCAGCCGGCGGCGTTCGTAGAGCTGCTCGACGGTGGAGATGATCAGGCCCGCGCCGATCAGCAGCAGGGTGATCGCCGCGCCGGCGAAGAGCGCGGTGCGGACGCCGCCGATCTGCTGGTCGTGCGGATTGTCGAGCGAGGAGCCCTCGTACAGGGTCGGGCCGATCCGGGCCGCGGTGTTGCGGATGTGCTCGACGGCGTCGGGGACGGCGCGGTCGAAGTCGACGCGCAGCTCCATGTCGGGGGCGGTGAAGCGGGACGGGTCCAGGGCCGCGGGGGTCAGCAGCAGGTCGTAGTGGCGGGGGTGGCCGTCGTCGGACGGCAGGAGCCGGGCGGCGCGGGCGGTCGGCGGGACGGTCCAGGGGCGGGGACGGCCGGGGGGCTCGCCGTAGACGAGCGGCGGGTTGAGGTTGAGGGTGGCGCCGGGGGTGACGCCGGTGTCCCGGCCGGGGCGGGCGTCGGTGGCGAAGACGTCGCCGTCGCGGCAGGACGGCAGGCGCGCGATCTGCCGGAGTTCGGCGCAGCTGCCGACGGTGAGCAGGGCGGACAGGTCGCGGCTGGGGTCGCGGCCCGGGGCGGGCATCCGGCCGGCGTTGACGTCGAGGGTGCCGTGCGCGGCGGTGACGCCGGGGGTGGCGCGCAGGGCCGCCAGGGCCTCCTCGGTGTGCTGCCAGCTCGCGCCGTGGCCCCAGAAGGTGATCCGGGGCAGCGCGCCGGACTTGGCGTAGGCGGCGGCGTAACCGGCCTGCATACCGGTCATCAGCATGTGGATGGCGATGGCGCCGGCCAGGGCGACGGTGATGCCGCTGACCGCGCGGGTCGCCGGGCCGCTGTTCAGCTGGAGCCGGCGGACGGCCAGCTGCCAGGAGACCGGGCCGCCGCGCAGCCGGCCCGCGACCCGGTCGACCAGCCACGGCAGCAGCGCGGTGATGCCGAGCAGCAGCAGGACCGAGCCGCCGGCGAGCCGGAAGGTGTTGAACGGGGTCTCGTCCCGGTGGCGCAGCACCAGCGGGACCAGCAGCGCCGCGCCGAGGACCGGCAGCGCCACCCGCCACCACAGCCGGCGGCGGACCGGCGGGCGGTGCCGGACGACACCCAGCGGCTCCACCGTGACGCCGCGCTGGGCGACCAGGGTGACCAGCACCGCGGCGGCCGGGACGAGCACCGCGATCAGCAGGGCGATGAGCGGGCCGGGGGTGAGGTCGGCGGAGTAGACGTTGATGTCCCAGAGCGTGATCGCCGGGGCCAGCTGCCGGCCGGCCAGGAACAGCAGCCCGCCGCCCGCCAGGCCCAGCAGCGAACCGAACAGCGCCTCGCCGGCCGCGATCCGCCGGGTGGTGCGGACATCGGCGCCGACCAGGCGGAGGGCGGCCAGCCGCCGCTCCCGGCGTTCGTTGCCGAAGCGGACGGAGGTGCCGATGAAGACCATCACCGGCGTCAGCAGCGCCACACACACCATGATCACCAGGACCGTGGCGGGCGCGGAGAGCGGCCGGGCCTCCCAGTTCTTGCCGAAGTGGTCGATGCGATAGCCGTCGCGTTCCCCGAGGGCGGGGCTGTGGGCGAGGTAGGTCAGCTCGCGGGGGCCCTGGAGCCCGTCGGGGCCGATCACGCCGGCGACGCGGTACGCGCCCAGCCGCTCGCGCAGCAGCGCCGAGCCGGGGGAGTCCAGGAGGTCCTTCAGGGCCGGGGAGACCACCATCCGGCCGGGGCCGGGGAGGCGGTCCATACCGGGCGGCACCGGCGGGTGGGCGCCGTCCGGGCGGACCAGCCGGCCGCGGATCGCGGTGCCGTGGAAGGTGGTGTCGGCGGAGGCGTAAAGGAGGGTGCGGTCGCCGCGCGGCGGCGGGTGCGCCTGGCCGAGGTTCTCGCGGGCCTTCTCGCGGCCGTGCCAGGCGTTCATCAGGGACGGTACGGAGGCGCCGAGCAGCAGGACGGCCACGCCGAGGGCGACACCGGCCGCGGTCAGGGCCGTACGGATCCAGCCCTCCCGGCCGCCGCCGGCCGCGAACCGCATGCCCATGGCGAGGTCCCGGGCCCAGCCGGCCGGGCCGCGCCGGGCGGCGGCGGGCAGGGCGGGCGGGGCGGTGTCCCGCTCGCCGTCGGTGCCGGGCCGCGAGCGGAGCAGGGTCATATCCGGCCCGCCAGGTCCTTCACCCGGCCGTCCCGGACGACGATCTCCCGGTCGGAGTAGGCGGCGACCCGGGACTCATGGGTGACCAGCACCACGGCGGCGCCGGTGTCCCGGGCGGCGTCGGTGAGCAGGCTCATCACCCGCTCGCCGTTGAGGGAGTCCAGGGCGCCGGTGGGCTCGTCGGCGAAGACCACCCGGGGCTGCGGCGCCAGCGCGCGGGCGACCGCGACGCGCTGGCCCTGGCCGCCGGAGATCTCCCCGGGCCGCTGCCCGGCCACCCCCTCGACCTCCAGCCGCTCCAGCCACTCCCGGGCCCGCTGCTCGGCGGGCTTGCGGCGGGTGCCGTTGAGGCGGAGCGGCAGGGCGACGTTCTCCAGGCAGGTCAACTCCGGTACGAGCTGGCCGAATTGGAAGACGAAGCCGAAGTCGGTGCGGCGCAGGGCGCTGCGCCGGGCGTCGTTCAGCTCGGTGAGGGTGTGGGGGCCGTAGCGGACGGTGCCGGAGTCGGGGCGGATGATGCCGGCGAGGCAGTGCAGGAGAGTGGACTTGCCGGAGCCGGAGGGGCCCATGACGGCGACCACCTCGCCGGGGTGGATCGAGAAGTCCGCGCCGTCGAGCGCGGGCGTGGGCCCGTACGCCCGCGGTCAGCTCCAGCCAGCGCAGATCGGCCTCCAGGTGGAACAGCGCGTGATCGCAGATCAGCTGGTCGGCGAGGTCGCCGGAGCGCTTGCGCTCGGTCAGGCCGCGCATCAGCCGCAGATGCTCGGCGCGCTGGGTGTCGAGCAGCTCGGCGGCGTCCCGGCCGGTCAGCAGGGCCAGGACGACCTTGGTGTAGAGCGTGGAGTGGAGGTACGGCTCGGGCTTCTCCGGCCGGGCCAGCCACTGGGCGACATCGGTGACGCCGGCGTCGGTGATGGCGTACCGCTTGCGCTCCGGGCCCGCGCCGGCCTCCACGCCGTCCACCTCGACCAGGCCGTTCTTCAGCAGCCGGGACATCGTGGAGTAGACCTGCCCGTAGTGCAGCGGGCGGTCCTGGCCGAAGTGCTCGTCGAAGGCCCGCTTGAGGTCGTAGCCATGGCGGGGACCGGACTCCAGGAGGCCCAGCAGCGTATGACCGATTGACATGGCGACCACCTTACTCGGGGGTGTAACGCTGGTGTATACGCACGTTGTATACGGGCGCCCGGCGGGCGCAGGGCGGGGCGCCAGGCGGGCATCGGGGCGGCAGCGGCGCGGGGCGGGGGCCCGGGCTTCCCCCCCGCCCCCCCCCCCCCCCCCCCCCCCCCCGCCCCCCCCCGCCCCCCCCCCCGCCCCGTCCACCGCGCGCTCACTCCGTCCGCAGGCCGTCCGGCCGCATCATCCGCCACAGCGGCGGCAGGCTGAGCAGCGTCACCACCGCGATCAGCGCGGCGCCGGCCAGCGGCAGCGGCCAGACCACCGACCAGTCGAGGCCGTCCGTCCCGGCCATCCGCAGCAGCGCCAGGCCGAGCGCCAGCCCGCCGGCCAGGGCCAGCGCCAGCCCCAGGACGACCGGCACGGCCGTCTGCCACAGCACCGACCAGGCGAGGGTGGCCCGCCGGGTGCCGAAGGCGACCAGCACCGACAGCAGCCGGCGGCGCTCGCGCAGCTGCTCCACCATCGTCACCAGCATGCTCGCGGCGATCAGCGCCAGCGTCGCCCCGGCGGCGGCCGTCAGCCCGGTCCGCAGGCTGGCGTACTGGCCGTCGCGGACGGTGTTCCGCAGGGTGCGCACGGACATCAGCGGGCTGATCCGGGCCGCGGTGTTGCGGGCGTACTCGACGGCCTCCGGGACCCGCGGGTCCAGCTTGACCATGGCGCCGGCCATCGGCTCCTCCAGCAGCGCGGGGTCGAGGGCGCCGGGGGTGGCGAACAGGCCGAAGGAGAACATCCCCCGCGGGTCCTTGCGGGCCTCGACGGTCCGGGCGGTCTTCGGCACCGTCCACAGCCGCGGCCGCTTCCCGGCGCCGTCCGGCCCGTCGTGGAAGGCGAAGTCCACGGTGGCGCCGGGCCGCGCGGTCTCGCCGATGTACGCCCCGTCGACTTGGCCGCTGGGGTCCTTGACGATGAAGGCGTCGCCGTCCCGGCAGGGGCCGGTGTGCGCCAGTTCCCGCAGGGTGGCGCAGTCGCCGACGGTGACCTGGGTGGTCGGGGCGAAGGTCTCGCCCTTGCGCAGCGGCCCGGGGCGGGTCGCGGTCCCCTCGATGGTCGCGATGACGCCGCGGACGCCCTCGGTCTCCCGGAACGCGCTGATCGTCCGCCGGATCGTGCCGATGTCGTGGGACGGCAGCGACGCCTGCAGCTGCGCCCGCGAGCTGTCCTGCCCGGTGACCTTCAAAAAGTCGCTCTGGACCGCGGAGAACAGCAGCTGGAGCGCGATCGCGCCGGCCACCGCCACGGTGATACCGCTGACCGCGCGGGCCGCCGTACCGCCGCTGAGCTGGAGCCGGCGGACGGCCAGCTGCCAGGGCACCGCGCCGCCGCGCAGCCGGGACACCGTCGCGTCCACCGCCCACGGCAGCACCAGCGCCACCCCGAGCAGGAACAGCGTCGCGCCGCCCGCGATGAGGTACGGGCCGGCCGTGGAGCGGCTGTGCTCGATACCGCCGTTGAGCAGCAGCAGGGCGATACCGGCCGCCGGGAACGGCAGCCGCCACCACAGCCGGCGCCGCCGCCCGCCGCCGCTGCGCACCACGCCCAGCGGCTCGATGCTCACCCGGCGCAGCGCCACCAGCGTCACCACCACCGCGGCGAGCGGGACGGCGACCGCGATCAGCGCCGCCAGCCACGGCACCGGGGTCACATCGGACGGGAAGGCGTTGATGTCCCAGACGGTGAGCCGGTCGGCGAACTGGCGAGCCGTCAGGAAGAGCGCGGCGCCGACGACCAGCCCGCACACCGCGCCGAACAGCGCCTCACCGGCCGCGGTCCGCCGGGTCATCCGGGCGTCCGCGCCGATCAGCCGGAGCGCGGCCAGCCGGCGGTCGCGCCGCTCCCCGCCGAACCGCACCGCGGTGGCGATGAAGATCACCACCGGCATCAGCAGCACCACGCAGCCGACGATCAGCACCGCCAGCAGCCTGGCGTCCAGCGGGTCGGCGTTCCGGTGGACGCCGAAGCCGGCGATCCGGTGGCCGCCGTTCTCCGTGGTCAGGGTGGCGCTGCCGGTGTAGTAGGCGAGGTCGCCGGGGCCGACCAGGCCGGCCGGGCCGATCGTGCCGACGTCCTTGTACGGCAGCCGCGGCCGCAGCAGTTCGCCTTCCGGCGAGCGCAGCAGCTCCCGCAGCGCGGGCGAGACCACCATCTCGTCCGGTCCCGGCAGCGCGGCCACGCCGGGCGGGAGCGCCGGACGGGCGCCGTCCGGGCGCAGCATCTGCCCGCGGACGGTGGAGTTCCGGAACGTCGTCTCCAACGGCGTCTGGACCAGCGTCGCCGCGCTCGCCGGCACCGGCCGCCCGGTGTCCGCCGGGGTGATGGCCTCGCCGCGCGCGGAGCGCTGCTGCATGATCGTGGGCAGGGACGCCGCGACGAGCAGCAGCGCCACGCCCAGCCCCACGCCGAGCGCGGTCAGCACGGTGCGGGTCCAGCCCTCCCGGCCGCCGCCGACCGCGAAGCGGACACCCATCGCCAGATCGCGGACCCATCCGCGCGGTCCGCCCGCGGCGGCCCGCTCGGGCCGTACCGTCCCGCTCATGCCGCACCCGCCATCTCCCGGGCCACGCCGTCCCGCACCACGACCTCGCGGTCGGCGTACGCGGCGACCCGGGCCTCATGGGTGACCAGCACCACGGCCGCGCTGGTGGCGCGCGCCGCGTCGGAGAGCAGGCCCATGACCCGCTCGCCGTTGAGGGAGTCCAGCGCGCCGGTGGGCTCGTCGGCGAAGACGACCCGGGGGCGCGGCGCCAGCGCGCGGGCCACGGCCACCCGCTGGCCCTGTCCGCCGGAGACCTCGCCGGGCCGCTTGGCGGCGACGTCCGCCACCTCCAGGCGCTCCAGCCAGTCGCGGGCCTGGCGCTCGGCGGGCTTGCGGCGGGTGCCGTTGAGGCGGAGCGGCAGGGCGACGTTCTCCAGGCAGGTCAACTCCGGGACGAGCTGGCCGAATTGGAAGACGAAGCCGAAGTCGGTGCGGCGCAGGGCGCTGCGCCGGGCGTCGCTGAGGTCGGACAGGGGGTGCGTCGCGTAGCGGACGGTGCCGGAGTCCGGGCGGATGATCCCCGCGAGGCAGTGCAGCAGGGTGGACTTGCCGGAGCCGGAGGGGCCCATGACGGCGACCACCTCGCCGGGGTGGATCGAGAAGTCCGCGCCGTCGAGCGCGGGCGTGGGCCCGTACGCCCATGACTCTACACGAGGTGTATACCCGGGGTGTATAGCCGCTGCGGGCCGCCAGGCCCGTCGGCCGCTGCGGCGGTGTCAGGGCCCGCCCGCGCCCGGCTCCGCGCCCGGCCCCGGCTCGCCCGCGCCCGGCCCCGCCCCGTCCTCCGGCTCCCGGTGCTTCGGCGGCCGTCCCCGCCGGGGCAGCCCGCCGGCGCCCCGGGGCAGCCGCCCGGCGTCCGCCAGCGCCTTGCGCAGCAGGAACTCGATCTGCGCGTTGGCGCTGCGCAGCTCGTCGTTGGCCCAGCGGGTCAGCGCGTCGTGGATCAGCGGGTCCAGCCGCAGCAGCACCTGCTTGCGCTGCTGCGGCCGGCGGCCGGCGGGCCGTTCGCCGGCCGCGCCGGAACCCTGGGGGGTGTCGGCGGTCACTGGTAGAGCGAGCCCGCGTTGAGGACCGGCTGGGCGGCGCGGTCGCCGCAGAGCACCACCATCAGATTGCTGACCATGGCGGCCCGGCGCTCCTCGTCCAGCTCGACGATGCCCTGCTCGCTGATCCGGGACAGCGCCGACTCGACCATGCCCACCGCGCCCTCGACGATCTGCTGGCGGGCCGCGACGACCGCGCCGGCCTGCTGCCGCTGGAGCATCGCCGAGGCGATCTCGGGCGCGTAGGCGAGGTGGCTGAAGCGGGTCTCGATGATCTGCACACCGGCCGCCTCGACCCGGGCGGTCAGCTCCGCGGCCAGCTTCTCGGTGATCTCCTCGGCGTTGCCGCGCAGCGAGAGGCCGTCCTCGTCGTGCGCGTCGTAGGGGTACTCGATGGCGATGTGGCGGACGGCGGCCTCGGTCTGGGTGGAGACGAACTCCAGGAAGTCGTCGACCTCGAAGAGCGCCTGGGCGGTGTCCCGGACCTTCCAGACCACGATCGCGGCCAGCTCGATCGGGTTGCCGTAGGCGTCGTTGACCTTCAGGACCGCGGTCTCGTGGTTGCGCACCCGCGTGGAGATCTTGCGGGCCGAGGTGAGGGGGTTCACCCAGCGCAGGCCGTCGGTGCGGATGGTGCCGACGTACCGCCCGAAGAGCTGGATCACCCGGGCCTCGCCGGGCGCGACCATCTTCACGCCGGTCATGCAGAAGAACGAGCCGATCAGCAGCAGGATCCCGGCGAGGACCAGGGGGATGGCGAGCGCGTTGTTGCCGCCGTTGCCGATCACGCCGCCGGTGATGACCACGACCACCCCGAGCGCGACGCCCAGGACGGTCAGCAGCAGGGCCAGGCCGCCCGGGATGCTGTGCGCGGCCCGCTCGCGGACCTGCGGGGCCGGCATCTCGGGGGTGTCCGGGGTGGCGGCGGTGGTGGTTGTCGTTCCGGTCATGGGAGCCCCGTTTCGTGTGTGGCGCGCCGCGCGGCGCGTGATGTGCGCCGCAGTGCGCGCGGTCCTAGGTGCTAACGCTGGTCTAGCAAAGTGATAGCACTTTAGCGCGCCGGGCGGGCGCGGTCCAGGCCATGACCTGGGACGCCTGAAGGTTGCACCCGATCCCCGTGCTCTTTGTCACGTCGGCGAAAGCCGGGATCGATGAGGATTTGTTGACAGATGCGGTGTTAGCTTCAACAGCTGAGTTATGCCGGGGGCGGAACGACTGGAGTTGCACGAGCGATGGGCCGAGCGGATGCGAGGCGGGCGCGGCAGGGCAGCGCCCGCCGGGCCGGAAAGAACGGGAAGAAGTCCGGCATACGCCGCCTCTTCACCTGGAAGAAGCTCCTCGGAGCCTTCCTCGGCGTATGCCTGCTGGGGATCCTCGGCTTCATCGGGCTGTACCTCTACGTGGACGTACCGGCCGGCAACAAGGACGCCAAGCTCCAGAGCAACGTCTTCAAGTACGCCGACGGCTCGGTCATGGCCCGCGTCGGCCAGGTCAACCGCGAGACCGTCCCGCTGAGCCGGATACCCAAGGCCGTCCAGCACACCTTCGTCGCCGCCGAGAACAAGACCTTCTACCAGGACTCCGGCGTCGACCTGAAGGGCACCCTCCGCGGCATCATCAACACCCTGCGCGGCAAGGGCAAGCAGGGCGGCTCGACGATCACCCAGCAGTACGTCAAGAACTACTACCTGAGCCAGGAGCAGACGGTCTCCCGCAAGCTCCAGGAGATCGTGATCTCCCTCAAGGTGGACCAGAAGTTCCAGAAGGACGACATCCTCGCCGGCTACATCAACACCAGCTTCTACGGCCGCGGCGCGTACGGCATCCAGGCCGCCGCGCAGGCGTACTACGGCGTGGACTCCGACAAGCTCACCGTCGCCCAGGGCGCCTACCTCGCCTCGCTGCTCCAGGCGCCGAACCAGTACGACTGGGCGATCGCCTCGGACGCCGGCAAGAAGCTCGTCCAGGAGCGCTGGGCGTACACGCTCGACAACATGGTCGAGATGAAGTGGCTCACCCCGGCCGAGCGCGCCCAGCAGAAGTTCCCGGTGCCCAAGCCGCCCAAGCCGCTGCCCGGCGCGAGCGGCCAGGCCAGCTACATCATCGCCGCGGCCAAGCAGGAGCTGTTCGCCCAGGGCGTCGATGAGAACGAGTTCGAGGCCGGCGGCTGGACCGTCACCCTCGGCATCGAGAAGAACCGCCAGAAGGCGCTGGAGGCGTCGGTCAAGCGCAAGCTCACCGACGACCTCGCGCCCGACCGGCGCCCGGTGGACCGCGACGTGCAGCTCGGCGCCACCTCGGTGGACCCGAAGACCGGGTACGTCGTGGCGCTGTACGGCGGCGCCGGCTACCCCAAGCACTACACCAACAACGCGACCCGGTCCGACTACCAGCCGGCCTCCACCTTCAAGCCGGTCATCCTGGCGTCGGCGATGGAGAACCACGCGGTCACCCAGACCGGCGTCCCGATCAACCCCAACACGATCTACGACGGCACCAACCGCCGCCCGGTCGTCGGCGGCACCAAGCCGTTCGCCCCGCCGAACGAGGACCAGGCCAGCTACGGGAAGATCACCGTCCAGACGGCCACCAACAACTCCGTCAACTCCGTCTTCGCGCAGATGGGCGCCGACGTCGGCCTGGACCAGGTCAAGAAGACCGCGGTCAGCCTCGGCATGAACGGCGCCAAGATGGACGTCCAGCCCGCCATGACGCTGGGCACCATGGGCGCCAGCCCGATGCAGATGGCCGGCGTCTACGCCACCTTCGACAACCACGGCGAGAAGGTCACCCCGACCCTGGTCAAGAAGGCGGTGCAGAGCAAGGACGGCTCCGACAAGGAGATCCCGCTCAAGAACCCGATCGGCGAGCGGGTGCTCTCCCGCACCACCGCTGACACCGTCACCTCCGTCCTCACCGGCGTGGTCAACGACGGCACCGCCTCCGACGCGGTGAAGAACACCGCCTACAAGGCCGCGGGCAAGACCGGCACCTCCGACGACAACAAGTCGGCGTGGTTCGTCGGCTACACCCCCAACCTCGTCACCGCGGTCGGCATGTTCGGCGAATCGCCCCAGGGCGGCGCCCAGGTGACCCTCAAGGGCGCCGGGGGCGGCGGCCGGGTCAACGGCGGCGGCTACCCGGCGAAGGTCTGGGCCGACTACACCGAGAACGCGCTCGGCGACGGCGCCGGCGCCGACTTCGACCTGGACACCGACATGGGCGCCGCGGTCCCGCCGCCCGCCCCGCCGACCCCGACCCACACCGCGACGGCCCCGGCGACCCCGACCCACTCCCCGACGGCCCCGACGACGCCGACCGGCAGCCCCACGGACAGCGGCCGCCCGACCGGCCGGCCCACGCCGCCCACCGGCGGCACCACCGCCGGCCCGCCGAACGGCGGCACCAACGGCACCGGCGGCACCACGGGCACCGGCGGCGGCACCGGAACGGGCGGCACCGGAACGGGCGGCGCCAACGGCACCGGAGGCACCGGCACCGGCACCGGCGGCAACACCGGCGGTACGGGTACGGGCGGCGGCAATCTGCCGAACTTCGGCAACTGACCCGTCCCGGAGGCCGACCCGCCACGCACCGCGGCCCGCACCCCTGTCGACCAGGGTGCGGGCCGCGCCGCGTTCCGCCCGTCCGCCGCCGTCAGCGGCGCGCCCCCGGCGGCATCGACAGCTCGAACCAGACGACCTTGCCCATGCTCAGCCGCGTCGCGCCCCAGCGCCGCGCCATGCGGTTGACGAGGTACAGCCCGCGCCCGCCCTCGTCGGACGGCCGGGCGTTGCGCAGCCGCGGCAGCTGCGGCACATCGTCGCCGACCTCGCAGCGCAGCACGTCCGTACGCAGCAGCCGCAGCGTCACCGGCCGCTCGGCGTACCGCACCGCGTTCGTCACCACCTCGCTGACCAGCAGCTCCAGCTGGTCGGTCAGCTCGTCCAGACCCCACCGCGCCAGCGCCCGGCGGGCCAGCCGGCGGGCCTGCCCGGCGGTCTGCGCCTTGGGGTCCAGATACCAGTACGCGACATCGCTCGGCGCGATGCCGTCGAACCGGGCGGCCAGCAGCGCGATGTCGTCATCGCGGTCGCCCGGCCCGAGCATGTCCAGCACCTCGTCGCACAGCGGCTCCAGCGGTGGCGGATTGGGGCCGGTCAGCCGGGCCGTCTCGGCCAGCCGCTCGCGCAGCTGCTCGATCCCGGTCCACACGTCCCGGATCCGCGACTCCACCAGGCCGTCGGTATAGAGCACCAGCGTGGCGCCCGCCGGGGCGTCCAGCTCCACCGCCTCGAAGTCCACCCCGCCCACCCCGATCGGCGCGCCCGACGGCACCCGGAGCACCTCGGCGCGCCCGCCGCGGTGCAGCATCACCGGCGGTGGATGCCCGGCGTTGGCGATCGTGATGCGGTGCGCCACCGGGTCGTAGACCGCGTACATGCACGTCGCCATGCGGTCCGTGCCCAGCCGCTGGGCCTGCTCGTCGAGGTGGTGCAGCACCTCCTGCGGCGGCAGGTCCAGCCCCGCCAGGGTCTGCGCGGTGGTCCGCAGCTGGCCCATGATCGCCGCCGAGGTCATCGAGTGGCCCATCACATCGCCGACCACCAGCGCCACCCGGCTGCCCGGCAGCGGGATCGCGTCGTACCAGTCGCCGCCCACCCGCGCGGTCTCCGCGGCCGGCAGATAGCGGCTGGCCAGCCGGACGCCGGTGGGCTGCGGCAGCGAGTCCGGCAGCATGGTGCGCTGCAGCGCGTCGGCGATGTACGCCTCGCGGCCGTAGAGCACCGCCTTGTCCACGCCCAGCGCGGTGTGCGTCGCCAGCTGGGCCGCCACCAGCAGATCGTCCGGCTCGAACGCCGGGCGGTCCGGGCGGCGCAGGAACACCGCGGCGCCGATCACCCGCCGGCGCCCGCGCAGCGGCGCCAGCACGACCCGGTGGCCGCCCGGCAGCCGGGTGTCCGGACCCAGCAGCTCCGGCAGCGCGGTGCGCGCCGCCTGCGCCTCGCCGAACAGCGGCCGCACCCCGCGCAGCACCTCGGCCAGCGGCCCGCCCGGCCGCACCTCGCACAGCTCGGCCGCCGAACCGCCCATCGCCGGGCCCAGATCCGGCTGCGCCGGCAGCACCGGCAGCCGCAGCCCGTTGGTGTCCGGCTCCTCCGGGATCCGGTCGGTGCGCCGCAGCCGCAGCACCACCGGGCCGGTCGGGCGCTCGTCGCCCACCGGCAGCGGATCGCGCAGATACACCAGGATCGCGTCGGCGAACGTCGGCACCGTCGCCCGGCACAGCCCCAGCACGATCTCGTCCAGGTCTATGCCGCGGGCGATCCGCCGGGTCGCCGCGCCGATGAAGCGCAGCCGGTCGCCGCTCGCCTGCCGGGCCGCGGCCGCCTCCCGGCTCTCCCCGCTCTCGCCCGGATGCGCCGAGCGCGCGGGCGGCACCGAGGGCGGCATCCCGGGCGGACCGCCGCCCCACGCGCCCGGCGGCGCCGGCGGTACCTCGCCCGCGCCCGGCTCACCGCCGTGCGCCCGGGGCGCCGCCGCACCGCCCGGCGAACCGCCCTCGCGCGGCCGCCCGATGCCCTCACCGCCGGACCGGGGCCGCGGCTGCGCGTGCCCCGGCTCCTCGCCCGGCTCCGGCGCCCCGGCGCGGTCCACCGCGCCCTGCGCCACCGGCCGGCCCGCGCGGACCGCCGCGCGCTCCGCGCCCGGTTCCGCACCCGGCTCCGCCTCCGGCACACCTCCCGGCCGCCCCTCAGCGGACATGGCCACCTCCCCGTACGGGTCGTACGAGCCCCCGTACGACCCGGCGTACACGCCGTAGGAACTGTCGCGGGGCGCGCGGGCCGCGCCGTACGCCCGCGCGCCGTCACCGGCCGGACCGTGGTCGGCGGCCGGCTCGGTCTCCCCCTGCCCGGCCGGCGGACCCGCCGCGGCCGTGATCACGCGGTCCCGGGCACCGCCACCGGGCCCGAGGTCGTCGCCTCCGCGCAGCGCGAAGCCCGCCCCGGGCGCCGGCTCGTGACCGGGCGCGCCGGCGGACTGCTGAAGGGCGCTGCGCGGGTCGGGTACGCCGCCGGGCGGCGCGGTCCCGGCCGTCCCCGTGGCAGGGGACGCCGGGGACGCGGCGGTCGGGGCCGACCGCCGCGCTTCAGGGGAGAGGGGGTGCTCCGTCACGCGTGGGATTCCATCCGTCCGGGGCTGGCGCCGGCGCGCCGCGTTCGGTGCGCGCCGCACGGGCGGACGCGCCTGACGCGGTGCGTCTCAAGCGCGTCGCAGGTGCAGAAAGAGCTGGATTTCTGGTGGTACGTCCGTACTCGCCGGGGCATACGCATACGAGTCCTCCCCGACGACGTCGAATCCCGCGTCGCGCACGACCCGGCGCAGGTCGTCCCGCAGATATCCCGATACCCGGATCGTGCTGCCGAGGAACGGAATGGGGAAGTCGTCGATATCGCCCTCGACCATGGACAGGGCCATCAGCCCGCCGGGGCGCAGGAGGTCGTGCAGCATGCCCAGGGCACAGGGGATTTCCGCCCGGGGCATCATCAAAAGGGAGAAATAGGCGGCGATTCCGTCGAAGGAACCCGGGCCGCCGAGCCGGCCACCGCGCAGATCGGCGATGTCCAGCCGGTGGAATTCACCGTCCGGGACGTTGTCCCGGGACAGCTTGACCATACCGGGGGAGAGGTCGATTCCCACCACCCGGTGACCGGCCTGTGAGAGTTGACGGGCGGTCGGCAGGCCCGTCCCGCAGCCGGCGTCGAGGATCCGCGACCCGGCCGGCAGCGCGCCGGCCAGCCAGTCGGCCGAGGCGATCTGGCCTTCCTTGTGCGGAAAGGCCACCTCGTACTGGTCGCCGATCGCGTCGAACGCCTCGGCCTGTCCGGCCCGGTCCAGTGCTAACCGGTTCAGCCCCTCGTACGCGTCGTAGCTTCTCGCGCTCACGACCTCGCCCCTCCTGCGACCGCGGTCAAGTTCGTTTTCCCGTTCTGGAGTTGCGCCTGTGCAGTCTTGCGGAGGACGATCCTACGTTTGAACGCCCAGGGCGCAGCAAGGGGGCTGGCTACCGCGTTCCGTCCGCCGGGAACCCCTTTGGCACCCGGCCGGAAACAGCTCTGCCCATAGGCGCACCTTTCCACCGTTCGCCCCCTTCACTCGCTTCCTGCTCTTCTTTTCGCGTTTGCGGCCTCACGACAGCAAACGCTCCGGCTGCCGGTCCCAGTTCTCCGGGAGCGGGGGAACCTCCCAGGCCGGGTCGGGCCGCCAGTCCTCCCAGCCGTCGGCGAACGGCCCGCCCCACGCCGCGATCTGTGCGACCGCGGCGCGTCCGGCGGACCGGACCGCGGCCGCCTGGCCGTCCGTCAGCAGCCCGTCCCGCCGCGCCTGGGCGAACTCGTCCTCGTCCCGCCACTCCCAGCTCCGGTCCGGATAGACGCAGATGTCGAGGAAGTGGTCCACCGAGTCGATCCCGCCGGACCAGCGGCGGCGCGGCTCCTCCAGATTGACGTACCAGTTCTTGAAGTGCCAGCCGCTCTCCCAGAACAGCCAGACCGACCACGGGTCGCCCGGCCGGGCCAGCTTGAGCACCCCGCTGCCGAACCACTGGTCGCGCAGGGTGCGGCGCGGCTTGGTGTAGCGGGTGGCCAGCGGCTCGCGGTGCACCGGCGTACCGTCGGCGAGCACCGGCTTGATGCACGGCGTCCCCGGCGCCATCCACACCGCGAGCAGCTCGGCGGTGTCCTGGACGACGGTGACCGGCCGGCAGATGTGGAAGCGGTCCGGCTCGGCGTTGTCGCGGTACCGCCACAGGATCTGCTCGCCGGGTGCCCAGCGCGTGGGGGCGGGGGCGGCGGATGTGGCGGACGCCGCGGGGGCGGACGTGGCGGACGCCGCGGGGGCGGATGTGGCGGGGGCCGGCGTGGCGGCGGGCCGCTGTGCCGCGCCCGGTACCGGGACTCCGGCCGCCGGCGCGCCCGGCCCCGGGACCGCTCCCGCCGTCCGCCGTTCACCCGTGGCGCACCGCTCCGCCGCCGGGTCCGCCCCGGCCGCCGGCACCACACTGCCGGCCGTCCCGCCTTCCGCCGCCGTCCCCACCATGTCCGCTGTCATGCGCAGATCTTAGGGGCGGACCGGGACCCGCGCGGTGACCTGCGCCGCACGGAAACGGCCCGCGGCCGACTCGGGGCCCCGGGCCGAGGGCTCGCGTCCCGGGCCCGCTCGGCCCGGAATTCAGGACTCGAGGACCCCGAACTCAGGACTGAGGTCCCCGAACTCAGGACTCAGGGCCCGCACTCACGGACGCGTCATCCGCAACACATCCAACGCCTCGTCCAACTGCTCCTCCGTCAGCAGCCCCCGCTCGACGTATCCGCTCTCGACCACCACTTCCCGGATCGTCTTCCGCTCCGCCAGCGACCGCTTGGCGACCTTCGCGGCCTCGTCGTACCCGAGGTACTTGTTCAGCGGTGTCACCACCGACGGCGACGACTCGGCGTATTCCCGGGCCCGCCCCACATTCGCGGTGATCCCGTCCACCGTGCGGTCGGCCAGCAGCCGCGACACATTGCTCAGCAGCCGCACCGACTCCAGCACATTCCGCGCGATCACCGGCAGCATCACATTCAGTTCGAAATTGCCGGCCGCCCCGGCCGCCGCCACCGTCGCGTCATTCCCGGTGACCTGCGCGGCGACCATCAGCACCGCCTCCGGAATCACCGGATTGACCTTCCCCGGCATGATGGACGAACCCGGCTGGAGATCCGGCAGATTGATCTCCGCGAGCCCCGTACGCGGCCCCGACGCCATCCACCGCAGATCGTTGGCGATCTTCGTCAGCCCCACCGCGACGGTCCGCAGCTGACCGCTCAGCTCCACGATCCCGTCCCGCGCCCCCTGCGCCTCGAAGTGGTTGCGCGCCTCGGTCAGCGGCAGCCCGGTCGCCCGCGCCACCTCGGCGATCACCGCGGCCGAGAACCCGGGCGGCGTATTGATCCCCGTACCCACCGCCGTACCGCCCAGCGGGAGTTCGGCCAGGCGCGGCAGGGACGCCCGCAGCCGCTCGACGCCGTACCGGACCTGCGCCGCGTACCCGCCGAATTCCTGACCGAGCGTCACCGGCGTCGCGTCCATCAAATGCGTCCGCCCGGACTTCACCACCTCGGCGAATTCCTCCGCCTTCCGCTCCAGCGCCGCCGCCAGATGCTCCAGCCCCGGAATCAGGTCTTTCAGCACCGCCGACGTCGCCGCGATATGAATCGACGACGGGAACACATCGTTCGAGGACTGACTCGCGTTCACGTGGTCGTTCGGATGCACCTCCCGCCCCAGCCGCTCACTTGCCAGGGTCGCGATCACCTCATTGGCATTCATGTTCGAGGACGTCCCCGAGCCGGTCTGGAACACATCCACCGGGAAGTCCTCGTCCCACCGGCCCTCGGCCACCTCGGCCGCCGCCTCCGCGATGGCCTCCGCGACCTCCTTGCCCAGCACCCCCAGCTCGGCATTGACCTTGGCGGCGGCCCCCTTGATCCGCGCCAGCGCCTCGATGTGCGCCCGCTCCAGCCGCTGCCCGGAAATCGGGAAGTTCTCCACGGCCCGCTGGGTCTGCGCCCGCCACTTCGCATGCGCGGGCACCTGCACCTCACCCATCGAGTCGTGCTCGATCCTGAATGCGCTGTTTTCGCTCATACCTATGACAGTGCCCCCGCCCGACGATCTGTTCCCGACCCCACCCCCGAAGTCACCTACCTGCGAC
>NZ_LLZI01000040.1 GCF_001509485.1 Streptomyces sp. NRRL F-4489
GGGCGGGGGAGGCGTAAAGAGGCGGCGCGTCCGGTTCCGGATGGGGTGCCCGGCCTTCACGTTCTCTCCGCATATCCTCCGTAAGGATGAGACCGTGTGGGGGCTTCCCCAACCAGGGTGGGACGCGCAAATGCTTCCCGCCGGGGATGCTCCGGCCCTTCTGGACTGGTGGGGTGGGGCTGTGCAAAACCGTACTGCGTACAGCGGCGGGGGCCCCCCCCCTTCGGAAGACCTCGACAGCCGGCTCACCGTGGAGCTCGCGTCAGTGGTTTCCGCTGCCCGCAGGCGGGCCACCCGCGACGGCGACCGGCAGGTCGACACTGCGCATCTGCTGCACGGGCTCCTGGAGTGGGACCCGGCGGTCCGCGAGGTCTTCGACGACGGCGCCCAGGTCGCGCGCCTGCTCGGCTACCTCGTCCAGCGCAGCATCGGCTACGGCCTCCAATGGCACGGCACCGTCGAGGACTCCGGCGCGGTCCCCGTGGTCGCCGAGGGCGGCGTCCCCGGCTGGTCGCCCGCCGCTGCCGCGGCGATGGACGGTGCCCTCGACCGCGCCCACGCCCGTTACGCGACCCGCGCCGGCTGCCTCGACCTTCTCGCCGCACTGGTCGACGACCCCGAGTCCCGGGCCGTGGAGGTCCTGCGCCGGGCGTCCGTCGACACCGTCCGGCTCGCCGCCCGGCTCGACGCGGACGAGCGTGCCGGGGGCGACTGACGGGGCACGTGGCACGGGCGCTGGAGGCCATCCTGGTGGCCGGGTAACCGGCTGACCCCCGGCCGCCCGGCTGCCATTCGGTAGCCGGGGAACCTGCGGCCGTACCGGGAGGTGGTTGCCCCGCCAGCCGCCAGCCGCCAGCCGCCAGCCGCTGCCGCGCGCTGCGGTCGTCCAGCCCGGGCCGGTCCCTGCCGGTGCGGTGGCCGTGCTGAATGGTCCCGCCCATCGGTGGTCCTCCCCGGCATGGCTTGGGCGGGCCGGCCCGGCGGTTGTCCCGCCGAGTCGCGGACGTGCCTGACTTTCGTCCCGCTCGGTCGGGGTCCCGTTCGGCTTGCGTCCCGTCCGGGGCGCCGCACCACCCGGCTTCCAGCCCGTCCTGGCGCCGTCCGACCGGCTCCCGCCCCCGGCCGCGTATCGCCAGGTGAGACAGGGGTTTTGGAGGGTGACGCTGCTGACGGTGGCTGTCATGATGACCCGATGCACGCGTCTTCGGGGAGCCCGGCGGGTCGCACGACCGGCCCGGGCCAGGGAATGTCCGGGTCCAGCAGGACCCAGCCGCCGTCCACCGCCCACGGCCCGGACCGGGCCCGGCCCACCGGACGCGGCGCCGGGCTCGGTATCGCCCTGCTCTCCGCGCTCGCCTTCGGCGGCTCGGGCGTCGCCGCCAAACCGCTGATCGCCGCCGGCCTCGAACCCCTCCACGTCACCTGGCTCCGCGTCACCGGCGCCGCGCTGGTCATGCTCCCCGTCGCCTGGCGCCACCGCGACCTGCCCCGCCGCCGCCCCGCGCTGCTGGTCGGCTTCGGGCTGCTGGCCGTCGCCGGTGTCCAGGCGTGCTACTTCGCGGCGCTCTCCCGTATTCCCGTCGGAGTGGCACTGCTCATCGAGTACCTCGCGCCCGCTCTGGTGCTGGGCTGGGTGCGGTTCGTCCAGAAGCGGCCCGTCACGCGTGCCGCCGCCCTCGGTGTGGTCCTGGCCGTAGGCGGTCTCGCCTGCGTCGTCGAGGTCTGGTCCGGCCTCAGCTTCGACCCGCTCGGCCTGGCCCTCGCGCTCGGCGCGGCCTGCTGCCAGGTCGGCTACTTCGTCCTCTCCGACCACGGCAGCGACGGGGAGGGCGACGCGGCGGCGGATCCGCTCGGCGTGATCGCGTACGGCCTGCTGATCGGCGCGGCCGTGTTGACGGTCATCGCCCGCCCCTGGTCCCTGCGGTGGCCGGTCCTCGCCGGCACGGCCGAGATGAACGGCGTCCGCGTACCGGCCGTTCTGCTGCTCGCCTGGATCGTGCTGGTGGCGACGGTCGCCGCGTACCTCACCGGTGTCGTCTCCATCCGGCGGCTCTCCCCGCAGGTCGCCGGGGTCGTCGCCTGCCTGGAAGCGGTGATCGCGACGGTGCTGGCGTGGGTGCTGCTCGGCGAACACCTCTCCGCGCCGCAGCTCGCCGGCGGCGCGGTGGTGCTCATCGGCGCGTTCATCGCCCAGTCGGCCAAAACGGGCACCGGGGGCGGGGAGGCGGGGCCTGGCGGGGAAGCGCTCGCGGGGGCTGCCGGGCAGGCGCCTACGGGGGACGCCGCCGGGGATGCCGCGGGTGGCGCGGGCGCCGGGACGGGCCGTACCGGGGCGGGCGGCACGGGGATGGGCCGTACTGGCACGGGGCACGGTGGCTCCGAGGCGCGTGGCGGCGGCTCGGGGGCGGGCAGCGAACCGGCCGCCGGCGGCTCCTCGGCGGCCGGCGACCGCGTAGCCCCCTCCCATGGCGACTTGTCGACCGGTTCGCCCGCGGCATAGGCTCCCGATCATGCGTTTGACTGTGCTGCCCCCTCCCGCCGCGTAAGGCGGGCGGCGGCCTTTCGAGGAAATCCCGGCTCGGGCAGGTAACCGAGCCGGTCGACGCTGCCCGCACACGGGTTCACACGACCGTGTGACGGCCCACCGCCGTCCTGGATTTCCCGGAGCACACCTCCCATGCACACCATGCCTTCCCCGTCCCTGCCCGTGGGCCGGGGGCTCGTCTACGTCTCCGTCGCCGCGACCGCCTGGGGCACCGCCGGCGCGGCCGCCGCCCTCCTCTACCAGGGCAGCGGGCTCGGCCCCCTCGCCCTCACCTTCTGGCGCACGTTCGGCGGCCTGCTCCTCCTGCTCGCCGTACGAGCCGTCCGGCGCGCCCGCACCGGCGGCCCGGCCGCCCCCGCACCGCGCCCCGCCGAACCGTTCCGGCGCCGCGCCGCCGGGGCCGCGGCCACCGGCATCGCCCTCGCCGTCTTCCAGGCCGCCTATTTCGCCTCCGTCGAAACCACCGGACTGGCCGTCGGGACCGTGATCACCATGGGCGCCGGCCCCGTCCTCATCGCCCTCGGAGCCCGCCTCACCATGGGCGAACGGCTCGGTGCGGGCGGCGTCCTGGCCGTCGCCGGAGCCCTGTCCGGCCTGCTGATCCTCGTCCTCGGCGGCAGCGGCGCCGCCACCGTCCAGCCGGCCGGCGTCGGCTACGCCCTGCTCTCCGCCGCCGGCTGCGCCGTGATGACGCTCACCACCCGCCGCCTGGGCAGCGGGGGCTCCGGCGGATCCGGCGATCCGTTCGCCGCCACGATCAGCGCGTTCGCCGTGTGCGCCCTGTGCCTGCTGCCGCTCGCCGCGGCCGAGGGCCTCTGGCCGTACGGCCACGACCTGGGGCGGAGCCTGATCCTGCTGGGTTATATCGCCGCCGTCCCCACCGCCCTCGCCTACGGCCTGTACTTCACCGGGCTCGCCGTCGTACGGGCCGCGACCGCCTCCGTGATCTCCCTGATCGAACCGGTGTCGGCGGCCGCCATCGCGGTGCTCGTCCTCGGCGAACGGCTCACCGCCGCGACGGCGGCCGGGACGGCGGTGCTGCTGGCGGCCGTCGCCGGCCTGGCGATCACCGAGGCCCGCGGCCACGGCGGCGGCCAAGTGGGGTGAGCGGGGCGACGGTGGCTAGGGGGCCGGCGGCTGGGGGTGGCTCCACGGAGGCGGGCTGGTCGCCCGGCCGTCCAAGGGCGGAGGGCGGACCGGACCGGAATCCGGGCGCCGAGGCGTGCGCCGGCCGCCCGGCCGGCCGGCGCCGAGTCAGTCGCGGCGGTCAGTCGTTGTCAGGTCAGTCGGCGTCGGCGCTCCCCGCGCGGGAGCGGGGTTGGGCGCGTACGTGGATCCGTTCGCCCTGGCGGCCGAAGAGGCTGAGCACCTCCACCGGGCCGTCGCCGGTGCTCCCGAACCAGTGCGGCAGCCGGGTGTCGAACTCGGCTGCCTCACCCGGCCCCATCACCAGATCGTGGTCGGCCAGCACCAGCCGCAGCCGCCCGGCCAGCACGTACAGCCACTCGTAACCCTCGTGGGTGCGGAGGTCGGGGGAGTTCCGATCGGCCGGAATGACCATTTTGAAGGTTTGCAGCGGGCCGGGGTGGCGGGTCAGCGGCAGCACCGTCGTGCCGTGCATGTTGCGCGGCTTCAGGCGGACGCGCGGATCGCCGACGTCGGGCGCGCCGACCAGTTCGTCCAGCGGGACCTGGTGGGCCTGGGCGATGGGCAGCAGCAGCTCGAGACTGGGACGGCGCTGCCCGGACTCCAGCCGGGACAGGGTGCTCTTGGAGATACCGGTGGCCTCGGCGAGCGCGGACAGCGTGACGCCGCGCTCGGTCCGCACCCGCTTCAGGCGCGGCCCGACCTCGGCGAGGGAGCGGGCGATATCGGGTGAGTGTTCCACGCCTTCATTGCACCGCGACGTTCCCGGTTTCGGCAATGGGGATTGCTGGTGAGGTGCTGGGCGGCGTCGTGGCCTGTGGGCGGAGGGGTGCGAGGAGGACGACCGGGACCATCGGGATCATCGGGGTCATCGGGACCATCGGGGTAGCGAACGGTCCCCTTGCCGCGTGGCCGCGAGGGGACGCGGGAGGAAGCGGGAGGAAGTGGGCGGACGCCGGAAGGTTACGCGACGCCGAAGAACACGCTGCCCGTACCGCCCAGTTCGGGGGAGTGGAAGGACACGGTGATCGCGCGGGTCAGATCGCTTTTGCTGAGGCGGTCGTCGCCGTCGGTGTCCAACTCGCCCAGTACGCGCGAGGCGTCTGCGGCCAGGCCCCACATGTCGAGGTACCGCGTCAGCTCGGTCTCTCCGACGCAGCCGTCGTGGTCCGCGTCGATGATCTCGAACACCGCCGCCGCGAAGGCCGCGACCGGCTCGCGCAGCGCCGGGTCCGTTCCGGCCGCGCCGGCGGCGGTGCGGTGCTGTGCGCGGGACAGGCGGCCGTCGGTCTTCGCGTGGCGCTGCAGACCGGCCCAGTACGCGCGGTAGAAGGAGGCGAGAGCCGTCGTTTCCGGGGCGTCCGCGGCGAGCCCGTAGGTGGTGCGGTAGCGAGCGGCGATCCGCTGGTAGTCGGCGCCGTCGACATAGCCGTCGCCATCGGTGTCGGCGACGGCGAACAGGCGGTCCAGGTTGCCGGTGCGGTGGAGGACGGTCTCGGGCGGGGTGCCGGCGGTCGCGTAGAGGTGGTCCCGGAGCTGGGCGTGGCGGAACTGGTACACCGTCCCGACCTGGCGCAGGACCTGTCGCTCGCAGGCGTCCCGCAGGAACGCGTCCAGGTCCCTCGGCAGCCATCCCGTCAGGGGCAGCCAGATGCGGGCCAGGACTACCCAACGCCCCCAGGCGGTCATGGTGCCGGCCCCGATCGCGATCATGGTCCCGGCCACCAGTCCGGCCCCGAGCCCGGCGAGTGCGCTGTGCGACGCGATCCCGAACACGGTCCCGTATCCGGACCCGGTCACCAGCCCGATGGTGAGGGTCTGCTTGAGTACGGTGGCGCGGTTCGTGTTCAACAGATCCGAGGGGAGGGCGCGTTTCTCTCTCGGAATGGCGGATTCGAAGCCGGCGCCGAGCGCGGCGATGAGCCCCATTACGAGGCCGAGACCGATCCCCGTCGCGAGCAGCAGCCCCGAATTCACCGCGACCACCGGCCAGGGATAACCCTGGAGGAGAGAAAAGGCCGCACTTCCGAACGCCCACAGGAGTCCGAACAGGAGACCGCCGGCGAGCCCGCCCGTCACTCTGGGGCGGAAACTCTCCCGAAGTTTTCTCTTCGTCCAGTTGTGCAACTTGATCTGCATCAGCGACGGTTCGAACAGCGGGCCGCCGACCTTCATCTCCGTGACGAACCCGTGCATGACAGCGAAGGTCACACCCATCGCGAGCCCGTTCGCCGGGCCGGTGATGCCTGCCGCCATGAGCCCGTACGCGGGCCCGTACACAAGCCCGCTCTCGGAGCCGTAAACGAGCCCGGCGACGAACCCTGACAGGATTCCGACCGTGACCCCGACCCGCAGCATGATCCGGCGCAGCTTCACGGTGGTCCCCAGCCGCCACCATTCGATGTCGGGCGTGTTGAGTTCCGTCAGATGCGCGGCGAGGTAGCCGAGCCAGTGCCGGGCGCGTTCGTGGTCCCAGCGCCGGTGTTCCCGTGCCACGGGCTCGGTGCTGAGAAAGCGTTTGTAGGCGGTGGTGATGAAGGTGTCCAGGAGGTGTTTTTCCAGGGCTTCCCGGGTGCCGAAATTCTCTGTTCCCAGCAGCTCCGCGGGGTCGCGTTCGGATTCGTAGACGAAGCGGGCGAGGGTGACCATCAAAGGGGTGGTCAGCACGGCGGCGAGGTTGGCGCCGGCCTGCGTGTGGGGACGACGGCGCAACTCACTCAGCACGTAAGCCCATCCGGTGCGGGGCACGGCATCCGTACCGCCGGGGAGCGTTGTGCCGGTGGCCTCCTGCAGATACGTGAGGGAGTCGTCCAGATCGAGGTCGACCAATTCGATGGCGGTGGCGGAGGGCACCACCTTGGTTTCCTCCCCAGCGGCTTCGAATTCGGCGCGGCGACTGGTCACGATCAGCGGCAAAGTGCAGCTGTTGAGTGCCACCAGCGCGTCTTTGCGCAAACCGATGGCGATCTCGTCGAAACCGTCCAGAATCGGCAGCACATGGTCGGCACCCACCAGCGCGGCGGCCCACGTCTTACCACTGGGGCTCGCCTCGGCGAGAAAGGGATGATCCCGTTCCAGACGCTCGATCAACCAGTTGCGCAGCGGCGTGGTGGCGGGATTCCAGGACCCGAGACTGAAGAGCACCGGCACCGGGGCTTTGTGGGCGCGAGGACGCGCTTCCAGGCGGGTCAGTGCGAAACGCAGGGCCAGGGCGCTTTTTCCTGAGCCTTCCCGCCCCAGCACCACCAGCCAGCTCGACTTCGCCCGTTCGAGGACGGCCGTGATCTCGTCCCCGGCCGTGATCTCGTCCCCTTGACCGGCCCGGCCCAGCGGGGGAGTTCGCGTTGCCCCGTCCCGGGAATTGCGGAAGTCTTCGTGTCCGGGCGCTTTCCCGAGTACCGGTCGCCAGCGCACGGGCAGGTCCCCGTCCCTGAGCCGGAGTTGTTCCTCCTCATGCCGCAGGCGCGCGTGGACCTCATCCGCGAGCAGATCGGCCTTGTCGGCCAGCCCGTCATCAACGGAGCGGCGCTCGGCGCGCACTGCACGCACGAGTTGCTCGACCAATTCGCCCAGGGCGCCCTCGGCGGAAAACCCTTTGGAGAAGAGCAAGTTGACGTTGTTGTTGCCGATACTGACAATGCCCGTGACATTCCTGACGCTGATCGACCGTTCGGCACCCGACGTGCCACGAGCATCCGCCGCGGGTCCCGACGCCCGCGGATCCGGCGCGATGCTCATCGGTACGGGATGTTCATCGCGCCATCACCGGTCGCCCCACGATGTGTCGGGCAGCCGCTGTTCCGGTCGCTTTGCCGCTCCGGCCGGCCCGTTCTCAGCCTGAGGCAGTACGCCGACGCCGGCGCCGTACGCATCCGGTGTCGCTTCACCCGCAGGTGCGATCAGGCCGGGCAGCACAGTGCCGATCTCTCCCAATAGGGGCACCTCCCTCTTCGCGCGGACAGTCGACTTTCGGCGGCCGTCGTCGTCCCGGCGGGCGGGCGCTTGTGCTTGCCTGCCCGCCTGCTTGCCGCCTGCTTGAGCCCCGCCACACAACCGGTGGTCGTTCGGTGGTCGTTCACTGCGCCTGTCGAACGTATGCGGGGCCGGGCTTCTCATCGGCCGCGACATCGACGTCTTCGCCTTGCGGCAAACCCGGGAGCAGGCTGCTCGGATCGGCGCCGCCGCCGCAGGCCCGCGCACCGATGGCCTGATGTGCGGCTCGGTGGTTGTGGACGTGACGCTTTGTCAGATGGCTTCGGCCGTCTGTGGTCCTTCTGCGCGTGCTGCCGCCCGACGCTGCGCTACCGCCACACCCTCGGTGCTGTGGGGCACCAGGGGTCAGGCTCTTCCTGTCGTCACCGGCGTCGGTCCTTCCGCCCTCGGCGCCATCGATGAGCAAGCCATGCCGCGGGTCGATGTCCTGCTGGGTCGCCCCGTGCTGCTGATCCACCCCGTCGTCACCGGGGCGGCGGCGGTTTCTCAGCCGCGCGCCGAGGCCGAAGGCGGCCGCGCAGGCGACGAGTACGCCCACGGCCAGCAGGACGAGATCCCTGGTGTTCTGCCCGGTGGCCGGTGCCTCGCCGGCGAGGGCCGCTTCGGTCGGCCTCGGCGCCGCGCGGCTGGGGTTCCGCACCGTTGGGGTGCTGGAAGCCCCGGGGTTCGGATTGCCGGACGTGGCGGTCGCACTGCGAGTTGCGGGGCCGGTGTCCGCTGACGTCGTCGGTGGCGGAACGGCGGCGTCCATGGATCCGGTCGTCGGCCTCGGAGCGGCGGCGCCCATCGATCCGGTGGTCGGTGGCGCAGTTGCGGAGGGCGGCGATCCGGTCGAATGGCTCGGAGTGGCCGAGCCCGCCGAACCCGGCTTCGTGATGGCGAAGGACGCCACGACATTGCTCTGGCCGGGATTCAGGGTGCACGGCGCGTCGCCCCTCAGCGCCAGGTTGCCGGTCGCGTTCTTCCCGAGGAGGTGGAGGGTGAGGCCGCCGGCGGTGATCCGCCCCTTGCCCGGATGGCTGAAGGCGTGCGTGGTCGCGCTCCCGGTTGCCGTGACGTTGAACGGACCGGATGCCGGGACGCTGGTCGTGGCCATACGGAAGGGGACCGTGACGTCGAAGTCATCCTGCGGCGCGGCCACATGGGCGTTCGCGTCCACCGTGCCGCCGAGGGTCTTCAGGCCGGCCGTGGCGAGCCACTGGGTGAAACTCGCGCCCACCGTCGCCACCGCTTTGACGGTGATGGTCTTGCCGGGCGTGCCGACCGCGACCGCGTTCGGGATGTCCGCGGTGATCTTCGCCGTGAATGGATGATTGCCGATCAGCAAGGACGAGCACGTATAGCTGAACGTGCGCGAAAGCGGTTGCGCGGCAGCCGTTCCGGCTCCGATAACGCCCAGCACACCGCTTGCCGTTGCCGAAGCCGCGACGACGGCAACGGTGATCCTCATCCTTGGTCTGCCGCACCTGATGCCCATATGTCAGCCCCCGTCCGCTGTTCGGGTGTGCGATTGTGGAACGAGTCCCGTTTTGGCAGCTCAGCACGCTGCTCAGGTCGCGTGCCCTGTTGCCGGATCTGCGTGCCGGCGCTACGTGTCGGCTCCGCGTGCCGGATCCGGATCTGCGGCGCCCGGACGATTCGGTCAGCAGGGCACGTAAGGTTACTTGGGGGACGCGGCTCGGATGGCTTTGGTTGACGCATCACTCGGATATGTCCCAAAATAACCGGCTGCCGGGCTGGGGCGAGGCGCGTACCGGCCGTTGTGCCTCTACATCCGGAAATCTTGCGCGAGCGCCGTGGCTTGTTTCATGCGGTCGGGAACGGTCCCCTGGAGTCCCGGTAGCGGGGAACGCGCTGTCGCTCGGGAAGATGATCGCCGAGGCGGCCCGCAGTCGCGCGTCGTCGAGGATTTCCCCCGCGCTGCGGGATATGTGATCCCCGGTCAGCAATCTGAAGACGCTGTGCCGCATTTCTGACGCCTTGGACGTGCCGCGTCTTCGTAGCTGCGAACGTGCGGCAGTCGGCGTTCGATGTGTGCTCGCGGTGTGCCGGGTGGCGGATTGCAGGCGGGGCTTTGTGCACCTGACAGGAGCTTCACGGCCAGCCACTTGGCGTCCTGGGCGCCCGGCAGGGAGGGCGGGGGCGGACCGCTGGGCGCAGTACGCGGACACCAGGTGAGCGCCCGATGCCGGGGCAAGCACCGTTGCCCGACCAGCGCCCCGCCGGCCCCGGCCCCTGCCTCGCTAGAAGCTCGGCCCCGGCCCCCGCCCCACCCCCTCCGCAACGCGGACGGGGTGCTCCGGATCCCTACGGCCGGGCGGCGGAACCGTTCGCCGGGCGGGCGGTGGTCGTGCCGGCCGCCAGGCGGCGCTGCTGGTGGCGGCGGGCCGCGGCGTCGCCCGGACCGTCGCGCTCGGCGAGCCGGTCGGATATACGGTGCTGGACCGACTCGGACCGCTTGCCGCCGTACTTGAACTTGGCCCGCACCTCGAGCACCTCCAGGCGCAGCCCGCGGATTCCGGACAGCATCCGGCCGTACGGCGCCTGGCCGGCGACCACCGGGGCCGAGCCGCCCTCCGGCTGGAAGTGCGTGGTCTGGCGCTGCAGCAGCTCGGCCTTGGCCTCCGGATCATCCACCACATGAGCCGTGCAGATGAGCTGGACCGCGGCGTAGAAGCTGGTGGGGACGCCGTTCTCGGGCGGCCCGTCCTCCTCCGCCTGCCAGGGGCCGGGGATGAAGGTGTAGTCGTCCACCACGCTCAGCAGGACCGTCGGCCGTTCCTGGAGCGCGGGCCAGAGCGGGTTGGGGCGGGCGAGGTGGGTGACGGCCTCGCGGCGGGCGGGGTCGTAGGCGAAGTGCAGCGGCTGGACGCACGGCGGCTCGCCCGGCAGGCCGTTGACGGCGAGCTGCCCGAAGTCGTGCGCGGCCAGCCACTCCTGCCATTCGGCGTCGTCGGTCGGGGCGTCCCAGGGGTGGATGAGCATGGGTGCTCCTCAGCGGGCGGAGAGGTAGGCCGGCTCCTGGATGCCGGGGGCGAGGTCGTCGGCCGGTATAGGGGCGCCGTATACCGGGGAGACGGGGAGGACGCCGCTCCAATACGGGAGCGCCTGGTCCTCGGGCTCGTCGGAGGGGCCGCCGGTGCGGATCTTGGCGGAGACCTCGCGCAGATCGAGGCGGAGCACGGCCGTGGCGGCCAGTTCCTTCGCGTTGGCGGGGCGGGAGTCGGCGGCGCGGCCGGGCAGGACGTGGTCCACGAGGGCGTCGAGCGCGGCCTTCTTCTCCTCCTCGTCGGTGACCTGGTACGCGGTGCCGTGCACCACGACGCTGCGGTAGTTGATGGAGTGGTGGAACGCGGACCTGGCCAGCACCAGTCCGTCGACGTGGGTCACGGTGACGCAGACCGCGAGCCCGGTGTCCGCGCCCTGCCCGCCGGCCATCCGCAGCGGGCGGGAGCCGGTCGAACCGTGTACGTACAGGCGGTCGCCGACCCGGCCGTAGAGCGTCGGCAGGACGACCGGCGCGCCGTCGCGCACGAAGCCGAGATGGCAGACATAGCCCTCGTCGAGGATCGCGTGCACCGTCGCCTCGTCGTAGTGGGCCCGCTCGCGGGCGCGGGTGGGGACGGTGCGCTCGGTCGCGGCAAAAGACTTGCTCTCGGCCATTGCGAACTCCATTGTACTAGTGCATAATCTGTTTTGTGCTAGGAGAGTATCGGATCGAAGGGCGGCGCGCATCGGAAATTGCCGCAAGTGTCGAGCGAGCCATCGGTGCGGGCGAGCTCCAACCAGGCGAAGTCCTGCCCCCGCTCAGGGAGTTGGCCGTCTATCTGGAGGTGAATCCCAATACCGTCGCGGCCGCGTACCGCACGCTCCGCGACCGCGGAGTGATCGAAACGGCGGGCCGGCGCGGCAGCCGGGTCCGCCCCCGCCCGGCCAGCACCTCACGTGAGGCGCTGCAGGCGGTCGTGCCCCCCGGTGTCCGGAACGTCGCCGACGGCAACCCCGACCCGTCGCTGCTGCCCTCCCTGGAAGAAGCGCTGGCCGAGGCCGCCGCGCGCAACACCCAACGCCCCGTGCTCTACGGCATGCCCGCCATAGACGACGACCTGGAGGCGCTGGCCCGCGCGGCCTTCCTCCGGGACGGCGTGCCGGAGGCCCCCGTCGCCGTCGCCAGCGGATCGCTCGACGCCATCGAGCGGGTCCTCGCCGCGCACCTGCGGCCCGGCGACGCGGTCGCGGTCGAGGACCCCGGCTGGGGCAGCCTGCTGGACCTCATCCCGGCGCTCGGCCTGCGGCCCGTACCGGTCGGGGTGGACGACGACGGGCCGATCCCGGCGCGGATGGCCGCGGCCCTCGACAGCGGAGTCCGCGCGGTCATCGTCACCGACCGCGCGCAGAACCCGACGGGCGCCGCCATCAGCGGCCCCCGCTCCGCGGAACTCCGCACGCTCCTGTCCCGGCACCGCGACGTCCTTCTGATCGAGGACGACCACGGCCACGGCATAGTCGACCTCCCGCTGCGCCCGCTCGCCGGCGCCACCGACCACTGGGTGCTGGTCCGCTCCACGGCCAAGGCGTATGGTCCCGACCTGCGCCTGGCGGCGCTGACCGGCGACACCGTGACCGTCGACCGGTTCCGCGGCCGCCAGCGCCTCGGTCCCGGCTGGGTCAGCCATCTGATCCAGCACGCGGTGGTCCACCTGTGGCGGACCTCCGCGGTCCGCCCGGGTGAGATCGCCGGCGCCTATGGCGAGCGGCGCGACGCCCTCATACACGCCCTGGAGGAACGGGGAGTCCCGGCCCGCGGCCGCAGCGGGATGAACGTCTGGGTACCGGTCCCGGACGAAACGGGCGCGGTGGCCCGCCTCCTCCACTCCGGCTGGGCGGTCGCCCCCGGCGCACGCTTCCGTATGCAGTCGCCCCCCGGCATCCGGATCACCGTCTCCGGCCTTACGACGGACGACATCACCCCACTGGCCGCGGCGGTGGCCGAGGCCACGGGCGTGGGGGAGGCGCGGAGGTACGAGTGAGGGGCGGGAGGGGAGTGGCGAGGTGAGAGGAGGCGGCAGAGGCTCTCTGAGGTGGCGCGTGGGGCGCGTAGGACGTAGGTGCGGGGCGGGGTGGTGGGTGACCGGAGGTGGGGGAGGTGTGAGGG
>NZ_LLZI01000041.1 GCF_001509485.1 Streptomyces sp. NRRL F-4489
CCCCCCCCCCACCGCCGCGCCCCGCCAACTCCCTTACGCACAAGGGGACTTACGAGCCCCTTACGTACAAAGGGACTTACGAGACGGCATCGACCGCCCCGCCCCCTCCCCGCACCGCCTCCCGGAACGCAATCGGCGTGACCCCGGCCTGCCGCTGAAAGAACTTCGTGAAATTGGTGGCGTCCGCGAACCCCAGCCGGTCCGCGATCCGCGCCGCCGGCTGATCGCCGTGCGCCAGCAGCCGCTTGGCCTCCAGCACCACCCGCCGGTCGATGAACTCCTTGGCCCCGACCCCGGCCACCGCCTCGGTGGCCCGCGAGAGGGTGCGCGGCGCGTAGCCCAGCGCCCGCGCGTAGTCGGCGACCCGGCGGCTGCGGGTGAACCCCCGTTCCACCGCGTCCCGGAACCGCAGATACGTCTCACCCGCCTCGCACGTCCCGTCCCCCGGCCCGTCCGCCGCCCCGCCCGGATGCGCCGCCCGCAGCACCAGGACGGCCAGCAGATGCCGCAGTACGTCCAGATGCACCTCCAGCGGCAGCCCGCCCAGTGCCCCGAACTCCCGGTGCAGCTGCCCCAGCGCCTCGTCCAGCGCCCGGGCCGCCGCGGGCTCGGGACGCCGGACGGCCGGCCCGTACCAGTCCTCGATCCGCGCCGCCGCGGCCGTCGCCGGATCCAGGAAGCCCGACTCGAAGAGCACCAGCCGCCCCTCCGCCCCCGCCAGGTCCCCGAAGTGCTGCACCTGCCCCGGCCGCGACCACAGCAGATCACCCGGCGTCAGCTCGTGCTCCCGGAAGTCGACGCAGTGGACGAGCCGCCCGCGGTCCAGCAGCAGCAGATGGTGGAACCCGGGCCGGTGCGGCGCCGACAGCCGGCAGGCATCGGCGCGCTCCCGCAGCTCGGCGAGGGTCAGCACCTCGACCCCCGCGGGCCGCCCGGCCGGCGCCGAGAACGGCACCTCCCGGATCTCCCCTTCACCCTCCCGGGTCTCCTGTCGCTTTTTCACCATGACCCGTCGCCTCGCTACCCCGGATTGCCCCGCTGATACCCCTAGCGTAGGAGACGTCAGCACGGCTGATGGCGGAAAACGGCAGCCGCACCACGGCGGCCGGAACCCCGCGCTCCGCACCCGGGCGCACCCGCCCGCACGAACCACCGGGAGAACCACCATGTCCAAGATCGCGCTGTTCGGGGCCACCGGCACCATCGGCCGCCGCGTCCTCGACGAGGCCCTGCGCCGCGGCCACCAGGTCACCGCGGTCGTCCGCGACCCCGCCAAGCTCACCGCGGACGACCCGAACCTCACCGTCGTCGAGGGCGACGTCCTCGACCCGGAGTCCGTCGCCGAGGTCGCCAAGGGCCAGGACGTGGTGGTCAGCGCGGTCGGCGGCGGCGACGGTCCGGGCCATATCGCCACCATCCGCCCGGCCGCCGAATCGCTGGTCGCCGGCCTGCGGTACCTCGGCCCGGACGCGCCCCGTCTGATCACGGTCGGCGGCGCCGGCTCCCTCCGCAAGCCCGACGGCACCCAGGTCTGGGACGCCGAGGGCCTCCCCGTCCCGCTGCTCCAGATCATGCACGCGCACGGCGACGCCCTGGACTTCTACCGCACCGTCACCGACATCCGCTGGACCAACCTCAGCCCCGCCGCCACCATCGAGCCCGGCGAACGCACCGGCACCTACCGCACCGCCCTCGACGACCTCATCACCGCCCCCGACGGCACCAGCCGCATCACCGCCGAGGACTACGCCATCGCCCTCCTCGACGAACTCGAATCCCCCCAGCACATCCACGAACGCTTCACGGTCGGCTACTGACCCCACGCCCGGGCCGGCGCCCCCGATCCCCGGACCGGGGGCCGCCCCAACTCCACAACGGGTCGCCGCGCAGGCACTCGGGGCAGTTCACGATCCGGCGCCACTCGACCACCTGGTCACCTGCTCCGGCGGCGCCGCATCGGGGCCACAGCGCATCGCCGGACCAGATGAGTTCATGGACGGTGATCAGGTCTTCGCCCACTGTCCCTGTCCTCATGTCTGCCTCCCGGTAGCGCGGCAGCGCCGACAGGGAAACGGGCAGGGGCGGACCTGGGCCGCCGGTACGAACGTGACGCCGGGAAGCACATAGGCCGGACGCACGTCCACCGGCCTGCCGCCATCCCGTTCGTCCTCGCGGTCCCGGCCGGGCTCACGGCCGAGGGCGCTGACGGGACTCACCGCCGCCCCTTTCCGTGCCCGCTCGGGTGGCTGCGGATTTCCCGGCTCGCCTCGAACGCCTTCCGCCAGTCCTTGGCCTTCAGAGCGGTGTCCCGCTCCGCGCTCAGGGCCGTGCAGACCCGGCAGCCCGGTGCCGGGCGGGCTTCGTACAGCCAGCTGTCGAGCGGCAGTTCAATCGGCCGCTGGGAGTAGCGCGTCGGGTCGGTCACCGCTTGCACGCTCCCTTACGACTCGCATTGCCTTCCCCGCCGGCTCGGTACACCGCGAGCGTCATGCCGCGCATACAGCCTCCTCCTTGATGCCCGGTCGCCCTCGCGGCACCGGTTGGCCGCGCGCCGGGCTGTGGCCCCTGGAGCGGGTCCGGCGCGCACTCCCAGCCAACCGCTGGGGATCGCTGTGAACCACGGCATCGTTGCGGCACTCTTGACGCACCTCCGATGCGCGGGTGCGCAGCGCGGGTAAGACCCTGATCGAGCAGGGAGGGGGCCGAAGTGGGTCTGGCCGAACGGCGGAAAGCCATGGGCTACAGTCAGGAGCGCTTGGCCGCCGCGATCGGCGTCGACCGCACAACGGTCGGCCGCTGGGAGCGCGGAGAGACAACGCCTGAGGCATTTCACCGGCCCGGGATCGCCGAAGCACTCCGCATGGGCCTCGATGAACTCGACGCTTTGCTGACTCCGTCACCAGCGGGTTTCCAGGAGCGCACCGCGTCGCCGCCTTGCGTCCGACACGGCTCTGAGGAAATCGATGACATGATCCGACGCGAATTCATACGCCTGATGGTGATGGCGGGGGCTTTGACGGCGCTGGCACCGGAGGACGCGGACGCGGTGGCGGAGGCCGCTGACCGGCGCTCGCCGGCGGATTTCCGGCTGACGAACGGCCACCTGTGGCAGGTCTACCAACTAGCCCGTTCCAAAAGCTCGGTGACCCCGGTGGTGCAGGATCACCTTGGCACGCTGAACGACGCGCTCAGGGAATCACGCGAAGAGCGCGGCTTGTGCGAAGCCGCAGGTGATCTGTTCCAACTCGCCGGAGAAATCTCCTTCGACGGCAACCGCTACGCCGACGCCGCCTCGTCCTACGCCCTTGCCGCATCGGCCAGCAGCAGCGCGCGGGCCTTCGACCTCTGGGCGTGCGCCCTCGTCCGCCACGCCTACGTCGACCTCTACGAGAAGCGTTACGCGGAGGCCGCCGACACCCTGGACGTCGCGCGGCGCGTCGCCGAGCGAGGGGACAGCGCGCTCGCGACCCGCCACTGGGTCGCCTCGGTGCAGGCCGAGGCGTACGCCGGACTGCACGATCTCGACGCCTGTGAACGGGCCCTCGACGAGGCGCAGCGGGTGGCCGACCTGAGCACCCCGGTCCACAACGGCGGATGGCTCCGGTTCGACGGCTCGCGCCTTGCTGAGGAGCGGGGAGCGCGTTACGTACAACTCGGACGATGGGATCTCGCCGAGGAGACGCTCACGCACGCCCTCGAATCGAGGGAGCTGCGCAATGGCCAGTCGTTCCGGCGCCGCGGTGCCGTGCTCGTGGATCTCGCCGCGGTGGGCGCCAAGCGCCGCGACGCGGAGCAGGTCATGACGTACGGCGGTGAAGCGCTCCGGCTGGCCGGGCAGACAGGTTCGGGATATATCGCACGCAAGCTCCAGGGCCTGCGGGTGGAACTGGAGAAGTGCGGGCTGGACCGCCGGGTAGCCGGATTGAGCGCAGAAATCGGTGCTCTGTAGTACGCACAGGCAGTGCTCCGTAGTACGCACACGCTGAGAAAGGGATGAGAGTGACGCAGGACGAAGAAGCGAGGGTTTTCCGTGAAGCGTGGATCGCGGGGGTGCGCGCGCACTTCCCGGGGGAGCCGAAGCCGGGCTATGTCGCGCCCTGGGACGACACCCCGGAGTGGGAGCGGCGGGCCGCCGGCGCGGTGTTCGATCAGGTCCGCCAGTTCCTCGGCCTGAGCGAGGGGCATGCGGCGCGGCTGACCCGGGAGCAAAAGGGCCGTTTCGTCGCCATCTGCTGGACGGCGCAGATGTACCGGCATTTCGAGAACCCCAAGCCCGGCTACGTCGCTGACTGGGCGGATCTCCCGGACTGGCAGAAGGAGACCGACGCGGACATTTTCGAGGCGATCGAGAAAACGGTGCTGTAGGCGGTCCGCTGCGTTCCGTGAGGGCCGGGGGCCCGGCCCGCCGGCTTCTTGATCGCCGCGACCCCGCGTCCCGCGCCCCTGCCTCCGGGCCACGAAAACACTCGAGGCCCCGATCCGGAGATCGGGGCCTCGACAGTGGGGTGAGTAACGGGACTCGAACCCGCGACATCCTGGACCACAACCAGGTGCTCTACCAGCTGAGCTATACCCACCAAGGCCGGTGCTGTGTGGTTCCTTTTCCCCACCGGCTGAGAAAAAGTGTACAGGTTCCGGAGGGGTGCTCGCTCCCAGGTTTCGTGTCCCCGGGAGCGAGCTGCGTCACTGCGCCGCCGCCTCCGGCTCGGCGGGCAGCTGGTACTTGGCCGCGATGGCCTTCGCGGTGTCCGAGTCGGGCCCCGGCTGGGGCACGAACACGGCCTCCCGGTAGTAGCGCAACTCCGCGATGGATTCGCGGATGTCGGCCAGCGCCCGGTGGTTGCCGTTCTTGTCCGGACTGTTGAAGTACGCCCGCGGGAACCAGCGCCGGGCGAGTTCCTTCACGGACGAGACATCGACGATCCGGTAGTGCAGATAGCTCTCCAGCGTCGGCATGTCGCGCAGCAGGAAGCCGCGGTCGGTGCCGACGGAGTTTCCGCACAGCGGCGCCTTGCCCGGCTCCGGCACATGCTGCCGGATGTACTCCAGCACCTGTGCCTCGGCCGCCTCCAGCGTCGTACCGGTGTCCAGCTCGGCCAGCAGCCCGGAGGCGGTGTGCATCTGCCGCACCACCTCCGGCATGGTGGTCAGCGCCTCGGCCGGGGGACGGATCACCACATCCACACCGTCACCCAGCACGTTCAGTTCCGAGTCGGTGACCAGGGCGGCCACCTCGATAAGCGCGTCACTCGCCAGCGAGAGTCCGGTCATCTCGCAGTCGATCCACACCATGCGATCGTTCATACGTCTCACCCTACGGGGCGCTCCCGCTGGCCGGGCAGTACGGGGCGGCCGGCCCCGCGGCCGACCGGCGTCTCCGCCAGCCGTGCGGCGTACCCCTCCGGCTGCGGCTTGCCCGCGTCGGCCGACGCGTCGGCCAGCGCGTGCCCGCCGAGCGCGGCCGCCGAGAAGCGGTCGCCGACCGGCGCCGGCCGCTCGCGCTCCGGCCGTTCCGGGCGCTCGGGCCGCAGCGCGGGCTCCGGTCCGCCGCCCTGGGGACGGCGGGCGCGGTAGGCCGCCCGGTAGGCCGCGGGCGAGGCGCCCAGCTGCCGCCGGAAGTGCCCGCGCAGCGCGACCGGTGAGCGGAACCCGCAGCGCCCGGCGACCTCGTCCACGGAGTAGTCCGAGGTCTCCAGCAGCCGCTGGGCCTGGAGGACCCGCTGGGTGATCAGCCACTGGAGCGGAGCGCTGCCCGTCAGGGAGCGGAACCGCCGGTCGAAGGTGCGCCGGCTCATGTACGCGCGCGCGGCGAGCGTCTCCACGTCGAACTGCTCGTGGAGGTGCTCCAGCGCCCAGGCGACGACCTCGGCGAGCGGGTCGGCGCCGATCTCCTCCGGTAATGACCTGTCCAGGTAGCGCTGGTGCCCGAGATCGGACGCGGTCCGCCGGGGCGGGACGACCAGCCGGCGGGCGAGCGCGTTGGCCGCGTCGGCGCCGTGGTCGGTGCGCACGATGTGCAGGCACAGGTCGATCCCGGCGGCGGTGCCCGCGGAGGTGAGCACATCGCCGTCGTCGACGAAGAGCTCGCGCGGGTCCACGTGGACGGACGGGTAGCGCTTGGCGAGCGTCGGCGCGTACATCCAGTGGGTGGTGGCCGGGCGGCCGTCGAGCAGTCCGGCCGCGGCGAGGACGAACGCCCCCGTGCACAGCCCGACGATGCGGGCCCCTTCCTCGTGCGCGCGGCGCAGCGCGTCGAGCGCCGCGGGCGGCGGGGCCTGGGTGATGGATCGCCAGGCCGGTACGACGACCGTCCCGGCACGGGAGATCGCCTCCAGCCCGTAGGGGGCCGACAGTTCGAGCCCCCCGGTCGTGCGCAAAGGCGCGTCTTCGCCAGCGCACACAAGAAGCCGGTACCGCGGAACGCCGGCGTCCTGTCGGTCGATGCCGAAGACCGAGAGCGGAATGGAGCTCTCGAAAATAGGGCCGCCGCTGAAGAGGAGCACCGCGACTATTTCGCGGCGCCGCCGGGCGGCGAGCTTGCGTGCGGCATCTGGTACGGCAGCGGAGTCCTGGCTCATGGCACTTAAGCCCCCCTCGGTCGTCTCGCCCTCGCGGTCCTGCACAGTTCCCCCGCCATAGCTACCAAGATCGAATCTACTGTGTCCCGTGAGGATGGAGTGCCAAGTTCACCACCCGCTGGTATGTCGATATGGCAACTTGGCGCGAAGCATTCGATCACGAAGCGTTCCACTCGTCGGCCCTGCATGGGAAGTACGCGTCTCGGCTCTGCCCGTTCGCAGTAGGACACAACCATGCCGAGCGGTCCTTTCCTCCCAGCTCACGCCGGGGTTGAGGGGGGTCGGGGGCAAGGATCGGGACACGGCCGGAAGTTGGCCGAAAACGGTCGTGCGCAGACTTGCGAGCGCCTCCATCGACCGGCGTACGCCTTTCGTCGCACCGTCCGCCCCCTTGCGCTCCCGTCCGGGTTTGCCCGAGTTTGTTCCGGCGGGAAACGGTGCCTGCGGCAACCGTTGGGGAGGGGTGCGCGGCCGGGGTGGTACCCCGCGCGGGCAGCGTCCCGGGCGCGCCGCCGCGGCGGGTGCCGGCGGTCCGGCCGCCGCCGTCCGGAAGGGCCCGCGGTGATCGCGGCGGCGGGCGCGCGGGGCCGGGCGCGGCGGCCGGCCGCCCGCCGCGGCGCTCACCGGGTCGGGTGATCCACGGGCGGCGCCGGGACCCCGCCGGCCCCCGCGCGCGGCCGGGCGCGGCGGGCTCCGGGGCGGCTCCCGCGCGCGGCCGGGGTACGTACAGGGGCATGACGGGGCATTGCCATCCGCGCCACGCTCCGGCATGCTCCGGGGGACGCTTGCGGCCCCGGACCGCCCCCCGCGGGGCGCCCGGCGGCCGTCGCGTGCCCTGGGCAGTGGAGGAGTAGCGCCGTACTCTTGGGGTATCGACTTGGGAAGATGATTCCCAGTCGTATCGTTCCCCTTTGAACTATGGCCGCGGCTCCTCGACCGGCACCACCGGTCAACTGCCGGATCAAGTCAATCGCCGTTCCCCGTTCGCCCCTCCGCAAGAGGACGTTCTCGCCGAGACACCCATGGCCGGTCACGAAATCCCCGAACCCGCGGACCGCAAGCAGGTCGCCGATCCGATGGCGGACCTCCAAGCGGCGGAACAGAAGCGCCACTCCTGCGATCCGGCCTTCCGGCACGGTGTCGTGGTCGGCTTCGACGGCTCCATGTCGAGCGAACGCGCGTTGGCGTATGCAATCGGTCTGGCGCGGCGCCACGGCTCCGGCCTGATCATCGTCCACGTGGCCAACAGGCTGCCCACGACGGTCTGGGCGGGCTGCGAGCCGCCGGTCTTCGTGGACGTCCCCGACCACCGCACCGAGGTCCTCGGGCTGGAGCTGGCGTGCGCCGACCACCTCGCCGAGGTCCCCTGGATCCTCGTCGAGCGCGGCGGCGACATCTGCCACGAGCTGGAGGAGGTCGGCCGGGAGTATGAGGCCGACGCCATCGTCGTCGGCTCCACGCACGGCATCGTCGGCCGGATCTTCGGCTCGGTGGCCGGCCGGCTGGCCCGGCGCGCGCAGCGGCCGGTGATGGTCATTCCGTAAGGGCAGGGCCGCTGCTTGAGCCCTGCTCCCTGAGCGGGGCCGGGGCCCGGGTCCTGGCACCGGTCCCGGTTCCGGTGAAGTCCGCGATAACCGCGGCCTGTTGGCGTGCCCGCCGGCCCTGCCGTGATCCGCTCTCCTCGCCGTGTCCACAGGTGAGGGGGCGTCATGGGGATTGTGCGGAGCGGGAGTTCGGTCGTCCCCGGAAGGTTGCTTGCGCCCTTGTGACGGGTAGAAAACGGTCACAACGGCGTGCCGCCGGGCGGGAAGTGACGGGTCCCGCGACGACGGCATCCCGCCGGCGTAATGGGCGACGCCGGCACAAGGGGAGGCTCCGGCTCCGTGCGTACGGTGGCGCGCACGGAGCCGGAGTGCCGGGGGGGCTTACTCCACGGTCACGGACTTGGCCAGGTTGCGCGGCTTGTCGATGTCGCGGCCCAGGGCCAGGGCGGTGTGGTAGGCGAGGAGCTGGAGCGGGATGCCCATGAGGATCGGGTCCAGCTCGGGCTCGTTCTTCGGGACCACGATGGTGTGGTCGGCCTTCTCCTGCTCCTGGTGCGCGACGGCCAGGATCCGGCCGCTGCGGGCCTTGATCTCCTCCAGCGCGGCGCGGTTCTTCTCCAGCAGGTCGTCGTCCGGCACGATCGCCACGGTCGGCATGGCCGGCTCGATGAGCGCCAGCGGGCCGTGCTTGAGCTCGGAGGCCGGGTACGCCTCGGCGTGGATGTAGGAGACCTCCTTGAGCTTCAGGGACGCCTCGCGGGCCACCGGGTAGCCCCGGACCCGGCCGATGAACATCATCGACCGCGCGTCGGCGTACTGCGCCGACAGCTCCTTGATCTGCTCCTCGCCCTTGAGGATCTCGTCGATCTGCTCGGGCAGCTTCCGCAGGCCCTCGATGATCCGCTTGCCGTCCGCCACGGACAGGTCCCGGATCCGGCCCAGGTGCAGGGCGAGCAGCGCGAACGACACCACCATGTTGGTGAAGCACTTGGTGGAGACCACGCAGACCTCCGGGCCGGCGTGCACGTAGATGCCGCCGTCGGTCTCCCGGGCGATCGCCGAGCCGACCACGTTGACCAGGCCCAGGACCCGGGCGCCCTTGCGCTTGAGCTCCTGGACGGCGGCCAGCACGTCGTAGGTCTCACCGGACTGCGAGACCGCGACGTAGAGGGTGTCGGGGTCCACGACCGGGTTGCGGTAGCGGAACTCCGAGGCCGGCTCGGCGTCCGAGGGGATGCGCGCCAGCTCCTCGATCATCTGGGCGCCGATCTGGCCCGCGTGGTACGAGGTGCCGCAGCCCAGGATCTTCACCCGGCGCACCGCGCGCGCCTCGCGGGCGTCGAGGTTGAGGCCGCCGAGGTGGACGGTGGAGAAGCGGTCGTCGATCCGGCCGCGCAGCGCCCGGTCCACCGCCTCCGCCTGCTCGGAGATCTCCTTGTGCATGTACGTGTCGTGGCCGCCGAGGTCGTACGACTCGGCCGCGTACTCGACGGTCTCCGGCGTCGCCGTGGTGCGGGAGCCCTCGGTGGTGTACGTGCGGTAGTCGTCGGCCTTCAGGGTGGCCATCTCGCCGTCGTCGAGGGTGACGACCTGGCGGGTGTGCGAGACCAGCGCGGCGACGTCGGAGGAGACGAACATCTCGTGCTCGCCGATGCCCAGGACGACCGGGGAGCCGTTGCGGGCGACCACGATGCGGTCGGCGAAGTCGGCGTGCAGGACGGCGATGCCGTAGGTGCCCTCGACGTGGCGGAGCGCCTCGCGGACCTTCTCCTCCAGGGTGGGGGCGGTGGAGCGGCCGATGAGGTGCGCCAGGACCTCGGTGTCGGTCTCGGAGGCGAACTCCACGCCGTCCGCGGTCAGGCGGGCGCGCAGGTCGGCGGCGTTGTCGATGATGCCGTTGTGGACGACGGCGACCTTGCCCTCGGTGTCGAGGTGCGGGTGGGCGTTCTCGTCGGTGGGGGCGCCGTGGGTGGCCCAGCGGGTGTGCGCGATACCGGTGGTGCCCGCGAACTTCTTCGGCAGCCGGGACTCCAGCTCCCGCACCCGGCCCTTGGCCTTGGCGGTCTTCAGGCCGGCGGCCTTGCCGGTGCCGCTCGCGTGGATGGCGATACCGGCCGAGTCGTAGCCGCGGTACTCCAGGCGCTGGAGGCCCTCGAGGAGCAGCGGCGCGACATCGCGTTTACCGATATATCCGACGATCCCGCACATACAGTGACCCTTCTCGTTGGTGTTCACGGGCGCCCGGCCGTCCGGCCGGTCCGCGGCGGTCAGCCGTAGACCAGACGGCGCAGCTGGCGCAGGGAGAGCGACGGAGGGGACACGGCGCGGTGCGGCAGCTCGTGGGAGATCCGTTCGAAGATCGCCTCGTTCCGCAGCCCCTGGGACTGCAGTTCGCGGTGGCGCCGGCGGACGAACCCCTCCGTGGTCTCGTCGAAGTACGCCAGTACGTCCAGCACCACCCGGGCCGCCTCGCCGCGCTGGAGCGGCGTGCTGCGGACCAGATGGTCGATGAGGTCCTCATGGGACGGACGGCGTTCGAGCACCCGTCGATATTGGAGGGCCGCGCGGAGAAGTGCAAGAAATCTGCCCGATATCGGGCACGGTGCGCCGTACGTGCCCGGAAATGTGGTCTACACCTTGACCGGCACCCGGGCGCGCGGTACGCATGGTCACCGTCCGGTCGCTCCACGCCATACCGCACGCCGCCCCGCCGCACGTCCCCCGGAACGTCCCGCCGACCGCCCCGCGGAAGCGCCGCCGCACCCGCCGCACCTGCCGCGCCCGAAGCCCGCCGAAGCCTGCCGAAGGGACCGTCCATGAGACGAAGCCGACTCCTGATCTCGCTGCTGCTGGCCGCGGCGGCCGGGACGGTGACCACCGCCGCCGTACCGCAGCAGCGCGCCGCGGCGGCCGCGCCCGTCCCGCTGGACCGGGTGATCCCGGCGCCCGCCTCGGTCCGCCCGGCCGGCACCGCGTACACGCTCGGCGCGGGCACCCGGATCAGGGTGCCCGGGAACTCCGCCGAGGCCCGCCGGATCGGCGGCTACCTCGCCGGGCTGCTCCGGCCCGCCACCGGCTACCCGCTGCCGGTCACCACCCGGGGCGGCGCGGACGGCATCGTCTTCCGGCTCGGCGGCCGGGACGCCCGCGGGCTGGGCGCGGAGGGCTACCGGCTGACCTCCGGCGGCCGCGCGGTGACGATCAGCGCCGCCCGCCCGGCCGGCCTCTTCCACGGCGTGCAGACGCTGCGCCAGCTGCTGCCGGCCGCGGTCGAGAAGGGCACCCGGCAGCCCGGCCCCTGGCGGATCGCCGGCGGCACCATCTCCGACACCCCGCGCTACGCCTACCGCGGCGCGATGCTGGACGTCTCCCGGCACTTCTTCACCGTCGGCCAGGTCAAGCGGTACATCGACCAGCTCGCCCAGTACAAAATCAACACCCTGCATCTGCACCTGTCCGACGACCAGGGCTGGCGGATCGCCATCGACTCCTGGCCCCGGCTGGCCACCTACGGCGGCTCCACGCAGGTCGGCGGCGGCCCCGGCGGCCACTACACCAAGGCCGACTACCGCGAGATCGTCCGCTACGCCGCGAGCCGCTATCTGACCGTCGTCCCCGAGATCGACATGCCCGGCCACACCAACGCCGCGCTCGCCTCGTACGCCGAGCTGAACTGCGACGGGCAGGCGCCGCCGCTCTACACCGGCACCAAGGTCGGCTTCAGCTCGCTGTGCGTGCCGAAGAAGACCACCTACGACTTCGCCGAGGACGTCATCCGGGAGATCGCCGCGCTCACCCCCGGCCGCTACCTCCACATCGGCGGCGACGAGGCGCACTCCACCAGCCACGCGGACTACGCCGCCTTCATGGACAAGGTGCAGCCGCTGGTCGCCAAGTACGGCAAGACCGTCATCGGCTGGCACCAGCTGACCGGCGCGCGCCCCGCCAAGGGGGCCGTCGCCCAGTACTGGGGCTACGACCGGACGGGCGCGCCGGAGCGGCAGCAGGTCGCCGACGCCGCGAAGAACGGCACGCGCCTGATCCTCTCGCCCGCCGACCGCGCCTACCTCGACATGAAGTACGACAAGGACACCCCGCTCGGGCTGAACTGGGCGGGCTATGTGGACGTCCGGCGCGCCTACGACTGGGACCCGGGCGGCTATCTGGCGGGCGTACCGGCCGGGGCGGTGCTCGGCGTCGAGGCGCCGCTGTGGACGGAGACCCTGTCGACCTCGGCGAACCTGGAGTACATGGCCTTCCCCCGGCTGCCCGGCATCGCCGAACTGGGCTGGTCCCCGGCCCGCACCCACGACTGGACGAGCTATCGCGCGCGCCTGGCCGCCCAGGGGGCGCGGTGGGACGCCCAGGGGATTCATTACTACCGGGCGCCGGAGGTGGGGTGGCCGTAGGCGGGCCGTCTGGGAATACCGCCCGCCCGGGCGGCGTTGGGGCCCCGCAGGGGGCGCCGCGGACCCCTACGGGATCCGTTCGGACGCCCCCCAATGGGCGCGCCCCCGGGGCCGCGCGCCGGGGGCCGCGCGCCGGGGGCCGCGCGCCGGGGGCCGCGCGCCGGGGGCCGCGCGCCGGGGGCCGCGCGCCGGGGGCCGCGCGCCGGGGGCCGCGCGCC
>NZ_LLZI01000042.1 GCF_001509485.1 Streptomyces sp. NRRL F-4489
ACCGACCACCACCACGACCGCGACCCCAGCCACACCCACAGCCACGATCACGCCGGCAACCACGCCTCACAGCCGCCGACCACAACAAGCCGGCCACCGCCCGCAACGACCGCCCGCCAGCCCCCTCCGCCGACGCCCGACGTCCCCTCACCCCGGATAAACCGGCGCCGTCCCATCCTTCGCCACGGTCTTCCAGTTCGCGTCCGGAGGCAGCCGCACGATGCCCTCCGTCGCGTCCGCGATCAGCGGGCGGGTCTCGTCCTCCGAGGCCGCCACGGCCTTGACGCCGTTGACGCCGGGCAGCGTCTGCGCGTCCGACGCCGAGCCGTCGGTCTCCATGAACTGCATCTGCTGCACCCCGCCGGCCTCCCGGCCGACGACCACCAGCCGGCTGCCGCCCGCCCAGGACGCCGCCACCACGTCCTCCAGCTGGGGCGCGATCGGCCGCAGCTCCTGCACCGACAGCACCGGGTGCACCGAGGTGCCGTCCCGTTCGACCCGGCCGAGCTGGAGCGTCGTCCGGCCCTTGTCCTCCACCAGGACCGCGATCCGGACCCCGTCCGCGGCCACCTTGATCGCCTTGATCCGCCGGTCGCCGAGGCCGGGTACCGAGACCTCCTCGGGGTCGCCCTTGCCCTCGCGCATCCGCAGCAGCCGCGACCGGTGCGCGTCGCGGTCGGCGATCCACAGGTCGCCCAGCCCGTCCCAGCTCGGCGCGGTCAGCCCCTCGTCGGCGTTCTTGGCCGCGCCGGCGCTGGTCAGCAGCGGCCCGCCGCGCTCGGCGCCGTCCTCCAGACCGGCCACGTACAGATACTTGCCGTCGGCCGACACCCCGGCCGCGGCCGTCTCACCGTGCGAGATGGCCACCGACCGCAGCGGGGTCTTGCCGGTCCCGAACGGCCCGCGCACCGGCGCCGGCCGGCTCGCCGAGTCCGACATCGCGACGACGCGGTTCTCGGCGTCGATGAAGTATTCCCGGCCGGAGTGCCCGGTGCGGCCCGGCGCGGAGAAGTCCCGGTCGGCCTGGTCCTGCGTCAGCGTGCACAGCGAGTTGCCCTTGGGGTCCTGGAGCTCCACCTCGCTGATCTTCGAGGCGCGCGTCATGTCCTGGACGGTGAAGAAGAGCTGAGCGGCCATCCGCTTGCACTGGTCGGTGTCGGTGTTCACCGCCTGCTTGCTGAGCTTGACCTGGAGGGCGTTGGAGTCGTCGAGCGCCAGGTCGTGGGCGGCGAGCCGGGTCCCGGGCGGGAACGCCGAACTGGTCACGCGGTTCAGCCAGTCGGTGGGCCCGGTCAGCAGCGCCTCCACGCTGGACGTGATCGGCTTTATTCGCTGCCGCAGGTAGACCGGGTCGGCGACGAGCACGTTCTTGCCGGCCTTGGGGTCGTCCGACTCGGACTTGTAGGACGCGAAGTAGTACTTGTTGACGGAGCGGTAGATCCGCTGGAAGTCGGACTGGCCCAGCACCAGCCCGTCCGGCAGCCGGTCGATGCGCCACTGGTCCCCCTCCTTGATGAGGTGGATGGTCGCGCGGTACGGCTGCTCCTCCGGGGTGTACGCGTGGTTGGCGTCCACCGTGGCCACCTGGCTGCCGGAGAGCGTGACGGTGTAGCCGTTCGCGTCCTCCCGGCTCGGGTGCGCCTCCGGTTCGGACTTGGGCCGCTCCTGGAGGACGTTGGTGACGAGGAACGGCCGCCAGGTCTGCTTCGCCGACTTGGCCAGATACATCCGCGCGGTGCGGAAGTCCGCCTCGTCGCTGGTGGTGGCGTCGAGGAAGCTGCGCACGATGTTGGTGGGCTGGGCGCCGTCCTGCGGGGGTACGCCGTAGACCCGGACCTGCGAGTCGCCGTCGGAGCGCGGCGGTTGGTCGACGGCGGTGACATCGCCGCTGTCCGGCATCGACGCGCAGCCGGCGAGCAGTACGCCCGCGCAGCTCAGCAGGACGGCCGTACGCCCCCGGCGCGCGGCCGCGCCACCGCGCGCCGTCCGCCCGGGGCCCCGTACGCCGCGCGCCGCGCGCCGCTCCTCGTGCTCAGTGCCCACGCCGCCCGCCTTCCCGCTCGGTGCCCTCTGCCGCGTCGCGCTCCGTACCGCCTACGGCCTCCCGCCCGGCCCGGCCGGCGGCCGCATCAGCAGCTGACGTACCAACGACTGACGCACCACCAACTGCCGTACCGCCGACCGCGTCACCGCCAGCGCCGCCCGTCACCACGGGAACTGACGCTCCGTCACCTTCCGTGCCGCCCCGGCCCCTTACGCCCTCACTCGCCCGCGCGCCACCCTGCCGCGGCCCCGCACCCGCCCCACCGGACGAGCCCGCCGACGCCTCCGCAGAGCGCCCCGCCCCCTGCTCCTCACCCCCGCGGACCTGCGCCGGAACGGCGGGCGGCGCCGCGCGCCCGGGACCGGTGCGCGGCCGCCCGTCCCCGCCCCGGCCGCGATTGCGCCGGGAGTCCTCGGGCTCCAGGGGTATCGGGGAACCGCGCAGCGGCTCGCCGGCCGTCCGGGGCAGCGTCAGCCGGAACTGCGACCCGCCGCCCGGCTCGCCCCACGCCTGCAGCCAGCCGCCGTGCAGCCGGGCGTCCTCGATGGCGATGGAGAGGCCGAGGCCGGTGCCGCCGGTCGTCCGGGCCCGGGCCGGGTCCGCGCGCCAGAAGCGGTTGAAGACCCGGGTGGCCTCGCCGGGCTTGAGGCCGACGCCGTAGTCCCGGACCGCGACGGCCACCGCGCCGTCGCTGCGGCCGCCCGCGGACGCCAGCCGGACCACGACATCGCGGCCCTCGCCGTGCTCGACGGCGTTGACGACGAGGTTGCGCAGGATCCGCTCCACCCGCCGGGGGTCGGCCTCGGCCATGACGGGGTGGTCGGCGCCGCGCACCACGATGCGGCTGCCCTTGCGCTCGGCGAGCGGTTCGGCGCCCTCGATGACGCGGTGCACCACATCGCGCAGATCGACCGGCTCGGCCTCCAGGGCCGCGGCGCCCGCGTCGAACCGGCTGATCTCCAGCAGCTCGGCGAGCAGCGACTCGAAGCGGTCGAGCTGGCCGCGCAGCAGCTCCGCGGAGCGCGCGGTGGCCGGGTCGAACTCGTCCCGCACCTCGTGGATGACGTCCGCGGCCATCCGTACGGTGGTGAGCGGCGTGCGCAGCTCGTGCGAGACGTCGGAGACGAAGCGGCGCTGCATCCGGGACAGCTCCTCCAGCTGCTGGATCTTCAGCTGGAGGTTCTGCGCCATCTTGTTGAAGGACTCGCCGAGCCGGGCGATGTCGTCCTCGCCGGTGACCTTCATCCGCTCCTGGAGGAGGCCGGCGGCCAGCCGCTCGGAGATCCCGGCGGCCATCCGTACGGGCGTGACGACCTGCCGGACCACCAGCCAGGCGATGGCGCCGAGCAGGATCACCACGAACACCCCGGCGGTGGCCAGTGTCCCGGTGACCAGCTTGAGGGACTCCGCTTCCTGACTGAACGGGAAGAGGTAGTAGAGCTGGTACTGGTTGCCGTTGATGTCGTTGAGGCGCTTGCCGATGATCAGCGCGGGCACCCCGTCGTTGGAGCCGATGCGCTTGATCTGGGTGTACTGGCGGAAGGTGCCGGGCTTGCTGTCCAGCTTCCGCCGGAGCTCGACGGGGACGCTCCGCTCGGGATCGACGTCCCCGGAGGCGCGGGGTCCGCGGGTGCCGGGGGTGGAGTCGCCGAACGGCTCGTCGGAGTCGGAGCTGAGCGCGACGACGGAGAAGACGCCCTGGCCGCCGCTGGCGAGCTGCTCGACCAGGCTGGTCAGCCAGGTCGCGGAGTCCTGGCTGCCGCGGCTGGCGGTGCGGTTGGTGTCGTCGGGGCGGTTGTCGTCACCGCCGTCCGCCAGCTTCCGGGCCACCTCGAAACCGCCGACCGCCTGGCTCTGGGCGGCCTGGGCCTTGGCGGTGAGCAGGCCGTTGCGGACCTGCCCGACGACCACGACGCCGAGCAGCAGCACCACGGCCAGCGACATCAGCAGGGTGGTGGCGACTACCCGCAGCTGGATGTTGCGCCGCCACAGCCGCAGCGCGGGCAGCAGCGGCCGCCGCACCCAGCGGCTGAAGAGCCGCAGCAGCGGGTGGACCGGCCCGCTCACCGCGCCGTCGGGCAGCAGCTGCCCGCCGCGCAGCAAACGCGCCGCCAACCGATCCGAAAAGGACATTTCACCCGCCGGGTCGACGGTGCGCCCCCGCTGTCCCCCCGGGGCCGAACCGTCCCGCGTCATCTCAGCTGGGCCCGGCCTTGTAGCCGACCCCGCGCACCGTCACCACGATCTCCGGACGCTCCGGATCCCGCTCGACCTTGGAGCGCAGCCGCTGCACATGGACGTTGACCAGCCGGGTGTCGGCCGCGTGCCGGTAGCCCCAGACCTGCTCCAGCAGCACCTCGCGGGTGAACACCTGCCACGGCTTGCGCGCCAGCGCCACCAGCAGGTCGAACTCCAGCGGGGTCAGCGCGATCGACTGCCCGTCCCGCTTCACGGAGTGCCCGGCCACGTCGATGACCAGGTCACCGATGGCCAGCTGCTCGGGCGCCGGCTCCTCCGAGCGGCGCAGCCGCGCCCGGATCCGGGCGACCAGCTCCTTGGGCTTGAACGGCTTGACGACATAGTCGTCCGCGCCCGATTCGAGCCCGACGACCACGTCGACCGTGTCGCTCTTGGCGGTCAGCATGACGATCGGCACACCCGACTCGGCACGGATCAGCCGGCAGACCTCGATGCCGTCCCGTCCGGGCAGCATCAGGTCGAGCAGCACGAGGTCGGGCTTGGTCTCGCGGAACGCGGCGAGCGCCTTGTCCCCGTCCGACACGAACGACGGTTCAAAGCCCTCGCCACGCAGCACAATGCCGAGCATCTCTGCCAGTGCGGTGTCGTCGTCGACGACCAGGACGCGTCCCTTCATTCGGCCATCATCCCATTACCTGATCGTGACGTTCTCCATCGTGAGGGGGAACACATCTCCGCCAGCCCCTCCCGGGTCACCGGCGACACCACTCCGGCCTCGGTGACGATCGCCGTCACCAGCTCGGCCGGAGTGACGTCGAACGCCGGGTTGTAGGCCGGCGCGCCCGGCGGCGCCACCGGTATCCCGGCGCCGGCCTCCGCCCCGGCGCCCGCCGGACGCGGCAGCGAGAACTCCGTCACCTCCTGCCCGGGCCGCTGCTCCACCTCGATATCGCTCCCCCTCTCGGTCTCCGGATCCACCGTGCTGGTCGGCGCCACCACCACGAACGGAACGCCGTGGTGGCGGGCGAGCACCGCCAGCGGATAGCTGCCGATCTTGTTGGCCACCGCGCCGTCCGCGGCGATCCGGTCGGCCCCGATCAGCACCGCGTCCACCTCACCGGCCGCGAACAGCGACCCCGCGGCACCGTCCGCCAGCACCGTGTACGCCATCCCGGCCCGCGCCGCCTCGTACGCGGTCAGCCGCGCGCCCTGGAGCAGCGGACGGGTCTCGTCCACCCACAGCCGCCGCAGCCGGCCGGACCGGTGCGCCGCCAGCGCCACCGCCAGGGCGGTCCCCTCGCCCCCGGAGACCAGGGCACCGGTGTTGCAGTGCGTGAGGACGCGGTATCCGCCGCCCGGCACCAGCTCCTCCAGCAGCGCCCGGCCGTGCTCCGCCATCCGGGCACTGGCCTCGACGTCCTCGGCGTGCACGGCGCGCGCCTCGGCCAGCGCGGCCGCCGCCGCGTCCCCGGGCCCGTCGCCCCGGGCCACCGCCGCGCGGTACGCCGCGGCCGCGCGCCGCACGCCGTACCCCAGATTGACCGCGGTCGGCCGGGCGTGCGCCAGCGCCTCGGCGGCGGACTCGACGTCGAAACCGCGCGCCGCGGCCAGCGCCACGCCGTACGCGCCCGCGATCCCCAGCAGCGGCGCACCGCGCACCGCCAGCGTCCGGATCGCCCACACCAGCGCCGGCACGTCCGTGCAGACCAGTTCCGCTTCCTCGGCCGGCAGCCGGGTCTGGTCGAGAAGGACCACGACGGGCCCCTCGGGCGGCTCCTCCCACCGCAGTGACGGGGTCGCGGGCGGCACCTCGGCCGCCTCCGGTACCTCGCTGTGCTCAGCCATTCCCTCAGTCTGCCGCCCACCACCCTCCGAACAGAAGGTCCCCTTCCTCCCAGGGCACGGGTACACAGCGCCATCGGCCATGACACGATGACAGGCACCGCGGACCCCGGACCCCGGCCGCCCCGGCGGACGGGCAGCAAGAAGGAGCGACGATGAACAACTCTCCGGGCTGGGCCTCGCCCGGATCCGCCCCCTCCGACGAGCCGGACCGCGGCACCCCGGAGCAGCCCGCCCAGCCATCCGCCGCGGACGACCGCCCGGGCGCCGGCGAGCAGCCCGCCCCGCCGAACTGGTCCAGCAACCAGCCGCCCGCCGGCCAGTGGACCGCCCCGGCCGGCGTCCCCGGCCAGGCCGGCCCCGGCGGCACCGCCCCGGGCACCGGGGACCGCGCCCGCGCCTCCGCCGGAACGGGCCACGGCGGCTGGGCCCCGCCGCCCGGCCCCGGCGGCCCGCAGGGCGCCTGGGGCGGTGGCTGGGCCGCGATACCGCCCGCCGCCAAGCCGGGTGTCATCCCGCTGCGCCCGCTCGGCGTCGGCGAGATCCTCGACGGCGCGGTCGCCACCATGCGGGCGCACTGGCGCACCGTGCTCGGCATCTCGCTGATCGTCGCGTTCGTCTCGCAGGCCACCGCCACCCTCGTCACCGGGCTCTGGCTCCCCGGCCCCACCCGCACCCCGGCGCTGGACGACGCCGGCGGTCCGCCGCTGCGCCGGGCCCTGAGCGATATGAGCGACTCGCTCGCCGGCTCCGTCCTCACCACCGTCATCGGGCTGCTCGCCACGATCGTCGCCACCGGCATGCTGACCATGGTCATCAGCCGGTCCGTACTGGGCCGCCCGGTGACCGCCGGGGACGCCTGGCGCGATGCCCGCGGCCGGCTCCCGCGGCTGCTGGGCCTGCTCCTGCTGCTGCCCCTGATATTCTTCGCGATCTTCGCGGTCGCCCTGACCCCGGGCGTCGTCGTCAGCACCAACGGGCCGGCCGGTGCCGGACTGCTGCTCGTCCTGCTCGGCCTGCTCGCCGGCGGGGTCGTGAGCATCTGGCTGGGGGTCCGCTTCAGCCTCGCCTCCCCGGCGCTGATGCTGGAGAAGCAGGGCGTCCTGGCGTCCATGCGCCGCTCCGCCAAGCTCGTCCGGGGCTCGTGGTGGCGGGTGCTGGGCGTCCAGCTCCTCGCCTACCTGCTGACCGTCATCGTGCAGTTCATCGTCCAGATCCCGGCCACCTTCATCGCCTTCCTGGTCGGCGGCGAGTCCCTCATGGACTGGGCGAACGGCACCAGCGACGCCAGCGGCTGGCCGTTCCTGATCATCCTGGGCATCGGCGCGGTCATCAGCTCGGCGATCACCTTCCCGATCAGCGCCGGGGTCACCGCGCTGCTCTACGTCGACCAGCGGATTCGCCGCGAGGCCCTCGACCTGGAACTCGCCCGCGCCGCCGGCCTCCCCGCCTACGGCACCGAGGCCCCCACCGGCACCCCGGCCCCGCGCACCGCCCCCGACGCCGCCCTCGCAACTCCCGCCGCCCCGCAGGCCACTGACGCCCCGTCCGGCCCTCCCGCACCCCGGCAGGCGGAGCCGACAGCCCCTCAGGAAGCGGCCCCTCAGCCGACGACCGTTCAGCTGACCAAGACTCAGCCCGAACAGCCGGAGATGTCGTCGCAGGAGCCCGAGGAGGCGGCCAAGGCGTCGGACGGCAAGCCGGCGAACCCCGCGCCGGACGGCTCCCAGCCGACTCCCGACGCCGAGCCCGGCGCTCCCGGAACGGCCGCGGACGACTCCACCGGCATCCCCGGCCCGCGCCCCACCGACCCCGCGCCGGGAAGCTGATGCGGTGACCACAGGGGGGAAGACCACCGTGCTCGCGCGCCTCACCGTGCGCTCCGACGACGGCCTGCCGGTACGGATATCCCGCGTCCCCGCCCGCGAGGCGGCGGAACGCGAGTTGTCCGACCCGCGATACCACCAGCACGACCCCAACCCGATCCAGCGCGCCCTGAACTGGCTCTGGGACCGCGTCGGCGAGCTGTTCCACACAGCCGCCGGCGCGACCCCGGGCGGCTGGGCCGGCCTCCTCGCGCTCGTCGCGTTCGTCCTGCTGCTGGTCATCGCCCTGCGGCTGCGGCTCGGCGCGGTCCGCCGCACCCCCGCCACCCGCGGCTCCCTCTTCGCCGACACCCCCCGCACCGCCGCCGAACACCGCACCGCCGCCGAACGGCACGCGGCCGAGGGACGCTGGAACGAGGCGGTCCAGGACCGCATGCGCGCCCTCGTCCTCGCCCTCGAGGAGCGCGCCCTGCTCACCCCCGGCCCGGGCCGCACCGCCGACGAGGCCGCCGGCGAGGCCGGCCTGGTTCTCCCCGCGTACGCCGCCCGGCTCCGGGGCGCGGCCCGCACCTTCGACGAGGTCGCGTACGGCGGACGCCCCGGCACCGAACGGGCATACGCCCAGCTCACCGACCTCGACACCGAACTCCAGCGCGCCAAGCCCGACCTGACCGCCGCCCCGACCAGGAGCCGCGGATGACCACGGCCACCACCACCGCCACCACCGCCCCCGGCCCGACCGCGCGCCGCGTGTGGACCCGCTCCCGGGGCGTCCTGCTGGGACTGCTGATCCTCGTCCTCGCCGGCGTGACCCTCGCCGCGCTCCAGTCCGGCCAGCAGCACGGCCGCCTCGACCCCCGGTCCGCGGACCGCACCGGAAGCCGGGCACTCGCCCAGCTCCTCGCCGCCCAGGGCGTCACCACCCGCGTCGTGACCACCGCCGAGGAGGCCGCCGCCGCGGCCGGCCCGGACACCACGCTTCTCGTCACCACGCCCGACGTCCTCACCGCCGGCCAGCTCACCGCCCTGCGCACGGCCACCGCCCTCACCCCGGGCCGCACCGTGCTGCTCGCCCCCGGCCCGGCGACCCTCCAGGCCGCCGCCCCCACCGTCCAGGCCGACCCGCAGGTCGGCAACGCGCCCCGCGAGCCGGGCTGTGCGCTGCCCGCCGCCCGCCGCGCCGGCGACGTCCTCCTCGGCGGCTTCCGCTACTCCGCCACCGCCGCCTCGGCCGACCGCTGCTACGACGCCGGCGGCGGACCCACCCTGCTGCGCCTCCCGGCTCCGCCCGGCGGCCGCGACACCGTCCTCCTCGGCTCCGCCGACCTCCTCTACAACCAGCACCTCGCCGAGCGCGGCAACGCCTCGCTGGCCCTCCAACTCCTCGGCTCGCACCGCCATCTGATCTGGTACCTCCCCTCCGTCAGCGACTCGTCCGCCTCCGCCCAGGACCCTCAGCGCGGTTTCCTCGACCTCATCCCGCCCGGCTGGTACTGGGCGCTGCTCCAACTCACCCTGGCCGCCGCCTGCGCGGCCGTCTGGCGGGCCCGCCGGCTCGGCCCCCTCGTACCCGAACGGCTCCCGGTCGCCGTCCCGGCCGCCGAGACCACCGAGGGCCACGCCCGCCTCTACGAGCAGGCCCACGCCCGCGACCGCGCCTCGGCCGTTCTCCGCTCCGCGACCCGCACCCGGCTCGCCCCCCTCATCGGCGTCTCCCCCGCGCACGCCCACACCCCCGACATCCTCCTTCCGGCCATCGCCACCCACCTGGCCGCCACCACCGCCCCGGCCGACCTGCACACCCTCCTCTTCGGCCCCACCCCGGCCGACGACAAGGCCCTGGTGGCCCTGGCCGGCCAACTCGACGCACTCGAAACCTCGATCGTTTCCCAAGAGAGGCACGCACCCCGTGAGCACCCCGACCGCTGAGAGCGCCCGAGCCTCGCTGGAGGACCTGCGCACCGAGATAGCCAAGGCCGTGGTAGGCCAGGACCCCGCCGTCACCGGTCTGGTCGTCGCCCTGCTCTGCCGCGGACATGTGCTCCTCGAAGGCGTCCCCGGCGTCGCCAAGACCCTCCTCGTACGCGCCCTGTCGACCGCCCTCGAACTCGACACCAAGCGCGTTCAGTTCACCCCCGACCTGATGCCCAGTGACGTCACCGGCTCACTGGTCTACGACACCCGCAACGCCGAGTTCTCCTTCCAGCCCGGCCCGGTCTACACCAACCTCCTGCTCGCCGACGAGATCAACCGCACGCCGCCCAAGACCCAGGCGTCCCTGCTCGAAGCGATGGAAGAGCGCCAGGTCACCGTCGACGGCACACCCCGACCGCTCCCCGAGCCGTTCCTCGTGGCCGCCACGCAGAACCCCATGGAGTACGAGGGCACCTACCCTCTCCCCGAAGCCCAGCTCGACCGCTTCCTGCTGAAGCTGACGGTGTCGCTGCCCGCCCGCCAGGACGAGATCGACATCCTCACCCGCCACGCGGCCGGCTTCAGCCCCCGGGACCTCAACGCCGCGGGGCTCCGCCCCGTCGCCTCCGCCGCCGACCTCGAAGCGGCCCGGGCCGCGGTCGCCAAGACCGCCGTCTCCCCCGACGTCACCGGCTACATCGTCGATATCTGCCGTGCCACCCGCGAATCCCCCTCACTCTCCCTCGGCGTCTCCCCGCGAGGAGCCACCGCCCTGCTCTCCACCTCACGTGCCTGGGCCTGGCTCACCGGCCGCGACTACGTCACGCCCGACGACGTCAAGGCCCTCGCGCTCCCCACCCTCAGGCACCGCGTACACCTCCGGCCGGAGGCCGAGATGGAAGGAGTCACCGCTGACTCCGTCATCAACGCCGTGCTCGCTCATCTCCCCGTCCCCCGCTGAGGCGAGACCGTGGCCCTGACCGGACGCACCGCCCTCATCTCCGCGCTCGGAGCCCTGGTCGTGGGCTTCGCGCTGCCCAGCTGGCTCGGGATCCTCATCGTCCAACTCGCCTTGCTGATAGCAATCTTGTGCGATCTCGCGCTCGCCGCGCCAGTGCGAACGCTCCATTTCACCCGAACCGGTGACACAAGCGTTCGACTAACGGGCGAAGCCCACATCCACCTCACGGTCACCAACCCCGACCGCCGCCCTCTGCGCGCACAGATCCGCGACGCCTGGCCCCCAAGCTCCTTCCGCCCCGGCGACGACATCGCCGCGTCCCGCCACACCGTCCGCGTTCCCGCCGGAGAACGCCGCCGCCTGACGACGACGCTGCGCCCCACCCGCCGTGGCGACCACCACGCCGTCCGCGTCACCGTCCGCTCCTACGGCCCCCTCGGCCTGGCCGCCCGCCAGGGAAACCACCACATCCCCTGGACCCTGCGCGTCCTGCCGCCCTTCACCAGCCGCAAGCACCTCCCCGCCAAACTCGCCCGGCTCCGCGAACTCGACGGCCGCACCAGCATCCTGACCCGCGGCGAAGGCACCGAATTCGACAGCCTCCGCGACTACACCCCCGGCGACGACACCCGTTCCATCGACTGGCGCGCCACCGCCCGCCGCCAGTCCGTCGCCGTCCGCACCTGGCGCCCGGAACGCGACCGCCGCATCCTCCTCGTCCTGGAATCGGGCCGCACCTCGGCCGGCCGCGTCGGCGACATCCCCCGCCTCGACGCCGCCATGGACGCCGCACTGCTCCTGGCTGCCCTCGCCTCCCGCGCCGGCGACCACGTCGACCTGCTCGCCTACGACCGCCGGGTCCGCGCCTCCGTACAGGGCCGCACCGCCCGCGATCTCCTGCCGGCCCTCACCGACGCCCTCGCCCCCCTCGAACCGGAACTCGTCGAGGCGGACGCCCGCGGCCTGGCGGCCACCATCCACCGCCACGCCCCCCGCCGCTCCCTCATCGTCCTGTTCACCGGCCTCGACACGGCCCCGGTGGAGGAGGCCCTGCTGCCCGTCCTCCCCTCCCTCACCCAGCGCAACGAAGTGATCGTCGCGGCCGTCGCCGACCCGCGGATCGAAGAGATGGCCGCCGGCCGCCACACCCCCCAGGCCGTGTACGCGGCGGCAGCCGCCGAGCAGACCCGCGCCGCCCGCCGCCACACCGCCGACCGCCTCCGCCGCCACGGCATCACGGTCATCGACTCCACCCCGGCCCACCTCGCCCCTGACCTCGCCGACGCCTACCTCTCCCTGAAGTCCGCCGGCCGCCTCTGACGCGGCTGCACGATACGGCTACAGCGCACGGCCCCTGCCTCCCCTTGGCACCCGCCAGGAGGGCCGGGGGCCGCTGGGTCTTGCATGGGGCCTCAGGAGCCCTGCACCGCGCCTCTGCTGGGACCGCGTACCCACCTCCACCCACCCCCACCACGGGCGTATCTCCTCTGCCGCAGTACGGCCACAACGGCCTGCCCGGCCACCTGCCCCAGCTTGTACGGAGCGGAGTCTCCCCCTGAGGCACCCCGCATCCCGCATCCCACAAGCCCCTGCGTCACGTACGCCGGCACAGTCCCGCCCCTCCCCAAACCGGCCGGAACCCAACGCAAAAAAGCCTCGTTCCCCGAGACGAATCTCGGGGAACGAGGCTTTTTCTAAAAATTGTTCGGCGGCGTCCTACTCTCCCACAGGGTCCCCCCT
>NZ_LLZI01000043.1 GCF_001509485.1 Streptomyces sp. NRRL F-4489
GGCGGGGGGGAGGGCGGGGTGGGGGATCCGCTGTTTCCGGGGTTGGGGAATGGGGGGTATCGGGTCAGCCACTACGGGCTCGATCTGGATTACGACGTGGCGAAGGGGCATCTGGAGGGGACGGCGGCGATCACCGCGCGGGCGGGGCAGGATTTGCGGTCGTTTCAGCTGGATCTTCAGGGGATGACGGTGGCGCGGGTCCAGGTGGGCGGCCGGGAGGCGGAGTTCAGCCGCCACGGGCACAAGCTGGTGGTGCGGCCGGCCGGCGGGATAGGGAAGGGCGAAACGTTCCGGACGACCGTCCGCTATCGGGGCACGCCGCAGGAGATGACGGACGCGGACGGGGCGCGGGAGGGCTGGGTCAGGACCGCCGACGGCGCGTTCGTCAGCGGCGAGCCGGCCGGGTCGATGACGTGGTTCCCGGGCAACAACCACCCCGCCGACAAGGCCGCCTACGACTTCCGGATCACCGTGCCCGAGCGCTACACCGCGATCGCCAACGGCGAGCTGCGCTCGAAGCGGACCGCCGGCGGCCGGACGACGTACGAGTGGCACAGCGGTGAGCCGATGGCCAGTTACCTCGCCACCGCCACTATCGGGACGTTCGACGTGCGGGAGTCCCGTACACCGCAGGGCCTGCCGCTCTACGTGGCCGTGGACCCGCAGGAAGCCAAGGCGAGCGAGAAGCCGCTGTCCCGGTTGCCGGAGATCCTGGCCTGGGGGACCGAGCTGTTCGGCCCGTACCCGTTCAGTTCGGCGGGCGCCGTCGTGGACCACACCCCGCCGCGTATCGACTGGGCGGCGCTGGAGACGCAGACCAAGCCGGTGTACGCGGGGGCGCCGGACACCTCGACGGTGGTCCACGAGACCGCGCACCAGTGGTTCGGCGACTCGGTGACGCCGAAGACCTGGCGCGACACCTGGCTCAGCGAGGGCTTCGCCACGTACGCGGAGTGGCTGTGGGAGGAGCGGGAGGGGGGCCGCACCCCGCAGGAGCGGTTCGATGCCCTGTACGGCGACGGGGAGGGCGACGAGGACGGTCCGGACGAGGACGCGGACGACGGGCGGTGGGGGTTTCCGCCGGGGGCGCCGGAGTCGGCTGAGGACGTGACCGGGACGCCGGTGTACGAGCGGGGGGCGATGGTGCTCCAGCAGTTGCGGAACGCGGTCGGGGACGAGGCGTTCTTCGGGATTCTGAAGGAGTGGCCGGCGAAGTATCGGCACGGGAATGCGGATACGGATGACTTCATGGCGTTTTGCCAGGATCGGACGGATGAGGATTTGAGTGATTTGTTCGATGACTGGCTGTTTGGGGAGGGGCGGCCGGATTGGGAGTATTCGGGGAGTGGGGAGGATGGGGATGGCGGCGAGGACGACGCCGCCGCGTGACGCCGTTGGTGGATGATGCCGCCGCGTGACCCGTTAGTGGATGACGCCGCCGCGTGACCCGTTAGCGGTTAGGGCTTGGGCGCGCTGTCCCCGGGGGCGCTGGTGAACTCCGGGCCCAGGCGCGCCAGTTTGTCCGGGTTGAGGACGGCGGAGACCTCGGTGATGCGGCCGGCGTGGACGGTGAAGGCGAGGACGCCGGGCGGGAAGGCGCCGGTGGGGTCGGTGAAGACGAGGCCGGGGGCCCCGTTGACGTCCCGGAGGGACAGCCGCACGGACTCCAGGGCCAGGCCGCCGGTGGCCACGCCCCAGGTGTAGCGGGCGACCTTCTCGCGGCCCAGGACCGGCCGGCGGGCCGCGCTCACCTTGCCGCCGCCGTCCGAGCGCCACACCACGTCCGGGTCCAGGACGGCCAGCAGCGCCGCGAAGTCCCCGCCGGTGACGGCCGCCAGGAACGCCTCCACGGTCCGCCGGTGCTCGGCCCGGTCCACGGTCCGGCGCGGGGCCTCGGCGCGTACCCGGCGGCGGGCGCGCGAGGCCAGCTGGCGGACCGCGTCCGGGGTGCGGCCGACCGCCTCGGCGATCTCCGGGAACGGCACGGCGAAGACGTCGTACAGGACGAAGGCGGTGCGTTCGGCCGGGGTGAGGCGTTCCAGGACGGTCAGGAGGGCCATGCCTACGGACTCGTCGAGGGTGACGCGGTCCTCGGGGTCATCGGGGGCGGCATTACGGGCCAGCGCGGCCGGGCCGCGCCCGGGGGCGGCGTCGAGCAGGGGCTCGGGAAGCCAGGGGCCTACGTAGAGTTCCCGGCGGGCGCGGGCCGAGCCCAGGAAGTCGTAGCAGATCCGGCTGACCACGGTGGTGAGGAAGGCGCGGGGGTGCTCCACGGGCGGGTCGTCGGGCAGCGCCTGCCAGCGGAGCCACGCCTCCTGGACGGCGTCGTCGGCGTCGGTGACGGTGCCCGTGATCCGGTAGGCGATGCCCCAGAGCCGGCCTCGGACGTCCTCGAAAGCCGCCAGGCGGTCCGCGGCGGGCGGCGTCCCGCTGTCCGTCCCCTCGGCCGCTACCTCGGCCACTCCCTCGGTCCCCAACACGCCCTCCCCCGCCCTCAAAACGAGCCGTACGCGCCCGTACGCGCCCCACGCGCCCATCCTGCCCCTTCCCCCCTCCCCCGTGCCGCAGAATGGCGCGCGGCGGCCCGTGGGCGGCCGCACGGCGGCGGACCGGCCGCCGGGACCAGGGGGAAAGCGAGGCGCGGCATGCGTGCACGCGGCATCAACTACGACACCGGGTTCCTCCCCGGGGACGAGCTCTCGCGGAAGGTCTTCACCGACGCGGCCGTCGAGCGGGACATGGCCGTGATCGCCCGGGACCTGCACTGCGACGCGGTCCGGATATCCGGCGGCCACCCCGAGCGGCTGTCCACCGCCGCCCGGTACGCGGCTCAGGCCGGGCTGGAGGTGTGGTTCGCGCCGTTCCCGGTGGACCTCGCCCCTGAGGAACTGCTCCCGTTCTTCGCCGACTGCGCCGGGCGGGCCGAGGAGATCCGGCGGGGCGGGGCCGAGGTGGTCTTCGTCGCCGGGTGCGAGGCGAGCATGTTCTGCAAGGGGTTCATCCCCGGCGAGAGTTACGGCGACCGGATCCGGGCGATGAGCACCGCGTCCCGGGAGTGGTGGCAGTCGCTCGGCCCGGTGCTGGAGCGGCTGAACGGTTTCCTCGCCGAGGTGGCCGGGGCCGTCCGGGAGCGCTTCGGCGGCCGGATCACCTACGCCGCCGGCCCCTGGGAGGCGATCGACTGGACGCCGTTCGACCTGGTCGGAGTGGACGCCTACCGGGCCGCGTACAACGCCGCCGCCTTCCGGGACGAGCTGCGCCGGCACGCGGCCCACGGGAAGCCGGTCGCGGTGACCGAATTCGGCACCTGCCCGTACCGGGGCGCCGGCGACCTCGGCGGGATGGCCTGGCAGCCGCCGGCCGGCGCGGTGCGCGACGAGGGCGAGCAGGTCCGGTACTTCGGCGAACTCCTCGACGTCTTCGAGGAGGAGGGCATCGACACCGCGCTGTGGTTCACCTTCGCCTCGTTCGGGCGGAAGGGCGAGGAGGACGACCTCGGGTCCTACGGGGTGGTGGGGAGGGCCGGCGCGGAAACCGAGGAGGAGTGGACGCCGCGCGAGGTCTTCCGGGCGATGGCGGAGCGGTACGCCCGCCAATGACCTGACGCGTACCGGAGGGCAGGCGGGCAGACCGCCGCCCTCACCCGCGCTTCTTGGCCTTCGCCTTCGCGTTCGGCTTCGCCTTCGAGCGCCGGGCCGCCGGGTTGCCCGCGCGGGTTTCCCGGCGGCGGGCGTGGCGTTCGAGGGCCGCCTCGTACTCGGCGCGGCGCAGCTTCTCCCCGGGGGCCTCGACCAGGCTGCGGCAGAAGTAGGCCAGCAGGGAGCCGATGAAGCCGATGAGGAGGAGGCTCTGGGACGACCGGTCGGCGGCGGTCTCGGGCGCGGTGCCCGGCCGCCGGACGAAGCCGTCCCAGGTGCGGCGGAACGCGAGCGCGCTGCACACCGCGAAGCCGGCCACGATCAGGACGTTCACGAACGAGCCCACGGCGGCGATCGTCAGCCCCTGGAACGCGAACCGCAGCACCAGCGCCCCGGCCGCCGCCAGCAGCAGCGAACCGGCCGCCACCGCCACCCGCCGCAGCGCGTAGCCGCCGTCGTGCGCGACCCAGGTGGTGCCGAAGAAACGGATCTCCTCCGGCTCCGGGCCGTCCGGGGCCACCGACCGCTGCGCATCACTCATGCCGTCGATTATCCCCGGACGTCCCGTATTGCCGGGGTGGCCTCGGTCTCACCCGTAGGACCGGCCCCGTACTGCTCACCCCGTACGGCTCAGCCCATGCAGCTGGGCGCGACCATGCCGTCGCTGCCCGTGTGGACGTACGTGTCGGAGATGTACTGGCCGGGGCCGATGTTGTCCCAGAGGTTGGAGGTGCCGTAGGGGCCGGTGACCCACTGGCCGCGCCGCTGGCAGCGGATCTCCACCCGGGCGCCCTCCGCCAGCCGCCGCACCACCGGGGTGTCGGTGCCCGGCCCCTGCCGGACGTTGACGCGGTAACCGGGCGCCACCGGATACGTCAGCCCCGCCGCCCCGGCCGCAAGGACCTGGGCCCCCTCCGCGCCCTGCACTTCCTGCGTACTCATGATCGCTGCTCCCCCCGTTGAACGCGTCGAACGCGTCGAACCCGTTGACCGTGTCGAACCCGTTGACCGCGTTGACGATGTGATCCTGCGCCGCCGCCACCCCATGCGGGACAGCGGCCGATTCTCGGCCATGCGTACGACACGGCCCGTGGGCGGCACGCTAGCAAGCCTCGCCCGTCCCGGCGGCGCCATGGACTAGGCTCCGCGCGTCGCACTCTGCGACCGCATGGCATGGCGACGACACGGGGGTGGAACGATGCCGCCGCTGCGCGATTCCGCGCCCGGACCGGAAGCGGAGCGTCCGGAATACGCCGGGCAGTACCGCCTGGAAGCGCGTCTGGGCGCCGGGGGCATGGGCGTGGTCCACCTGGCCCGGTCCTCCTCCGGACTGCTGCTCGCGGTCAAGGTCATCCACGCCGAGTTCGCCCAGGACCCCGAGTTCAGGGGCCGGTTCCGGCAGGAGGTGGCCGCCGCCCGGCGGGTCAGCGGCGCCTTCACCGCCCCCGTCGTGGACGCCGATCCGGACGCCGAACGCCCCTGGATGGCCACCCTCCACATCGCCGGCCCGGCCCTCTCCGACCACGTGAAGCGGAACGGCCCGCTGGCCCCCGCCGAGGTCCGGCGGCTGGGCGCGGGCCTGGCCGAGGCGCTGCGCGACATCCACCGCGCCGGCGTCGTCCACCGCGATCTCAAGCCCGGCAACGTCCTGCTGGCCGCCGATGGCCCGAAGGTCATCGACTTCGGGATCTCCCGGCCGTCCGACAGCGAGATGCGTACGGAGACCGGCAAGCTGATCGGCACGCCGCCGTTCATGGCGCCCGAGCAGTTCCAGCGGCCGCGCGAGGTCGGCCCGGCGGCGGACGTCTTCGCCCTGGGGTCGGTGCTGGTGCACGCCGCCACCGGGCGCGGCCCCTTCGACTCCGATAGCCCGTACCTGGTCGCCTACCAGGTGGTGCACGACGAGGCCGACCTCTCGGGTCTCCCGGACGAACTGGTGCCCCTGGTGGCGAGCTGCCTGGCGAAGGACCCGGAGGACCGCCCGACCCCGGGCCGCCTGATGGAACTCCTGCGCAGCGACGCCCCGATGACGCTTCCCGCCACCGCGCCCCTCCCCCTGGGCGCGATACCGTCCGCCGCCCCCGGCCCCGTCCGCGTCCCCGCCCAGCGGCAGCCGGCCCGCGCCGAGACCACCCACGTACGCGTCGAGACGCCCCAGTCCCGCGCCGAGACCACCCACGTACGTGCCGCGTCCCACGACGTGCGTGCCGAGAGCCCCGGCGTCCCCGCCGAGACCGCCCCCGCCCGCACCCGCCGCCGCGTCCGCCCCCGCCTCCTGGCCGCCACCGCCGCCCTCGTCGTCCTCGCGCTCGGCGCCGGCGCCTGGGCCCTGACGGCGGCGTCCGACGACGACCCGGCCCTCCAGACCCACGCCTCACGCACCCCGCACAGCCCCATCCGCCCCTGGCGCACCACCCTCGTCGACCGCCCGGCCGGTTACGCCGCCGAGATGCCGTACTGCACGGCCGGCGCCGGCGCCGTCTTCTGCGGCCAGTCCGGCCTCCCCGCGGCCCGCCTCTCCCCCGCCACCGGCGAGGTCACCTGGCGCCACACGGCCGCCACCAGAAGCCGAAGCGATGTCTCCCCCACCGCCCCGGTCCTCTCCGGCGGCTTCCTCTACGTCTTCGCCGACGACGGCCGCCGCCTGCTCGCCCTCGACCCGTCCAAGGACGGCGACGGCGCCCTCCGCTGGAGCCTCGACATCTCCCCCTACGAGGGCGGCGCCACGGTCGTCGCCGACCGCATCCTCCTGACCTCGGCCGACGGCACCGTCACCGCGCTCGACACCACCACCCACCAGCAGCGCTGGCGCAGAAGCTTCTCCGGCCACCAGCTCCCCCGCTTCACCGCCCACGGCGACCCGCACACCGCCTACGCCGCCGAACCCCTCCCCACCGGCCCGTCCCCCCTCACCCGGCTCACCGCCATCGACCCGGCGGACGGCTCGGTCCACTGGTCCCGCCGCCTGCCCGGCACCCTCACCCTGGCCGGAACCACCCGCTCCGGCGCGCTCTTCCTCACCGTCGGCGACCCCACCTACGACAACCTCACCGCCGCGGTCCTCCGCTACGACCCCGCGACCGGCCAGTCCCGCCGCCTGCCCCTGGCCGCTCCCCTGCGGGGCGTTTCGGCCACCGTGCAGGGCGAGACCGCGTACCTCCTCGCCGAGGGCGGCGCCCTCCAGGCCGTGGGCGCGCGCACCTGGGACACCGAGACCTCCGTCAGCCGCGGCTCGGCCCCCGTGGCCGCCGGGGACCGCCTGTACTTCACCGCCGCCGACGGCCGCCTGATCGCCGTGGACACCACCTCCGGCGCCCTCCTCGGCCAGACCCCGCCGCGCCTCACCGCCACCCGCCACAACGGCTTCCTGCAAGCCGTCCCCGCGCCCTGCCTCGACCCCGACCAGGGCCGGATCTACGCCGCCTCCCCGGACGGCACGGTCTTCGGCGTACCGACCGCCGACCCGTCCCGCTGGTAGGCCCCCCGGGGCGACCCCTTAAGGGCCGCCCACCCCTCAACTCAGATTCGTACTCTGCCAGTTGAGGTCCGCGACGTGCTCCCTCAGCGCCGCCGACACCGCGACCGGTTCCAGGTCCGCCGGATCCGCGTCCCACTCCACGCCGCCCCCGAGCGGCCGCAGCTGAACGCACCCGTCCTCGTGGTCCATCACCCGCCCGACCCGCTCCCGCAGCAGATCCCGCACGATCTCGCCCTTCGCGGGCACGTGCGCGGGCGCCGGCGCCCCGGCGGGCCGGTCGCCGGTCATGACCGGCCTCCCCGTCCCCCGATGACGGCCGCCAGCCGCCGCGCGGTCTCCGGGTTGCACCGCCCCAGCTCGATGAGCGGCCGCGGCGGCTCACTGCTGTACGACAGCGGATCGACGGACAGCGACGGCAGCACGATGCCGTTCCGCTTCAGCGCGGCAGCCAACTCGTCGCGCGCCGCCTCGGCTTCGGCGATCTTCTCCAACGTCACGGGGGTGCTCCTTCTGCCGTTTTCCCTGCCTGACACGCCGGCCACAGCTACGCTGCGCATTCCGGGCATTACGAGGATGCACCAGCGGGGACGGGCAAATGTCTAGTTCCGGCTGATATTCCCCGCCCGGATCGAAGTCCCCACACCTTCCACGAAGGAGGGCCCCATGCCACCGAGGAGAGTCATCACCGGCCGCAGCCAGGAACCACGCAAGCGGTTCGCGGAAGAGCTGCGCTTACTGCGCCACCAGAAGGGTGTGAGCCTGCGGCAGCTCGGTGAAGACCTTGGCTGGGACTGGTCGCTGTTCGGCAAAATGGAGAGCGGCAAGACACTCGGCAGTCCCGAGGTGGCCATCGCCCTTGACGACTATTACGGGACCCCGCATCTGCTGATCACCCTGTGGGAGCTGGCGAAGGGCGACCTGTCGCAGTTCAAGGAGCAATACCGGCGCTACATGATGCTGGAGTCCGAGGCGGTGAACTTGTGGCATTACGCGGTGAGCAGGCCGCCAGGACTCTTGCAGACCGAGGCGTACGCACGCGAAGCGCTCGCGGCAGGTGGCCTCGCGGGCCAGGAACTGGAGCAACAGGTCGAAGCGCGCGTCAGACGACGGGAACTGCTCAAGGGCAATGAAGCGCCGACGTTTCGGGGCATCCTCTCCGAAGCGGTCCTGCGAACACCCTTGTGCAACGCGCAGGAGTGGCGGGAGCAGTTGGAGTACCTCCTGGAGGCGTCGGAGCGCCCGAACGTCACCCTTCAAGTGCTGCCGTTGAGCACCGGTCCGCACGGCCTGGCGAGCACCGACCTGATGTTTCTCCGGCTCCTGGACGGCCGTGCCGTGGCTTACGCCGAGAACGACGTACGCGGTGAACTGATCGAGGAAGCATGCCGGGTTGAGCGTTTCCAGCGCGCATATGATGCAGTGCGCGACATGGCCCTTTCCCCGGTCGAGTCGCGGAAGTTCATCCTGCGAATGTTGGAGGAAGTGCCGTGCGAGCCATCGAACTGAGCGGCGTGAACTGGCGTAAGAGCAGTTACAGCAACTCGGAAGGCGGGGCGTGCGTCGAGGTCGCCGACACCTTCCTGGCCAACGCCAACTGGCGTAAGAGCAGCTACAGCAACTCAGACGGTGGCCAGTGCCTGGAGGTCGCGGACGGGCACCCCGCCCGGCTGGTCCCCGTACGGGACAGCAAGAACCCCCAGGGCCCCGCCCTCGTCTTCGGGGCGGCGGCCTGGGGGGCGTTCGTGGGGGCCGTCCAGGACGGGAACAGCCCCCTCGGTCACTTCCAGTCGGCGTAGCCGGGCTCGGCCTGCCAGCCCTGCGGCGGTTCCAAGTACGGGGACACGCGCCCGCAGGCCGTGCAGGCCCACCGGCCGTACAACCCCTCCACGACGGCGCCGCAGTCGCAGACATGGGCGGTGACCGCCGCGAGCGCGTCGGCGGGCCCGGGCTCGGCAGGACCGGGTGTGTCACGACCAGGTGTGTCAGCCATCATGCCGCCAGTATCTCACTGCGTATGACCACAATTCGGGCACACGTTCCGTCGCCCGCGACTTCGCGCCATCGTGGCGCATTCCGGACAGCGTCATCCCCCAACTCCCCCGTTCCCCGACGCGCCAACTCATCAACGCGCTAACTCGTCAACTCGTCAACTTTCGAGGCTACTCGCGCGCTCCCGGCCGGAAAAGAGCCGCGCCCGGCCCGCCCGGTGAGAACCCCATGAGAACTCACCAAGGACGGACCGGGCGCGGGAAGACCGCAGACCGCGGCGCGGTTCAGCCAGGCTTTCGGCCAGGCGTTCAGCCGAGCTTGCTGACGTCGCGGACGGCGCCCTTGTCGGCGCTGGTGGCCATCGCCGCGTAGGCCCGGAGCGCGGCCGACACCTTCCGCTGGCGGTTCTTCGGGGCGTAGACGCCGCCGAGCGCGTCCCGGCGGGCGGCCAACTCCGCGTCGTCCACGAGGAGTTCGATCGAGCGGTTGGGGATGTCGATGCGGATGCGGTCGCCGTCCTGGACCAGGGCGATGGTGCCGCCCGCGGCCGCCTCCGGCGAGGCGTGGCCGATGGACAGGCCCGAGGTGCCGCCCGAGAAGCGGCCGTCCGTCACCAGGGCGCAGACCTTGCCGAGGCCGCGGCCCTTCAAGTACGAGGTGGGGTACAGCATTTCCTGCATGCCCGGGCCGCCCTTGGGGCCCTCGTAGCGGATGACGACGACGTCGCCCTCCTTGACCTGCTTGAGGAGGATCTTCTCGACCGCCTCCTCCTGCGACTCGCAGACGACGGCCGGGCCCTCGAAGGTCCAGATCGACTCGTCGACGCCCGCCGTCTTCACGACGCAGCCGTCCTCCGCGAGGTTGCCCTTGAGGACCGCGAGGCCGCCGTCCTTGGAGTAGGCGTGCGCCACGTCGCGGATGCAGCCGTTCGCGGCGTCCGTGTCGAGGGTGTCCCAGCGCTCGGACTGGCTGAACGCCTCGGCGGAGCGCTTGCAGCCGGGGGCCGCGTGCCACAGCTCGCGGGCCTCGTCGGTGGCCGCGCCGCTGCGGACGTCCCAGTCGTCGAGCCACTGCTTGATCGAGGGGCTGTGCACGGTGTGCACGTCCTCGTTCAGCAGGCCGCCGCGGTACAGCTCGCCGAGGATCGCGGGGATGCCGCCGGCGCGGTGCACGTCCTCCATGTAGTACGTCTTCGAGCCCGCGACGTTCGGCGCGACCTTGGCCAGGCAGGGGACGCGGCGCGAGACCGCGTTGATGTGGTCGAGGTTGTAGTCGACCTCGGCCTCACGGGCGGCGGCCAGCAGGTGCAGGATCGTGTTCGTGGAGCCGCCCATGGCGATGTCGAGCGCCATGGCGTTCTCGAACGCCGCGTGCGTCGCGATGTTGCGCGGCAGGACGGACGCGTCGTCCTCGCCGTAGTAGCGCTTGGTCAGCTCGACGACCGTGGCGCCCGCCTTCTCGTACAGGGCCTTGCGGGCCGTGTGCGTGGCGAGGACCGAGCCGTTGCCGGGCAGCGAGAGGCCGATGGCCTCGGTCAGGCAGTTCATCGAGTTGGCGGTGAACATGCCGGAACAGGAGCCGCAGGTCGGGCAGGCGTTCTCCTCGATACGGAGGATGTCCTCGTCGGAGATCTTGTCGTTGACCGCCTCCGACATGGCGTCGACCAGGTCGAGCGTACGGACCGTGCCGTCCACGAGGGTGGCCCGGCCGGACTCCATCGGGCCGCCGGAGACGAAGACCGTCGGGATGTTGAGGCGGAGCGCCGCCATCAGCATGCCGGGGGTGATCTTGTCGCAGTTCGAGATGCAGACCAGCGCGTCCGCGCAGTGCGCCTCGACCATGTACTCGACCGAGTCCGCGATCAGGTCGCGCGAGGGCAGGGAGTACAGCATGCCGCCGTGGCCCATCGCGATGCCGTCGTCGACCGCGATCGTGTTGAACTCGCGCGGGATGCCGCCGGCCTGCGTGATCGCCTCGCTGACGATGCGGCCGACGGGGGCCAGGTGCGTGTGGCCGGGCACGAACTCCGTGAAGGAGTTGGCCACCGCGATGATCGGCTTCCGGCCGATGTCCGCGCCCGGTACACCCGAGGCTCGCATAAGGGCGCGGGCGCCCGCCATGTTGCGGCCATGGGTAACGGTGCGGGACCTCAGCTCGGGCACGATGGTCACTCCCTCGGAATACGGACGTACGACCGCGGCACATACCGCAGCTTCCCTCGAGATTACGCCCCGGATCCAAGATCTGGACAGCGCTCTCCGGGATATGAGACGGGGCCGGGAGCCGGCCTCGGGCCACCCGCCGACGGCCCCCGGCGACCAGCCGCCGGCCCCTGCGACTACCTGCCGGGAACCCAGGCGACTACTTGCCGGGGACCCAGGTGGGCGACGCCAGATGCAGGCGGGTGAAGGCCAGCGCCTCGGCGAGGTCGGCTTCCCGTTCGGCGGCGGACATGGCCCGGCGGGTGTTGACCTCGACCACCACATTCCCGTCGAAACCGGTCGCGGCGAGACGTTCCAGCAGCTCGGCGCAGGGCTGGCTGCCGCGGCCGGGCACCAGGTGCTCGTCCTTGGCGGAGCCGTTGCCGTCCGCGAGGTGGACGTGGGCCAGCCGGTCGCCCATCCGCGCCGCCATCGCCAGCGCGTCGTGGCGGGCCGTCGCGGTGTGCGACAGATCGACGGTGAAGTGGCGGTAGTCGTCGTTGGTCGGGTCCCAGTCGGGGGCGTACGCCTGCATCTCGCGGTCGCGGTAGCGCCAGGGGTACATGTTCTCGACCGCGAACCGGACGTCGGTCTCGCTCTCCATCCGCCAGATGCCGCGGACGAAGTCGCGGGCGTAACCGCGCTGCCAGCGGAACGGCGGGTGGACGACGACCGTGGACGCGCCGAGCTTCTCCGCGGCGTTGCGGGCGCGCTGGAGCTTGACCCAGGGATCGGTGGACCAGACCCGCTGGGTGATCAGCAGACAGGGCGCGTGCACGGCCAGCACCGGGACGCCGTGGTAGTCCGACAGCCGGCGCAGCGCCTCTATGTCCTGACTGACCGGGTCGGTCCAGACCATGATCTCGACCCCGTCGTACCCCAGGCGCGCGGCGATCTCGAAGGCCGTCGCCGTCGACTCCGGATAGACCGAAGCCGTGGACAGCGCGACCTTCGCGTCGGGAATGCGCAGCACTGGCTCTGTCACGAAGGACAGCGTACGGGCCGCACCACGGCCCAGGGCAGGAGGTGACGATCGCCACGACGCCACCGGGGGGCCGATGGGGCGCGTGGGCGCCGGTGGGACGCGTGGGGCGCAGGGGTTCGGGGCGGGGGTGTGATGTCGGCCGCATTGGGGCGGCGGGGGGCCTGGGGGCGCG
>NZ_LLZI01000044.1 GCF_001509485.1 Streptomyces sp. NRRL F-4489
GCGGGACGGCGGACGGGGCGGAGTTCCGTACGGCGGGCGGGGCGCAGTTCGGGACGGGGGCCGGGGCCCAGGTGCCGCTGGGATCGATGGCCGAGGGGCGCGCCCCCGGAGTGATGGGTGGTGCGGACGAGGGAGAAGGGGCGGAAGAGGAAGAGATCGGGGGCCCCGGCTACAAGTGGGTGCCCGGCGGGACCAGGAGGGCCGCCGAGGAGGGGCTGCGGGCCCGGTTGGAGGCGCTGCGGGAGCTGATCGCGCTGTCCCGGAGCCGGCTGGACGGGGCGGTGCTGGACGAGGCGGGCCGCGTCCTGGAGGCGGCCGACGAGCGGTACCGGCTGTCCGGTGAGCACACCGTCGTCGCCCTCGCGGGGGCGACCGGCAGCGGCAAGTCGTCGCTGTTCAACGCGCTGGCGGGGGCGGTCCGTTCGGAGGTCGGGGCGCGCCGGCCGACCACCGCCGAGCCGGTGGCCTGCGTCTGGTCCGGCGGCCGCCCCGGGGCGGAGGGGCTGCTGCGCCGGCTCGGGGTGCCGGTCCACCGCCGCCACACCGCGCAGAGCAGCCCGGAACTGTCCGGTTTGATCCTGCTGGACCTCCCCGACCACGATTCCTCGGCCACCGCCAACCGGGAGCAGGTCGACCGGCTGCTGAAGCTGGTGGACGCGGTGGTCTGGGTCGTGGACCCGGAGAAGTACGCCGACGCGGTGCTCCACGAGCGCTATCTGCGGCCGCTGGCGGGCTACGCCGAGGTCACGTTCGTCGTGCTCAACCAGGTGGACCGGCTGCCCGGGGACGCCGCCGACCAGGTGGTGGACGATCTGCGCCGGCTCCTGGACGAGGACGGGCTGGCGCTGGGCGAGCACGGCGAACCGGGCGCGACGGTGCTTGCCCTCTCTGCCGCGACCGGCGAGGGGGTGGGGGAACTACGGGAGGCGCTGGCCCAGTTCGTGGCGGAACGCGGGGCGGCCGACCGCCGGCTGACCGCCGACGTGGACGCCGCGGCGGAGCGCCTGCGGTCGGTGTACGTGGCGGAGAGCCGGGTCGGGCTGTCCGGGCGGGCCCAGGAGGAGTTCGACGACCGGCTCGCCGAGGCGGTGGGGGCGGTCGCCACCGGGCGGACGGCGGAGCGTGACTGGCTGCGGCACGCCGAGCGGGCGTGCGGTTCGCCGTGGTCGCGGCTGCGGCCCCGGGGCAAGGGGCGCGGCGCGCGCCCGATGGCGGTGGCCACCGCGGCGGGAGAGGCCGGCGGCACGGCCCGCCGCCCACGGGTCGCGCCTCCGCGTACGGGGGCGGGGCGCGGCGAGGACGGGAAGACGGGGGCGGGGCGTTCCGGAGCGGTCCCCATCAGGCTGGCGGAAGGTGCAGCTTCCGGTGGCGACGGGTCCGCAAGTGCCGCTTCCGGGACGGGAGTCGGCCCCGGCGCCAACGCTGCCGCCGGCACCGCCACCGATCCCGGTTGCGCGCAGGCGGCAGCCCGGCCGATGGTCGAACAGGCCGTTCGGACCGTGGCGGCGGAGGCCGCGCGCGGGCTGCCGGCGCCGTGGGCGCAGGCGGTGCGCGAGGCGGCGGGGCGGGGTGCCGAGGGGCTGCCGGAGGCGCTGGACGCGGTGGCCGCCGAGGCCGAGGAAGCGCTCCGGCGGGGGCCGGAAGCCAAGCCGCGCTGGTGGACGGTGGCGGCGGCCCTGCAAAAGCTGTTGTTCGTGTTCCAAGTGGTGGGCGTGATGTGGCTGGTGGGTTCCGTGACGGGTGTGACGCCCCCGTCCGAATGGCCGGCCGGACTGCTGCCCGCGATCGCGGGGTCGGTGGGCGGTCCGGCGCTGACCTGGCTCTGCCGGGTCCTGGCACGTGGCCCGGCCCGGCGGTACGGGCAGGACGCCGAACGCCGGCTGCGCGAAGCGGCGGCCGGCTGCGGACGGGCGCGGGTGCTGGAGCCGGTGGCCGCGGAACTGCTGCGGTATCGCGAGGTGCGCGAGCGGTACGCGGTCGCGTCGGGCGTGTGAGGCGCCGGGCGATGAGGTGCCCGACGCACGCATGAGGTCGGGTGAGGCGGCGGCGGGCGAGGCGGCCCGCCGCCGTTCTACTGCCGCGCGCCCGGGCCCGTGGCCGTACCCCTCGTCACCCCGCCGGGTGACGGAGTTGTCCACAGGCGGCAGGTTGTCCACAGGCCGCGGCGGGCTCCGGCGGATCCGTGCAGCATGGAATCCGCGAAGCGCAGGCGCAATGCGGCGCAACGCAACGCAATGCAGCGCAACACGACGGACGTCCCCTCGACGCGCCCCGGGGACAACCACAGCGAAAGGAAGTCCGAAGCGCCGAGCGCGAGTTGGAGGGGCCGGGGAGGCCGGAGAGGCCGGACAAGGCAGAGAAGACGCATAAGCCGAAGCAAGCGACGAGAAACCAGAAGAAGCAAAGAGCAGAACGAGAAGCAGAACAAGAAGCAGAACGAGAAGCAGAACGGAAAAGGCGGGGGAGCATTCATGAACGACACGATGGTGACGCTGGTGGGGAACGTGGCCACGGCGGTCGAGCACCGGGAGACGCCGGCGGGTGTGCCGGTGGCGCGGTTCCGGATGGCGACGACATCGCGGAGGTGGGACCGGGCCCGGGAATGCTGGACGGACGGGGAGACGAGTTTCTACACCGTGCGGTCCTGGCGCGCGCTCGCGGACAACGTCGCGGCTTCGGTGGCGGTCGGGGAACCGGTCGTCGTACAGGGGCGGTTGCGGTTGCGGGAGGGCGAGCAGCCGCCGGAGAAGGGCGGCGGTCGCTGGTTCGCGGCGGAGATCGACGCACTGGCGATCGGGCACGACCTGGCGCGCGGGACGTCCGCGTTCCGCCGGGTGGTGCGGGCCCGCAAAGAGGGAGACGCGACTCAGCTGAACGCCATTCAACCGAGCGCCATTCAACCGAACGTCACCCAGCCGAATGCCCCTCAACCACCCGGCCCGCAAGCGGACGGGCCCCCATCGCCCGGCGGTCAACCAGCTGCCGACCCCTGGCAATTGGAGAAGCCGAAACCGCACGCCGCAACGTCGACACGGGACGGGCAACCGGCCCCCCAGCCGACCCTCGACCGAGCAGCGGCAAGCGCCCCGCACCCTTCGCCGCCCCCGCCGAAGCACTCCCGCGGGCGGCCGGAGGATCCCACAGAGGTGCCGGGACGGGCCGCGAGCCCGTCGGGCAATTCGGGGCAGAAGGTAAGTGTGCCCTGAAAATTACCGGCGATTTGTCGATAATGTCAGCTCAGGGTGCGGGTATTCGGTAACGATTGCGATTCGGATCGCTTATAGGACGCTATTACCGGGGACCCTGATGCGCCCGCTCCATAGGATCCGACGAGTACTCACGGGGGCTGACCAGGCTGACCAGTTCGGCCGTTGAGTTCTTGGGATCTGTCCGGTGAGGCGACCTCTCCAGCCGACCGCCTCGCCCAGAGGGGAAATCATGCTTTCGATGAAGGGGCGGGGCGCAGCCCGCCTTGCCGCCGCGGCCGTGGCCTCGGGCCTCCTCGCGGCGGGCGCGATAGCCACCGCCGGGACCGCCGCGGCGGACGACCCGGCGACGTCGCAGGACGGCGGCGCCACCGCGACGCTCCGCGGTCTGAAGACCTTCGACCAGGCGGTGCTGCACGGCAGGGGAGGGGACCAGCGCGTCGGCGCCGGCCTCTTCGAGATGTCGGTCGACAACGGCGGCACGCTGCAGACGTACTGCATCGACGTGCACAACCCGACCCAGCAGCAGGCCCGGTACCAGGAAGTGTCCTGGGGCAAGTCGTCGCTGCACGACAACCCGGACGCCGGCAAGATCCGCTGGATCCTGCAGAACTCCTACCCGCAGGTGAACGACCTGGCGGCGCTGTCCGCCAAGGCCGGTTCCGGGCAGCTGACCGAGAAGACCGCCGCGGCCGGCACCCAGGTCGCGATCTGGCGCTTCTCCGACCACGTCAAGGTCGACGCGGTCGACCCGGCCGCCGAGAAGCTCGCCGACTATCTGGAGAAGAGCGCGCAGACCGTCTCCGAGCCCAAGGCGTCGCTGACCCTGACGCCGCCGGCGGTCTCCGGCAAGTCCGGCACCAAGATCGGCCCGGTCACCGTGCACACCAACGCCGACAGCGTCACCATCGCCCCGGCGGCGGACGTGCCGGCCGGTGTGAAGATCGTCGGCAAGGACGGCAAGCCGGTCACCAGCGCGGCCGACGGCAGCCAGCTGTTCTTCGACGTCCCCAAGGGCGCCGCCGACGGCACCACCTCGCTGACCGCGCAGGCCGCCACCAAGGTGCCGGTCGGCCGCGCGTTCACCGGCATCGGCGAGCACGCCAAGAGCCAGACCCAGATCCTGGCCGGCTCCAGCGAGTCCACGGTCTCCGCGGCCGCCACCGTCTCCTGGAAGAAGCAGGGCGCGATACCGGCGATCACCGCGGAGAAGGACTGCGCCAAGGGCGGCGTCGACGTCACCGCCAGCAACAAGGGCGATGAGGCGTTCCGCTTCCAGCTCTCCGGCAAGGACTACGAGGTCGCGCCCGGCGCGTCCAAGACCGTGACCGTCCCGGTCGGCGAGGACCAGCCGTACCAGATCACGATCACCGGCGCCGGCGGCTTCAAGAAGACCTTCTCCGGCGTACTGGACTGCAAGACCGCGGGCAGCGGCGGCCAGCCCTCCGCCCACCCGAGCCCGGCCCCGGCCGGCGGCACCTCCGGCGGCAGCACCACTGGCGGCCACGGCACCGACCTCGCCGAGACCGGTTCCAGCAACGCCACCCCGGTGATCGCGGGCGTCGCGGTCGCCCTCGTCGTGGTCGGCGGCGCGGCGGTGTTCTTCCTGCGCAAGAAGAAGACCGGTCAGTCCGCCTGAGCGGGACGCGGACAGTCCGCCCGAGCACGACGCGGGCCGTCCGCCCCAGCGGGACGCGGGCCGTGCGCGCGAGTGGCGCGCGGCCCGTCCGCTGAGGCGAGGCGCGGCCCGTCCACGTGAACCGTGACCGGTCCATTACCGGACGCACACCCCCCGCGGCCCCGGAGCGAAGCAGTCCGCTCCGGGGCCGCGGCCGTCCGTCCCCTGGAACCCGTTTCCGTCCGGGGATGGACGTACGGCAAGATGGGGTGTATCTGCCCTCGCGCGGCCACGCCGCTCCACGGCCCACGCGGCGGAGCCACCCAGACCACCTGATAGATCCAAACTGGCGGACGGTTTCTCTTGGCTGAGTACATCTACACGATGCGCAAGGCGCGCAAGGCGCACGGCGACAAGGTCATCCTCGATGACGTGACGCTGAGCTTCCTGCCGGGCGCGAAGATCGGCGTCGTGGGTCCCAACGGCGCCGGTAAGTCCACGGTGCTGAAGATCATGGCCGGTCTTGAGCAGCCGTCGAACGGCGACGCGTTCCTCTCCCCGGGCTACAGCGTCGGCATGCTCCTCCAGGAGCCGCCGCTGGACGACTCCAAGACCGTGCTGGAGAACGTCCAGGACGGCGCGCGCGAGATCATGGACAAGCTCAAGCGCTTCAACGAGGTCGCCGAGCTGATGGCCACCGACTACTCCGACGCGCTGATGGAGGAGATGGGCAAGCTCCAGGAGGACCTCGACCACGCCAACGCCTGGGACCTCGACACCCAGCTCGAGCAGGCCATGGACGCCCTCGGCTGCCCGCCCGGCGACTGGCCGGTCACCAACCTCTCCGGTGGTGAGCGCCGCCGCGTCGCGCTGTGCAAGCTGCTGCTGGAGGCCCCCGACCTGCTGCTGCTGGACGAGCCCACCAACCACCTCGACGCCGAGTCGGTGCAGTGGCTGGAGCAGCACCTGGCGAAGTACCCCGGCACCGTCGTCGCCGTCACCCACGACCGGTACTTCCTCGACAACGTCGCCCAGTGGATCCTCGAGCTCGACCGCGGCCGCGCCCACCCGTACGAGGGCAACTACTCCACGTACCTGGAGAAGAAGCAGTCCCGCCTCAAGGTCGAGGGCCAGAAGGACGCCAAGCGCGCCAAGCGCCTGAAGGAAGAGCTGGAGTGGGTCCGCTCCAACGCCAAGGGGCGGCAGGCCAAGTCCAAGGCCCGTCTGGCGCGTTACGAGGAGATGGCCGCCGAGGCGGACAAGATGCGGAAGCTGGACTTCGAGGAGATCCAGATCCCGCCGGGCCCGCGCCTGGGCAACGTCGTCGTCGAGGTCAACAACCTCAGCAAGGCGTTCGGCGAGAAGGTCCTCATCGACGACCTCAGCTTCACCCTGCCGCGCAACGGCATCGTCGGCGTCATCGGCCCGAACGGCGCCGGCAAGACCACGCTGTTCAAGATGCTCCAGGGCCTGGAGACGCCGGACTCCGGCGACATCAAGGTCGGCGAGACCGTCAAGATCTCCTACGTCGACCAGGGCCGCGAGAACATCGACCCCAAGAAGACCCTGTGGGCCGTGGTCTCCGACGAGCTCGACTACATCAACGTCGGCCAGGTCGAGATGCCCTCGCGCGCGTACGTCTCCGCGTTCGGCTTCAAGGGCCCGGACCAGCAGAAGCCGGCCGGTGTGCTCTCCGGCGGTGAGCGCAACCGCCTCAACCTCGCGCTCACCCTGAAGCAGGGCGGCAACCTCCTGCTCCTCGACGAGCCGACCAACGACCTCGACGTCGAGACCCTGTCCTCCCTGGAGAACGCGCTGCTGGACTTCCCCGGCTGCGCCGTGGTCGTCTCCCACGACCGCTGGTTCCTCGACCGCGTCGCCACGCACATCCTGGCGTACGAGGGCAACTCCAAGTGGTTCTGGTTCGAGGGCAACTTCGAGTCGTACGAGAAGAACAAGATCGAGCGGCTGGGCGCCGACGCGGCCCGCCCGCACCGGGCGACGTACAAGAAGCTGACCCGGGGCTGACCGACGTGCGCCACCTGTACTCCTGCCCCCTGCGCTGGTCGGACATGGACGCGTTCGGCCACGTCAACAACGCGGTGTTCGTCCGCTACCTCGAAGAGGCGCGGATCGACTTCATGCGCCGGCTGGCGCCGGGGGGCGGGAGTGCGTCGTTCAAGGGCGGCTCGGTCGTCGCCCGGCACGAGATCGACTACCTCCGGCAACTGGTGCACCGGCCCGAGCCGGTGACCGTCGAGCTGTGGGTGGCGAAGATCAGCGCCGCGTCGATGACGGTGGCGTACGAGGTCAAGGACGAGACCGAGGTCTATCTGCGGGCCTCGACCGTGGTCGTGCCGTTCGACTTCGCCGCGGGGCGGCCGCGCCGCCTCACGGCGGAGGAGAAGGCGATCCTCAAGGACTATCTGGACGACGCGGCCCACGGCGACGGCGCGGTGCGCCGGGGCGGCGCCGGGCAGCAGGAGGGGGCCGGCGCGCGATGACGGTGCTGCGGCTGGCCGACGCCGGGGAGGCAGCGGATCTCGCCGCCTTCCTCGCCCGGCTGATCCACTACGACCGCGGGGCGGCGGTCCGGCTCCAGGCCGGGGGCGGCGTGCTCGCGGTGTTCGGGCGCCCGCCGTCGTTCGAGGTGCTGGCGATCCGGACGGCGCGGTTGGCGCCGGGGGCGGCTGGGACTTCAGAGGCCGTTGGGGCCGCTGGGGGCGGACGGGCCCTGGCGCTGGATGTGACCGTGTCCGCAGGTGAGTTGCTGGAGGGCATAGCGGAGGCCGGGGGCCTGGTCACCGTGCCCGCCGCGGTCACCGGTCCGCCGTGGGCCGGGGTGCTGCCGCCGCGGGGCGGCTGGCGGCGCGTACCGGGGCTGCCGGCACCGGAGGCGCTGGTCCGCGCGGTGTCGGCGGCGGTCGCGGAGTTCCGGGCGCGGGACGAGGCGTTGCCGCCGGAGCGGCGTACGCGGACTGAACGGGACCGGATCGGGCGCGAGATCTGGTCGCGGACGCTGGGCGATACGGAGTTGCCGCTGCGGGCCGTGCACGCGGCGCAGGCCCTGGGCTTCCTGCGCGGGACGCGGGCCGGGGCGATGGCGGGGGCGGTGTCCGGTAACGGCGCCGTCGCCGGTGCGAGGCCCGACGCCGACGGGTCCGGGAGTGCCGCCGGGTCCGACTCTGCGGCCGGTTCCGGTACGCGAGCACCGGCGCTCGCCCTGCTGGCCGCTTCGGGGTGGCTGCGGCTGAGCACGCCGTACGGGTCGGTGGCCGTACGGGCGAGCGGGCCGGTGGGGTTGTCCGGGTTGTCCGGGCTGACGGTTACACCGGTCTGAGCGCCGTTACGCCGGTCCGAGGCGCGTTACGCCGGTCCGAGCGCTGTTACGCCGGTCTGAGGGATGCGCCGGGCCGGAGCCATGGCCAAGCCGTGGCCGGAGCCGGTGTGAGGCATTTCTCACCGGAAGCGGCGGTCATCGAGCGCCCCGGGGGCATCGAAACCGGCGCTCACCCCGGGGTGTTGATCATCGACGCGGCCGCGTAGGTGAGGTAGTCCCACAGCTGCTTGCGGTGTTCGTCGGCGAGGCCGAGGGAGTCCACCGCGTCCCGCATGTGGCGGAGCCAGGCGTCGTGCGCGGCCCGGTCCACGGTGAACGGGACGTGCCGCATCCGCAGCCGGGGGTGGCCGCGGTTCTCGCTGTACGTACGGGGGCCGCCCCAGTACTGCATGAGGAAGAGGGCGAGCCGCTCCTCGGCCGGGCCGAGGTCCTCCTCCGGGTACATCGGCCGCAGCAGCGGGTCCTCGGCGACCCCCTCGTAGAAGCGGCGCACCAGACGGCGGAAGGTCTCCTCGCCACCGACCTGCTCGTAAAAGGTCTGCTCCTGAAGCGTGCCCTGCGGAATGTTGTTCACCGGTCCATGGTGGCAGACCGCCCGGCCGAGGACTTGGGACTTAGGGCCCGTAGGGGCGGGCGTGGGCGGAACAACCCCTCCGGTGCGTGACTGCTGTGTCACGCACCGGAGTTGGGGGCGCCGTCGCGGTGCGTCCGGTGCTGCCGGTGTCAGGCGCGGCGGACGGTGAGCGTCGTCCAGGCGCCGACGTGGACCCGGTCGCCCTCGTGGAGCGGGACCGGGACGTACGGCTGGATCGGCTCCTCGGCGAGGTTGACGGTGGTGCCGTTGGTGGAGTTCTGGTCCACCACCGCCCAGCTGCCGTCCTGCTGCTGGACGAGCAGGGCGTGCTGGTGCGAGACACCCGGGTCCTCCGGGGTCCGGCCCAGGTCGACGTCCGGGGACTCGCCGGTGCTGTTCCGGCGGCGGCCGACCGACACCTGCCCGTTGGCGAGCGGCAGGACCTGCTCGGGGGAGTACGCGGGCAGGTTGAGCCCGGCCGCCTCCGGGCCGCTGCGGCTCATCATGGCCATGAAGTACTCGCGGTCCGGGGCGATGGCCACCACCCAGCCGTCGCCGACCACCGGGGGCGGGCCCTGCGGCGGGGCCGCCGGGGCCTGGCCGGGGCCGCTCTGCCACGTCCCTTCGGGTTCCGGCTGCTGGTCGTAGCCCCGCTGAGGCTGCTCGTACCCCTGCTGAGGCTGGTCGTACCCCTGCTGGGGCTGGTCGTAGCCCTGCTGGGGCCGGCCGAACGGGGCCGGCGGCTGGGGCTGCTGCGGCGGGAACGGCGCCGGCGGCTGCTGTTCGAACGGGGCCTGCGGGCCGGGTCCAGGCTGCGGGGGCGCCATCGGGGCGGCCGCCTGCTGCGGGCTCGGCGGGGGCAGCGGCCAGTCGTCACCCGGCGGCGGACCGGGCTGCCCGCCCGGTCCCGGCATACCGGGCGGCGGCGGACCGGGCTGACCCGGATAGCCACCGGGGCCGGGCATACCGGGCGGCGGGCCCGGCTGCTGCGGTGCCTGGTGCTGCTGCGGCTGCTGGTGCTGCTGGGGCTGCGGGGCCTGCGGCGGCGGGAAGCCGTAGCCGCCGCCCTCCTGGCCGGGGCCGGGGGCGGGCGCACCGGGACCGCCGGGGCCGCCCGGACCGGGCGCCGGGGGCGGGAAGCCGTAGCCGCCCTGGGGGCCGCCGGGCGCGGGGCCGCCGGGCGGCGGGGCGAACGACGAGGGGGAGTTGGTCAGGAAGTTGTACTGGCACTCCGTGCAGAACGGCGCCATGCCCTCGCGCGGCGTACGGCACTGCGGGCACGGCTGCCCGTCACCGGCCTGCGCGGGGCCCGGCCCGGGGGCGGGGGCGCCGTGCGGCGGCATACCGGGACCGCCGGGGAAGGGGCCACCCGGGGCGGGGCCGCCGCCAACGGGACCACCGGGGGGAAACGGCGCGCCCTGGGGCGCCGGACCGCCGGGGCCGCCCGGTCCGGGGGCCGGGGGCGGGAAGCCGTAACCGCCCTGCGGCTGCTGCGGGCCACCGGGGCCGGGGCCACCGGGGCCGGATACGGGCGGCGGGAAGCCGTAGCCGCCCTGCGGGCCGGGGCCGCCGGGCGGCGGACCGGGCTGGCCCTGCGGCGGACCGGGCGGTACGGGGGCGCCGGGCGGCGGGCCCGGCTGGCCCGGAGGCGGGCCGGTGGGGTCGGCGGGCGGCGGCGTGTTCAGGAAACCGGCGGGCAGAGAGGGCGGCGGGGGAACGGCACCCGCCATGCGCTGGCCGCACACCTCGCACCAGTCTTCGGCCGCCGACTGGTGGCCGCTCGGGCAGGTCGGCATGTCGGTTCTTCCCCCTCCGTACCGTTTACTTCCGGGTGGTACTGATTCAGAGCTGATCGTCGTCGTTCGTCGGTATCGCACCGGGCGGAGTCCGGGTGCCGGGGGCCGCCGGGGAGTCGTCCCGCGCGGCCTCGGCGGCCTCCGCCGTCTGTCGCACAGTACCGGTCGCGGTATCGACGCCGTCCACCACCTTCGCAAGGAGTTTCGCAGTGTCACCGTTCCCTGGGGCGGTGGCCAGCCGCGCCGCCCGGCGCAGTTCCGCCAGGGCGCGCACGGCATCTCCCCACTTGGCCGCATCCAGCCCCCGCTGGATGGCTTGTGCCAGTTCAGCCCGTCCTGTGTGGTGTGCCACCTGGCGGTCGATACGTAACGCGGCGGCCGGTTCGTCCGTCCAGACGGCGCGGACCAGGGCCTCGGCGGCGACCCGGGGGGCGGCGCCGTCCGGCGCGGGCAGCAGGACCGCGATCCGGGCGGCGAGCATCTCCCGGCCGACACCGGGGTCCGGCAGGCGCAGGCAGAGGTGGTAGTCGCGGGACTCGTCGCCCCAGGGGCCGGTCGGGTAGTCGCCCGCGCGCGGCCCCGACGGGCTCCGCCGGCCGGTCAGATCCCCGGCGGCGGGCGCCACTTGCCGCAGCAGCGCCACCTCGGCGCCCAGGGGCGTCCGCACCCGCAGCACCACCCCGGGGTCCGGCCCGGCCGCTTCCGGAACGGCGGGCTCCGGGGTGGCGGGCTCCGGAACGCCGCGCCCCGGCTCACGGGCGGGAGCGGGCACCGGGCGGCCGCCGGTCGAACCGCCCCCGGTCGCGGTCACCGTGACCACCGCGTGCAACTCCCGCCCGCCCTCGGGGAGGAAGGGGTTGTGGTGCACCTCGGCGGTGAAGCGCGGCACCCGCGACTTGGCGAAGTGGGCCATGGGTCAGTTCCGCTCCTTGCGGCCGCCGCCCGCCGGGGCCGGCGCGTACGGACTCCGGGTGCTCAGGCCGATCCTGCCCCCGGTGCGGGCGCCGGGAACGGCACCACCGCGACCGTTACGTTGTCGTGCCCGCCGCCGGCGAGGGCGTGGCCGACCAGCGCCCGCGCGGCGTCCAGCGGCCGGGCGGGGGCGTCCAGGGGCAGTACGGCGGCCATCGCGGGGGCGCTGTCGGCGTAGTTCCACAGCCCGTCGGTGCACACCACGACCACGCCGGGGCCGTCCGGCCGGAACGCCGCGACATGCGGTTCGACCTCGTACGCGTCCGCGCCGAGCCAGCCGGTGATGGCGTGCGCCCGGGCGTCGGCGTTGGCCTCCTCCTCGGTCATGTAGTTGCCGGCGACCATCTGCGCGGCCCAGGAGTCGTCCTCGGTCAGCCGGACCGGCGGCGCGGTGCGGTCGTCGGGGATCCAGTACGCGCGGCTGTCGCCGACCCAGCCGACGGTCAGCAGTCCGCCGCCGACCACCGCGGCGACCAGGGTGCAGGCCGGGGCGTTCTGCTGGCGGTACGCGTCGTGGGCTATCGACGGGTCGGCGGCCAGCGCGTCCACCGCCGCCGAGGCCGCCAGCACCGCGTCGTGCATGGCCTGCTGGGGGTGCTCGCCGCGCGGCAGGGACATCCGCAGCGCGCCGGCGGCCCGCTCGGCCGCGGCCCGGGACGCGTCGTCCGGCCGGGTCGCCGAGGAGACGCCGTCGCAGACCACCGCGATCACGGCGGGCGCCCCGTCCGCCAGCGCGGTGCCGGCCAGGCTGAAGTAGTCCTCGTTGCGATGGTGCCGGTGGCCGCGGTCACTGACGGCGGCGATGCCGGAGAGCTCTTGCTCCAGGTGGGCGCGGGTGGGGGTGGGGGTG
>NZ_LLZI01000045.1 GCF_001509485.1 Streptomyces sp. NRRL F-4489
CGGTCGGGGCCGGGGCCGGGTGGTGCGGCTGTGGGTGCGGGGAAGGGCGGGGGCCGGGAGGGCGGCGGGGGTGGTGGGGACGGGCCGGGGCGCCGCGCCCGTTAGGCGAGCCGGCGGCGGTAGCGGTCCTCCGGGACGCGCCATCCGGCCACGTCGGACATCGCCACCGCGCCGTCCGGCGCGAAACCGGCCCGCCGGTAGAAGCGTTCGGCACGGGCGTTGCCGCGCACCACCCACAGGGACATCGCGCCGTACCCGTGCGCCCGGGCCCGGGCCGTCCCGGCGTCCAGCAGCGTCCGGCCGATGCCCGTGCCGATCAGGTCGGGCGCCACGTAGAGGGCCATCAGTTCGGCGACGGGTAGCCGGGAGCCGGGGGCCGCGCCCCGGGATTCCGCGCCGTCCGGGACGGTTCGCGGATCCTCGGCCGGGGTGGTTCCCGGATCCTGGGCCGGGGCGGTTCCCGGGTCCTCGGCCGGGCCGACCGCCAGCCAGCCGGCCACCTCGCCGTCCCGGTCGGCCACCAGCTCCCACACCTCCGGGCGGCGGCGCGCGAACCGCTCCCGCCGCAGCCGGGCGTCCTCCGGCACGCTCAGCGCGTCCAGATACGCCTGCGGCATCAGCCCCCGGTACGCCGTCCGCCAGCCGCCGATCCGCACCGCCGACACCGCGTCGATATCGGCCTCCGCCATCTCCCGTACCCGGACCCGCCGCACCGGCCGCCCCGCCGTCCCCCGGGAGGCCCCGCCGGCCCCGTGCCCACCGTTCCGCACCCTGTCCGCCTCCTCGCCCGGTTCCCTGCCGACGAGCGTCGGGCCCCGGTGGACACCGGTCAACCGGAATTACGGTCCGGGCCGCCGTCCCGGTTGGCCGCCGGACTTGACCCTGACCCTGGGGGCAGGGTCGAACACTTCCCGCCATGGCACAGACACCTCGTGAGTCCGCGGCACCCGCCCATAACCCGCACTCCACAGCACCTTCCCGTACCCCGGAGTCCGCAGCTCCTGCCCGTACCCCGGAGTCCGCAGCTCCTGCCCGTACACCGCACCGGGTGGTCGTCGTCACCGGGGCCGGCACCGGCATCGGCCGGGCCACCGCCCGCGCGTTCGCGGCCGAGGGGGCGCGCGTGGTGGCGGTCGGGCGCCGCCCCGGCCCGCTCGTCGAGACCGCCGCCGGGGCGGCCGGCGGCGCGATCACCCCGTTCGCCGCCGACATCACCGCGGACGACGGGCCCGCCGCCGTCGTCCGGCACACCCTGGCGACCCACGGGCGGCTGGACGTCCTGGTCAACAACGCCGCGGTGGTCGGCATCGGCGCCCTCGGCAGCCATACCAAGGAGTCCATGGCGCCCCAGCTGGCCACCAACCTGGTCGCGCCGGTCCTGCTCACCCAGGAGGCGCTGCCCGCCCTGGAGCGCACCGGGGGAGTGGTGGTGAACATCAGCACCTCGATCGGCCAGCGGGCCTGGCCCGGCAACGCCGTCTACGCCGCCACCAAGGCCGGCCTGGAACTCCTCACCCGCAGCTGGGCGGTGGAGCTGGCACCGCGCGGAGTCCGGGTCGTGGGCGTGGCCCCCGGGGCGATCGACACCCCGATCGCCGATCACCAGGGCCTGTCCCCGGAGCGGCGGGCGGCCCTGCGGGCCTGGCAGATCGCGCACACCCCGATGGGCCGCACCGGCCGCCCCGAGGAGGTGGCCTGGGCCGTCACCCGGCTCGCCGCCCCTGGTGCGTCCTTCGTGACCGGGGTGATCCTCCCGGTGGACGGGGGCGCGGTGGTCGGCTGACCGGGGCCGGTAGCGTACGTCCGGGCCGGGACGCGGCGGCCGGACGAGGGCGCCGGACGGGCCCGTACGAGGGGAGGCGGTCCGGTGCGGATCGGTGAACTGGCGGACCGCACAGGGGTTTCGCCGCGCGCGCTGCGCAAGTACGAGAGCGCGGGGCTGCTCGGCTCCGAACGGGCCGCGAACGGCTACCGGGTCTACGACGAGCGCGCCGCCGTCCGGGTCCGCAACATCCGCTACCTCCTCGACGCCGGTCTCACCCTCGCCGACGTCAGCTGCTTCCGGGACTGCCTGGACGGCGACCTGTCCACCGCCCCGCCCTCGCCGGCCGGCCTGCGGATCGCCCGCGAGCGGCTCGCCGTCATCGACCGCCGGATCGCCGCGCAGACGGCCGCCAGGGACCGGCTGGCACGGGCGCTGGAGGCCGTTCCGGAGGTCTCGGGGGCCTGAACGCGGTTGGGTCGTCCAGGGCGCTGGAAACGGCCGTCAGAGGCGCTCAGAGCGGCGCCAGGGCCGGTCGCGGCGGCGGACGGCGGGGCGTTCAGAGCAGCGTCAACTGCGTGGCCTCCGGTGGCGGTTCGGCGGCCGCTCCCGGTCCCGTTCCGGGAGCCGTTCCGGGGCCCGCTCCCGTATCCGGCGCGGGCGTGTCCCGAGGCGGGATCCGGCGGGCCCGCCCCGGCCGGGACGGCCCGAGGCCGTACTCGGCGGCCAGTTCGTGGACCTGGCGGGTGATCCGCCGCTGGTACCACGTGGGGGCGTACGCGCCACCGGCGTACAGCGCCTCATAGCGGCCCACCAGGTGCGGGTGGTGGTGGCCCAGCCAGGCCATGAACCACTCGCGGGCACCGGGCCGCAGATGCAGTACCAGCGGCGTGACCGAGTCGGCGCCCGCCTCGGCGACCGCCCGCACCGTGGCCCGCAGCTGCTCCGGGGCGTCGGCCAGGAAGGGGATCACCGGGGCCATCAGGACCCCGCAGGGGATCCCGTGGGCGGTGAGGGTGCGCACCACGTCCAGCCGCCGCTCGGGCGCCGGCGTACCGGGCTCGACGGTGCGCCACAGCGCGCGGTCCAGGAAGCCGACCGAGACCGAGATGCCCACGTCGGTGACGCCGGCGGCCTGCCGCAGCAGTTCCAGGTCGCGCAGGATCAGCGTGCCCTTGGTGAGGATCGAGAACGGATTGGCGCGGTCCCGCAGCGCCGCGATGATCCCGGGCATCAGCCCGTACCGCCCCTCCGCCCGCTGGTAGCAGTCCACATTGGTGCCCATCGCGATGTGCTCACCGCGCCAGCGGGGCGCGGCCAGCTCCCGGCGCAGCACCTCCGGGGCGTTGACCTTGACGACGATCTGGGAGTCGAAGCCGAGCCCGGTGTCCAGGTCCAGATAGCTGTGCGTCTTGCGCGCGAAGCAGTAGACGCAGGCGTGACTGCACCCCCGGTAGGGGTTCACGGTCCATTCGAACGGCATCCGGGAGGCGCCCGGGACGCGGTTGACGAGGGAGCGGGCGCGCACCTCGTGGAAGGTGATGCCGCGGAATTCGGGGGTGTCCACCGTTCGGGTGACGACATCCGTGCCGAACAGCGCGGATGGGCTTTCGCCCAGATTGTCCCAGCGCATCGGGCCTCCTGTTGCGATCCGGTCGACCCCCTGCAGCGATAATAGAACATACGTTCGCTTCGGGGGTGGTGGCCCGGATTTGGGCCCGCTGCCCCGGGGTGGTTGGCTTGACCGCGCACCGCATCGGCGGCGCACCAGGTCCGGCAGCCGACTACTGGAGGAAGCACACATGGGGCAGGTAGAGGCCACCACGCAGCGCGAGATCGCGGCGGATCCGGAGGACGTGTTCGACGCGCTCGCCGACTACACCGGCACGCGCCGGCAGCTGCTGCCCGAGCACTTCAGCGAGTACGAGGTCCGCGAGGGCGGTGACGGCAAGGGCACCCTCGTCCACTGGAAGCTCCAGGCCACCAGCAAGCGGGTCCGCGACTGCCTCCTGGAGGTCGACGAGCCCACCGACGGCCAGCTGGTCGAGAAGGACCGCAACTCCTCGATGGTGACCACCTGGACCGTCACCCCGGCCGGCGAGCACCGCGCCAGGGTTGTCGTCACCACCACCTGGCAGGGCGCCGGCGGTATCGGCGGCTTCTTCGAGCGGACCTTCGCCCCCAAGGGCCTCGGCCGGATCTACGACACGATCCTCGCCAACCTCGCCGCCCACACGGAGAAGTGAACGGCGTCCTCTCCTGACCCGTTCACGGCGCCGCCAAGCTCACCTGTTCGGGTGGTTTCCGCGGGGCGGCGCCGCCCGGACGGGTGTCCGGCGGGCCGCCGGAAATCCCTGATGGGAGCCCAAGGGGCGCGCGCCGGACGGCACTTGGCGTCCGTTCCCGCCCGTCCTGCTCCGTTCGTCCCCGCTTGATCCCCGTTGTCGCCCGGTGCGAGAAAGGGCGCCCGCACCGGCGTGACGAGGGGAGCAGGACGTGGGCGGCACCACCCTGAGCGAGCGGGACCGGCCGGCCGGGCCGCCCGCCGGCGACGCCACCGCGGCCCCGGAACCGGCCGTACCGGCCCCCCGCGCCCGGCCCCCGGCCCCGCCCGGCCCCCGGGCGCGGGCCGCCTTCCCCGTCCTCCTCCTGGCCCTGGTGGCCGCGGCCCTCGGCCAGACCGGCCCCGCCGCAGCCCTCCCGGAGATCGCCCGCGCGCTGCCCGGCCTGACGGCGCCGTCCTGGGTGATGGCCGCGTGCCTCCTGGGGACGGCCGCGGGCCTCCCCCTCCACGGGAAGCTCGGTGACGTCCTCGGCCGCAAGGCGGCCTTCCTCGTCGCGCTCCTGGTTTTCACCGCGGCCTCCGGACTCGAGGTCCTCACCGTGTCCTCCGGACTCGCCGGCTGGACGCCCTCCCCGGCCGGGCTGATCGCGGCCCGCGCCCTCCAGGGGCTCGGCGCCGGCGGCGTCCTGATCGGCGTCCCGGCCCTCCTCGGCGCGGCCGCCCCGCCCGCCGTACGCGGCCGCCGCACGGCCGCGGCCGGCGCGGTGTACGCCGTGGCCGCCCTCACCGGCCCGCTCGCCGGCGCCTGTTGCGCCGACCACGGCCTGGGGCGCTGGAGCCCCGCCCTCGGCGCCCCGCTCGGCGCCACGGCCCTCCTCGCCGCCGCGCTCGCCGTCCGGATCCCCCGGTCCGCCACCCGCCCCCGCCCGGACCTCGCCGGCGCCCTGCTGCTCACCGGGGGCGCCACCTGCCTTGCCCTGCTGGCCAGTTGGGGCGGTACCCGCTACCCCTGGGGATCGCCGGTGATCCTCGGGCTCGGTGCCGGCGGCCTGGCCGCCGCGGCGCTCCTCCCGTTCACCGCGCGCTTCACCACCGCGCCCCTGCTCCCGCCGCGGCTGCTCCGCGACACCCTCTTCGGACGCACCGGCCTGGTGGGCGCCGTCCTCGGCCTCGCGCTCTACGGGGCGGCGCGCCACCTCCCGGCCTTCCCGGCGGCCACCGGCGCCCCCACCGCGACCGCGTCCGCGCTGCTGATGCTGCCGCTCCCGGGCGCCCTGCTGGCGGCCGCGTACGCCACCACCCGGCTCGTCCGCCGCACCCGCCACCACACCGGCCTCCCGCTCCTGGGCTGCGCGGTGGCCCTCGTGGGCATCTGGCTCCCGGGCCACCTGCCGGCGGCCGCGTCCGGCCCGGCCCGCGCCCTGTGCTCCGGCGTCCTGGGCCTCGGCCTCGGGCTGGTCCTGCCGGCCCTGGTGCTCACCGCCCGCTCCGCCGTACCCATCCCTGGCCCGGCCGGCACCACCGCCTGCCTGCGCCGGCTCGGCGGCACCACCGCCGCGGCGCTCGCCGCCGCCCTGCTCGCCGAACGTCTCGCCGCCCGGCTGCCGTTCCCCGACCCGCTCGCCGCCCACCTGGCGCGCGCCCTGCCCGCCGCCCTACGGGAGGGCTGCGCCGCGTTCCTCCAGGCCGCCGTGCCCGGAAGCGCGCGCTACCTGGCGCCGGCCCTCGCCCTGGGCTTCCTGCTCGCCCTCTCCCGGAAAGAGAACCCCCTGGTGTCCCACGCCCCGCAGCCCCCGCAGACCCCGCACCCGCCGTACGGCGACCCGGCGGACCCCGCCGTGCCGCCGGCCCGCTCCGCGGCCGACACCGCCCTCAACGGCCCCGCGCCCGGCGGCGGCCACCACGCCCCCTATCCGGCCCCGCTCGCCCCCTCCCTGGCCGGCGTCCCGGTCTGCGGCACCGTCCAGCACCACGACGGCAGCATCGTCCCGCGCGCCGCGCTCACCCTCATCGACATCGGCGGCCGGCAGATCGGCCGCGGCGCCACCGGGGAGGACGGCCGCTACGCGCTCAGCACCCCCGGCGCCGGGTCGTACGTCCTGATCGCGGCGGCGGGTGGCCACCAGCCGCAGGCGGTGACGGTGACCGTCGGAGAACGCCCGGTCGAGCTGGACGTCGTGCTCGGCGGCGCCGGCCGCCTCGCGGGCACGGTCACCACCGCCGACGGCACCCCGGTCCGGGACGCCATGGTCACCCTCACCGACGTCCGCGGCGAGGTGGTGGCGACCACCCGCAGCGGACGCGAAGGCGGCTACGTCATCGGCGACCTGGTGGCCGGCGAGTACACCCTCGCCTCCAGTGCCCCGGCGTTCCGGCCGGCCGCGCTCCCGGTGACCGTGCAGGCGTCCCGGGAGACCCGCCAGGACATCGAACTCGCCGGCGGCGCGGTGCTGCGCGGCACCGTCCGGGCCGGCGGCGGACGGCCCGTCGAGGACGCCCGGGTCACCCTCCTGGACGCCGCCGGCAACGTGGTCGACACCGCCACCACCGGCCCCGACGGGCTGTTCCGCTTCGTCGACCTCTCGTCCGGCGAGTACACCGTCGTCGCCGCCGGCTACCCGCCGACCGCCACCGTCCTCCGGGTCGCCGGCGGCGGCCGCACCGAACGGGACCTGCAACTGGGGTACGAGGACTGACGCCCCGTTGGAGCGGGTGAGCGCGCTTGCCCCGGGGGCGGTGCTGAGCGCCGGGGCGGGCCGGCAAGAAGGGGGCGGGCCCCCGCGCCCCACTGGCCGCCGGGAGCCCGCCCCGTTACGCACGGGGGCTCGCCCCGTTCACTACCGGGTTCGTGCCCCTGCCCCTACCGGGGGCACGCCCCCGTCACTTCCCCTCCTGCTTCTCCTGCTCGGCGGTGAACGCGGCGAGCGCCTCGGCGACGTACGCCTCGACCGCCGCCTTGCCGATGCCGAGGCGGGTGAGCGGGCCGTCGCCGTTCTCCCGCTCCAGCAGGGCCAGCAGGATGTGCTCGGTGCCGATGTAGTTGTGGCCCAGCCGCAGCGCCTCCCGGTAGGTCAGCTCCAGTGCCTTGCGCGACTGGGTGTCGAACGGGATGAGGGCGGGCACCGACTCGGCCGCCGGGGGCAGGGCCGCGGTCATGGCCTCGCGGAAGGCTTCCGGCGTCACGCCCTGCGCGACCAGGGCCCGGGCGCCGATGCCCTCCGGCTCGCGCAGCAGACCGAGCGCGAGGTGCTCCGGGCGGATCTCGTCGTTGCCCGCCGCCTTGGTCTCGTTCTGGGACGCGATCACCACGTTCCTGGCCCGGGGGGTGAAGCGCCCGAAGCCCTGTGCGGGATCCAGGTCCGACCCCGCGCCCGGGTCCTTGGGGACGAAGCGCTTCTGCGCCGCCTGCTTGCTGACCCCCATGCTGCTGCCGATCTCGGTCCAGGAGGCGCCCGAGCGCCGGGCCTGGTCCACGAAGTGCCCGATCAGATGGTCCGCGATCTCACCGAGGTGATCGGCGGCGAGCACCGCGTCGGAGAGCTGCTCCAGCACGTCCGAGCGGCTCTTCTTGATGGCCTCGATCAGGTCGTCGAGGCGTACGGGATGGGTGGTGCGAAGAGGTTCCGTCATGCGTCAACCATAGGTTGACGATAGAGGGAGCGTCAACCCGTGGTTGACGATTGCTGTCAGGTGTCCAGTGGGGGCGACGGCGCCCGGTGCCGCCCGGCTACCGCGCCTCGCCGGACAGATCCCGGTGGATGACCCGGGCCGCCGCCTCCACAGTGGCCACCCCGCGCTGCATGGTGTCGCTGCCGGTGGACAGGACCGCCATCGCGTAGTCGTTGCCGCTGCCGGTGAACGAGCCGACGCTGTGCACCCGCCACCCCTTCTCGGCGCGCGGCAGCCAGCCGTTCTTCACGTGCACGGTCGCCGAGGCCGGCGCCCCGGCGGGCACGCCCCACCGCTGGTCCGGGGCGACCCGCCGCATCAGGTCGAGCGCGTAGTCCCGGGAGGCCGGGCCGAGCACCGCGTTGTCCGACGTCAGCAGCCGCATCAGGGTGAGCTGGTCGGCGGCGGTGATCTGGGTCAGCCCCCAGGAAGCGCCGGGGCCGGGCACGGTGTGACGCATCCCGGCGAGGTCCAGGAAGTGCTGGACCCCGGCCGCGCCGACCTGGTGCCACAGGGCGTTCGTCGAGGCGTTGTCCGACTTGGTGATCATGGCGGTGGTCAGCGCGACCTCGTGCGGCGTCAGCGTCCGGTGCGCCTCCTCGGCCTGCCGCAGCAGCGCCCCGAGGACGGTGACCTTGACCACGCTCGCCGAATCGAAGGGCGTACGCGCCCGGAACTCGCAGCTGGTCCCCGAGTGGCGGTCGTACAGCGCGACAGCGGAAGTCCCCTGGCGGCCCTGGAGCGCCGTGGCGATGTCGCGGGACAGGGCGGGGGCCAGACCCGGCTGGGGCGAGTGGCAGACGACCTTGTCGCCGTCCGCGGCGGCGCCGGTGCTCGCCGCGGCGGGGCCCGCCGCGCCCAGTACGGTGGCGGCCGCTCCGGCGGCCACCAGGGCGGCCAGTCCGCGGCGTACGCGGCGTGCGATGCGTGATCCGTGCATGAGGGGGTCCTGTCCCGGTGTGGGCGCCGCCCGCCGGCCTCCTCTGGCGGAGGCCCGCCCGGTATCCCACCGGCTACGGCGATCAAACGACGGCCCGTGCCCCGAAGCGGGCACCCCGAAAGCATGCGGGCCGCCGGTCCGGGTGGTGAAGACGCGCCGGGTGTGATATTCGCCAAACGGGCAAGAGGGGCATCCCGCCCGGAGCGCCGGGATGCGGGGGTGCGCACCGGCGGCCGGAATAGCGGGGACGCCGGTATACGGGGGCGCCCGGGTGCCGGGACGCACGCCGGCACGGCTACCAGGGCGTGCGATTACCAGGACGTGCGATCGATCCCGCTCCCCGACACCCGCCACCGCCGGCCACCGGGGGCCGCGCGCCTCCGCGGCCCCCGGTGGCGTACCCCTCTTCCGCGCGCCTACGGCAGCAGCGGCCGGCCCGGTTCCATCCACCACGCCGCGGTGGACCCGGGGAGCGTCCCGGCCGGGCAGTCCCCACTGGCCAGCAGCGGTGCGCCGGACACCGGGGCCGGCACCGGCTCGGTGCCGAAGTTGACCGCGCAGACCAGTCCGTCCCCGCGGACGAACGCCAGGACCTCCGGCGCCGACTCCAGCCAGCGCAGCGTCCCGTCACCGAGCTGCGGCAGGCCCCGGCGCAGCTGGAGCGCCTCGCGGTACAGGTGCCAGAACGACCCCGTGTCGGCCACCGCCCGCTCCGCCGTGTGCCCCGCGAACGACGCCGGCTGCGGCAGCCAGGTCCGCTCCGCCGCCCCCGCGCTGAAGCCGTAGGGCGCGGTCTCGCCCGCCCAGGGGAGCGGCACCCGGCAGCCGTCCCGGATGTGCTGCCGGCTGCCGGTGCGGTGGAAGATCGGGTCGGTGAGCACCTCGTCCGGCAGGTCGTCGACCTCCGGCAGGCCCAGCTCCTCGCCCTGGTAGACGTACGCGGCCCCTGGGAGGGCCAGCATCAGCAGCGCCGCGGCACGGGCCCGCGCCGGGCCCAACGCGCCCTCTGGGGTGCCCGGTTCGCCCGCGTAACGGGTCACGGTCCGGACCTGGTCGTGATTGTTGAGCACCCAGGTAACCGTCGACCCGGTGTCCGCGATGTCGGTCAGCGCCTCGGAGATGACCTGGCGGAAGCGGCCGGCGTCCCAGCGCGCGGTCAGCAGGTGGAAGAAGAACGCCTGGTGCAGTTCGTCGGACCGGACGTAGGCGGCCTGCTCGCCCGGGGTGCGCACCGAGACCTCGCCCACCAGGAGCCGGTCGTGGCCGTCCCGGGCCGTGTACTCCTCGCACAGCGCCCGCCACTCGCGCCACACCTGGTGCACCTCGGGTTGGTTCCAGGCCAGCGGGTTGACCGAGTCGCGGGTGCGCTCGTCGGCCGCGGGGTCGGGGGAGTCGGGGAGCTCGGGGTGCTTGAACAGGCCGGCGGCCACGTCGATCCGGAAGCCGTCCACTCCGCGGTCCAGCCAGAAGCGCAGCACCTTGTCGAAGTCGGCCGACACGTCCGGGTTCCGCCAGTTCAGGTCGGGCTGCTCGGGCGTGAACATGTGGAGGTACCACTGCCCCGGAGTGCCGTCCTCCTCGGTGATCCGGGACCAGGCGGGTCCGCCGAACATCGCCCGCCAGTTGTTGGGCGGCAGTTCACCGTGCTCCCCGCGCCCGTCGGCGAAGTGGAACATCGCCCGGGCCGGACCTCCCGGGCCTTCCTCCAACGCGGCACGGAACCAGGGGTGTTCGCTGGAGCAGTGGTTGGGCACGATGTCCAGCAGCACCTTCAGGCCGAGCCGGTGCGCGTCGGCCACCAGGCGGTCGAACTCGTCGAGGTCCCCGTATGCCGGGTCGACGTCGCGGTAGTCCGATACGTCGTACCCGTGATCGTGCTGCGGGGACGGGAAGAAGGGGCTCAGCCACACCCCGTCCACCCCGAGCTTCTTGAGGTACGGCAGCCCGTCGCGGACGCCGGCCAGGTCACCGATACCGTTCCCGGTGGTGTCCCGGAAGCTGCGGACGTAGACCTGGTAGATGACCGCGTCTCGCCACCAGCGCTGGGCCGTGTCCTGGGCGGGGGTCGGGTGGCCGCGTTCTGCGGTGGCTGTGAACATCTGCCGGGATCCACTTCTTACGGTGCAAGTCGGCGTGGCGCCTTGCTAGTTGCTGTGATGCATGCATGTTAGGTAACCGCGTCTTTTCGGTGTCAACGGAATGACGAAAGTCGGTCCGCCCCTGCCCGGATTGCGGGGAAAGCTGCCCAACTCCCGTACGGAACAGGCAAATACGCGAACACGGCGCATCACCACTTTCCATCCCGTCTGCTCCCCGCCCCCTGGTCATACGGGACGCACACCCTTCCCCTCCCCATGCCTACCGGTTGCGCAGCGGTTAGCCGCCCCGGAGCGGGGAACGAAAGAAAAGGCTTCGGCGCGGGCTCCGTGGGAGAAGACTTGCGGGGCGCGGGCTGCGCGGCGGGACGGTCCCCGGCCGGCGGACCCGAACGACGCGAAAAACGCGAACAATGCGGATATCTCGAACAATGAGGGCGCAGGGGAGAGGGCGAGCGTGCGGCTTCCACTGCTGGCGCTGCTGGTCAGCGGACCCGCACACGGCTATGAACTCAAGCAGGCCCTGGAGGCGCTGCTGGGCGCGGCCTACCCCCGGCCCAACATCGGCCAGATCTATGTCACCTTGGGGCGGCTGGAGAAGGCGGGCCTCATACAGGGCGAGGATGTCGAGCAACCGGACCGCCCGAACAAGCGCACCTACCGGATCACCGCGGCCGGCCGCGAGACGGTGGCCGCATGGTACGAGGCCGCCACCGTCGAGCCCCGTGTCCGCGACGAGTTCTTCATGAAACTGGCCCTCGCCCAGCACTCCGGAGCCGCCGACCGGACGCTCCTGATCCGCAAGCAGCGCCGCCGCTACCTCCACCGCATGCGGGAGCTGACCAGGCTGGCGGTCTCCGCGGACCGGGACAACCGGATAGCCCACCTGCTGATAGAGGGCGCCATGCTGCACCTCCAGGCCGACCTCGAATGGCTCGAACGCTGCCAGGAGGAACTGGAATGAGCCCGGGAGCGGCCGGGGCTTGCGCTGCCGTGACGGCTCGGTGAGCCGCCGGGGTCGCGGCTTCGGGCCTCCGTCCCTCCCGTCACCGGGCGGATCGGATCGGCCTGAAGGTCGCCTTGAGCCGTAGCCGTGAAGGCCGCTTGAGCCGTAGCCGTTCCTCGGCCTGCGTCGCTGCCTCGGGTGGCTCCCTGGTCCGGGGATCGGTCCGCTGCCGCCTGAGCCATTGCCTCGGGCGGTCCGTTGCCCTGGGCCCGCCCCGGTGGCCTTTCCCTGGAATCGGCCCCCGTTGGTCCCGCCGCGGCCCGTCGCCTCCCGCTGTCCCGGCTGGCCGGTTACCTCTCACCCGCCCTCGTTGCCCGGTTGTCTCCCGTCGGCCCCGCTGACCGGCTACCTCTCGCGGCCCTCGTTGCCCCGTTGCCGCCCGCCGACCCCGTTACCTTCCGCCGCACCCGCGTCATCCCCTTGACCTCACAGGGCGTTTCCCCCGGGCCCCAACCTCAGTTGTGCCGCCTGCCGCCTGCCGCCTGCCGCCTGCCGCCTGCCGCCTGCCGCCTGCCGCC
>NZ_LLZI01000046.1 GCF_001509485.1 Streptomyces sp. NRRL F-4489
GCCCGGGGGTGGGGGGAGTGGACTGCTCAGCCGGGGGGCGGGGGGCGAAAGCGGTCCGGCCGTGGCCGGCGACCGTGACGGATGAGGGAGCACTCATGGTCGTAGAAACGATTCGCCCCGGCGATTGGTCACTGCGCGCACCCCCGGCCGGCCCCGCGCGCTTCCTCTCATACCATCCCAAAGCACTGGGTGAGAGCCGGGCAATATCACCTCTTACAGTGATCTCTCCGTGAGAACCGGACCAACCTCGGCCAAAAAGCGTTGTCGCAAACATGGAACCGAGGGAGTTGTGGGAGCGCCACGCGGTACTCGCCCAGGCGTTTTGCATCAGCGATGACGAGGTCCGCCGGACGCAAGGACTCCTCGACGAGGCCGAGGCCCGCCGTTCGCGGACCCTGGCCGCCTTCGCGGTGACCGTGGGCAGCGACGAGGTGGTCGCCGACCTGCTCGGCCTGGACGCCCGCGAGGTCCGCCTGGCGCGCCGTACGGTCGGCAAGGACGACGCCCGCGCGGTGGCCAAGAACCTGCTCGAGGAATCCGCCCGGGAACGCCGCGCCGCGCTGCGCTCCCACCCTCCGGAGCAGCCCGAGCCGCCCCGCCCGGCCCCGGCCGGCGGCGGTACGGGTACGGGCACCGGGACCGCCGGCGCACCGGGCAGATCCTGGCCCGCCGCCGGTACGACCCCAGCGCCCCCGGCCCAGCCGCAGGCCCAGGCTCCTGGCCAGTACCAGCCCCAGCCGCAGCATCAGGCGCAAGCCCAGCATCAGCCGCAGTCCCAGCCCCAGGCCCCTGATCCCGCGCCCCGCGTCCCTCCCCGCCCGGCTCCCCAGCCTCCCGCCCCGTCCGCGCCCGCCACCGAACCGGCCTGGTCGCCGGCGCTCGACGCGGTCCTGGTGCACAGCCACCACACCGGCGCCGACCTCACCGCGCTCGCCGCCGAACTCGGCCTCGACGTCACCATCCTGGCCGCCCGCGCCCACCAGCTCTCCGCCGAGGCCCGCACCACCCGCGCCGCGCCCTCGGACCGCATCGGCCGTCACCGGCGGATGACCGACGTCCCGCCCGCCGCCGACCACGGCTCCTTCCCGCCCACCGACGCCCCGCCGCACCAGGCCCCGTACGAACCGCACGCCACCTGGGCCTCACCCGCCCACCCCACCCCCTGGGCCCCGCAGGACTCCTACGCCGCCTGGGCGCCACAGGACGCACACTCCGCCTGGGCGCCGCAGGACCAGCACGCCGCCTGGCCGACGCCACCGTCCCCGATGCCCTCCGCCCCCACCTGGGACCCCAGCGCGGTCACCGTCGCCCAGCACGACTGGGACGGCATCCTCAGCCAGTGGGAGGCCGCGACCGCCGCCCCGCACCCCTCGCCCGGCCAGCAGTCCCCCTGACCCCAGGGCGGCCCCTCCCACCCGGCTACGGGGCCGCCCGGCCATCGCCTACAGTGGTGCCGAGCCGTGACTGGCGCTTGGGTGGAGTACCACCGGGGAGCGGCTCGGCCGAGACCGGCCGCTGCCGTGCGCCTGGGCGATTCCGTACGACGTACGACGCTCAGGAGGCGCCATGTCGCAGACCACGTCCCCCACCGCCCGCCTGATGGACGGCAGTGCGCTCGCCGGCCGGATGGTCGAGGAGGCCGCCGCGCGCGCCGCGGACCTCACCGCCCGCACCGGCCAGGCCCCCTGCCTCGCCACCGTCCTCGTGGGCGACGACCCCGCCTCGGTGACCTACGTCCGGATGAAGCGCAACCGCTGCGCCAAGGCCGGCATTCTGTCCCGGCACGTCGCGCTGCCGGCCGCGACCACCACCGCGGGACTGGTCGGCGCGCTCCGCGAACTGTCCGAGGACCCCGGTGTGCACGGCATCCTGCTCCAGCACCCGGCCGGACCGCATATCGACGAGCGCGCCGCCTTCGAGGCCATCGCCCCGGAGAAGGACGTCGACGGCGTCACCGCGCACTCCTTCGCCGCGATGAGCCTCGGCATGGACGGCTTCGTGTCCTGCACGCCCGGCGGCATCATGCGCCTGCTGGACCACTACGGCGTCGAACTGGCCGGCAAGCACGCGGTGGTCGTCGGGCGCAGCGCGATCCTCGGCAAGCCGGCCGGCATGCTGCTGCTCGGCCGCGACGCCACCGTCACCTACTGCCACTCCCGCACCGCCGATCTGACCGCCCGCACCAGGGAGGCCGATGTGCTGATCGCGGCCGTGGGCCGGGCCCGCTTCCTGCGCGGCGACCAGATCAAGCCCGGCGCGGTCGTGATCGACGCCGGCTACAACCCCGGCAACGTCGGCGATGTCGACTTCGATTCGGCCGCCGGGGTCGCCGGCCTGATCACCCCCGTCCCCGGCGGCGTCGGCCCGATGACCATCGCCACCCTCCTCACCCAGACCGTGGACGCCGCGGCCCGGCAACTGGGCGCCGAGAGCTGACGAGCCGTCAGCGCACCCGGACGGTGGTCCGCCATGACAGGACCGCCTGGGAGCAGACGTGGCCGGGGGCGGCGCGGCAGGTGCGGTGCGCGGTGAGCGCGGAGGTGCCCCGGCCGACCGCCGTGAAGCGCGCGGCGGCGCCCCCGGTCGGCGTCCGCCCGGCCGCCGTCCGCCGCAGCACCGCGGGCGCGTTGGACACCGGGAGGCTCCAGGTGAACGTCGTACCGCGCCCGCGCGCGCCGGTGAGCCGCACCTCGACCACCTCGCCGCGGCGCACGGACAGCGCCCGGCCGTTGTCCCGCTCGGTGAGCACCACCCGGTGGGGCGCAGGGGCCGAACGCTGACCGTGGGGGGCCGGGGCCGGGGCCGGGGCCGGGGCCGGGGACGCGGCGGCTGGTCCGGTGGCCAGGACCGCGGCCGTGCCGAGCGCCGCACCCGCGGCACACACCACTGACAGATACCTCGTCATCGCCATGACTCTCCAAATGTGAGCGGATATACGGGAGTTGGGGCCGGTCGCGGGCGGCGTCCGGGCGTCGGTCCGGACGGCGCGTGCGCGACGGCGCGGTCATGCTGTCAGTAAGGGATGAACGGGTGGTATCAGCAGAAAGGGTGAAACCGGCCGGTGTGCCGTCCCCTGGGGCGCGCGGTGGCCGTCTTCCGGGGCGCGGGGTGCCCGTCTCCTACGGCGCGGAGTGCCGGTCCCGCGGGCCCGACATGAGCCGGATGTTCCCCGGCGCCGCGATCGTGTGCGCAGGTCACGGAGGCGGTGGGTAGCATGCGCTGCGGCCGCGCTGTCGGTCATGTCCATGCCATACGGGGGAAGTTCTACGTGTTCGGAATCGTCAGGCCCTGCGCCCACCGCCTCTCGCCGGATCTCAAGGCGGAGTGGGTGGCGCACCTCTGCGGCCTCTGTCTCGCCCTGCGCGCCGATCACGGCCAGTTGGCCCGGATCGTCACCAATTACGACGGGCTGATCGTGTCCGTGCTGACGGATGCCCAGTCCCGGCGGTCGGACCTGCGGCGCCGCACCGCCGGGCCCTGCCCGTTGCGCGGGATGCGCACTGCCTCGGTTGCCCGGGGCGCGGGCGCCCGGCTCGCCGCGTCGGTCTCGCTCGTGCTCGCCTCGGCCAAGATCCGCGACCATGTCGCCGACGGGAACGGCGTGCTGCGCCGCCGCCCCATGGCCGCCGCGGCCCGCCGGGTCGCCGCGGGCTGGGACCGGGCCGGTGCCCGCACCGGCGCCAGGCTCGGTTTCGACACCGCCGTACTGGTCGACGCGGTCGACCGCCAGGTGGGCATCGAGCGGCTGGCCCGGCCCGGCACGCCCCTGACGGTGATCACCGAACCGACCGAGACGGCCACCGCCGCGGCCTTCGCGCACACCGCCGTGCTGGCCGGGCGGCCGGGGAACGCCGAGCCGCTGGCCGAGGCCGGCCGGCTCTTCGGCCGGCTGGCGCATCTGCTCGACGCGGTGGAGGACCGCGCCGCGGACGCCGCCGAGGGCGCCTGGAACCCGCTCACCGCCACCGGCGCCGGTCTGGCCGAGGCGCGCCGGCTGTGCGACGACGCCGTGCGCGGGATCCGACTGGCCCTGGGCGATGTGGAGTTCACCGACGCAGCGCTGGTCCACGCGCTGCTGGTGCACGAACTGCGCCGCTCGGTGGACCGGACCTTCGGCACCACCTCCTGCTCCCACGTGGGCGAGGGCACGTCGGGGTCGTACGACGGGCAGGGCGGCGCCGCGTACCCCGGTAGTCCGTACTCCAGCAACCCGTACGGCGGCGGGCCCCAGGGGGCGTCGGCGGGCGGGCCGTACGCGGCCGGCCGGCAGCATCTCAACGCTCCGCAGGCCCCGTACGGCGGCGGCCCGATTCAGCCGGGCGGGCCGGGCGGGCCGGGCGGCCACGGGGGAGGCCACGGCCATCCGCCGCACGGTCCGAAGAGGCCGCAGGCGCCGCGGGGTTTCTGGGCGGGGTGTGCGCTCGCCATCGGGCTGTGCTGCACCTGCAAGGTCTGCTGCGCGTCGGAGTTCGAGGGACCGTGGTCGGGCAAGAAGCGCGAGGGGTGCTGCCACGCCTGCGACGGCTGCGGCGGCGACACCGGCTGCAGCAGCAGCGATTGCGAATGCTGTGGCAGCTGCTGCAATGGGTGCAACTGCTGTGGCGACGGTGGGTGTTGTGATGGCTGCTGCTGTTGTGATGGTTGCGACTGCTGAATGCTGCCTGCTGACTGATCGCTGCCTGCTGAGCGGGGGAGGGCATGTGCGGCGCACGGCACTTCGGGCGGAAACCGTTGGTGGGGTGTGTGGCGGGACTGTTAGCGTCAGGGCCGCCGGGCGCTAGCGCGCCCGCGGGCCTGGAATGAAGGGGAGATGAGTTGATGACTGTCATGGAGCACACCGCCGTGTGCGGTGCCACGGGTCGTCCTCAATTCCTGGGCCCCCTGCTGACCTGAGCCTTCGCCCGCCGGTGCCGGCCGACCGTGCGCTACGCCGGTTGGGCGGTTCTGCTCAGGTGCGCCCTGGGGCCCCTTCCTCCCAAGGGTTTCTCCGTTGTCCCAGCCTTTGTCGCCCCGATCTTCGCCGCCCCGATCTTCGCCGCCCCGATCTTCGTCATCCCAGCCTCTTGCCGATCCGGTCATCGACGCCTTCTTCGCCCTGCACCGCGGGCTGCCCCGGCAGAGTGCCGGGTCGGATGCCTCCACCCGGCACCTGCTGCGGCTCGCCGGGCCGCTGCCGCCGCGCCCGCGCGTCCTGGACCTGGGCTGCGGACCGGGCCGGTCCGCGCTGGTGCTGGCCGCCGATACCGGTGGGCAGGTCACCGGCATCGACCTGCACCAGCCCTTTCTGGACGAGCTGTTCGCCGCTGCCGAGCGGCGCGGTCTGCGCGACCGGATCACCGCGCTGAACTGCTCCATGGGCCACCCACCCTTCCCCGACGGCGCCTTCGACGTGCTCTGGGCCGAGGGCTCGGCCTACGCCATCGGGTTCGACACCGCCCTGCGGAACTGGCGCCGGCTGCTGGCGCCCGGCGGCGTCCTGGTCGTCACCGAGGCCGAATGGACCGGTCCCGACCCGTCGCCGCAGGCCCGCGCCTACTGGGCCGAGGTGTACCCCCTGCGCACCGCCGACCGGAACATCGCGGCCGCGGAAGCCGCCGGCTACCAGGTGGCGGCCCACTGGCCGCTGCCGGAGAGCGACTGGTGGGACGAGTACTACACCCCGCTCGCCCAGCGGCTGGCCACCGCCGACCGGACCGGGCCGGGCATGGACCAGGCCCTCGCCGCCCTCGACCGGGAACTCACTCTCCGCCGGGAACACGGCACGGACTACCGCTACGCGGGGTATGTGCTGCGCCCCCGCACCGGGTCCGCCCCAGTGCCCGTCCACGCGCCCGCCTCCGCCCTGGAGGACGGGATGACCATGGCCGCCGAGGCCGACGCTGCCACCGCCCGGACCGCTCGTCCCGAGACGCCCGAGGACGCCGCCGCGATCCGCGCGGTCAACCTGGCCGCCTTCCCGACCGCCGGTGAAGCCGACCTGGTCGATGCCCTGCGCGCCGACCCCGATGCCTGGATCGACGGGCTCTCGCTGGTCGCCGAGGCGCCGGACGGCACCGTCGCCGGGCACGCCCTGCTCACCCGCTGCCGCATCGGCGGCCGGCCCGCCCTGGCCCTGGCGCCGTGCGCGGTGCTGCCGGACCACCAGCGGCAGGGCGCCGGGACGGCCGCCGTCCGGGCCGCGCTCGCCGCCGCCCGGGAGCGGGGCGAGAGCCTGGTGGTGGTCCTCGGCCACCCCGGCTACTACCCGCGGTTCGGCTTCGCCCCGGCTTCCCGCTTCGGCATCCGGGCACCGTTCGACGTCCCCGACGAGGCCCTGATGGCTCTCAGCCTGGACGCCTCCCGTCCCGTGCCGTCCGGGGCGATTCGCTACCCGGCGGCGTTCGGCGAGGTGAGCGGGGGATGAGCGGAGGGTGAATGCGGCCGGGGGCCCGCCGGGCGGCGGCCTGGTGGGGCCCCGGCGCGCCCGTTAGGCCGCTGGCGGGGTACGCCGGGGTGCCCCGCCGGCGCCGCGACCGGTCCGGGCGCGTCAGGCGGCGTCCCAGGTGACGGGCAGACGCCGTACGCCGTGCAGGGTCAGGTCCGTTCGCAGGGGCACCTCCTCGGCGGGTATGGCCAGCCGCAGGGTCGGGAAGCGGGTGAGCAGCGCCGGGAAGGCGACCCGCATCTCGACCCGGGCCAGCTGCTGGCCCAGGCACTGGTGGATGCCGTGGCCGAAGGACAGATGGCCGGTCGCCTTGCGGCGCAGGTCCAGGCGGTCGGGATCGGGGAAGCGCAGCGGATCGCGGTTGGCGGCCTGCACCGAGACGGTGACCGACTCGCCGGCCCGGACCAGCTGCCCCGCCACCTCGACGTCCTCCAGCGCCGTGCGTATCCCGGTGTGCGTGATGCTGAGATACCGCATCAGCTCCTCCACCGCCTGGTCGGCCAGGCCCGGGTCGGCGCGCAGGGCGTCGGCCTGCTCCGGGTGGGTCAGCAGGGCGAAGGTGCCGAGCCCGATCATGTTCGCGGTGGTGTCCAGTCCCGCGCCCAGCAGGAAGCTGCCCAGACCGGCCACTTCCTCCTCCGTGAGGTCGCTGCCGGCCAGGTCGCTCAGGAGATCGTCGGTGGGCCGCGCCCGCTTGGCGGCGACCAGTTCCCGTACGAACTCCTGGAGCGCGGCCATGGCGGCGTACTGGTCCTCGACCGTCCCGCCGGTGCTGCTCGCGGCCAGGGCGTGGTGCTGGAAGCGGTCGCGGTCGGCATAGGGCACACCGAGCAGTTCGCAGATCATCAGCGCGGGGACGGGGTGCGCGTACGCCGCCACGAGGTCCACGGACGGGCCCTGGCGCTCCATGGCGTCGAGGTGATCGGCGGTGATCTGCTCGACGCGGGAGGTCAGTTCGCGCATCCGGCGGACCGTGAACTTGCCCATGAGCAGCCGGCGGTAGCGGGTGTGGTCGGGCGGGTCGATGCCGGTGAGGTCGCCGACCGGGGCCGGCGGGATCGTGGCGCCTTCCATGCCCGGGAAGGGGAAGTGCATCAGCTCGTAGCGCGAACTGAAGCGGGTGTCGGCGGTGATGGCGCGGGCCGCGGAGTAGCCGGTGGCCAGCCAGCCGAGGTGCCCGTCGGGATAGCGCATCCGGCGGAGCGGCTGCTGCTCGCGCAGGGCCGCCAGCTCGGCGGGCGGGTCGAACGGGCGCCCCGCGGGGCGCGCGGTCGGCAGCCCGTCGAGCGGCGTGGACGGTACGGGTGTGGTGGCGAGATCGTTCATGACGCCATTGTGGCACATGAATGGCGCCATGGCGAGAGTTATGGCGCCGAATTTGGCGCCATGCGGTGCCGCGTGGCGCCATGGTGGCGTCCTGGGGTGTCAGCCCTCCGGGTAGAAGACGAACAAGGTGCAGCCCGTCGTCGTCTGCGGGACGTGCCAGGAGCCGGCGGGGGCGTGGAGGAAGGTGCCGGCCGGATAGTCCCGTCCGCCGTCGTTGAAGACGCCGGAGACCACGAAGACCTCCTCCGGGCCGGGCTCGTGGACATCGATGCCCTCCCAGTGGCTGCCCGGGTCCATCTCCAGGACGTGCGCCGAGGCGCCGTTCTGCCCGGTCCACAGCGAGCGGACGCGGATGCCGGGGAAGACCTCGCGGACCGGCGCGTCCGCCACCTCGGACCAGGCGTAACCGACCTGATCGTGCGGCTTGTTGGAGTCGGTGGAAGTGCGCGGTATCTGCTGGTGCGTCGTCATGGGGACAGCGTTGCGGAGTGCCTGGGTGCCGGCCGAGTGTCAGGAAAGACATCCTGCGGTACTTTTCTGTCATGAATGCCGTCCACCGTGTCGTCGCCCTCGTCCGTCCGCCGCAGTCGACCTTCGAACTGGGCTGTGCGGCCGAGGTGTTCGGGATCGAGCGCGGGGGCGTCCCGGTCCGCTACGCCTTCGGGGTGTGCGCGGAACGGCCCGGCCCGGTGGCCACGCTCGCCGGGTACGACATGCACGTGACGGAGGGACTGGCCGCCCTCGAGCGGGCGGACACCGTCGTCATTCCCGGATGGCTGCCCCCGGAGGCCCCGCCCTCACCGGCCGTCATCGAGGCCCTGCGGCGGGCGCACGGGCGCGGCGCGCGGCTGGTCAGCATCTGCTCGGGCGCGTTCGCGCTGGCGCACACCGGCCTGCTGGACGGGCGGCGGGCCACCACCCACTGGGCGCGCGCCGGCCAACTGGCCGAGCGGTTCCCGGCCGTCCAGGTGGACCCGGACGTGCTGTACGTGGACCACGGCGACGTGGCGACCAGCGCCGGAGCCGGGGCCGGGATCGACCTGTGCCTCCACCTGGTCCGCGTTGACCACGGGGCCGGCTACGCCGCGCGGGTCGCCCGCAGCATGGTGATGCCGCCGCACCGCGAGGGCGGGCAGCTCCAGTTCACCGCCCCGCCGCACCCGGTCCAGATGGACGGCTCGCTGGCGCCCCTCCTGGAGTGGATGACGACCCGGCTCGCCGAACCGTTCACGGTCGACGAACTGGCCGCCCGCGAAGGGATGTCGGCCCGTACGCTGGCCCGCCGGTTCGCCGACCAGTTGGGGGAGAGCCCCGGCCAGTGGCTGCTGGCCCAGCGCATCGCCGCCGCCCGCGAACTGCTGGAGACCACCGATCTGCCCCTGGAGGCCATCGCCCGCCGCGTCGGCCTCTCCTCGGCGACCAACCTCCGCCGCCGGTTCCTGCGCGCCCTGGGGACGACACCGGGCGCCTACCGGCGGGCGTTCCGGACCACCACGGGGTGACCGTCCCGGGGCGTGCCGCGGCTGTGGTGTGATGGGCGGTGGGCGTGTGCAACACGGGTGGGCGTGCGCAATGCCGGTGGGTGTGCGCAACGCCCGTGCGTCGGGCGCCGGACACCCGGCGCGAACGGCCCGGCGGGCGGCCGTCCGCGCGCCGGACAGCGCGCCCCGTGCCCCTGGAAACGATGGGAGGTTCAGGTTCCGGATGAGTGTGCGCTACTCCGCGGAGCGGGCCGAGGTCCGCTGCGACCAGTGCCCGGGCCGCCCGGTCCTGCCCACCCACCGGGAGGAGACCGACCCCCGCCGCTGTGTGCGCTGCCAGGGCGAACACCGCTGGCTGCCGCAGCCGCACCCCGAGGACCACCTGTGCCGGGTCTGTCGCCGCGAGTGCCCCGGCTGCCAGGCGCTCACCCCGGACGGCGGCCCCTGCCGGGCCTGCCGGGGCCTGTGCCGGACCTGCTCGGCGCCGCTGCCGCATCGCGGCCCGGAGGCGGACGAGGTGGTGCGGATCGCTCCGGAACGCCGCAAGGACCACCGCCACCGGTGGGCCCGCACCTACTTCCCGCGCACCTGGGACCGCGACCGGTGCGACGCCTGCCAGGAGGGGCCGGCGGCCTCCGACCCGGTGCGCGCGGTGCTGTCCGCGCTGCCGGCCAAGGTCGTCCGGGCCTGCGGCGGCGCCGTCCCGCCCGCCGTCGTCGAGACCGCCCGGAGCGAGCTGCGGCACCGGACGGCCCGCCAGCTGGTCGCCCGGATCGAACGCCGCTGGTGGGGCGGCTGGGCCGCGCGGCCCCTCAGCCGCCCGGAATCCGCCGACCGGGAGGGCTACCGCCCCGACGACGTAGCGCTGTGGCTGCTGGCCCCCACCCCCTGCGCCGGGGGCTGCGAGGACGGCTGGCGCCTGACCGGCCGGACCGGCACGGAGGACGTGCCCTGCCCGGTGTGCCGGGGCGGCCGGCGGCCGGCCGAGCGGCCCGGCGCGGACGACGACGAGGAGCGCGAGCCCGCCGCGGCCGCCGACCGGACCACCGCCGAGGCCGTGGCGTACCGGCCGCCAATGCGCGAATGCCCCGGTAAGGACGGCACCTGCGGCGTGCCCGTCGCCGACCCCTACCCCCGGTGCCCGGCCTGCCTGGACTGGCCCTGGTGCGACTGCCGCCGGCGCCGCTACGACCCGGATCGCGCCACGTCCTGCCCGGCCTGCGCGGCGCGGTGACGCGGCGAGGGGCGGGAGGCCGGACAGGCGGTGCGGCCGCGCCACGCCGCTCCCGTAAGGAAGCCACGACGCACCGCACGGCCCCCTAGGCCACGAGCCGCCGCCCGTTCACCCCGCGCGCCCCGCCTCCGTGTGCGCGAGGACCATCCGGAAGCGCGCGGTGCCGGCGAGCATCTTGCCGTACGCCTCGTTGGCCTGCTCCAGCGGCATGGTCTCGACCATCGGGCGGATGCCCTGGAGGACGCTGAACGCCATGGTGTCCTCGACGTCCCGGGCGGTGCCCGACGGGTGGCCGCGTACGACCAGGCCGGGCATCAGCAGCTGCGCCGGGGTGATCGTCAGCGGCTCGGCGTCGGCGCCGATGACGACCAGCTCGCCGCGGTGCGCGAGCCCGTCGACGGTGGCCGAGATGGCGGCGGAGTTGGCCGCCGTGGCCAGCACCACCCGGGCGCCGCCCAGGGACCGCAGCGCCTCCGCGACGGGTGTGCCGGCCGTGCTGTCGATGTAGTGGTGCGCGCCCAGTTCCTCGGCCAGCTCCGCCTTGTCGGCGCCGCGCGCGATCGCCACCGTCTCGAAGCCCATCGCCGCGGCGAACCGCACGCCCAGGTGCCCCAGGCCGCCCAGGCCCAGCACCGCCACCAGATCGCCCGGCCGGGCCGGGCTGCGCCGCAGCCCGTTGTACGTGGTCACGCCCGCGCAGGCCATCGGGGCCGCCTCCGCCGCGGACAGCCCGGTGGGGATCCGCGCCAGCGCGTCGGCCGGTGCGATCACCTCCGCGCCGAAGCCGCCGTCGTACGACCAGCCGGGCACCTTCAGCTCCTCGCAGACCACGAAATCGCCCTGCCGGCAGGCCGCGCAGTGGTGGCAGCTCCCGCCGAACCAGCCGACCGCCACCCGGTCGCCGACCTGCCAGTGGCCGCCCGTGCCGTCCCCGGTCTCCGCCACGCGCCCGGCGATCTCATGGCCGGTGACCAGCGGGAACTGGACGTCCGGCAGGGCGCCGTTGACGAACATGGCGTCGCTGTGGCAGATCCCGCAGGCGTCCACGGCGATCCGCACCTCGTGCGGGCCCGGCCGCCGCGTGGTCCGCTCGGTGATCTCGAAGGGCGCCCCGGCGGCGCCGACCTGCGCGACTCGGTAGCTGCTCATCTGGAACTCTCCCCTGTGCCGGCTCTGCTCGTGCCTGCCGGTGCAACGGCCTCCTCTCCCCAGCACAGCAGCTCCGGGCCGATCACGCGCGGCGAGGTGGACAGCGGGGCGTGCGGGGCGCGCACGGGGCGCGTACCGGGCCCGCGCGCCGCCCGGGGGCGCGTACGGTCCGGCCGCCGCTCAGCGCAGGGCGGGGAACGCCTCGGCGATCGCGGCGCAGGTCTCTTCGATGTCGTCGTCCGTCAGGACGGCCGGGACGAACCAGCAGGCCAGGCCGTACGCGTTGATGTGCACACCGCGGCGGAGGAGTTCGTGGCGGAGGGTGTCGTAGCGGTGGCCGTCCAGCGCGAAGAGGTCGCGGTACTGGCGGGTGGGGGAGCCGTCCGGGCTGAAGACGATCTGGAACATCGCGCCGACGCCCTGGACGGCGCACGGCACCCCGTTGTCGTGCGCCGCCCGGCGCAGCGCGGTCATGATCCGCCGCCCGGCCTCCTCGATCCGCGCGGTGACCTGCGGGTCCGCGAGCCGGTCGAGGGTGACCAGGGCGGCCGTCGCGCACAGCGGGGAGCCGTTGTAGGTGCCGCCGTGCTTGGTGTGGTTGCTGCCGACCAGCTCCATGATGTCCCGGCGCCCGGCGAACGCCGCCAGGGGCAGACCGCCGCCCAGCGCCTTGGAGTAGACCGCCAGATCGGGGACGACACCGAACAGGGCCTGGGCGCCGCCGGGGCCGGTGCGGAAGCCGGTGCACACCTCGTCGAAGATCAGCACGACGCCCCGGCGGTCGCACTCCTCGCGCAGGGCCGCCAGGAAACCGGGCGCTGGCATGGTGCAGGCGTTGTTGGCGACGATCGGTTCGCAGATCACCGCGGCCAGGTCGGCGCGGTGGGCGTCGAGGGCGGCGCGCAGGGCCGGCAGGTCGTTCCAGGGGCAGACGACGACATCGTCGACCACACCGGGCGGGATGCCGTGCGAGTGCGGCAGCCGGGCCGGCGCGTCGTACGGGCCGACCTCGGCCGCCGACGGCTTGCTGGAGACCGCGAGGGTGTCGGCCCAGCCGTGGTAGTGGCCCTCGAACTTGAGGATCTTGCTGCGGCCGGTGAAGCCGCGGGCGGCCCGGACGGCGCCCTGGACGGCCTCGGAACCGGAGTTCGCGTACCGGACGAGATCGGCGCAGGGCACCAACGCGCAGATTTTTTCGGCCAGTTCGACCTCGGGCACATTGCAGGTGCCGAACATGGTGCCGGTCGCCAGTACGCCCGTCAGCGCGTCGGTGAGCAGGGGATGGGCGTGGCCGAGGATCGCGCTGCCGTAGGAGAGGAGGAAATCGAGGTAGTGGTTTCCGTCGAGGTCCCAGATACGGGGTCCGGAGCCGCGGGTTATGTAGAGGGGGTGCTGCTCCCGGCCGGTGGTGGTGATACGGGACGAGGAACTGGTGCCGCCGGCGAGGGACTTCTTGGCGCGGTCGAACAGGGCGCGGCTGCGGTGCGTCGCGTGCAGCCCGGGGGCGTTTTCCGGGATGGGCGGGAGAGTTGGAACGGTGTCGGTGCGGGGCGGTCCGGTGCGGATGACGGTGGTGCCTGCGCGGGCCTTTTCGGCGTTTTCCATCGGGCTCCCCTTTTTCCGGTGGTGCGGGAATGCGCTGTTGACAGTGGCGGGCGGCGGACCGCAGACTCCCCGTCCATGCGTTCCCCGTCGAGCGGAGGAGAAGCGGGCATGGCCGAGAAGATTTCCGTGATTACCGGAGCCGGCAGCGGAATCGGGCGGGCGTGCGCGCTCGGGCTGATAGCGGACGGCTGGACGGTGGTGCTGGCGGGCCGCCGGTCCGCGCCGCTGGCGGAAACCGCTCGGCTCGCCGGAGCGAATTCCGACCGGGCGGTGCCGATCACCGCCGATGTCACCGATCCCGATTCCGTCACCCGCCTTTTCGCGGCCGTCCGGGAACGCTTCGGCCGGCTCGATCTGCTCTTCAACAACGCCGCCGACACCATGCCCTACATTCCCACCGAGGAGGTGGCGGTGGCGGACTGGCACCGGGTGATGGATTCCATCGCCACCGGCTCGTTCCTGTGCGCGCAGGCGGCGTTCCGCCTCATGAAGGAGCAGTCCCCGCGCGGCGGCCGGATCATCAACAACGGGGCGCCGTCAGCGCAGGTCCCGCGGCCGGATTCGATCGCCTTCACCGCCGCCAAGCACGCCGTCGCCGGGCTGACCCGCTCGCTCTCGCTCGACGGCCGCCGGTACGACATCGCCTGCGGCCAGATCGACGTCGGAAACGTCACCCCGGTCGGCCGGGAGCAGCCCGCCGTCCGGCAGGCCGACGGGAGCACGCGGGTCGAGCCGACCATGGACGTCCGCCATGTCGTGGACATGGTCGTCACGATGGCCAACCTGCCGGTCGGGGTGAACGTCCAGTCGGTGCTGGTCTTGCCGAGCGCCATGCCGTACGTCGGCCGCGGCTAGACCGGCCACGTAGGCGGGGATGCTCTCGCCCTCGGGGAGCTGGGCCCAGGCCGCCCAGGCGAGCATGCGGTGCAGGCCGTCGAGGTGGGTGAGGCCGTCCTTCACCCGCAGGCCGTCGTAGTCCTCGCCGGTGACGGCCCGGGCGCTGAGGAAGAGCGGGGTGGGCGGCGCGGCGCGGTGGTGCAGCAGCTTGGCCCAGCAGACCGGGTTGGTGCGCGCGTAGTCGTCCTGCCGCTGCCGGCCGCGGAGCAGGGCGGCGGCGTCGGCGACGGTCAGCCCGGTGCGCGGGACGAGTTCTCGGCCGCCGCCCTCGCCCAGGTGCCAGGGCAGCATCACCCCGAGGACGTCCCGCCGGCTCAGCAGGACCCGGGTCCACCGGCCCAGCAGGCGCTCGGCGTTGCGGACGTGCCCCTCGGCCTCGTCGTTGGTGTTGCCGTCGTGCGCCCGGTCCGGCGGGTGGTCGGTGCGGAACTGCCGCAGAACGGCGTCGAAGCTGACGGTTTCCAGAATTCTCATCCACTCGGGTCGGCCGGGGTATGCGGTGAAGTGATGTTCCGCGAAAAGTTCCGGCCACTGGCCGTGCGCCAGGCTCAGTTCCCTCGCCCGGCGCAGCATGGACCGCCAGTACGGTTTCACCGGGCGCCAGCGGATTCCGCCCTGGCAATAGGAACTGTCGACCATGTACCGCGGAAGAATACCGGGCTCAGGCGAGGGGCGGCGGGCGTGGAAGACGGCGGAATGGATCAGCACCGTCGAGCCGGGCGGCAGGCGGTCGATGACCACTTCGCCGGGGAGCGGGGCGGTGCCGAGATGTTCTCGGGCGGTTTTCCCGGCGATCTCCCGGTGGGATCCGGGGAGGACGGCGAGACTTCCGACGGACGGGTCCAGCCCGCCGAGGTAATGCAGGGCGTGCACCATCGTATGGGTGCGCGGGCCCGGCCGGTCCTCCTCGTAATCGTGGTGCCAGGCTTTTCCGGCGGAGTCCGGCGGGCGGCGGTCGCTGTGCAGATGGTGGAAGGCGAAGACCGGGCCGAGCAGCCGCGCCAGAATGTCCAGCAGCGGCCGATATCCGAGGAGTTCGCCGTGGGCGGGCATTTCCAGCTCCATGAGCGGTGGCGGTGCGCCCGTTCCGGTGGAATCGCGGCAGGCCGCTATCGAGCGCTCCTTGAGTCCGCTGTCCACCCAGTGGTCGGTCTCCGCGGCGAGCCGCTTCACCAGCGTATCGGGGAGGAATCCGGGGAGGACGAGATAGCCCCGCTCGGCGAATTGCCGGATCCCGGAGGCGTCCAACGCCCGTAACCCGGACATTTCGCACGTGGTGCCCTCGCACTCGCTTCTCACCGGAGACCCCTCCCGTAGAAAGCTTCCGTTGCGCGGAAATTCTTTCCCATTCACCGGATTGCGCGTCACCGAGATTTTCCACACCGGTCAGGCCGCGAAACGACCGTCTTTACGGAATGGCCAATTCCGTGCCGGCTGGCCGGAATTGACCGCCGCGGGCGGTGGTGAGCCGCGGGCCGTGGCGCCGTGGCGCAACCCCACCACCCCCGCACAGTCACAGCCGTTACCCTGGCCGCCGCGCGTGAACCGGCCAGGCCGGGCGGGAGAGCCGGCCGGGCCGCTCGCCGCACGGACCGGTACGCACCGAAAAGGACACTCATGCCTCTGAAGCGCCCGCACCAGCACCGCGACAGCCGCCCGCACCTCAACGTGAACCCGGTCTTCAGCCGCCAGCCCGTCCACGTCCCCCGCTACGAGCTGCCGGCCGGCGGTATGGACCCGGACACCGCCTACCAGATCGTCCACGACGAACTGATGCTGGACGGCAACGCCCGGCTCAACCTCGCCACCTTCGTCAGCACCTGGGCCGAACCGCAGGCCCAGCGGCTGATGGCCGAGTGCGCCGAGAAGAACATGATCGACAAGGACGAGTACCCGCAGACCGCCGAGATCGAGGCGCGCTGCGTGCATATGCTCGCCGACCTCTGGCACGCCCCCGACCCCCATACCGCGGTGGGCTGTTCGACCACCGGATCGAGCGAGGCGGCGATGCTGGCCGGCCTCGCCCTCAAGCGGCGCTGGCAGCACCGCCGGCGCGCCGAGGGCAAGCCCGCCGACCGCCCCAACATGGTCATGGGCATCAACGTCCAGATCTGCTGGGAGAAGTTCGCCAACTACTTCGAGGTCGAACCGCGCTACGTCCCCATGGAGGGCGACCGCTTCACCCTCTCCCCGGAGGAGGCCGTCGCACTCTGCGACGAGAACACCATCGGCGTGGTCGCCGTCCTCGGCTCCACCTTCGACGGCGCCTACGAGCCGGTCGCCGAGATCTCCGCGGCCCTCGACGCCCTCCAGGAGCGCACCGGCATCGACATACCGCTCCACGTGGACGGCGCGTCCGGCGCGATGATCGCCCCCTTCCTCGACCCCGAGCTGGAGTGGGACTTCCGGCTGCCGCGGGTCGCCTCCATCAACACCTCCGGCCACAAGTACGGCCTGGTCATGCCCGGTGTCGGCTGGGCGCTGTGGCGGGACGCCGAGGCCCTCCCGGAGGACCTGGTCTTCCACGTCAACTACCTCGGCGGCGATATGCCGACCTTCGCCCTGAACTTCTCCCGGCCCGGCGCCCAGGTCATCGCCCAGTACTACAACTTCCTGCGGCTGGGCTTCGACGGCTACCGGGCCGTCCAGCGGACCAGCCGGGACGTCGCCACCCGGATCGCCGCCGAGATCGCCGCGATGGGCCCGTTCACCCTCCTCACCGACGGCAGCCAGCTCCCGGTCTTCGCCTTCCGGGTCCGCGAGGACATCACCAACTTCACCGTCTTCGACGTCTCCGCCGCGCTGCGCGAACGCGGCTGGCAGGTGCCCGCCTACACCTTCCCCGCCAACCGCACCGACCTCGCCGCGCTCCGCGTGGTCATCCGCAACGGCTTCGGCCACGACCTCGGCGACCTCTTCCTCGACGACCTCCGCCGCGTCCTGCCGCGCCTGGAGGCCCAGCAGCGCCCGCACCGCGACTCCGCCGACGCCGGAGCCTTCGCCCACGGCGCCGAGACCAAGCAGTCCGGCCGCCCGGCCATCCCGGAGCAGCCGGCCCGCGGCTGACCTGGGAAGGCGGTGCCCGGCCCGTAGGCCGGTGCCGGACGGTCCCGCCCAGGGGCGCCCGGCACCGGCTACGCTGCAAGGAGGGGCCCGCCCCGTGTGAGCCCCCCGCATCCCCCGGGTGCCCCCCGGGCGGAGGGAGCTGACGGCCATGGCGACGCTCGCCGAGGAGTACCAGCCGGTCCGGGTCGAGGCGGAGCTGGACGAACCGCTGTCCCGCTGGCTGTGGGCGATCAAGTGGCTGCTGCTCGTCCCGCACCACGTCCTGCTCTCCGCGCTGACGATCGGCTTCCTGATCGCCACCGCGCTGGCGTTCCCGGTGGTCCTGTGCACCGGCCGCTATCCGCGGCCGCTGTTCTTCCTCACCACCGGCGCGCTCCGCTGGGCCTGGCGGGTGGCCTTCTACTCGTACGGGGCGCTGGCCACCGACCGCTATCCGCCGTTCAGCCTCGGCGCCGTGCCCGACTACCCCGCCCGGCTGTTCATCGACCGCCCGGAGCGGCTGCCGCGCGGGCTGCTGCTGCCGGTGTCACGGCTCCGCGCGCTGCCGCAGCTCGCGCTGCTGCTGGTGTTCGTGCTGGCGTTCCGGCTCGTGTGGTGGCTCGGCGGGCTCTCGGCGTTCCTCGCGCTGCTCATCGTGGTGGTGCTGGCCTTCACCTCGCCCGCCGCCGCGCTGCTGCGGACCGGCCGCTACCCCCGGCGGCAGTTCGGCCCCCTCGTCGCCTTCAACCGCTGGCTGCTCCAGGTCGTCGCGTACACGTTCTTCCTCACGGACGCCTGCCCGCCGCCGCACCCGCAGGGCGGCGGCCGCCTGGCCGGCCGCCTGCACCACCGGCCGCACCGGCACCGCGCCCCGGCCGCCGCCGGACCGGTCAGCGCCCACTGATCCGCGCGGACACGCACGGGTCCTCGTTGCGGTAGCCGAGCCGGGTGTAGAGCCGCTCGGCCGGGGCGTTGTCGGCGAGCTGCCACAGGGTGCAGAAGCCGTGCCGGCGCACCGCGTAACGGGTCAGCCAGGACGTCAGCGCCGCCCCCAGGCCCTGGCCGCGCAGCGCCGCGTCGGTCGCCACCGACGCCATCAGCGGCGCCCCGCTGTCCCGCAGGGTGCTCAGCGCGCCGCAGGCCACCAGGTGCCCGTCCGCGCCGCGGATGCCCGCCCACAGGCGTACGTCCGCGGAGCCGGGCCCGGTCGAATGCGCCGGGCTGTGCTCGGTGAGGAAGTCCAGCAGCTCGCCGTGGTGCGCGGCGCCCAGTGCCACCACCCGGTCCTCGGCGGGGTGGGCCGGCGGCTCGGCGAGCGTCCAGCGGAACACCCAGGACACCGGGTCGGTCACCACCAGATGGCGGCCGAGCAGCGCCTCGGTGCCGCGCGGACCGGTGAACTCCCTTACGGTGTCCGGGAGTTGATGGGCGGCGCGGAGGACGAGACCGGCCGCCGCGGCCGGCTCGCCGACGCTCCAGACATGGCCGCGCGGCGCGTCCAGCCAGGCCACCGCGCCGTCGCCGGACCAGCTGATCCGGTCGGCCGGGCGCCGCCGCGCGGCTCCGAAACGCAGCAGCGCCGAGCCGGCCTGCCGCTCCAGGCCCTGGGTGAACAGGTCCGCGGTCCGGGGAAGAAGAGTGGTCGCCTGCATCGCTCTCTGGGAAGGGATCGCTCGCTGGGGAGGGGAGGACGGACGGGCAGGTGGACGGCCCGGTTCCGCGCGCGCGAGCGCGGCGGAACCGTCGTCCAGGAGATGGGGGTTGTCGGGGGATCCGGTGGCCACCGCCGCACCCGGCGGCGGGCCCGACCGGCCCGGCTGTCCACTGTCGCACACCGCCCCCGGACCGGCGCAAATCGACCTCCGGCGGCCGCCCGTCCGCCCGTAGTCCCGGCCGTTATTCGCTCGGCAACCAGGCCGTTTGCACCAGCCGTACGTCCCGTCGGCGGGGGATGAACCGCGCCCGGCCCGGCGGCAGCCGCACCGGCCGGTGCGGACCGGCCAGCGGCCCCTCCGCGGGATCGCCGGAGAACAGCAGCGCCTGCGCGCCCAGCTCCATCGTGCGCAGCAGCACCGGCTCGAACCCCGCCCGCCCGGCGCCGGACGAACTGCGCGCCAGGACCATCCGCAGCCCCAGATCCCGGGCGAACGGCAGATACTCCAGCAGCGGCTGGAGCGGATTGCCGGTGCTGGTTGCCACCAGGTCGTAGTCGTCGACGAGCACGAACACGTCCGGCTGGTCGTACCAGCTGCGGGCGCGCAGCTGCTCCGTCGTGACGTCCGGCCCCGGCATCCGCCGGCCCAGCGCCTCGGCGAGCGCGCGGACGGTCTCCGCCAGCGCCGGCCCGTTGGAGCAGTACGCCAACAGATGCCCCTCCGGGACGGCGCCCAGCAGCGCCCGGCGGTAGTCGCCGACCACCACGAGCGCCTCGTCCACGCCGTGCCGCTCGGTGACCTGCCGGGCCAGCAGCCGCAGCAGCGACGACTTGCCGGACTCCGACTCGCCGTACACCACCAGCAGCGGGTCGGCCTCGAAGTTGATCGCGACCGGGGCGAGCGCCGCCTCGTCGATCGCGAACGGGATCACGCACCGCCGCCCGCCGCCCGGCGCCCGCTCCGGCTCCGGCAGCTCGCCGGCCGGGAACACCGCCGGCAGCATCCGCACCGGCGGCGCCCCCGGACCCGTCCAGTGCTCACGCACCGACCCGACCAGTTCACCCAGCGCCAGGCCGAGGTTGTCGCTCTCGGCGGTGTCGTCGACGCGCGGCAGCGCGGTCAGGAAGTGCGTCCGCTCCGCCGACAGGCCGCGGCCCGGGCGGCCGGCCGGGACGTTGCGCGCCTGCCGCCGGTCGATCTCCGACTCGAACGGATCGCCCAGCCGCAGCTCGACCCTGTTGAGCAGCAGATCGCGCAGCGCCGGGCGGATCTCGCCGTAGCGGTTGGCGGTGACGATCACATGGACGCCGAAGGCCAGCCCGCGCCCGGCGATGTCCGACAGGGCGGCGTCCAGCTCGTCGAAGTCCGAGCGGAACGAGGCGAGCCCGTCGATCACCAGGAACACATCGCCCCACGGCTCCCCGGCGAACTCCCCGGCGGCCCGGCGCCGCCGGTAGGTGGCGATCGAATCGACGCCGTGGGCGCGGAAGAACTCCTCGCGGTGGTCCAGCACCGCGCCGACCTCCGCGATCGTCCGGCGCACCCGGTCGGGGTCCAGCCGGGAGGCGACCCCGCCGACATGCGGCAGCCCCGCCAGGTCGGCGAGCCCGCCGCCGCCGAAGTCCACCGCGTAGAACTGCGCCTCGCGCGGGGTGTGGGTGAGCGCGAACGCGGCGATCAGCGTGCGCAGCGCGGTCGACTTGCCGCTCTGCGGACCGCCCACGATCAGCCCGTGCCCGGCCGCACCGGCGAAATCCAGCACCATCAGCTCCCGGCGCTGCTCGTACGGCTTGTCGAGCAGCGCGACCGGCACCGCCAGCCGGCCCTCCCCGGGGTACGCGTCCGCGTGCAGACCGCGCTCGGCGGAGGCGGTGAGCGGCGGCAGCAGCTGGTCCAGTGTCGGCGGCTCGTCCAGCGGCGGCAGCCACACCTGGTGCGCCGGCGGCCCCTGGCCCGCCATCCTGCGGACGAGGACGTCCAGCACGGTGTCGGCCAGCGGATCGGCGGCGTCCCCGGCCGTCCGGCGCGCCCCCGGCGGGCGGTGCGCCGCCGACACGTAGGCGCTCTTGAAGCGCAGCAGGGCGTCGCCGTCGTACCGGAGCAGGGCCACACCGGGCGTGCTCGGCAGGTGGTACGCGTCCGGCACGCCCAGGACGGCGCGCGACTCGCTCGACGAGAACGTCCGCAGTCCGATGCGGTACGAGAGGAAGGTGTCCAGGCCGCGCAGCTTGCCCTCCTCCAGGCGCTGCGAGGCGAGCAGCAGATGGACGCCCAGCGAGCGGCCGATCCGGCCGATCTGCACGAACATCTCAATGAAGTCCGGCTCGGATGTGAGGAGTTCACCGAACTCGTCGACGATGACGACGAGGGAGGGCAGCGGTGCCAGCGGCACTCCGGTGGCCCGGGCCCGCTCGTAGTCGTGGACGTTCGCGTAGTTGCCGGCGTCCCGCAGGACTTCCTGGCGGCGCTGGAGCTCGCCGGTGAGCGCCTCCCGCATCCGGCCGATCAGCGTGCTGTCGTCGGCGAGATTGGTGATGACCGCCGCGACGTGCGGCAGCTCCGCCATACCGGCGAACGTCGCGCCGCCCTTGAAGTCCGCGAGGACGAAGTTGAGGTGCTCCGAGGAGTGGGTGACCGCCAGCGCCAGGACCAGGGTGCGCAGCAGCTCGGACTTGCCGGAGCCGGTCGCGCCCACGCACAGGCCGTGCGGGCCCATCCCGCCCAGGGCGGCCTCCCGCAGATCCAGGAACGCCGGCTGCCCGTCCGGGGTGACCCCGATCGGCACCCGCAGCCGCTCCTCGGGCGCCCGCCGGCCCCAGAGCCGCGAGGGCTCGAACGTACTGGCGTCACCGAGCCCCAGCAGGTCGGCGAAGGACCGCCCCTCCTGGGGGACGGCGGCGGGCGCGGCTGGTTCATCCGTGGCGTGCGGCGCCCAGCCGCCGCGCACCCGGGCGCCCAGCTCGGCCGCGGCGGACGCCAGATCGTGCACCGCGGCCACGCCGTCGGTCCGCGGCAGCGCGATATGGACGTACCGCTTCTCGGCCCGGTCGCTGCACAGCGCCACCCCGGGCGTGGCCGGGGTCAGCTGGGCGGCCAGCTCCGGGTGGATCAGCGATTCGTCGGGGGAGCTGAGGGCCAGCTCGAAGCGGGTCAGCATGACGTCCAGCAGCGGCCGGGGGAGGGCCGCCCAGCGGGACGTGCTGACCATCAGGTGGACGCCGTGCCGCAGGCCGGTGGCGGCGACGCCGTGCAGCGCCATCGCGAGGTCCTGGAAGTTCTCGGCGAACTCCGGCCAGCCGTCGACGAGCAGGAAGAGGTCGGCCACCGGCTGGTCGGCGAGCTGCCCGCGGGCCCGCGCGCCGCGGTACGCCTCGATGGAGTCGATCGCCGGGAGCCGCTGGAAGTCGTTCTCGCGGCGGGTGTTGAGCGCCACGGCCTGCGCGACCATCCGGTGCACCCCGTCCGGGTCCTGGCGCCGGGCGAAGCCGCGGACGTGCGGCAGATGCGTGAGCCGGTGCAGTCCGCCGCCGCCGAAGTCGATGCAGTGGAACTCGACCTCGTGCGGGGTGTGGGTCAGCGCGAGGGAGGTCACCAGGGTCTGCAGCAGCAGGGTTTTGCCGCTGCGCGGGCCGCCGGCCACCGCGACGTGCCCGGCGCCGCCGGACAGGTCGACGTAGTGGGTCTGCACCCGGCGGCCCTCGGTGCGGTGCGAGCGGCCGACCGGCGCGATCAGCCGCCCGTTCTCCCGCCCGTCCCCGGCGGCCAGACCGCGGTCGGGGGTCACCGCCAGCGGCGGCAGCAGCTGATCCACCGTGGCCGGCGCGGCCGTGCCGCCGGTCTCGGTGAGGCCGTGGAACGGGCGGTGCGCGTGCGGGGACGCCTTGGACAGCCGCAGCCGGGTGCCGCCCTGGATGTCGCTGCCGAAGAACGTGGGCTTCTGCTCGTGCGTACGGGCCACGGCGTCGGCCACGTACTGGTACAGCTCCTGGGCGGTGACCCAGCCGTCCTCGTCGAGATCGGCGCGGCCGGTGCTCAGCCCCTCGATCACGGCGCGGGTGAAGACCGAACTCCATTCGGCCGGGCCGCCGCCCGGTATCTCGTCCTCCAGCGCCTCCTGGACGGAGTCGGCGGCGGTGATCACATAGCTGCCGCGGTGGTCCACGAACTGCCGGGGGATGTCGTCCGCCGCCGCGCCGCCGCCCTTGGACTTGCCGAACGCGCCGGAGAAGCAGCAGTCCAGCAGCGCGATCTTCTGCCGGGCCCGGCTGTACTCCATCGACTCCTTGATGAACTCCGCCGAGACCGACGTGGACCGCACCGTCTCCCGTACCGTCCGCACGGTCGCGAAGTGCAGCCGCCCCCGGCCGTCCTTCAGCCCGTGGCAGGAGAGGTAGACCAGCGCGAGATCCACCCCGCTGTCCTGGAAGAGCCGCTCGACGGCCGCCTCGATGACCTCCTTGGACTCGTCGACCATCACCTGGACGGAGTCGAACTGGCCGACGTCCGGGTCCTCCAGGAGCGCGGCCAGCTTGCGGGCGTCCTGGACCGGTGAACGGAGCTGGGGCAGGGAGTCGTCGAGATAGCGCTCGGTGGCGATCAGCAGCGCACGGCGGTCACCCACGGGGGCCTCCCGCCGTCCGCGGCGCACCGCCGGGCCGGGCGCGGCCGGGCCGGCGCATCAGGAGTCTCCCGCGGGGCCCTCCAGCGCGGCGGGGCGCGCCGCTCCCGGGCGGCCCGCGCCGCCCGCCGACGGGTCCGCCTCGGCGGCCACCGCCTGTATCCAGGCGTCCACCGCCGCGTCCGTCGTCCGCTTCGACGCCCCCTGGATCTCCAGCCGGTGCCCGCCGCTCACCAGGACGGCCTTGCGGGCGCCGCTGCGCCGGATCACGTCCTGCACGATGCGGGTCACCGACCGCAGGACGGCGACCGAGAAGCCGCCGCCGAGCACCAGCGTGCTGACCGACTCCACCAGCCCGCTCTTGCCGCCGGCCGCGCCCGCCTGCCGCGCCCGGGCGACCTCCGGCAGCTCCAGCTCCCGCAACTCGTCCGCCAGCTGACGGGTCGTCGCGTCCAATTGCTCGTCACCGGCGTCGTCGTGCACGACGACGGTGACGTCCCCCGTGATCGTCATGGCCCACCTTCTTCGCGTTCTCGCAGGATACTAAAGCCATTCCGGCCCTGGGCGGGCTGTGGAAATGTCTCAACACCGCTGCGGAACGGGTGCAGTTGGGCGGTCGGCGGCGGTGTCGGCCGGCACCGGTTGGCGTCAGACGGCGCGCATACCGGGGATCTCCGGGTACGGCTGCTCGGCGCCGGGGGACTCCGGGAGCAGATGGGCCAGGCCCTCGGCGCACTCGGCGGCGGTCTCGACCGAACGCGGCAGCATCACCTTCTCGTAGGCGCGCACCGCGTCCGCGACGGACTCCTCGCGGACCAGCGCCTGGGCGAGTTCGGCGCCGTCCAGCATGGCGAGGTTGGCGCCGACACCGAGCGGCGGCATCAGGTGGGCGGCGTCGCCGAGCAGGGTGCGGCCGGGGGCGTGCTCCCAGGTGTGCGGTACGGGCAGCGCGTACAGCGGGCGGGGGATGAACTCGGCGTCGCCGCACCGCAGCAGTGCGAGCAGGCTCTCGTCCCAGCCCGCGTAGCGCGCCAGGAGATGGGCGCGGACGGCTTCCGGGTCGGTCAGGTCGAGGCCGGCGTGCCAGTCCTCGGGGGCCCGGAAGGCGCTGTAGACCCGGATCTGGCCGTTGCTGTTGCGCTGGGCGAACAGCCCCTGGCCGCCGTCCTTGGCCATCAGGGTGCCGGGGCCCACGAGGGCGGCGAGCTCGGGGTGGCGGCGGTCGCAGTCGCTGACGTACGACTCGATGAAGGCGACGCCGGTGTAGTCGGGCCGGGCGCCGGAGACCGCGGCCCGGACCCGCGACCAGGCCCCGTCGGCCCCGATGACCAGGTCGTAGTCCTCGGTGGTCCCGTCGGCGAGGGTCACCCGGCAGGTGCCGTCGCCGAGCGGGGTGACGGCCTCCACGCCGGCGTTCCAGCGCACGGTGCCCTCGGCGAGGGAGTCCAGCAGCAGGCCGCGGAGCTGGCCGCGGTCGATCTCCGGCCGGGCCGGCTCGCCCTCCTCGGGCACCAGGTGGCGCAGCATCGCGCCGGTGCGGTCCATCAGCCGGTACTCCTGGCCCTCGGGCCGGGCCAGGGCGCTGAACTGCTCGAACAGGCCGCAGGCGTGCAGCGCGTCCTGCCCGCTGCCGGGGTGGAGGTCGAGGCTGCCGCCCTGTGTACGGGCGGTGGGCGAGGACTCGCGCTCCAGGACGGTGACGGGCTGCCCGTGCAGCTGGAGCACGCGGGCGCAGACCAGGCCGCCGAGGCCGCCGCCGGCGATCGCTATCCGGGGCGGACGGCCGTCCCGGGAGGCGGTCAGGGGCGCGGACCGGTGGGCGGGCGGGTGTGCGGACGTGTTGGACATGAGGGAACCCCCCGGTTCGGAGAAAGGGACGTCGAAAACGTGGAAAGGCCGGGCGGTACGGGCGGCGCCGGATCGGCGCGGCCCCGGTGCGGCGGCCCATGGCAAGAAGAGCACAGGGAGCACCAAAAGTGCAACCGCTAAACTTTCGTAGCGGTGCAACATGCTGATCGGTTAAACCGTGCGGCTAGGATGGCTCCCATGACCGAGACGATGGGGCGCCGAGAGCGCAAGAAGGCCCGCACCCGCCAGGCGCTGGCGGACGCGGCCCTGCGGCTCTTCCTGGAGCGCGGCTACGACAGCGTCGGCGTGCGGGAGGTCGCGGAGGCGGCGGATGTGTCGGTGACCACGCTGTTCAAGCACTTCCCCAGCAAGGAGTCGCTGGTCTTCGACCTCGACGAGGATCTGGAGGCGGGCATGGTCGCCGCGGTCCGCGACCGGGCGCCCGGCCGCTCCGCCCTGGACGCCCTGTGCGAGCACCTGATGTGCACCCGACTGGACCTGCACAGCGACGAACCGGACGTCAAGGACTTCTACGCGATGGTCGAGACGACCCCGGCGCTGCGCGACTACCAGGACCGCATGTGGCTGCGCCACGAGACCGCGCTGGCCGCCGCGCTCGCCGAGGCCGCCGGGGCGGCCGAGGGCGATCTGCGGTGCGCCGCGCTGGCCCGCTTCGCCCTCCAGGCGCCGCAGTTGGTCCGCGGTACCGACGACCCCGACGGCGCCATGCGCGAGATCTTCGATCTGCTGGAACGGGGCTGGGGGAACGGCGGCGGGGAGGCGGACGCGGCGCGGGATCGGCGGGACTGAGCGGGGCGGTGGTCGGCGGATGGCGGGCGGCGCCGGGCCGGGCGTGGGCCCGACCGGGCGGTGGTCGGCGCCGGGGCGGGGGTGACCCTGAGACGCGGTGGCGCGGCCCGTACGGGTCGGCCCCGATCCATCCCTGAGACGGAGCGCCGCGGGAGTCGTCCGCGAGGGTGATGAACGCGCCGTACGGCGGGCGGATGCTGAAAGCGACCGTGCGGGGCAGGGCGCGAGGCCCCTCCGCCGCCAACTCGCCCACGACCGAAGGATGATGACGATGAACGCCCGGAGCGCGCGCCCCACCGCGGTTCCCGCCGAAGCGCTGCGCCACCCGCGCAGCGTGGCCGCCCTGCGCAGCGTCAAGCTGCTCGTCGGCGGCTACCTCGCCCTCAGTGTGCTCACCCTCGCGGTGATCTGTCTGCTGCGCGGTGACGCCGCGGCCGTGAACGACGCGGTGTGGGTGCGCGCCGGCATCGTCGTCCTCAGCGCCCTGCTGACCTTCGCTTTCGCGGTCCGTACGGCCAGGGGCTCGCGAGGCGCCTACCGCCGGCTGCGGATCGTCTCGGCGGTCATGACGGCCGCCATCGCCGTGATCATCGCGCTCCCCGGACCGTTCCCGCTCTGGCTGAAGATAGAACAGGGCGTCTGCGGGCTCGCACTGCTGGGCGTACTGGCCATCGCCAACGGCAGCCGTCTGCGCGGGATATTCGCCGCGCAGCGGACGGAAGGGTGACGGCAGGGTGACGACAGGACCGCGAATCGGTCCGCCCGTCACCTGCCACGCCTCCTGCCGTCAGGCCCGCCTCACCCCGCTGACCGGTCGAGGGCCGGGTGGGTGCCGTGGTCGGCGCCCGGGGCGGTCGATGCCGGGGCGCTGTGGGCCGGGCGGGGGCCGGGTGGCCGCTGGTCCGGGGCGCCGTGGAGGTGGGTGCCGATCCAGTAGCCGGTCAGCAGACCGGCGATGCCGAAGAACTTGTGCCGGTTGGCCTTCCACCAGCCGGGCGGTGCCGGTTCGGTGACGACGCCTAACACGGTCGGGGTGGCCTTCATCGAGGTCATCTCCTCTCGGTCGGGGCGGATGCCGGGCCCGCGCACGGCAAGGAAGGGGACGTGGGCAGGCGGGGGCGAAGATGCCGGGCGAGCGGCGAGGCAGATGGGGGGTGGGTTGATGCGATAACGGCACCGGGGCCGGTGGTCCTGATGCCCAATGTGCCGGTGCGGCACGGCCGAAGACAACAGAATTACGCCCGGCGGGAGCGGACGCCCTGGAGGACGGCCGTGACCCCCGCAGGTCCCGCTGAACGCACCGCGACCCGGCGTGTGGTGCCCGGGGCGGGCGGCTCGTATGCGGCCGGCGGGACGAAACCCCGCCGTTCCAGCGGCGGCTCCGGCCTCGCCGGCAACGGCGAGATCTGCTCGTCCGGCTACGCGGTGCGCGAGAGCGGCGGCACGGTGTTCGTGACCACCGCCGGGCACTGCTGGGAGAACGGCGCCACCGTCGAGACCGCAGGCCGCCGGTTCACGTACGGGAAGGTCTCCGATCGGCGCCTGCCCGGCCCCACGTCTACCGTAGTTCCCTGGGCCAGTGCGGGGACTCGGGCGGGCCCTTCTACGCCGGGGACGCCAAGGGCGCCCACATCCGAGGCAACGTCATCGCGCACGGCGGCGGCAACGGCTTCGCCCAGCCGTGGACTGAGGTGGCCTCCCCCCTCAAGGCCGCCATCGTCACGAGCGGGATCGCGGCGCGCTGAGCCCGCCGGAGCGCCGCCGGGGCCCGTCGCCGGGGCCCGCCGGCGCGACCGTAAGCCCACCGCCCCGGCGCCGGCCGCCCGATCAGGCCGACATGAGGCGTTGGGTCTTTATCGACTGGAGGAGACCGATGGCGGCCCAGCCGGCGAACATCGACGAGCCGCCGTAGCTGACGAACGGGAGCGGCAGCCCGGTGACCGGCATGATGCCGAGGTTCATGCCGATGTTCTCGAACGCCTGGAAGGCCAGCCAGCCGACGATCCCGGCCGCGACGACCGTGCCGTACAGATCGGGGCACTGCCGCGCGATCCGGCAGGCCCGCCAGAGCACCACCCCGATGAGGACGATGATCAGGCCCGCGCCGAGGAAGCCCAACTCCTCGCCGGCGACCGAGAAGACGAAGTCGGTCTGCTGCTCGGGCACGAACTGCCCGTTGGTCTGGGCGCCGTGGAAGAGCCCGGAGCCGGTCAGGCCGCCGGCGCCGATGGCGATCCGGGCCTGGCTGGTGTTGTAGCCGACGCCCGACGGATCGAGCTGCGGGTCGGCGAACGCCGCGAACCGGTTGATCTGGTACTGGTCCAGCAGATGGAACTGCCAGACCGCCAGGCAGCCGGCCAGCCCGGTCCCCAGCAGCCCCAGGATCCACCGCTTCGGCGCCCCCGCCGCGGCCAGCATGCACAGCACGATCGCCGCGATGCCCATGACCTGCCCCAGATCCGGCGTCAGCAGGATCAGTACGGCCGGCACACCGCCCAGGGCCAGTGCCCGGACGATGCCGCGCCGGTCCGGCGCGGTCAGATCACCGGCGTCCACCCGGGCGGTGAGCGCCACCGCCAGGGCGACCACGATCGCGATCTTGACGAACTCGGCGGGCTGCACCGACATCCCGCCGCCGATCAGGATCCACCGGCGGGAGCCGTTGATGGTCGCGCCGACCGGCGTCAGCACCAGCGCCACCAGCAGCACCGTCACCGCGTACAGCACGGCGGCGGTGTCGCGCAGGCGCCGGTGCCCGTACCAGAGGGTCAGCGCGCCCAGGGCCAGGCCGATGCCGGTGTTGAGCACATGCCGGACCACGAAGAAGTACGGGTCGCCCTGGTTGAGTTGCATCCGGCCGCGGGTCGCGGAGAAGACCAGCAGCGCGCCGATCCCGGAGAGCGCGAACGCGGCGCCGAACAGTATCCAGTCGAGCCGCCGGACCAGCGACCCGCGCCCGAGCATCCTGCCCCAGGCCGATTTGGCGCGCGTGGTCCCGCGCACGGGAAAGCTGACCGCGGTCATCCTGGCCTCCTGTACGGACCGACCCATGGAGTCGACGACAGCCCGACAGTACCCCCAAGACTTGCGCAACTACTAAAGCGTGGGGTGGTGTCGGGTCGGTGCGGCGCCCGGTGCGGTCGGCGGATGGCCGGTCCGACGAGGGCTGGCTACGCGCCACGGCTCCCGCCGTCCCGCCGGCGGCTACGCCCCGCCTCCGCCCGTCCCGCCGGGCCGCCGGAACAGCGCCGTCCACAGGAACCGTTCGCCGAACCGCCCGGACTCCGGGGGCTCGTCGCGCATCCGGCGCAGCTCCACCTCGGTCAGCCCGGCGAAGATCCCGCGCAGCGCCTCCGGGGTGTACGCCAGACCGCCCTCCAGCCGGGACCGGCGGTAGAACGCGGCGTCGGGCAGCTCGGACCCCATCTCCCCGGCCGCGAAACAGGTCAGCCCGAAGTGGCCGCCGGGGGCCAGCACCCGGTCGAGCAGGGCGAGATAGCTGATCCGGCGGTGCGGCGGCAGATGGTGGAAGCACCCGGAGTCGTAGACCAGGTCGTACGGGCCGGCCAGCGGGCCGTCCGGGGCGGTGAGGGCGAAGGCGTCCCCGTGGTGGAAGCGGACCGCCGCGCCGGCCGCGCGGGCCCGGTCCCCGGCCCAGGCGAGGGCGGCCGGCGAGAGGTCGACGGCGTCCACCGCGAAGCCCAGCCCGGCCAGGTGCAGGGCGTTGCGGCCCGGACCGCAGCCCAGGTCCAGCGCCCGGCCGGGCGGGACCAGACCGCGCGCCACGTAGGAGACGAGGTTCTCGTCCGGTTCGGCGACGAAGAACGGCACCGGCCGGTCGCGGTCGCCGTAGAAGCCGTCCCACCAGTCGGCCGCCCCCGCCGTCCAGCGGTCCGCGTCCGGCGCGAACAGGCCGTCCAGCAGCCGGAGTACGTCCTCCACCGTGCGGATGTCCCGCTCCACCCGCACCTCGCCGCCGGTCCGTTCCGGCTCCGTCTCCCCGTCCGTCGCGCGCATACCGCCCCCTGGTCCCGTCGTCCGGCGCAGATGTCCCTGCCGGTGTCCGTGTCCGATGTCCCTGCGAGGGTAGGGTGGAAGGGTACATTTGCCCAGGTCAGCGACGTGGGGCGGAAGCGCTCACCGGCCGTCTGGCGCCCTGCGGGGTGACGGGTGACCGGATCCCCTCGGGGTGCCACCGTAACCCCGGCGCACGCCCCGTCCGGCCCCTGCACGGGGGCGATTCCGGCCGCGCCAGGCCCGGTTTCCGTACGGATACGGCGGGCGTTCCCCCGGTACCACGGCCGCTCCCCACGTACGTCGGCCGCCGCCCCCGCCCGGCCCCCGCTCACCCCCCGGGCACCACCTCCACCGACCCGATGTACTCCTGGGTCTCCGCGGCCGGCAGCCGTACCGCCTGCGCCCAGAAGTAGATGGCGAGGCTGAAGACCGCGATCAGCGCCATGTCCCACCACAGCGGAAGCGCGTCCGTCGCCCCGCAGGACGCCCGGGATGCCGGGCCGGTGCTGCAGAAGCCGCCCTGCCAGGAGATCACGCCCATGCCGAGCAGATACACCGGCAGCCACTGCGCGCTCCGCCAGTCCGGGTGCGGCACCTTGGGGTTGAGCCGGAACAGCGCCGAGGCGCCGAGCAGCAGATAGCCGAGGACGATCGCCACGCCCAGCCGCCACAGCGTGTCCCAGCCCGCCCAGTAGATGATGAGGTTGGCGACGATGAAGGCCACCGGCGCCCAGAACAGCCCGCCGGGCAGCCGGTACGGGCGCGGCCGGTGCGGATCCTGCTTCCGCAGGCACCCGAACGCGAGCGGGGCGCCCGCGTACATCAGCACACTCGCCGAGGTCACGAACCCGACCAGCTTCTGCCAGGTGGGGAACGGCAGGAAGACGACCAGCCCGATGACGAACGCGGTCAGCAACCCCAGCCACGGCACCCCGCGCCCGGTGGTGCGCTCGAACGCGGCCGGCACATAGCCGTTCCGCGACAGCCCGTAGGACACCCGGGAGGTGGCGGTCACGTAGATCAGGCCCGTCCCGGACGGCGAGATCACCGCGTCGATGTAGAGCAGGGTCGCCAGCCAGCCGAGCCCGATGGTGCCGGCCAGGCCGGCGAACGGGCCCGCCTTGCCGCTGAACGAGAGGTCCGCCCAGCCGCCGTGCGCGAACGCACTGTGCGGCAGCGCCCCGATGAACACCACCTGGAGCGCCACGTACACCAGCACCCCGATGAGGATCGACCCGATGACCGCCCGGGGGATGTCCCGCGCCGGATCGCGGCTCTCGCCCGCCAGCTGGTCCGCCTGCTCGAAGCCGAGCAGCGCGAAGATGATGCCGCTGGTGCTGATCGCGGAGAGCACGCCCTTGGCGCCGAACGGCGCGAAGCCCTGGTGGCCGAAGTTGCCGGGATGGAAGACGGCGGCGCCCATCACCACGATGGTCAGGACCGGGACGGCCACCTTCCACCAGGTCGCCACGCTGTTGGTGTGGGCCAGCCATTTGATGCCGAAGGAGTTCACCACCACGAAGAACGCCATGAAGGCGACCGCGAGGCCGTAGCCGGCCGGGGTGAGGTGGTTCTTGCCGGTCTGCACCCAGGGGGCGTGCACGCTCAGGTAGTTGAGGGACGCCATCACCTCGATCGGCGCCACGGTCACCGCCTGGAGCCAGGAGAACCAGCCGAACGACGCGCCGGCCGCGCTGCCGAACGCGTAGTGCGGGAAGCGCGCGGTCCCGCCCGCGACCGGGTACATCGCACCCAGCTCGGCGTGCACGAACGCCAGGATGACGATCGCCACCGCGCCGATGCCCCAGGAGACCAGCGCCGCCGTACCGGCCGCCTGGGCCGCGAACAGCGCGCCGAACAGCCATCCGGAACCGATGATGGACCCCTCGGAGGTCCAGATCAGGCCCACCAGCCCGATGTCCCGTTTGAGGCCGGGGTTCCTGGGCGCTGCCGGGGCGGGCGGTCGGTGCATCTCCATGGGGCGGGCCCTCGTTCGTCCGGAGGAGGGGCGGGGCGCGCGCCGTAGCCGGGAAGGGCTCCGGCGGTGCGCCCCTTTTGTCCCGACACTCTAGGAAGCGGGGGAGGCGGGAGTGGGGGCGCCGCGCCGGGCCGCCCGCCCTGGGGCGCGGCCGGCCCGGTCACCGCGGACGCGACCGCGGATCCGGGCCGGGGAGGCCCGCGGGACGCGGGGCCGGGACCGTCGCCGGGGTGGCCACCGGGCGGAGGGTGTCCGCGCCGGACGGGGCGACCTCCACCCCGGACTCGTCCAGCCCCGCCGCCCAGGCGATCCCGGCGACGCTGAGCACGAGCGCCAGGCACAGGCCGATGGCTCCGTAGGGGATGCCGTGAGGCCGCCGCTGCCGTCGCTCGGTCGCGCTGTCGCTCTCCCGCATGTCCCGCCCCCCGTGGCCTTCCAACGCCTGGCGTGCGCCCCATATTCCCTTGTCGGAGCGGGAGTTGGCCATCACCCGTCGGGGTAGGGCGGCGGCCCGGGCCGGGCGGCGCGTGCCCCCGGAGGCGGTCAGTCGCCGGGGCCCAGGACGATGCCCCGGCGCGCGTAGACGCGGTCCAGCGTCTCCCAGGGGACGTGGGCGAACTCCTGGGAGCGGCCGGGCAGTCCGGACGGGTTGTGGACCACGATCGCGTCCGGCGTGACCCCGACGGCCAGCACGAGGTGGCCGCCCCGGTGCGGTGGGGCCGGGTCGGCGTCCCGGATGGACGGGTGGACGGAGAGCAGCACCAACTGCCCGGCGCGCAGCAGGGCGGGCAGCCGGGCCGGGGGGAGGTCGGGCCGGGACCGGGCGGGCAGGCCCCAGCGGCGCTCCACGTAGGCGGCGAACGGGGCGTGGATCAGGCCGTGCAGCCCCTCGGCGTGGCGTACGTAGGCCCCGGCGGCCAGGCACTCCGCGGCCAGCTCCATGGCGGTGGGCGCGGCGCCGCGCCAGAAGCCGAGCGCCATCCGCAGGCAGGCCACCCCGCACAGCCGCCAGGACCACCAGGCGTACTCTTCGGGGTCGTTGGCGCCGTACTCGGCCCAGCGCGGGTCCTCGGCGGCCGGCCGGGACCCGTCCAGGATCGCCGGTACGAGGCCGGGCGAGGCCCACTGGGAGTGGTAGGGGACGGGGTGGATGACGGTGGACGCGGCAGGGGCGGCGGGCGCGGGCGCGGCCGGGGAGTCGGAGGCCATGGTGCAGGGTAGCGGCGGGGCCGGCGCGGCCCGGCTCATCGAGGAGATCACGCGGTCCGGCGCGCGGTTCGGCGCGACCGCCGGCGGGCTCACCGACGCGCAGGTGCGCGCCCCCTCCCGGCTCCCCGGCTGGACCCGCGGCCACGTCCTGACCCATGTGGCGCGCAGCCTCGACGTGTACACCTGGCTGCTGGGTCTCGCCCGGACGGGCGTCGAGCCCGGGCCGCGCGCCGGGAAGGACGAGCTGGCGCGGGCGGTCGCGGACGGGGCGGGGCGCCCGGCGGCGGAGCAGGCCGCGGACGTGCGAGGGGCGCTGGGGCGGCTCATCGCGGACGCCCGCGCACTGCCCGCCGAAGCGTGGCCCAGGCTGGTCACCGCGCTGGCCGGGTGGGCGCATCCAGCGTGGTTCACGCTGTTCCGGTGCCTGCGGGAGCTGGAGACCCACCACGTGGACCTGGACGCCGGCTACGGGACGGCGGACTGGCCCGCCGGGTATGTGCTGCGGGCGCTGGAGACCACCGTTCCGGCGCTGGCGGCGCGGGAGTTCCCGGTGGCCCGGATCGAGGCGGTGGACCTCGGCCGGACCTGGACCGTCACCCCGGGGGCCGGGCCGGTGGCGGCCGGGCCCGGGCACGCCCTGCTGGCCTGGCTGGCCGGCCGCGCCCCCGGCGCCCCGGTGGCGGTCGGCGGCAACGGCCTCCCGGTGCCGCCGCCGTGGCCGCTGCCCCCGGTGCCCGGCTGGGGCGGTACCGGGGCCAGCGTCAGCTGAGCCCGATCGGCTCCCACACCGACGCGTCGTGCGCGAAGTGGACGCGGCGCGGGTCGAGGGCGGCGAGCCGGTCGAGCCAGGGGGCGTAGTCCGGGAGCGGCGGGACGGCGCCGTCGAGGGCGGCCCGGCGCGCCAGTTCACCGGCCGCGTGGTCGGAGGCGGTGTCATGGGCCTGTCCGGCCAGCACCACCGTGCCGCCGTCGGCGCGCCGGACGACCAGCGACTGGTGGCCGTCGGTGTGCCCGGGGGTCGGGACGACCAGGACGCCCGGCCAGATCTCGGCCTCGCCGGAGAGCTCCTCGTAGACCGCGCCGGGGAAGTCGATCAGGGCGTCGACGGTGTAGCCGCCGCGGCGGGCGGTGGCCAGCTCCACGTCCTGGACGACGACGGGCGTGCCGGCGAGGAGGGGGTTGCCGCCGCAGTGGTCGAAGTGCAGATGGCAGTTGACGACGAGCGCGATGTCCCCGGGGGCCGCGCCGGCGGCGGCCAGCGCCTCCGGGAGCGGGCGGCGCCGGGGCCGGTAGTGGGCCTCGGTCTCCGGGTCGGCGGCGCCGATGCCGGTGTCGAAGAGGAGCAGCCCCCGCTCGTGCTCCACCAGATAGCCGAGGGCCGGCTCCACCCGGGGCCGCGGGCCGCCGGTCTCCGACGCGGGCCGGATGAAGTAACCGAAGTCGAGGCGGCGCACCGCCGGCTGCGCTGAGGTCGTCCGCATGGCCCCATGATCACCGGTCGGACCGGGCGTCCGCAGCCGTTTTCGCGACGGCCCGCCGCCCGCCGTACGACGTCGCCGCGACCGTCGCCAGCGCGGCCAGCGCGAGCGCCGCCCCGGACCACAGCGCGGACGCCACCGGCAGCGCGTCCACCAGCACACCGCCGGACAGTGCGCCCAGGGCGATGGACACGTTGAACACCGCCACGTAGAGCGCGGACGCGGCCTCCCCGGCAGCCGGCGCCGCCCGCATCGTCCAGGTCTGGAAGGTGACCGACACCGCCCCGTACCCCAGGCCCCACAGGACCAGCAGCGCCAGCGTGCCCGCCGTACCGCGGCCGGTCGCGGCCAGCGCCGCCGGCGCCACCGCCAGGACCGCGGCGAGCCCGGCCGCGGTGGCGCGCGGCCGCCGTCCCGCCAGCGCCCCGGCCGCGAAGTTCCCGCAGATCCCGGCCGCCCCGAACGCCAGCAGCGCGAGCCCCGTCAACTCCTCGGCCGTACCGCGGTCGTGCAGCACCGGCCGGACGAAGGTGTACGCCAGGAAGTGCCCGGTCACGACGAGGAACGTCAGCGCCAGCCCGGTGCGCAGGGCCGGGTGGGAGCGCAGCGCCCGGGGCAGGGCGCGCAGGGTCGGCGCGTGCTCCGGCGGCAGGGCCGGCAGCAGCACGGCCAGCCCCGCCGCGGCCAGCAGGCCCAGCCCGCCGACCGCCGCGAACGCCGCCCGCCGGCCGGCCAGATCACCGAGCAGCGTGCCTGCGGGCACCCCCAGCACGGACGCGGTCTGCACCCCGGCGAAGATCACCGCGGTGGCGCGCGCCACCCGCCGCGGCTCCACCATCCGCACCGCGAGACCGCCCGCCAACGACCAGAAACCGCCCACCCCGACCCCGACCAGCACCCGGGCCGCCAGCACCACCGCGAAGTGGCCGGCCAGCGCGGAGACCAGATTCGCCGCGCCCACCAGGCCGATCAGCAGCACCAGCACCAGCCGCCGGTCCAGCCGCCCGGTGGCCACCGTCACCAGCGGCGCGGCCACCGCCGCCACCAGCCCCGGCACGGTCACCATCAGTCCGGCGGTGCCTTCCGGGACGGCCAGCGCCGCACCGACCGGGGTGAGCAGCCCGACCGGCAGCAACTCCGACGTCATCAGCGCGAAGATGCCCAGCGCGACGGCGAGGACCGCGCCCCACCCGCGGGCCGGGGAACGCTCCCCGAGGAGCGGCGGGGCGGTGGTGCCGGTGGTCATGGGGGTGTCCGGTTCCTGGTCGAGGGGCGGGCGCTCGGGTGCCAAGCGGGCATCGGTGCCAACCGGGCGTGGGTGCTCAGCGGGTGCCCGGGACCCGGCGGGTGGTGACGTTCATGCGGTTCCAGGCGTTCGCGGTGAAGATCAGCGCGATCAGCTGGGCCAGCTCCCGCTCGCCGAAGTGGCGCGCCGCCTCGTCGTAGACGGCGTCCGGAACGCCCTCCGGGAGCCGGGTGACCGCCTCGGCGAGGGCCAGCGCCGCGCGCTCCTTCGCCGTGTAGACACTGGCGTCCTCCCAGGTGGCGAGCTGGTCCAGGCGCTCGGCCCGCTCGCCCGCCGCCCGGGCGTCGGCGAGGTGGTAATCCACGCAGTACGCGCACCCGTTGACCTGTGCGGTCCGGATCTGTACGAGTTCCAGCAGCACCGGGTCCAGCCCGGCGCGGGCGGCGGTGTCGAGGGCGAGCACGGCCCGGAAGACCTCCGGGGCGACGCGCGGGAAGTCCATCCGCTGCGGAATCCGCACCGGCTCACCGGCCCCGGTCGTCCCTGCGGCCCCCGCCGCCCCCACTGCCCCATCTGCCTCGCCGGTCCGAACTGCCACCGCCGCCTGACCTGCCACTGCCGTCCGAACTGTCTCATTCGCTGTCATGACCAGAACGTTAGGCCGCGAATAGCCCCACGGTATGGTGCATTTCCATGGCGGATCGTTGGGGCAATTCACGGGTCGATTCCCGGGGGAGCGGTGCGGACGGCGGGGAGCAGGCGCCGGGCGCCGACCTCCATCTGGAGCTGGCCGGCCCCGGTTCCAAACGCGACCGGCTGATGCGCGCCCTGCGCGAGGCCATCAGCAGCGGCCGGCTGGCGCCCGGCACCCGGCTGCCCCCGTACCGAAGCCTCGCCCGTGACCTCGGCATCGCCCCCAATACCGTCGGCGCCGCCTACGGCGAACTGGTCGCCGAGGGCTGGCTGACGGCCCGTCAGGGCTCCGGTACGCGGGTCGCCCGCCGCGGCACCCCCCTCCCGCGGCAGCGCCCCCACCACACCGCCGCACCGCCCCGGCGGCCGGCCTACGACCTGCTGCCCACGTCCCCGGACGCCGCCGCCTTCCCCCGCGCCGACTGGCTGGCCGCCACCCGCCGCGCCCTGGCCGCCGCCCCCCACGACGCCTTCGGCGTGGGCGATCCGCGCGGCCGGCCCGAACTCCGCGCCCAGCTGGCCGAATACCTCGCCCGCGCCCGCGGCGTCCGCACCGCCCCGCACCGGATCATCGTCGTCGCCGGCGTCGCCCAGGCGCTGTCCCTGCTCGGCACGGTCCTGCGCGGCCCGGTGGCCGTCGAGTCCTACGGCCTGGAGTTCCACCGCTCACTGCTCGCCGCCGGCGGCCGCGACCTCGTCCCGCTCGGCGTCGACGCGCACGGCGCCGACATCGCCGCGCTGCCCGCCACCGGCGCGGGCGCCGTCCTGCTCACCCCGGCCCACCAGTTCCCCACCGGCGGCCCGCTGCACGCCGAGCGCCGCGCCGCCGTCATCGACTGGGCCCGCACCACCGGCGGACTGGTCCTGGAGGACGACTACGACGGCGAGTTCCGCTACGACCGGGAACCGATCGGCGCCCTTCAAGGACTCGACCCCGACCGCGTGGTCTACCTCGGCTCGGTCAGCAAAAGCCTCTCGCCCGCCCTCCGCCTCGGCTGGATGGCGGTTCCGGACCACCTCGCCGACGCGCTGACCGCCGCCAAGGGCACCCGCGAACTGTGGGTCGGCTCCGTAAGCCAGCTCACCTTCGCCGAATTCCTCGCCGCCGGCGCCTACGACCGCCATCTGCGCCGCACCCGCCGCGTCTACCGGCGCCGCCGCGACCAGCTGGTGGCCACCCTCGCCGCGCACGCCCCGCACCTCACGGTCTCCGGCATCGCCGCCGGACTGCACGCCGTCCTCGACCTGCCGCCCGGCACCGAACCGCAGACCCTCCGCGCCGCCGCCCGCCTCGGCCTGGCCGTCAACGGCCTGTCCCCTTACCGCCACCCCGGCAGCCCCGTACCCGCCCGCGACGGTCTGGTCCTCGGCTACGGCACCCCGCCCGAGCACGCCTTCGCGGGGGCGCTGGAGGCGCTGTGCCTGGCGCTGCCGCCGGGGCCGGCCCCGGGGCCGGCCCCGGGGCCGGGGCCGGGCGTGGCGGGGGAGCGGGGTGCCTGAATCCGGGCGGTGGCAGTTGGCAGCCTGGCCCTCGCCCGGTCGTCCCCGCCCGGTCGTCCCCTCCCGGCGCCCCTTACGCCGCTCCCGAGCCCAGGTGGCCTTCCCCTGGCGCCCGTTACGCCGCTCCCGCCCTCACGTCATCCCCACGCACATCACGTCCAGCCGGTGCGCCGCGGGCGCGCTGATCGGCAGCTCCGGGCGCCAGACGGTGAGAACCTGCGCGGACGGGGTGAACAGCGGGCCGGGCAGCGCGCCGGGGGAGTGCCACTCCCACCGGTCGACGTGCTGCGGCTCCGCCGCGTACGGCGTGCCCCGGTGGCGGGTGACCAGGGCCGCCATCGTGATGCGGTTCAGGCCGTGGCCGTGGAGGTCGTCGTGCAGCATCGCGAAGACCCGGACCTCGTCCGGCTCGGTGACCAGCCCGGTCTCCTCGCGCAGCTCCCGGGCCGCCGCGGCGCGCACGCTCTCACCCGGATCGACCTTGCCGCCGGGCAGTTCCCACGTGCCCGCGCGGTGCCGGCCGAGCAGCACCCGGCCGTCCGTGTCCAGCACGATGACGCCGACCCCGAACACGGCCTGCGCGTGCGGCGGCCGATCACCGCGCTGACGGCTCCTCACCTGCCCGTCCGGCGCCCCCGGCAGCGTGCCCGTCGCCGCGCCCGCTTCCGCATCCGGTCGGGTGCCGCTCCCCATGTCCGTCGCCTCGCCCATCTCCTGTGACCTCTCCACTCCGCGGTGACCTGTCCCGGCCGGCCCCGGGGCCGGCACCACTGTGCCCCACCTTGGCCCACTCCGGGGGGCCACCCCCTCATTCACGCCGATCCGCGGAGCAGGGTGGCCGGTTCGCACCTCATCCGGTACACCTGACGGGAGCCGCCCTCCGGCCCCGGCGGGGCGGGCTCGGCGGGGGTGAAGCCGAGGGACTCGTAGAAGCGGCGCGCCCCGCTGGCCTCGGCGCCCGGGTGGTCGCTCCCGAAGGCCACCACCTCCACCGTGCCCGGCCGGCTGACGAACCGCCGTACCGCGTCCGCCAGCAGCGCCCGGCCCACGCCCCGGCCGCGGCATCCCTCCGCCACCACGAGCCAGTTGACGCGGTGGCGGTCCGGGCCGGGCGAGCCGGCGGCGGGCGGCCCGAACAGCAGGCCGCCGAGGAGGCCCGGCGCCTCCGGGGACGCGCCGCCGGCGGCGACCAGCGCCGCGCCGCGGTCGATGTGCCGCTCCACCGCCGCCCGGAAGCCGGGGTCCCCGACCATCGGGCCGAACCACTGCTCGACCTGCCCGGCCAGGCGGAGGAAGCCCGGCACGTCCTGGTGCACCGCACGTCTGATGATCACCGGGGAAGTGTCCCAGGCGGCGAGCCCGGGCGGCAGTCGGCGGACGTCAGCGGTCCCACCGGGCCTGGCGCATAACCGACCCGGCCCCCCGCCCCCCCCGCGGGCGCCGCCCGGCGGGTGCCCGGCAGATCCCGAACGCCCGGAAGTTACCGTTGCCTCCTCCCGCCCCGAGGCGCCCGCCGCCCCCTCCCCAAGGAGCCGATCCTGAACACGTCGCTGGCCGAAGCGCTCTCCGCCGGCCTCCTGGTGGCCGTCCTGGTCTGCGCGGTGGTACGGCCGTGGGGCTGGCCCGAGGCGGCGGTCGCGGTCCCGGCCGCCGCGGTGCTGATCGCCGTCGGCGCGGTCCCGCCGGCCCACGTCCAGGAGGAGGCCGCGCGGCTCGGCCCGGTGATCGGCTTCCTGGCCGCCGTCCTCGTACTGGCCCAGCTGTGCGACGACGAGGGGCTGTTCCGGGCGTGCGGCGCCTGGATGGCGCGGTCCGCGCGCGGCCGCCCGCGCCGGCTGCTGACCCAGGTGTTCGTCGTCGCCTCGGCCGTCACCGCCGTCCTCAGCCTGGACGCCACCGTCGTGCTGCTCACCCCGGTGGTCTTCGCCACCGCCGCGCGCCTGGGGGCCCGCCCCAAACCGCACGTCTACGCCTGCACCCACCTCTCCAACACCGCGTCCCTGCTGCTGCCGGTCTCCAACCTCACCAACCTCCTCGCGTTCGCCGCCAGCGGCCTGACCTTCACCCGCTTCGCCGCCCTGATGGCGCTGCCGTGGCTGGCCGCGATCGGTGTCGAGTACGCCGTACTGCGCCGCTTCTTCGCCACCGACCTGGACGCCGGGGCGCCCGTCCCGGCCCCCGCGGAACCGCCCCGGCTGCCGCTGTTCGCGCTGGTCACCGTGGCCGGCACGCTGGGCGGTTTCGTCCTGACCTCGGTGCTCGACGTGAACCCGGTGTGGGCGGCGCTGGCCGGCGCCCTGGTGCTCGCGGTCCGGGCGCTGGTCCAACGCCGCACCACCCCGGCCGCCCTGGTCCGCTCCGCCGCCCCGCTCTTCCTCGCCTTCGTCCTGGCGCTCGGCATCGTGGTCCGCGCGGTGGTCGACAACGGACTGGCCGCCGGGCTGGCCCACCTCGTCCCGCACAGCGGCTCCCTGCCCGCCCTGCTGGCCCTGGCCGCGCTCGCCGCCGTCCTGGCGAACGTCATCAACAACCTGCCCGCCACCCTCGTCCTGGTGCCGCTCACCGCCCCCGCCGGGCCCGGCGCCGTGCTCGCCGTCCTGCTCGGCGTCAACATCGGCCCCAACCTCACCTACGCCGGCTCCCTGGCCACCCTGCTGTGGCGGCGGATCGTCCGCGAGCACGAGACGGAGGTGGCGCTGGGCGAATTCACCCTGCTCGGCGTGCTCGTGGTACCGGCCGCGCTGGTGCTCGCCGTGGTAGCACTGTGGCTGTCGCTGCACGCCCTCGGGGGCTGAGCACGTGCTCGGGGGCCGTTACAGAGGGCCGCTCTCGGGGGCTGACGAGGGAAGGACCGGCCACGTGACCGTCATCGTCTGGATCGTCGAGGGCACCTGGCCGGCCTGCGTGGACGCCGCCCGCCGCCACGCCCCCCAAGGCGCCGAGCTGGTGCTGCTGCACGTCTCCGCCCCCGACGCCCCGGCCGCCGCGCACGGCGCCTACGCCGGACTGCTCGGCCGCGGCCACCGCGAACGCGACCCCGGCACCCGCCTGGAGGACCTGGCCGCCTCCTCCGCCGGGGAACTGCTGCGCGCCGCCGCCGAACGCCTCGGCCGGCCCTGCACTACGCAGGAGCGCACCGGCCGCCCCGAACGCGCCGTGGTCGCCGCCGCCGAGGGCGCGGACCTGCTGATCCTCGCCCGCGACGGCGACCGCGCCCACCTCGGCCCGCGCAGCCTGGCCCCGGCCAGCCGCTTCGTGGTCGACCACGCGCCCTGCCCGGTCCTCCTCGTCTGGCCGGAACCGGCTCCCGACCTGGGCACACTCCCGCCCCCACCACCGCACGAACGGCCGTGACGCGCCAGGCATCCCAGGCACGCCAGGCACCGTACGAGCGGCCGTGACGCGCCAGGCACCCCGAAGCCCCAGGCACCGTACGAGCGCCCGCAGCGCCCTGCGCGCTCTGCCGTGGCGGGCCGTCAGGGCTGCGCCGGCCCGCTCCCCGCCCCCGTCGCGGTGATCACGGCGGCGATCTCCGCCAGGTCCGCCGCGGTCAGCCGCAGCCCGCCCGCGTTCCGCCACCCGTCGACCTGGGCGGCCGTACGGGCGCCGACGATCGCGCCGGTGATCCCCGGCCAGGCCAGCGTCCAGGCGATGGCGACCTCGGCGACGGTCGCGCCGTGCCGCTCGGCCACCGGGCGCAGCCCCTCCGCCAGCGCGACGTTCGCCGCCAGCTGGGTGGTGAAGTCGTGGTGCGACCGGCGCCAGTCGTCCGCCGGCAGCCCCGCCACCCGTTCCGCCGAGAACGTCCCGGTCAGCAGCCCCGACTGGAGCGGCGAGTAGACGATCACGCCGGTGCCGTTGGCGGCGGCCCAGGCGATCTCGTCCGCCGCCGAGCGGTTGATCGCCGAGAACGGCGGCTGGATCGCGTCCACATGCGCCACCCGCTCGGCCGCCGCGAGCTGCTCCGGCGAGTGGTTCGACAGGCCGATCGCCCGCACCTTGCCCTCCGCCTTGAGGTCGGCCATCACCTGCCAGTACTCCTCCAGCGGCGTGGCGTCCGGCGAGACCGGCCCGCTGCCGTCCCCGGCGTACTCCAGGGACGCACCGGTGTCCGGCCAGTGCACCTGGTAGAGGTCGATGCGGTCCACGCCCAGCCGCCGCAGCGAGTCCTCGACCTCCCGGCGCACACTGGCGGGCCGCATGCACCGCCGGGGCGCGGCCTGCGGATTCTCCGGATCCCACACCAGCCCGGCCTTGGTGAAGACGAACGGGCGGTCCGCCTCCGGGAGACCGGCGATCGCCCGGCCGACCAGCTCCTCGGAGTGGCCGAGCCCGTAGACGGCGGCGGTGTCGATCCAGTTGACGCCGGAGGCGATCGCGTACCGGATCGCCGCGACCGACGCCTCGTCATCGGTCGCGCCCCAGCCGAACTGCCAACCGGCCCCGGCCACCGCCCAGGAACCGAAACCGACACGGGTGATCTCCATACCCGTCCCGCCGAGCGGAAGGGTGGGAAGGGCGGACGTACTGGTGGTCGTGCTCATGCGTAACTCCCGTATTGCGAAAGGGGTTTGGTGGATAACGGGTGGCAGTCGGAGCCGTGTCCGGCGCCGATCACCACTGTGGCGGCCCGCCGCCGTTCCACCCAGTGCCGGGCCGTGCCTGGGCATGGCATGACCAGGCTGAGCGGTCCCGGGCCGGCCGCCTGCGCGGGATACTCGGGGCATGGCATGGGACCGACGTGAAGAACTGGGGGAGTTCCTGCGCTCCCGCCGCGCCCGGCTGCGGCCGGCCGAGCTGGGACTGCCCGACCACGGGAGCCGGCGGCGGGTCCCCGGGCTCCGCCGCGAGGAGCTGGCGCAGCTCGCCGGCGTGAGCGTGGACCACTACATCCGCCTCGAACAGGGCCGCACCCTGCACTTCTCCGAGGCGGTGCTGGACGCCGTGGCGCGGGCCCTGCGCCTGGACGACGTCGAGCGCGCCCACCTCTACCGGCTCGCCCGCCCCTGGGACGGGCCCGACCGCGCGGACGGCCCGCAGCGCGCGCAGACCGTACGCCCGGGCCTGCGCCGGCTGCTGGACTCCGCCGCCGACGTGCCCGCCTACATCGTCGGCCGCAACACCGACGTGCTCGCCTGGAACAGCCTCGCCGCCGCCCTGATCACCGACTTCGGCGCGCTGCCCCCGCACCGCCGCAACCTCGCCCGCCTGGTCTTCCTGGACGAGGGCATGCGCGCCCTCTACGACGACTGGCGCGCCAAGGCGAGGGATGTCGCCGCCTATCTCCGCCTCGACGCCGGTCGCCACCCCGACGACCCGGACACCGCCGCCCTGCTCGATGAACTCTCCGCCGCCAGCCCCGAGTTCCGCGACGCCTGGGCCGAGCACGGGCTCAAGGACAAGACCCACGGCCGGTACGTCTACCACCACCCCGTCGTCGGCCGCCTCGACCTCGGCTTCGAGACCCTGCGCCTCCCCGACGACCCCGACCAGGCACTGATCGCGCACACCGTGGAGGAGGACTCCCCCTCCCACACCGCGCTCCAGCTGCTGGCCACCTGGGCACACGACCGGATGGTGGCCCGCTGAGCCGTGCGGCCGGGTCCGTTCCGGGCCCCGGCCGCACCGGACGAGCTCGGTGACGACGGCGAGAGTGGCGTCAGACGGACCGGCCGACGACGTCGTCGAAGTCGGTGGAGGCCGACAGCTCGGCCCAGGCCAGCATCTCGCGGTCGAAGGCGTCGCGGCCGGCCCGGACGAGCCGCAGCGCGTCGGTGCCGAGCAGCAGGCGCGCCGGCGGCTGGTCGGCCGCCACGATGCGCAGCACCGCGGCCGCGGCCTTGTCCGGGTCGCCCGGCTGGGTCCCGCGGCCGTGGATGCGCCGGGCGCGCAGCGGCTCGAACAGCTCGTCGTAGTCGGCGATCGCACGGGGTGCGCGGACCATCGAGCGGCCGGACCAGTCGGTCCGGAAGCTGCCCGGCTCGACGGCGGTGACATGGATCCCGAAATCGGCGACCTCCTTGCCGAGCGTTTCGAGGATGCCCTCCACCGCGAACTTGCTGCCGTGGTAGAAGCTGAGGCCCGGCATGGTGACCAGCCCGCCCATCGAGGTGACGGCGAGGATGTGGCCGCGGCGGCGCTCGCGCATATGCGGCAGCACGGCCTTGACCACCGCCACCATTCCGTAGACGTTCACCTCGAACTGGCGGCGCAGGTCGTCCATCGAGGACTCCTCGAAGAGGCCCTCATGGCCGTACCCGGCGTTGGCGACGAGGACGTCGACCGGGCCCAGGTCGCGCTCGGTCCCGTCCACGACCGCGTCCACCGCGTCATGGTCGGTCACGTCCAGGATGCGGGCGTGCGCGTCGCCGGCGAGCGCCTCGAAGGCGCGGGCGTCGGCGGGCGTGCGCACCGTGCCCACCACCCGGTGGCCCGCGGCCAGCGCCGCGCGCGCCAGTGCGCGCCCCAGGCCGGTGCTGACGCCGGTGATCAGGAATGTCTTGGTCTCCGACACAGGAGTTCCCTTCGTGCGCTACGAACAGAGGCCGACCGACAGGCAGTTGGCCCGATCGGTCTTGACACGATCCACTTCAGCACCGGAATCGGCCGCTGACCGGCCTCCGGGGGGTCCGCTCCGCCCCGGGGACCGGCGGACCCGGCGACAGCCGGACCGGGGGACTGCCAGTGCCCCTTTCACGGGCCGCAGGGGCGCTCTCCGGCCCTATCGTGAACGGCATGGACCGCAACACAGCACTCGGTGAATTCCTCCGCTCCCGGCGGGCACGGATCCCCCCGCGCCAGGCGGGCCTGTCCGACGACGGCGGCCCCCGGCGCGTGCCGGGACTGCGCCGCGAAGAGATCGCCCACCTGGCGGGCGTGAGCGTCGACTACTACGTACGCCTGGAACGCGGACGCCGGCTGAACGTCTCCGAGACCGTGCTGGACGCCATCTCCCGCGCGCTGCGCCTCGACCCCGTCGAACGCGCCCATCTGTTCCAGCTCGCCAAGCCGGCCGCGGGCCGCCCCCGCCGCACGCCGACGCGTCCCCAGGCGGTCCGCCCGGGGCTGCGCGACGTGCTCCGGATCCTCGACCACACCCCCGCCCTGGTGCTGGGACGGCGGCTGGACGTCCTCGCCTCCAACCAGATGGCACGTGCGCTGCTCACCGACTTCGAGGCGCTGCCGCACCGCGAGCGGAACCTCGTACGGTTCATGTTCTGCGACGAGACCGCCCGCTCGCTGTACGCCCACTGGGACACCCACGCCCACGACATCGTCGCCTCGCTCCGGCGCTACGCCGGACGCCACCCCCACGATCCGCTGCTGGCCGAACTCGTCGGCGAACTCTCCATCGCGGACGAGGACTTCCGCCGCTGGTGGGCCGACCAGAACGTGTACCGGCACACGCACGGCAGCAAACACTTCCACCACCCGGTCGTCGGCCCGCTCACCCTCAACTACGAGTCCCTCACCCTGCCCGCCGACCCCGACCAGCGGCTGAGCGTCTACACCGCCGAGGCCGGCTCCAGCTCCGAAGAGGCGCTGCGGCTCCTGGACGCCTGGATACGCCAGCCCGAGACCCCGCACGGACAGCACGCAGACCACTAGTCACCAGACGCCTGCCCTAGCCGACAACCACCCCAACCGAGGCCGCAATACCCGGAATTCCCCTCCATGGAGTGAATAACGGGATGCAGAACCGTTTCGCCGGGTGATGCTCTCCGCGTGTTGACTCACGCCTGGTGGCGCCGCGCCGCCACCACCACCGCCCTGATCGCCGCCGTCGTTCTCCCCGCCGCCTCCACCCCCGCGACAGCCGCCCCCGCGCCGGACCCGGTGCCGGTCTCCGCCGACTGGCCCGCCGGCGGGCCCGCCGACACGGTGGACGACGCCGTTCCGCTCAGGCTCCCGGAGCCGCCGTCCGCCGGCGTCGCCCGCAAGGAGCTCGCCATGCTCCACGTAGCGCGGCCGCATTCGATGAACGGCTACAGCCGCGCCAAGTTCCCGCACTGGATCAAGCAGCACGGCGAATGCGACACCCGCGAAGTCGTCCTGGCCCGCGACGGGGAAGACGTCCAGCAGGACGAGAAGTGCCGGGCGGTCTCCGGTACGTGGTTCAGCGAGTACGACGCCAAGACCTTCGACCGCTCCGGTCAGCTCGACATCGACCACATCGTGCCGCTGGCCAACGCCTGGCGGTCCGGTGCCGACGAGTGGACCACCCCCGAGCGCCGGACCTTCGCCAACGACCTCGTCCACTCCCAGCTCATCGCGGTCTCCGCCGCGTCCAACCGCCAGAAGGGCGACCAGTCCCCGGACCAGTGGTCCCCGCCCCGGCGCGCCTACTGGTGCACGTACGCCCGGGCCTGGACCGACGTCAAGCACGTCTACCACCTGAACATCACCGAACCGGAGAAGGCCAAGCTCTCCGAGATGCTGGACACCTGCGAGCAGTGAGCACCCCGCAATCCGGCGCGCGCACCGGCCGGGTCACCGCCGGTCCCGGTGGAGCGATGACGGTCGAGGTCGGTGTCATCACCGGCGATCTGACCGTCACCACCACCGACCGGGGCGACGGCACGGCCGGTGTCAGCGTCCAGTACACCGGCGCCGAGGACCACTACGCCCTCGAAGGCAGCCCGGCACCCATCCCACCGGGCGGTCTCGACGCACTCCACGAGGCGGTCCTCGACGCGGTACGAACGGGAGACGCGGCCCAGGTACCCGGCACCCTGCCCGGTTCCTGACCCGCTCCCGGCCCGGCCCCTCTCCCTTTCCGTACGCAACCCGAAACTCCAGCTTCCCGCGACATGCCTGGCGCGCCCCGGCCCGCCCACATCCGCAACTTCTCGAAATGCCGAGCCAGTTGTGACGTGTGTGGTGTCAAATAGCGCAAGTGGCCAGTGTGGCCACTGAGTCAGCGTGTTTGAACGGGGAGTTCATACGTGGAACGTCGCAACACACGAATATCTGCCATGAAGCGGGCGGGGCTTGCCTCGGCGGCGGGTGTGACCGTCCTGGCCGGGGCCCTGGCCACGAGTGGGACGGCGACCGCCGCGCCCGCGGACAACTCGCCGAAGATCATTGGCGGCGGTTCGGCCCCGGCCTACTCCTTCATGGTCTCGATCCAGGGAGGAGGCGCCGCCGACCCCACCCGCCACCGCTGCGGGGGCGGGCTGATCAGCGCGGACTGGGTGATTACCGCCGCGCACTGCGTGACCCTGCCCGGCACGGACGGCAAGCCGTTCGACGTCAAGCCGGCCGAGCAGTTCACGCTGCGGATCGGCTCCAACGACCGTACGACGGGCGGGACCCTGGTCGGTGTCGACCGGATCGCGGTGCAGCCCGGCTACATCGCCTCGGACGACCGCAGCTCCGGAAACGACCTGGCGCTGATGCACCTGAAGACCCGGGTCGCGCAGCGGCCCGTGGCGCTGGCCGGTACCGCGACCCCGGCCGGCACCCCGGTCCGGGAGATCGGCTGGGGCTACGACGACCCGGCGAGCGCCGGCGACTACAGCAAGCTGCCGACGCTGCTCAAGCAGCTCGACACCAAGACCATCCCCGCCGACACGCCCAAGTGCGTCAAGGACCCGGCGGACGGCAGCGATGCCTGGGGCATCCGGCCCGGTGACGTCTGCGCCGACAACCCCCAGGACACCCAGGGTCCGTGCAACGGCGACTCCGGTTCCCCGCTGCTGCGGCAGGTGGCCGGCCGCTGGGAGATCGTCGGTGTCGACAGCCGCGGCGTCGGTTCGGTCTGCGGGACGACCCCGGACATCTACACCGAGATCCACGCCTTCAAGAAGTGGGTGAGCAGCGTCCGGGGCTGACCCGGACGGGGACGACCCGGTGAACGGGCGGGGGCGCGGCCGACCGGCCGCGCCCCCGTGCGCCGGGGCCACCGCCCGCCGCCTTCGCAGCCGCGAAGCACCTCAGTCGCCCGGGACCTCCGACGCCCCGGCCCCCGTCGTTCCGGGCCCCGCCGCTCCCGCCTCCGCCCGCCGAGCCGCCGCCTTCTCGTCCGCGTCCGCCAGCCAGAAGTACACCGGCGGCAGGCCGAGTTCGAGCACCGCCAGGGGGATCTGGAACCAGTGCGGCCAGCCGTGGACCAGTACGGACAGCACCCGCCCGACCCCGCCGAGCAGGAAGACCGCGGTCAGTACGCGGACCGCCGCCGCCGGGATCGGGGACCGGCGGGCCGTCCAGATCCAGGCGAGCCCGAAGCCCAGGAAGATCGCGTTGTAGAAGCGCTCCCGGCTGTCGACCGTGGCGCCGGACGCCTCCTCGCCCGGCACCGACACGATGCCGAGCACCACGTGGTACGCGCCGATCGCCACACAGGCCACGCCCATCGCGAGCGCCAGCCACTTCAGAGCCTTCGCCTTGCCCATCCGCAACACCGTCCTCGTCAGGTGGCGAAGCGGCGGACATACCGCTTCTGCCAGGGGGTCTCCACCGCGTGCCGGTCGTGGTGCCGGCGGACGAACGCGACCGCCTCGTCGGGCCGTACGCCGTCCAGGACGGCCAGGCAGGCCAGCGCCGTACCGGTCCGGCCGCGCCCGCCGCCGCAGGCCAGCTCGACGCGTTCGGCCGCCGCGCGCTCCCATGCCTCGCGCAGCACGGCGCGGGCCCGCGCGCGGTCGCTCGGCAGCCGGAAGTCCGGCCAGCGCAACCACCGCGCCTCCCAAGGGACTTCGGGCGGCTCCTTGCCCAGGAGGTACACCCCGAAGCCGGGCGCCGGACCGTCCGGCAGCGGATGGCGCAGGGCGCGGCCGCGGACCAGGCGGCCGGAGGGCAGCCGCAGGACCCCGGGGGCCGATGCGTCCCACATGTCGGTCATGCGTTCACCCTAGTGCGGGCGGCGGGGAGTTGGGGTATCCGCCCCGGATCAAGGGCGGCTTCGGAGGCCGAGGCGCGGGCCCGGGAAATCGAACGGCTGTGGGGCCGGGCGGTCGATTCGCAACTGGGAAGGCAACGGCAATCGCAATCGTGCCATTAACCGACTGTAGCGTTGGTGGTCGCTTCCGTGACGATGTACCGTCCCGGGACACGAGAGGGCCCTGGCACCGGTTCCCACGCCTCGCCAGGGCCGCTCCATCGCATTTCCCACTCGATCGCGGGGGACAGCTGTCCCCCGGCCGATCACTTCACCGGCACTCCGAGGAGGCCCAGTTGAAGCGGTACGAAGCTAACATCCCTCGCGGGGGCCCGGTTGAAACCGGGACCCGCCGTGACTTCCCCGTCAACGCCCGCGCCGGCGCCCGCAGCGGCGCCCGGATCAGCGTCCGGTGCGACCTCCGGCTCGCCGCCCCGCTGGGCGCGTTCCTGGCGATCCCGTATCTGGGGAACGTCCTGGTGCACGGGGCCGAGGCCCACTGGGCGCCTGTCGCGGCCGCGGCCGGGCTGGCCGTGCTCTGCCGCTCCCGCCGCCACCACCAGCCCCGACGCGCGAACTGACGCCGCGTCGGGCGCGCCCGGCCGGACCGGATGCGGCCCGGCCGGGCGGTGGCGCGGGACCCGGGCCCGCCGCGGCGCCGGATCGCCGTCCGGCGCCGCGGCGGGCCACCCGGCACGGCGCCGGGGCCGCCCCCGGCGCCCCCGCGGGCCGGAGGACGCCGCCCCGGCAAACCGCAAATCGCCCATTTTCGCGGCGAGTTCCCGGTGGCATATCCCCCCGGAAGGATGACGACTGATGACTCCCAAGGATCCCGGTCCGGTACCCTGCCCCCGGCCCGGCTGCCCGAACGTGGTCGAGAGCGGGACCGGCCCCGGGCGGCGCCGGATGTACTGCAGCGAAGCCTGCGGCCGGGCCGTCCGCAAACTCCGCAGTTCGCGCCGGACCCCGGACACCGCGGCCCACGACGCGGACGCGCTCCGCCTCGTCGACGACATGGCCGGCCGGCTCGACGTCCTGCGCACCCACATACGGGCCGGCGACGCGCTTGCCGGGCTCCGCCAGGTCGTCGAGCTCACCAGCGACCTGGAATGCGTCACCGCCGCCGTGGTGCGGCAGGCCCGCGACCGCGGCCACAAGGGCCTGGCCATCGCCGCCGCGCTGCACATCAGCGTGGACAAGGTCGGCCGGGCGTACACCAAGGACCGCATCGTCCGGAAGATGACCCAGCGCCGCGGGCGGCGGGCGCCCGGCCCGGCCCCCGTCCCGGGAGGGATCCCGCGCCAGGCCGGCCGGACCGATCCGCCGGCCCCCGCCGCCCGCCCCGACCAGCCGCCCGGCCGGCCGAATCCCCCGGCGCCCGCCGCCCGTCCGGACGGTGAGCCGCGCCGGGCCGCCGCCCCGCCGCGGCGCGCGCACCCGGGCGGCGAGGGCGGCTCGGGCCGCGGCGGCGAAGGCGGCGGCCGGCCCGGAACGGAGAGCGGACCACCGGGCCAGGACCCCGGCACCGCACTCGCCTCCGCGCTGTCCCACCTCCAGCGCACCGGCGGCACCACGCTCCGCGGCCTGGCCGCCGAGGCCCGGGTGAGCGCCTCGTACATCTCCCGGATCCTCTCCGGGGAACGCAGCCCCTCCTGGAAGGTCACCCGGCGGATGGTGCACGCCTGCGGCGGCGACCCGGAAGCGATCCGTCCGCTGTGGGACGCCGCCCACGGGCGCCGACCGGCCCGCGCCGGGAGCCTGCACGCCGCCCTGCGCGGGCTGTACCTCTCGGCCGCCTGCCCGGCCCCCGAGCAGATCTGCCGCACCAGCGGGAACGCCCTGACCGCGGGGGAGTTCACCGGGCTGCTGCACGGCTCGCTGGTGCCCGACTGGGAGACCGTCGGCGCGATCGTCGGCGCGCTGCGCGGCCGCCCGGACGACATCCGGCCCCTGTGGGACCACGCCCGGATCGGCCAACTGGCCCGCGCCACCACCGGGTTGGTGCCCGAGCGCCGGACCCCGCGCGCCGAGGCGTTCGGATGACCCGGGCCCCGGTCCGCCGGCCGGCCGTCACCCTGCCGCCCGCCTTCGAGGCGTTCTGCGCCCTGTACTGCGAACGCTACTTCGGCTACGCGCTGGCCCATCTGCCGGAGCCGGCCGCCTCCCGGGTCCTGGGCGAGGCCATGGGCGAGATCGCCATCCGCTGGGCCGACCTCGTCCGCCGCCCCAATCCGGCCGCCGGCGCCTGGGCGCTGGTCAGCGCCCGCATCCGGGAGCGCGGCGGCGGCCCTGATAGCGGGAACCCGGCGGCCCGGCGCCGGCCGGGTGTGTTGCGCCAACCCGCCCTGGAATACGACGCGTTCGTCCTCCACGACCTGGCGGGCCACTCGGTGGAGGAGACCGCCGAGGTGATGGGCGAGGAGGCCAGCCGGGTCCGCTACGCGCTGGCGGCGGGGCGGAACCGGGCGCGGCGGAGGGCGGTGGCGGCCGGGCCTCCGGGCCGGGCCGCCGGGCCGGCCGCCCGCAATACCCCGGACGAGTGACCCGAGCTGTTCGAGTGGCCGGCGGTGGGCGGAGGGCAGGCGCTCCATGGGCTTCCGGCAGACCGGGGAACGTCTGTTCAGGATCTGCCCCCGGATCACCCGTTACGGGGTCCGGAGTGGGCCGTTCTGTAGGGCACCTGTACCCATTGCCCGCCTCGGCGGCGGAGCGCGCCGCACGGCGGACCGCGCCCCGGTGCCGTTCGAACGGCGTCCCGGCGGCCGGTCCGGGCGCGGCGCGCGGTTGACACCGGCGGTCCGGCGCGGCCCGGGCACGACCGGACCGGGCGGACGGCGGGCGCGATACGCGTGAAAGGGGTCAACTGCCGTGACAGCCAAGAGTGTTGGCGGGACACGTCGTAGCTGGAAAGGGAAACGGAAGCCGGAGCCTGAGCCTGAGGTGGCGGCGGACTCGTATCCGTCCGCCGCGGAGGAGTTGCGCTATATCGACCAGACCGGCAGCCGGGAGCGGGCCGCCCGGCAGATCCGGCTGATCGACATGGCGCGCCGGCTGCCGCGGCTGGTGCGGCGCTCGGTGGCGCTGGCCTGGCGGACCGACCCCCGGGCGGCGCTGGGGCTGCTGCTCTGCCAGGTCGCCTCCGGCGCGATGCAGGCGCTGGGCCTGCTGGCGGTGAGCGGGACGATCACCGCGCTGCTGTCCGGCGGGGACCTCTACGGCCGGCTGCTCGGGGCCTGGCCGTCGGTGGTCCTGCTGGCGGCCGCCGCCGGGGTGCGGGCGCTGCTCGGCATCGTCGTCGCCTGGCTGTCGTCCCGGCTCGGGCCGCAGATGTCCCGGGAGGCCGAGCTCCGGCTGCTGCGCGCGGTCACCGAGGTCGAGCTGTCGGCGTACGACGCGCCGGGCTTCACCCACCGCAAGGAGGCCGCCGACCGGGGCGCCGAGATCGTCCAGGACCTGGTGGGGGAGGGCCAGGACCTGATCGCCTCGGCCGCCTCGCTGGCGGCCGGCGCGGGTGTGCTGACGGCGCTGCACCCCGCGCTGCTGCCGCTGCTGGCCCTGGCCAGTGTGCCGCAGGCGGTGGCCCAGATCAGCGCCGCCCGGGTGCGCTATCTGGCCCGGCTGCGGGCCGGCGGCGACTACCGGCTGCTGTCGATCCTGCGCTGGCACGTCTGCGACCGCTACGCCGCCGACCAGATCCGGGCCGGCACCATGGCCGGCTTCCTGGCCGGCCGCTACCAGCAGATCACCGAGCGGATCAACCGCGCCGACCGCCGGGCGGCCAACACCGGGGCGCGGATGTCCCTGGTGGGCGCGGTCTGCGGCGGACTGGCCTCGGCGGTGGTCTGGGCGGCGGTGGTGTGGCTGCTGGCCACCGGCCGGATGAGCGTCGGCCACGCCGGTACGGCGGTGTTCGCGCTCCAGACGGCCGGAACGGCGCTGCGCGGCCTGGTCACCGGCGGCGCCCGGATCATGCGCACCGGCCTCTACATGGACGACTGGTCGCGCTTCCTGGAGGAGGCCGGCGGCTTCCGGATGCGGCGCGGCACCCTCGTCCCCGCCGCCCCGCGCGAGATCCGCGTGACGAACCTGGTCTTCCGCTACGAGGAGGCGGCCCAGGACGCGCTGCGCGGCGTCTCGTTCACCCTGCGGCGCGGCGAGGTCGTCGCGCTCGTCGGCTACAACGGCAGCGGCAAGACCACACTGGCCAAGCTGCTGAGCGGCCTCTACCTGCCCACCACCGGGGAGGTCGCCTGGGACGGCGTACCCACCGGGGACCTCGACCCGCAGGCCATGTGGGAGCAGGTGGCGCTGGTGCCGCAGGACTACGCGCGCTGGCCGCTGACCGCCCGGGAGAACATCACCCTGGGCCGGCCCACCGAGGGCGGCGACGCCGATGTCCACGCCGCCTGCGCGCGGTCCGGCGCCGACGAGGTGCTCGCCGAACTCCGGTCCGGCCTCGACACCGTGCTGGCCCGCGACTGGCTCGGCGGCCAGGAGCTGTCCGGTGGGCAGTGGCAGCGGATCGCGCTCACCCGGGCGTTCCACCGGCCGGCCGGTCTGCTGGTCCTGGACGAGCCGACCTCCGCGCTCGATCCGCTCGGCGAGCACCGGATCTTCGCCGGCCTCCGGGAGATCGCGGCCACCCGGGCGGTGGTCCTGATCACCCACCGGCTGACGAACGTCGCGGTCGCCGACCGCATCCTCGTCCTGGACAAGGGCGAGGTCGTCCAGCACGGCACCTTCCCCGAACTGGTCGCCCGGCCGGGCCTGTTCCGCGACCTCTGGGCGTACCAGCACACCCGGGAGACGCGCGGGGCGGATGCGTCCGGGGCCGGCCTCCTCCTCGGCGACGAAGCCGGACCGGACACACGCCGGACGTGAGGCGGCCTGCCCGGCCATGGGCTACCGGGTCGGTCACGGCCCGGTAGCCGGTGCCCTGTGGCGGGTGGGCCTTCGGGGAATTTGCAGGGTCGCAATAGCGAAACTACGGAGAGCTGACTTTCGGTCAAGTATGGCCGACAGGCCGACGGACCCTTACCCAATGGCACACGTTCCGTAATAGGTTGTCCACCCAGCGCAGTCGGCGGGAACGGCCCGCCGCGGAGATCTGTCCGTCCACGGAGGAACCGATGCCACAGGGAACCATCGTGCTGTTCAACAAGAGCGACTGTGTGGGCATCATCGCCGACGAGCACGGGGTCAAGCTGCCCTTCTCGGGCATGGAGACGCAGACCACCGACGTCGGCCAACAGGTCATCTACGACGTGCACGGCGCGAAGGCCACCAACGTCATGGCCATGCGCTGACGTTCCGGCGGCCGCGGACGGCACCACCCCCAGGCCGTCCGCGGCCCCTCACTCCGGCTACCGGCCCGGAGCCTCGCAAGGCGGTGGTGGGGGCCGAAACGTTGGCGTTGCTGACGCACAGCCGGTGGGACGGCCGCATGCTGCGGTGCGCGCGCTTGACCTCAAGTCCGGTTGAGCTTCTAGGTTCTGGGGTGCGCCCATGTCGACGTACCCGAGAGGAATGCCATGAGGACGCTGGTACTGGGAAGGACGCCCGCCAGGGTGGCGGATGTGCTGGCCACGCTGCGCGCGGACGGCTTCGAGGCGGCGGGGGTGAGCACCGACGAGGAGGCCCGGAAGTTGCTGGAGTCCGAGGAGTTCGGGGTGCTGATCATCGGCGGGGGTGTGGAGCCGGACTCCCGCGCGGCGATGAAGGAGCTCGCGGCCGAGCGCCGGGTGCGGCGGGTCATCGACGGCGCGCTGACGGAGCCGTTCGACGCCTACGTACGGCGGGAGTTCGAGCCGCTGATCCGGGAAGCCGCCTCCCAGCGGGAGCCGGGCAGCGCGCATATGTGAGGGACAGAAGGCTGGAAGGCTGGTACATCCTCAGGTATCAGGGTGGTATCGGGTCGCATATGCGGTCGGTGGCTGGTTTACGATCTGCCGCGGCGCGACGTCGTCCACAGCGAGTGGGGATGTCCATGGTGGGGTTCGAGCAGATGTCGGCGGCGGGGTCGGAGGTCGTGGCGGGGCGGCGGGGTTTCCTGCGCCTGTCCGCGGGTGCGGCCGGTGCTGTCGGGGCGGGTGTGCTGGGTGTGCCGGTGCTGTCGGCGTGCAGTGCGGAGGCGCCCGGGAAGGGCGCGGGGAAGGAGACGGGGGACAAGGCGGCGGGGAAGCCGGGGAGCAAGCCGAAGGACGGTTCGCTGGTGCGGCTGATCAGCGTTCCCACCGTCCGGGACGGCGGTCTGTACGACGTGCTGCTGCCGGAGTTCGAAGCGAGGAGCGGATACCGGACGCGGCTGACGGTCGCACAGGACGTCTACGGGCCGGCCCGCGCGGGGCAGGCCGACATCGTGCTGTCCCACTTCGGGCACAGCGAGGTGGACACGTTCGTGACGGGCGGGTACGGGAAGTGGCCGCGCACGGTGCTGTCCAACCTGGTGTGTCTGGCCGGGCCGGCGTCCGATCCCGCCGAGGTGCGCGGGCTGACGGACCTGGTGGTGGCGTTCCAGCGGATCGCGCGGTCGGGCCGGCCGCTGGTCGTCAACAACATCGACGGGATGACGTACCTGGCGAAAACGACCGCCCTGGCCGCGAAGGTGCCCGAGACGATGTTCCTGGACAAGGGGCTGGCGAAAGGGGACGCGATGGACGCCGCCGCGGCGGCCGGCGGATACACCCTGTGGGGGCTGACGCCGCTGCGGAACTACCTCCGGGACAAGCGGCTCGACCTGGAGCCCCTGGTCCTGGGCGACCCGACCCTCCAGCGCGTCATGGTCACCATCGTGGTGAACCCCGCGAAGGTGCGCGGTGTGAACGAGGCGGGTGCCACAGCACTGCAGGACTACCTGCTGTCGCCGCAGACCCAGGCCAAGATCCGTGCCTTCCGCATCCCGGGGATCGACGAGCCGGTGTTCTGGCCGGCCGGCCGCGACAACCAGAGCGAGTTCCTGCCGGGGTCGCGGCAGGAACCTTCGCCGGCGCAGGGTGAGCGGGCCGGGAACGGCGGAGGCGGCGGGCACGGGAACGGCGGCGGCCACGGGAACGGCGGCGGGGACGGCAGCGGCGGAGGTGCGGGGAAGGGGGGCGGGAGCTGAGCGGGCGGCTCGGGCTCGCGGTGCCTCTCCGGGCGGCGGGCCGGTCTCCGTCCGCCGGCCCTCACGCCACCGCGCCCTCCGTCCACGCGCGGTCCAGGATCGTGTCCACCGTTTCGGAGACGGTCTGGCGGGAGGTGTCCAGCCACAGTCCGAGGTCGCGGGGGGTCTCCTCGCGCAGCAGGCGGTCCAGGTCCGCCACGCTCCAGTCCGGGCCGTACGCGGTCTTGGGCCGGCCGGCCTCGCGGGCGGCGACGGTCTCCGGGGCGGGCAGCAGGGCGACCACGGCGAGCGGGCGGGTGGTCAGGTCGGTGGTCATCCGGGTCAGGTGCTCGCCGAGGAGGATGTCCTGCACGATGACGGTGAAGCCGGCCCGGGCGTACTCGTCCGCGCACAGCGCGGTCAGCCGGTGCCGCAACCGCAGTTGGGCGAGGGCCTCTTCGTGCGCGTCCGGGGTCATGGCGGCCCGGCCGCCGACGATATTGCGCCGGAAGCCGTCGCCGCGCAGATGCACGGACCGGGGCAGCCGCTCGGCGAGTGCCTGCGCCACGGTGGACTTGCCGGCGGCCTGGATGCCGGTGATCACCACGACTCCGGGGGACAGCCAGGGGCCTTGCGGGGTGATGCCCCGGGGAGCGGGGGCGGGGGATGCGGCGGGGTGCGCGGTCATGGCGCCGATTATGGTGCGGGGGCCGGGCCGTGTCCGGTGATTTCCGCCAACGGCCGCCACGCCCGGCCGCCTTCGTTCCCCTGGCGGCCCCGCTCCTCCCCGCCGTCCGCGCTCTCCGTATGCTCGACGCAACCGGATCGAACCGGCCGGGCGGACCCGGCGGAGAGAGGACGGCGGCCATGGCGACCACGACGCCCCCCTACGAGGACCACTGGATCACCTGCACCGAGGACGCGGTGCGGGTGCGCGGCTATTACTTCCCCTGGGGCACCAAGACCATCCCGTACACCAAGATCCGCGGCGTGCGGCGGCGGGAGATGGGCATGCTGACCGGCCAGGGGCGGATCTGGGGCACCGGGCACCCGCGCTACTGGGCGAGCCTGGACCCGGAGCGGATGAGCAAGTCCACCGCGCTCATCCTCGATCTGGGCCGTTACGTCCGGCCGTTCCTCACGCCGGACGATCCGGACGCGGTGGAGGCCGTGATCCGGGAGCGGGCCGGGCTGCCCGCGGCGGAGGACGGCGACGGCCGGTAGCGCGGCCCCCGGCCGGCCGGGAGCGAGACCACGACCAGGCCGCCGAGCAGCAGCGCGGCCCCGCAGGCCGCCACCGCGGTCGGCCGCTCGCCGAGCAGCGCGATGCCGAGCAGGGTCGCCACCAGCGGTTCGGCCAGGCTCAGGGTGCCGGTGGTGGCGGCGCTGATCCGGGTCACGCCGCGGGTGAAGAGGAGGTAGCCCAGGGCGGTGGTGCCCAGCGCCAGCCAGCCGATCAGCAGCAGGGCGCGCGGGGCGGCCAGCCCGCCGGGTGCCACCAGCAGCCAGGGCGAGACCAGCAGCCCGGCGCCCAGGACGCTCACCGGCGCGGCGGCGCGGGGGTCGGCGCCGTGGCGGGCGAGCCGCCGGGTGGCCGTGATGTAGAGGCCGAAGGCGGCACCGGCCACCGTGCCGAGCAGGACGCCGGGCACGTCGGCGTGCGCCGCCCCCGCGGGCACCAGCAGCAGCGCGATCCCCGCGACCGAACAGACCGTGCCGCCCCACCACTTGGCGGTCATCGGTTCGCCGCCGAACCACCGGGCGCACAGCCCGGACACCACCGGTACCGACCCGAAGGTGACCGCGGTCGCCAGCGCCGCGCCGGTCCGCTGCACCGCCTCCAGGAAGCAGACCTGGAAGGCGGCCGTGACCAGGACACCGACCACCAGCCAGCCGCGGGCCCGCGGGCGCAGCAGGGACCGCAAGCCGGCGGGCCGCGCGGTGCACAGTCCGAGGACCAGTCCGCCGAGCAGCATCCGGCAGGCGCCGAGGCTCACCGGTGACACCCCCGTGTCGGCCAGGAGTTGGGCGGGGCCCACGGTGCCCCACAGCACCGCCGCCGCCAGTACGGGCGCGATGCCACCGAGCCGGTTCCCGCCGTCCGCCGTCATGGTCCTCGCTCCGACGTGCCGGGCAGGATCCGCAGTCCGTACCACTGCGGCGGAGCACCCGGCGAGCCACCTTGCGCCTGACGGTAGCGGCCGGGGGACGGCCGGGCGCATCGGGTGAAGATCCCAACTTCCAGGCGAAACAGGGGTGTTGGGTGGTGGATTCGTACGGTGAGTGGGCGGGCCGGACAGACCCGCGGGCCTGCCGCCGGGCCCGCGCTCAGCCGGCAGAGGCCGGCACCCCGGCCCGGGCCAGTTCCCGGCGGTGGCGCTGGAAGGGCCGGGGCCGGTTGACGGCGAGGACGGCGGTGGGGCGGCCGGCGCGTTCGTAGCGGGCGAGGAAGCTGCGGTCGTCGGGGGAGCCCTCGATGATGCGCGGGGTGTCACCGGGCGCGCGGTGGCCGGCGAACTGGATGCGGACGCCGTACTGGTCGGACCAGAAGTAGGGGAGCGCGCGGTGGGTGCGGACGGTGCGGCCGGCGAGGAGGTTGTGGACGGCGGTGGCGGCCTGTTCGGTGGCGCTGGTCCAGTGTTCGGCGCGGACGCCGGCCACCTCGGCGACGTCGCCGGCCGCCACGATTTCCGGGACGGGGGTGGCGCAACCGGCGTCGCAGCGGATGCCGTCGCCGAGCGGCAGGCCGGAGCCGTCCAGCCAGTCGGTGTGCGGGCGGACGCCGATGGCGGTGAGGACCACATCGGCGGGCAGCAGGCGGCCATCGGTGAGTTCGACGGCGGTGACGCGGTCGGCGGCGGTGGCCTCGTCGTCGGCGGTCGCCCGGTCGCCGGCGGTGCGCAGTGCCCGTACGCGGGTGCCGGTCAGCAGCGTGACGCCGTGGTCGGCGTGCAGGGTGGCGCACAACTGGGCTATTTCCGCGCCCAGTTGACGGGCGAGCGGTACGGGGGCGGCCTCCACGACGGTGACCCGGTGGCCGAGGGCGGCGCACGAGGAGGCGGCCTCGGCGCCCAGAAAACCACCGCCGATCACCACGACCCGCACCGGGCCGCGGGTCAGTTCGGCGCGCAGGGCGCGGGCGTCGTCCAGAGTGCGCAGGGTGTACGAGCCGGCCGGCGCGGGGCCGGGGAGCCGGAGCGGGGCGGCGCCGGTGGCCAGGACGAGACCATCGGTGGTCAGGGTGCGCCCGGTGTCCAGGCGCACGGCGCGGTGGCGGAGGTCGAGGCCGGTGGCGCGGGTGCCCAGCAGCCAGTCGGCGTCGAGCGCGGTCAGCTCCTCGGCGTCGGTGAGGGCGAGGCGGTCCTCCGCGTCCTCGGCGGCCGAACTCCCCTCCCCGGACGGCGCCGTGAGGAAGTCCTTCGACAGCGGCGGGCGGTCGTACGGCGGATGGGCCTCCTCACCGACGATCGTCAGGCGGCCGTCGTAGCCCTGCGCGCGCAGGGCGCGGGCGGCGTACAGACCGGCCAGGGAGGCTCCGATGACGGTGACCGACTTCATGCGGCGGTGCCTTCCTCGGCGGTGAGGTGGACGTAGACCGTGCCGTCCTCGACCGTCACGGGGTGGGTGCGGACCGGGCGGCGCGCGGGCAGGCAGGTCGGGGCGCCGGTGCGCAGATCGAATGAAGCGGCGTGCAGCGGGCATTCGACCAGACACCCCTCCAGCCAGCCGTCCGAGAGCGAGGCGTCCTGGTGGGTGCAGGTGTCGTCGATGGCGTACAGCTCTCCGTCGGCGTTGAAGACGGCGATCGGAGGGGTGGTGTCGAGGCGAACGGACTCGCCGGCGGGCAGATCAGCGAGTTGGCAGACGGGAATCACTGGGCCCCCACTGTTACTGTTCGGTACTCTTGAGTTTCGCAATCCGCACGACAGAGCGTTATGCGCAACAGAATCCAGCGGGGGACCCGACGCGTCAAGCGGGTCCCCGGGAAAGACCGGCCCGATCGGGCCGCTGGACGGTGGCAGCGAGCTGGGTGGTGACAACGGACCATGACGGATACGGCCAAGGCGGAGGGGCCCGCGGCGGAGCAGTCGGCGCGCAAAGCGGACCGGACGGCGGCGCACGGCACCGGCGGAAAACCGCCCAGAGGCGCCGCGAGCGCGGTGCAGTCGGTGGACCGGGCGGTCACCGTCCTGGAGATCCTGGCCAGACTCGGCGAGGCCGGGGTGACCGAGATCGCCGATGAGCTGGGCGTGCACAAGTCGACCGCGTTCCGGCTGCTGGGCGTGCTGGAGCACCGCGGGCTGGTCGCCCAGGAGCAGGAGCGCGGCAAGTACTACCTCGGCGCTGGGGTGTTGCGGCTGGCCGGCGCCGCGGCCGTACGGCTGGACATCTCCCAGGAGGGCGCCGCGGTCTGCCGGACGCTCGCCGACGAGCTGGGCGAGACCGTCAACATCGCGGTGCTGGAGAGCGATGCCGCGGTCAACATCATGCAGGCCCGCGGCCCGGCGTCGGTCACCGCGCAGAACTGGCTCGGCCGCCGTACCCCGCTGCACGCCACCTCCAGCGGCAAGGCGCTGCTGGCGTACCAGCCGCGGCCGGTCCAAGAGGCCGTGCTGTCACGGAAGTTGCCCCGGTTGACGGACCGGACCGTCACCTCGCCGGTCGAACTCCGCGATCAGCTGGAGGAGGTGGTCGAGCGGGGTTTCGCGGTGGCGGTGGAGGAATTGGAGCTGGGGCTGCGCGCGGTCGCCGCCCCGGTGCGGGCGCACGACGGCTCGGTGATCGGCGCGATCAGCGTGTCGGTGCCGGCGTACCGGCTGGACGAGGAGCGGCTGCCGGAGGTGGTCAAGCGCACGGTGGCGGCGGGCGAGGAGCTGTCCCGGCGGATGGGGTACGCCTGTTGAGGACGGCCAGGAAGGTACGGCCGGTCGGGCGCGCGCCCGTCCGGTGAGCGGGGCCGGGTCTTCGGATCCGGCCCCGCCGCCGTATGCGCGGTTCGTGCGCGGCCGTGCGCCCGCCGGTGTCGCGGATCGGTCGCGGCGGCCGGCGCGCACCTCTTGACGCTGCCGAGACGCCGTTCCCAGTATGTCTCCCATCGCGCAACCAGTCGTGCTCTGCGCAACACTGAGGGGTAGGCATGCCACACCGAGTCCATGCCGTCGTCGCGGCGGAAAAGGGCGCACCCGTCGGTCCCCGGACGATCGTGGTGCCCGATCCCGGTCCCGGAGAAGTCCTCGTCGCCGTCCAGGCGTGCGGCGTCTGCCACACCGATCTGCACTACCGCGAGGGCGCGGTCGGCGACGCGTTCCCCTTCCTGCTCGGCCACGAGGCGGCCGGGACCGTCGAGGAGGTCGGCGACGGCGTCACCGGCCTGGCCGCCGGCGACTACGTGGTCCTCGCCTGGCGCGCCCCCTGCGGCGACTGCCGGTCCTGCCGCCGCGGCCGCCCCTGGTACTGCTTCGACTCCCGCAACGCCGCCCAGCCGATGACCCTGCCGGACGGCACCCCGCTCACCCCGGCGCTCGGCATCGGCGCGTTCGCCGAGAAGACGCTGGTCGCCGCCGGCCAGGCCGTCAAGGTCGATCCGTCCGCCCGCCCCGAGGCGGCCGGGCTGATCGGCTGCGGGGTGATGGCCGGCTACGGCGCCGCCGTGCACACCGGCGCGGTCGGCAGCGGCGACACCGTCGCGGTCATCGGCTGCGGCGGGGTCGGCAACGCCGCCGTCGCGGGCGCCTCGTTCGCCGGCGCCCGCCGGATCATCGCCGTCGACATCGACGAGGGCAAACTCGACGGCGCCATCCGCTTCGGCGCCACCCATACCGTCAACTCCCGCCGCACCGACCCCGTCGAGGCCGTCCGGGAGCTGACCGGCGGCCACGGCGCGGACGTCGTCATCGACGCGGTCGGCCGCCCCGAGACCTACCGCCAGGGCTTCTACATGCGCGACCTGGCCGGCACCCTCGTCCAGGTCGGCGTCCCCGAGCCGGGCATGACCGTCGAACTCCCGCTGACCGACCTCTTCTCCCGCGGCGGCGCCCTGAAGGCGTCCTGGTACGGCGACTGCCTGCCCAGCCGCGACTTCCCCGTCCTGATCGACCGCTACCTCAGCCGGCGGCTGGACCTGAACGGCTTCGTCACCGAGACCATCGCCCTGGACGAGGTCGAGGCCGCCTTCGACCGGATGCGGGCCGGCCGGGTCCTGCGCTCGGTGGTGGTCCTGTGACCGCCCCGCTGACCGACCCCCGCGAGGCCCGCGTGGTCATCATCGGCGCCGGTATCGTCGGCTGCTCGCTCGCCGACGAACTCACCGCCCGCGGCTGGCACCACGTCACCGTCCTCGACCAGGGCCCGCTGCCCGCCCCCGGCGGCTCCACCTCGCACGCCCCCGGCCTGGTCTTCCGGACCAGCCCGTCGAAGACCCTGACCGAGTTCGCCGCGTACACCGTCCGGAAGTTCGGCGCGCTGCGCGTCGACGGCGCGCCCTGCTTCCTCCCGGTCGGCGGCCTGGAGGTCGCCACCACCGAGGCCCGCTGGGCCGATCTGCACCGCAAGGCCGGACTGGCCGCCTCCTGGGGCGTGCGCGGCCGGCTGCTCGACCCCCAGCAGTGCCGGAAACTCTGGCCGCTGCTCGACGAGACCCGCATCCTCGGCGGTTTCCACACCCCCGACGACGGCCTGGCCCGCGCGGTGCCCGCCTGCCGCGCCCAGATGGCCCGCGCCGAACGCCGCGGCGCCCGCTTCCTGGCCCGCCACACCGTCACCGGCATCGAACGCGCCGCCGGCCGCGTCACCGGCGTCGTCACCGACCGCGGCACCTTCCCCGCCGACCACATCGTCTCCGCCGCCGGCTTCTGGGGCCCGGTGATCGGCGCCCTCGCCGGTGTGGACGTCCCCCTGCTGCCGCTCGCCCACCAATACGCCACCACCGAACCGCTGCCCGAACTCGCCGCCCCCAACAGCCCGGACGGCGGCCTCCTGCCCGCCCTGGACGACACCGGTCCCGGCCAGGAGGCCGCCCGCCCGATCCTCCGCCACCAGGACCGCGACCTCTACTTCCGCGAACACCTCGACGCCACCGGCGGCCGGCTCGGCATCGGCTCGTACGCCCACCGTCCGCTCCCCGTCGACCCGTTCACCGTCCCCGCCTACGACGACGCGCCCGCCATGCCGTCCGCGCTGCCCTTCACGCCCGAGGACTTCGCCCCCAGCTGGCGGGACAGCGCCGCCCTGCTGCCCGCCCTCGGCCGCTCCCGGATCGCCCACGGCTTCAACGGCGTCTTCTCCTTCACCCCCGACGGTATGCCGGTCCTCGGCGAATCCCGCGCCCTGCGCGGCTTCTGGCTCGCCGAGGCGGTGTGGGTCACCCACTCCGCCGGCGTCGCCCGCGCCGTCGCGCAGTGGATGACGGACGGCCGCCCCGCCATCGACGTGCACACCTGCGACCTCACCCGCTTCGAGGACGCCCAGCGCTCACCCGCGTACACCGAGCAGCGCGGCGCACAGAACTTCATCGAGGTCTACGACGTCCTCCACCCCCTCCAGCCCATCGAGCAGCCCCGCCCGCTGCGCACCAGCCCCTTCCACCCCCGCCAGCGAGAACTGGGCGCGTACTTCCTGGAGTCCGGCGGCTGGGAACGCCCCCACTGGTACGAGGCCAACGCCCCGCTCGCCAACGGCATCCGGCTGCCCGAACGGGACGCCTGGTCCGCCCGCTACTGGTCCCCGATCGCCGCCGCCGAGGCCGCCGCCACCCGCGAACGCGTCGCCCTCTACGACATGACCCCGCTGCGCCGCCTGGAGGTCACCGGCCCCGGCGCGCTGGACTTCCTCCAGTGCATGACGACCAATCAGCTCCGCAAGAAGCCCGGCTCGGTCACCTACACCCTGCTCCTGGACGAGGCCGGCGGTATCCGTTCCGACCTCACCGTGGCCCGCCTCGGCCCCGACCATTTCCAGATCGGCGCCAACAGCCCGGCCGACCTCGACTGGCTGCTGCGGCACGCCCCGGACGGTGTGAGCGTTCGGGACGTCACCTCCGGCACCTGCTGCGTCGGTGTCTGGGGCCCGCTCGCCCGCGACCTGGTCCAGCCGCTGACCCGCGACGACTTCTCGCACGACGCCTTCGGCTACTTCCGGGCCAGGCACACCTACCTCGGCCACGTCCCGGTCACCGCGCTCCGCGTGAGCTACGTCGGCGAACTGGGCTGGGAGCTGTACACCACCGCCGACCTCGGACTGCGCCTGTGGGACACGCTGTGGGAAGCGGGGCAGGCGCACGGTGTGGTCGCGGCCGGGCGCAGCGCGTTCAACAGCCTCCGCCTGGAGAAGGGCTACCGTGCCTGGGGAGCCGACATGACCACCGAACACCACCCCTACGAGGCCGGCCTCGGCTTCGCCGTCCGCCCCGGCAAGGGCGACTTCACCGGCCGCGCCGCCCTGAGCGGCCTCGACACCGCCCCCCTCACCCGCAAGCTCACCTGCCTCACCCTCGACGACCCCGCCGCCGTCGTCCTCGGCAGCGAACCCGTCCTCCTCGACGGCGCCCCGGCCGGCTATGTCACCTCCGCCGGCTATGGCTACACCATCGGCCGCTGCATCGCTTATGCCTGGCTGCCGGCCGCCGCCGCGGTCCCCGGCACGGCCGTGCACATCGAGTACTTCGGCAAGCCACTGCCCGCCACCGTGGCCGAGGAGCCGCTGGTGGATCCGGGGAGGGAACGCATCCGCCGCTAACGCAACTGCCGTGCGGGGTATGGCCGTTGGTCGTCCCCGGCCTGCTCCCCGCCAACCCCTCCGCACCCGCCCCCGTACGACCGAAGGAGCCGCACAGCCTCATGGCCCCCACCTACGACGTCATCGTCCTCGGCCTCGGCGGGATGGGCAGCGCCGCCGCCCACCACCTCGCCGCCCGCGGCGCCCGGGTCCTCGGGCTGGAGAAGTTCGGGCCCGTCCACCACCGCGGCTCCAGCCACGGCGGTTCCCGGATCACCCGCCAGTCCTACTTCGAGGACCCCGCCTACGTCCCGCTGCTGCTGCGCGCCTACGAGCTGTACGGCAAGCTGGAGCGCGACACCGGTCGGCCGATCGCCACGCTCTGCGGCGGGGTGATGGTCGGCCGCCCCGACAGCCGCACCGTCCGCGGCAGCCTGGCCTCCGCCCGCCAGTGGGACCTCCCGCACGAGATGCTCGACGCCCCCGAGATCCGCCGCCGCTTCCCAACCCTCGCCCCCGCCGCCGACGAGGTCGCCCTCTACGAGGCGCGGGCCGGTTTCCTCCGCCCCGAGAACACCGTCGCCGCGCACCTCCAGCTCGCCGTCCGGGACGGCGCCGACCTGCACTTCGAGGAGCCCGCCACCCGCTGGGAGGAACTGCCCGGCGGCGCCGGCGTCCGCGTCCACACCCATGAGAACGCCTACACGGCAGGGCAGTTGGTGATCTGCCCCGGTGCCTGGGCGCCGGACCTCCTCACCGACCTCGGCGTCCCCGTCAGCATCGAACGCCACCTCATGTACTGGTTCGCCCCTGAGGGCGGCACCGCGCCCTACACCGCCGACCGCCACCCCATCTACATCTGGGAGGACCCCCGCGGCGTCCAGATCTACGGCTTCCCCGCCATCGACGGCCCCGGCGGCGGCGCCAAGGTCGCCTTCTTCCGCAACGGCACCGCCTGCACCCCCGACACCATCGACCGCACCGTCCACGACCACGAGGTGCGCGCCATGGCCGACCAGGTGGCCCCGCGCCTGCCCACCCTCCCCGGCCGCTTCCTGAAGGCCGCCACCTGCATGTACTCCAACACCCCGGACGAACACTTCGTGATCACCCGGCACCCGGCGCACCCGGACACCACCACCGTCGCGTGCGGATTCTCCGGCCACGGCTTCAAGTTCGTCCCCGTCGTCGGGGAGATCCTCGCCGACCTCGCGCTCACCGGGACCACCGCGCACCCCATCGATCTCTTCGACCCCCGCCGCCGCGCCGCCTCACCCGCCTGACGAGGAGAGCAGCCATGACCACGCCCAGCCTGATCCGCACCCTCCCCGGCCGCAGCTACACCGACCCCGGCCTCTTCCGGCGCGAACAGGAGCTGATCTTCGAACGGCTGTGGATCTGCGCGGTCCGCACCACCGACCTGCCCCGGCCCGGTGCCTTCCGCACCGTCCGCGTCGGCCGGGAGAGCGTCCTGATCACCCGCGACCGCGCCGGGCGGCTGCGCGCCTTCCTCAACGTCTGCCGGCACCGCGGCGCCCAGCTGTGCACCGAGGAGTCCGGCACCGTCCGCCGCAGCCTCCAGTGCCCGTACCACGCCTGGACCTACGATCTGGACGGCCGGCTGATCGCCGCGCCCAACCTCCAGCGCATGCCCGACCTCGACCGCACCGAACGCGGTCTGGTCACCGTCCCGCTGCGGGAGTGGCTCGGCTATGCCTGGGTGTGCCTGGCCGACGACCCGCCGTCCTTCGAGGACACCGTCGTCGGCGCGGCCGCCGAGCGGCTGGGCGACGCCGCCGCGCTGGACCGCTACCGCACCGAGACCCTGGCCCTCGGCCGCCGGATCGACTACGACGTCCGGGCCAACTGGAAGCTCATCGTCGAGAACTTCATGGAGTGCTACCACTGCGCCACCATCCACCCCGAACTCACCGATGTCCTGCCGGAGTTCGCGGACGGCTACGCGGCCCAGTCCTACGTCGGCCACGGCGCCGCGTTCGCCGACGAGGCGGAGGGCTTCACCGTGGACGGCAGCGCCGGTTTCGGCCGCCTGCCCGGGATCGAGGACAGCCAGGACCGCCGCTACTACGCGGTGACCATCCGCCCGCAGGTCTTCCTCAACCTCGTCCCCGACCACGTCATCGTGCACCGGATGTTCCCGCTCGCCCCCGACCGCACCCGGGTCGCCTGCGACTGGCTCTACCTCCCCGAGGTCGTCGCGTCCGGCGCCGACACCGCCAAGTCCGTCGAACTCTTCCACCGCGTCAACGCCCAGGACTTCGCCGCCTGCGAGCGCACCCAGCCCGCCATGGACTCCCGCGCCTACCGCGACGGCGGCGTCCTCGTCCCCAGCGAACACCACATCGGTTCCTTCCACGCCTGGGTCACCGACCGGTTGTCGGGCGACGGCGGCGTCTGACGGAACGGGCCGGGGGCGCGCCGGGCGGGCCATCACTGTGTCGCCCGCGTCCTCCGCTCGTTGCGGAAGACCAGGAGGTAGCGCCAGAAGAGCAGGCGGCGGACGCGGCAGTGCGGGAGTTCGGCGGCGGCGCGCTTGCGGATGGCGGCCAGGGGCATAACGGGGTCCGCGACGGGAGCGGACGGGGGTTGGGGGCCGGCGCCGGTGAGGCGTTCGCGGAGGAACGTCATCAGGCGGCAGACGGCGTTCAAGGGAGAGGCCGCGAGGGCGGTGAGGTAGTCGGCGGGGGTGGTCTCCTGGTAGCAGCCCAGGATCACCAGCACCCCGCCGTCCGTCAGCGCCTCGCGGAGCTTGCGTACCGTCTCGAATGGGACGTGGTGGATGCTGGCCAGGCACGCGATGTAGTCGTAGGTGCCGGGCGGCAGCGACACCCGCCCGATGTCCGCCTGCTGGAAGGTGAGTTCGCCGGGCAGGGCGAGCGGGGCGGCCTGGGCCCGCGCGGCGGTGATGACCTCCGCGTCCGTGTCGATGGCGTCCACCTCGATGCCCCGGGACGCCAGCTTCCGGGCGAACGCCCCGGTGCCGCAGCCCACATCGAGGGCGCGCCGGCACCCCGCCGGAAGCTCACGCAGCAGCAGGTCGTGGTAGTGGTCGTTGTGATTGAACGGCACGGGATCATGATGGCATTGGCGGCCTATTCATTCCCTGCCGGTGCCGCGGCCCGGCGCCAGGCGGCCTCGCGGAGCAGCCGCAGGCCGTTCAGGCCCACGATCACCGTGGAGCCCTCGTGGCCCAGGACGCCCAGCGGCAGGGGGAGTTCGCCGACCAGATCCCAGACCACCAGGCCGGAGATGAAGACCGAGGCGATGACGAGGTTCTGCACGACCAGCTTGCGGGCGGCGCGGGAGAGGCGCACCACGGCCGGTACGGTGGCGAGTTCGTCCCGGACGATCACCGCGTCGGCGGTCTCCAGCGCGAGATCCGAACCGGCCCGGCCCATGGCGACACCGGTGTGCGCGGCGGCCAGCGCCGGGGCGTCGTTCACCCCGTCGCCGACCACCAGTACCCGGTGGCCGGCCGCTTCCCGCTCCCGTACGGCGGCGACCTTGTCCTGGGGCAGCAGCCCGGCCCGGACGTCGGTGATACCGGCCTCGGCGGCGAGCCGGGCGGCGGCGCGGGGGTTGTCGCCGGTGAGCAGGGCCGGCGGCCGCCCGGTGAGGGCGCCCAGCGCGGCCACCGCCGGGGCGGCGTCCGGGCGCAGCCGGTCCGCGATCCCGAGGACGCCGACCGGGGCGCCGTCCCGCCGCACCAGCACGGCGGTGTGACCGGACTCCTCCAACTCGGCGACAACGTCGGCTAGTTCGGGGCTCGCCGGGTCGCCCTCCGTCAACAGGCGGGCCGGAGCCCCGACCTCGATCAGGGCGCCGCCGACCCGGGCCCGTACGCCCGTGCCGGGGGAGGAGGTGAAGTCCTCGGCGGCGGGCAGGGCGCCGTCGCGGGCGCGGGCGGCGCCGGTGATCGCGCGGGCCAGCGGGTGCTCACTGGGGTGTTCGGCGGCGGCCGCCAGGGTCAGCAGCGCGTCCTCGGACAGCCCGGTGCCGGGCAGCGGCCGGATCGCGGTCACCCGGGGCGTGCCCTCGGTCAGCGTGCCGGTCTTGTCGAGCGCGGCCGCGTCCACCTGGCCGAGCCGTTCCATCACCACCGCCGACTTGACCAGTACGCCGTGGCGTCCGGCGTTGGCGATGGCCGACAGCAGCGGCGGCATGGTCGCCAGCACCACCGCGCACGGCGAGGCGACGATCATGAAGGTCATGGCCCGCAGCAGCGCGCCGGTCAGATCCGCGCCCAGCAGCAGCGGCACCGCGAAGACGGCCAGGGTGACGGCGACCACGCCGACCGAGTACCGCTGCTCGACCTTCTCGATGAACAGCTGGGTCGGCGCCTTGGTCTCGGACGCCTCGGCGACCATCGCCACGATCCGGGCCAGGACCGAATCCGCCGGGTCCCGTTCGACGGCCACCCGGAGCGCGCCCAGGCCGTTGAGGGTGCCGGCGAACACCTCGTCGCCGGGCTCCTTGGCCACCGGCAGCGGTTCGCCGGTGATGGTGGCCTGGTCGACCTCGCCGGTCCCCGCCACCACCCGGCCGTCGGCGCCGATCCGCTCACCGGGGCGGACCAGGATCGTGTCGCCGACCGCCAGCGCGGCGGTGGCCACCGTCTCCTCGCCGCCGTCCGCGGTCAGCCGGGTGGCCGTGGCGGGCGCGAGGTCGAGCAGCCCGCGCACCGAGTCCTGGGTGCGGGCGGTGGCCAGCGCCTCCAGCGCGCCGGAGGTGGCGAAGATGACGATCAGCAGCGCACCGTCCATGACCTGGCCGATCGCCGCCGCCCCGAGCGCCGCGACGATCATCAGCAGGTCGACGTCGAGGGTGCGCTCCTTGAGCGCCTGGAGCCCGGCCCAGGCCGGCTCCCAGCCGCCCGCCGCGTACGCGACCGCGTACAGCGGGCCCCAGGCCCAGGCCGGCGCGCCGGTGAGCTGGAGGGCCAGTCCCAGCAGGAAGGCGAGGGTGGCGCAGGCGGCCCAGCGCGCCTCGGCCAGCGCGAACACCCGGGTGCGGCGGACGGCGGTCCGGGGGGTGGCGGCGGCCGGCGGCGCGGGCCGCGAGGTGGTGGCAGCGGGCATGGCGGAACGACCCTCCACGGGCAGGGGACGGCGGCAACACCCCTCACCGTACAGGAACGAATGAACAACTCTTCATCTAATCCGTGATGTGGATGCCCGGACTCCTAGGATGGCTCCCATGGGCCATGGACGAATCGATGACACCGGCAGCGCCACCACCCGCGAACGCCTGGACGCCGTAGGGGCAGCGGACGTCGCCGCCACCCTCCAGGCCCTCTCCACCCCGTCCCGCCTGCGGATCCTCGCCCGCCTCCAGGAGGGCCCGTGCGCGGTCGGCGACCTCGCCGCCGCCGTGGGCATGGAGCAGTCCGCCTGCTCCCACCAGCTGCGCCTGCTGCGCAACCTCGGCCTGGTCAGCGGCGAACGCAACGGCCGGTCGATCGTCTACGCGCTCTACGACCACCACGTCGCGGAACTGCTCGACCAGGCGCTGTACCACGTGGAGCATCTGCGGCTGGGGCTGCGGGACGCGCCGACCCGGGCGACCGGGGCCGAGGCGCCCGCCGGTTGAGGGGCGGGGCCGGTGCCTGGCCGGGCCCGGTGCCTGGCCGGGCTCGGGGCGCCCGGGTGCCTGGGCGTGCCGCCCCCCCGCTACAGCCGCCGGTTGTCCAGCACCGCCACCGCCCGCCGGACCCGCTCGGCCTCCTCCGGGTCCACCTCGCCGACCAGCAGCCCCGGCGCGCCGCCGAGCCGGGCCCGTACCGTTCCGTCTGGGCCGACCAGCGCACTGTGCCCGACGCCGTTCGGCGCCTTGGTCGGCACCTCCGGATCGGCGTCCTGGTCGGGTGCTGCCTGGCCGACCGCGGCCACCCACACGCCCGCGTCCAGCGCCCGGGCCCGCACCAGCAGGTCCCACTGGGCCCGCTTGCCGGGGCCGGCGCCCCACGACGCGGGCAGCACCGACAGCGCCGCCCCGGCCTCCGCATGGGCCCGGAACAGCTCAGGGAACCGCAGGTCGTAGCAGGTCGCCAGGCCCACCCGGACGCCCTCGACCTCGATCGTCACCACCCGGTCGCCCGGGGCCACGGTGTCCGATTCGCGGAAGCCGAAGGCGTCGTAGAGGTGGATCTTGTCGTAGGACTCCTCCACGCCGGGGCCGGTGGCCAGCAGGGTGTTGGCGACCCGGCCGTCCGGCGCCGGCGTGAACATCCCCGCCACCACCGTCACCCCGGTCTCCCGGGCCACCGCCCGCACACCCTCCGCCCACGGCCCGTCCAGCGGCTCGGCCACCGGCCCCAGCGGCACCCCGAAGCGCACCATCGACGCCTCCGGCAGCACCGCCAGCCGCGCGCCCTCCGCCGCCGCCCGGCGCACCTGCTCCGCCACCCGCGCGAGATTCTCCCGCGGGTCGGCCGACGAGGTCATCTGGCACAGCGCGATACGCATCGGGGCTCTCCTGTCGTCTCCGTCGTACGGCCCGCGCGTCCGCCGGCCGCCTTGGTCTGGACGGTACGCCGTAACACCGCGGCGGCCCAGCGCGGCCCCGGACCCGGCGCGCCCCAGACGGCTCCCAGACAAGAAGCCCCATGCATGAGGCCCCAGGCAAGCAGCCCCAGCCCCAGCCCCAGGCAAGAATTGCCAGGCAACAACCCCTGGCGGGAACCCGTTGAACCCTGTCGCCAATCCCCCTGGGACGCGCGCCCGGGCCTCTCTACCGTCAGGACCGGCCCCGCACGCACCGGGCACACCGCCCGCGGACCGCGTGCCGGGCCCGTCCCACTCCACGAAAGGCCCCGCGCGTGCCGTACCTCATCTCCTACGTCCTGCCGATCGGTATCGGCGTCCTCTACGCCCTGCTGATGTCCCTGATCCACGAACCGCACCGGCGGCGCGTCAACGCCCTCATGGTCGCCGGCGCCGGCGCCGCCTACCTCAGCGGCGGCGGCATGGGCGGCTGGGAGTTCCCCTTCACCGCGCTCGTCACGTATGTCGCCTACCGCGGCCTGGACTCGTGGACGTTCATCGGCATCGGCTGGCTGCTGCACACCGCCTGGGACGTCGTCCACCACCTGAAGGGCAACCCCCTGATCCCCTTCGCCCACGACTCCTCACTGGGCTGCGCGATCTGCGACCCCGTGATCGCGCTCTGGTGCCTGGCCGGCGGCCGCACCCCCCGCGAACTCTTCCGCCTCCGCCGCCGGCCCACCTCCCCGGATCCCGCGCCCGCCTCCTAGGGGGTGTCCTCCGCCGTGCGCAAATCCAGCATGTAGAACACCTTGTCCCAACGGCGTTCGCCCACGGCGACGAAGGCGGGGAGCCGGCCGTACTCGCGGAAGCCCAGCGAGCGGTAGAGCCGCAGGGCGTGGGTGTTGTCGCCGCGGGCGTCGAGGGTCAGGACCTCGATGCCCGCCGCCCGGGCGTCGGCGATCAGGGCGCCGGTCAGCGACCGGCCGATCCCCCGGCCGTGCGCGGCAGCGGCCACCGCGACCTTCTCCAGATCGGCGTGCGGGCGGTGGGTGGGGCGGTCGTAGCGCAGCCAGTAGCCCAACCCGACCAGGGCGCGCCCGTCGTACGCGGCACGCAGCGCGCCATCGCCCGCCCGTACCGCGTCGAGCACCCGCCCGACCAGCACGCCCACCTCGTCCCGCCCGGGCGGCTCGACCCACCCAAGGGCCGCGCCCCCACCGACCAGTTCGGCCAGGATCCGGTGGACAGAGCCGGCGAACTCATCGGCGAGCCCCGGGTCGGCGGCCAACTCCTCGGCGCCCAGGATGACGTGCTGCGGCCGGTCGCCGCCGGGTTCCTTGATCGTTACGGGATGCATGCGCGGCAGCTTAGAGCCTGTCCGGCGGATCTCCGAAGAGCCTGTACGTACCCACCATCACCGGACGAGTCCAATGGCCTCGATCTCGATCATCCACTCGGGATTGGCCAGTGCGGAGACCTCCACGAACGACTCCGCGAGGTGAGGCTTGACCGGAAAGTATTCCGCGCGCAACTTGGCGAAGACGTCCTGCTGCGCGATGTCCGTGACGAACACGGTCGCCTTGACCACGTCGGCGAGGCTGGAGCCCGCGTTGGTGAGGACCGTCGACAGGTTGGCGAGCGCCTGGCGGGCTTGCGCCTCGAAGTCCCCCGCGCCGATCGTGGCTCCCTGGGCGTCAATCGGCGCCTGCCCTGAGGTGAAGACCAAGTTCCCGACCCGGATGCCGAGCGATATGCCGGCCGACTCGTACCAGTCGGGTTCCGCGGAGACGCGCACGCGCTCGGCGGCAGGCTGTGTAACGGACATGCTGCTGACTCTCCCTCAAGGCTGCACAGACGGAGCCGGGCACTTGTGATCACCCGGCATGATCGACAGCCACGAGATCCGGAGATTCATTCCCGCGGCTCGCGTGTATGCCTCGGCGGGGACCGGCCGCATCGCTCACGGCCTGCTCGTCAGTCCCCCAGGTTGTCCGGCGGCACGGCCGCGGTCACCGCTGCGGGCAGCCGGCCGGTCAGGATTTCCCGGCGGGGCAGGGACAGTCCGAAGTGCTGCTGCACCGCGGCCAGGGTCGCACGCAACGAGTCGAACTCCTCGCTCACGTCATCGTCGAGGAGTCCGGCTTCCCCGAACGCCGGGAGCAGGAACCCCATCGCCTCGTCCGGGGTGTCGCCGATGCCGAAGCGACCGACCGTTTGGCCGTCGCGGTAGTACCAGCACTCCCTGGGCGGGTCGTCCGGCTTCGGGGTCAGGTGCAAGACTTCGACTCCGCCGGCGGACACGTCGGGGTGTGCCCACCAAGCCTTGGAGGGCCAGCCCTGCTCCACCGCGTATGACCAGCCCGCGCATTCACCGAAGCGGGCGACTCGGGCTGATTCGCGGTCGTTGAACGTCAGCCGCTCGGCCTCGGCTGAGGTGATCGGGCCGAGCACGTCTCCGGGCCGGGCGCCGAGCCGGACAACGAGGTCGCCCGGGCTGATACCGCGTGCGAAGGTGACGAACAGGCCGGGGGCGTCTCCCCGCCAGGCGTCGGCCAGCCACGTGATGCCGTCGCTCAATGTCTTCTCCTGGTTGTAGGGGTGCCGACTGGGGGCGGGAGGATCGGCCGCCGCTCCCTACCCCACGCCGCCCCGCCCCGCCCCAGTCTGCGTCCGCGCCCGGCCCCAATCGCTCACCCCCGCGCCGCCGCTGCTGGTTCCTGTGACGATACGGACGGCGCGTCGGCGCCCCGGTGTTCGTCCAGGAAGGCCGCGATCAGGGCCGTGAAGTCGGCCGGGGCCTCGGCCGGTGCGCCGTGGCCTGCGTCGATCTCCGCGTACCGGGCGTGCGGGATTCCGGCCAGCAGCGCGCGTTGCTGGTCCGTGCTCATGATCCGGTCGTGGGCGCTGGCCAGCACCAGCGTCGGCGCGGCGATCCGGCCGAGCGCCGCCCGCAGGTCCACCGTCAGGTCCACCTCGGTCTGCCGCGCGATGCCGGGCGCCAGGCCGGCGGCCAGCGCCCGGACCAGCTCCTCGTTCTCCTCGGCGCTGGTGCGCTCCCAGTACCGGGGGCCGAACGCCGCCAGCGGCAGCATCCGGGCGAAGTGCGTGGTGCCGTGCCGCGCGTCGGCGTCGAGCAGCGCCAGCCAGTATTCGAACTCGGCCCGGAGCCGGGTGTCGGTGTGCGCCCAACCGGCGTGCACGGCCAGTGAGTTGACGCGTTCCGGGTGGTGTGCGGCGAGATGGGTGGCGACCGCGGCGCCGAGCGAGTGGCCGACGAGATCGAAGCTCTCCAGACCGGCGTCGTCGGCGGCGGACAGCACCTCCTCGGCGAGGTCGGCGAGGGTGAGCGGCCCGCCGTGGTCGGTGGTGCCGCCGGAGCCCGACAGGTCCGGGGCGACCACGGTGAACCGGTCGGCGACCGCCGCCGTCAGCGGCTGCCACTGCTCGCGGGTGGCGCCGGTGCCGTGTACGAGGACCAGGCCGGGCCCGGTGCCGGTGCGGTCGTACGCGACCTCGGCCGGACCGCCGCTGAGCTGGGTGCGGGTGGTGGGCATGGGGGTGTCTCCTTCATGGGGAAGCGGTCAATCGCGGGAAAGCGGTCAACAGGAGGGGTGGGGGTGGGGTGGCGGTGGTCAGGCAGTGGTTCGGGCGGTGTCCCGGGTGATCGGCGTCATCCGCGCGAGCGCGGCCCGCAGCGCGGAGTTGAACGCCTCGGGGCGCTCCTGGTGCGGCATGTGGCCGGCGCCGGGGACGACGGTGAGCCGGCCGCCGGGTGTGAGGGCGGCGCACTCGCGGGCCACCGCCACGGGGATCGCGGCGTCCAGTTCGCCGTGGATGTAATGGATCGGCACCCGCAGTGCGGGCAGGGCCGGGCGCGGGTCGTAGCCGGCGGCGGTGATCTGGTGGTCGTCAATGTGGACCCCGGAGTCCAGAATCTGCCGGACCGTCCAGTCGATCAGCGCGGGCGAGGTGCCCGGCGCGTACCACCCGGGCACCCAGTCCGCGACCGTCCCGGCCCGGTCCCGGCGCAGCCGCGCCACCAGCTCCGCCTGGCCCTCGGCCGTCGGCCAGTACCCAGGCGCGCCCACCGGCACCACGCCGGCTACCAACTCCGGCCTGCGTACCGCGAGTTCAGTACCGAAGGCGCCGCCGACCGACGAGCCGACGACCACCGGCCGGTCCAGCCCCAGCGCGCCGATCAGCGCCACCAGATCGTTCACCACCCCGGCCAGGGTGTTGCCCCGCACGGGCCGGGCCGACCGTCCACAGCCCCGCCAGTCGACGGTGACCACCCGGTGGTCCCGGGTGAACTCGGGCAGCTGCGCGCCCCACACCCGCCCGCTGGTGCCCCACCCGTGCAGGAACAGCAGCGCGGGCCCGGTCCCCTCGTCCTCGTAGTAAAGCGTGGTTTCGTTGACGTCCAGACTGGGCACGGGGCTCTCCTCTCTGCGCCGGCCGCACGGCCGCGGTCGGTGCCGATGACCCCACCCAACCGCGCCCCCGCCCACCGGCCAACAAGCGATCCGCGCCTACACTGATCGCGAACACTGATCAATACGCGGCCGGGCAGGTCGCGGGGGACCGGGGGCCATGGAGATCCGGCAGCTGCGCTACTTCCTCACCGTCGCCGAGGAGCTGCACTTCGGCCGGGCCGCCGAGCGGTTGCACATCGTGCAGTCCGCGGTCAGCCAGCAGCTCCGCCGGCTCGAACGGGAGCTGGGCACCGAGCTCTTCGCCCGCTCCACCCGCTCGGTCCGGCTCACCGAGGCCGGCCACCGGCTGCTGCCCTACGCCCGGGAGATGCTCGCCCTCCAGGCCCGCGCCCGGGAGGCGCTGGACGAACTGCGCGCCGAGCGGGCCGCGACGGTGCGGCTGGGCACCAGCTCCGGGCTGGGCGCGCGGCTGGACGCCATCCTCGCCGCCTTCACCCGCACCGCCGGGCGGGCCCAGCTGGAACTCGTCACCGGCAGCACCGACGAACGGCTGGCGAAGGTCCGCGCCGGCGACCTCGACGCCACCCTCCTACGAGGTGAACGCACCGATCCCGGCCTGGAGTTCCTGCCCCTGTGGCAGGACGCGCTGATGGCGGCGCTGCCCGCCGGCCACCCCCTCGCCGCCCGGGAGACCGTCGAGATGTCCGCGCTCGCCGGCCTGCCGCTGCGGATCTCCCCACCCGCCCGCAACCCCGCCCTCCACGACCTGATCCTCCGCTCCTGCCGAGCGGCCGGCCACGAGCCCGTCCTCGGCCCCGAATTCACCAACGCCCAGGACACCCTCGCCGCCATCGGCTACGCCGCCACCCCGTCCTGGACCGTCTTCTACGCCCCGCACGCCGACCAACTCCCCGTCCCCGGCGTCGTCTTCCGCCCCCTGCGCAACCCCCAACCCCTCATACGCACCTACCTGGCCGTCCGCCCCGACCCCCCGTCCCCCGGCCTCCGCACCCTGATCGACGCCTGCAACGCGGCGGCGGGGGAGGGGTCTTGAGACCCTGTCGTCGAAGGAACGCCCCCTCCAATCGGACGAGACACCCGCATGACCTCAGGCGGACCAGTACGGATCTCGCCTGTCTGGCGTGTAGTCCGGTCCGCCATCGCGCGCCTTGGGGAAGGCGTCGCCGCCCTCCCCGGGGATGTCACCGCTGCGTTGGTCGGACCGGGCGCCAATACCTGCGGAGATCTCGACGTCACCGAATGCGCTGACCGTGATGTTGACACCACGGCCATCCGGCGCCTTGCCCGAGAGGGTCGGGGTTCGAGGGTCTACGACATGCACCTCAAAACCCTCTTTGATCCAGTGGTGCCGGACGGTCTCGATCAGCTTGACAAGCTTCGCCGTTGAGACTTTGGTCCGCACGTAGCGTTGCCTGGAAACGCCAACCTCTCCGGTCGACTTATTGGTGAGAGAGTTTTTGCGTTCCGTTAGGTGTGCTGGCCCTTGGCGCCACTGGAGTCGGGGGTGCACCGCTTCAAATGTGTCGTCCAGAGTGGAATCGACACGCCTGACTGCTTGTTCAACACCGAGTATCGGTTCAGGTTCGTCGCCGCGGATGATCGAACAGCCGGTGGTGGTTCCGGTGATGAGAGCAGCGCAGATGACTGCGAGGCAGATTGGAAGCTGGCGAATCCTCACTATCGCGCACCTTGCCGGGTAACTTTTTCCGGATGGCCGGATACGATTCTTCCCATATTTCTCAACGACTCGCCGCCGCTGCCGTCTTCTTCGTCGAAGTAGTCGGAATGCGAATTGGGGGGAATGCCGAAGTCCACTGAGAATCGGTTGCCGCCGAACTCCGCACTCGCTGGGTCCTGGCCGAACCACAGTTCGTGTGGGTCAGCCAGATGGGCGATGCCCGCGCCGAATTGGCCGCCGACGACACCGAAGCCGACCTCGCTCTTTGAGGGGAGGTGGGTAATGGGATCGGACTCGGCTGCTCCCGCCCACACATGATCTGGGCTCAGGCCGAGATCTGCGGCTTTATCTGCTCCCGTCCCAGGACTGCCTACGAGGATGATGTCGTCCACCGGAATGCCGCCCTCGCGCTGGGCCGCCTGGCCCAGCGTGAATGACCCGTAACTATGGCCGATGGCAGTCACATGCGGCCGGTCACCCTGGTGAGTCGTTTGGATGCCGTCGAGAAACTTTCCGAAGTCTGTGTATTCAAACCCCGCTGCGCCTCCTGGGAGTCCTTGATGAGCCGCGTCCAGTCTGCTGAGTGATGTCACCAGGCCCGAATGCATTTCTTCGCCATGAGTGGCAGCTGCGCGCAGCGTGGCCGGATCGACGCGGTTCGTCGACATGGTCCCCCCAAATTCCCCGTGTTCCACCGTTTCACGGCACTCGAGGACCATGCATGAGCTTCCCCCGAGGCTCGCGGCTTGTCACTGTACGCGACAACGTGGGAACGCGGCCAATATATCGCGGTCTGGGACGCGCCAAGAGGGGAAGCTGTTCGCGATCCGGTGGGAGATAGGTCCCTGGTGGTCGTGACTTTGCTGAGCCGGGGGAGGGGTGCCTTCCGCACCGCGACGTCTCGTTCAACGCTTCCACTCAGCCTCTTGTGATGCAGTCGCCAGCCACAGCCTTGCCTACTGGAGCCGGAAGGTTGGCCGAAACCACAGCCAATAGCTGCCGATTCCTTATGGAGCGTTCCCCGGTCGGCGAGCCAATGGGAGAGTTCTCACGTGCGCAAGGCGAGGGATCGCCGCAAGTACTGAGCACTGGGTCCCGCTCTCTGCCCACTCGTTGTGCACGGAGCGTTGGCTCGCCTAGGAGCTGCCGTCAAATGGCATGGGCGGGTCCGGGGCCGTGGGCGTCCCGGGCCGCTCCTGGGCACCCGAATCGCGTCCATCTCGGCGGTGAACGGGGTGCAGTCGTGGGTTTCCCGCTCGTTGGAAGGCATCGCCTGGGGTGCGGGTGACGCTGAGGTCATAGCCGCCGAGCCGGCGCCTGTGGGGTGGCCGGGGTAGGTACGCCTCAGGCCGCGGTGTCCGGGGTGGCCGGGGGTGTTGTGGCCTCGTCGGCCGTCAGGAAGTCGGTGATTCGGCGGTTGGTCTCGGCGGGTGCGGCGGTGGGGAGGGCGTAGTGGGTGAGATCGGGGAGGGTCTCGATCCGGGCGTGCGGTACGGCTTTGCGGGCGCGGGCCGCGACCTTGGGCGCGTGGTGGGCGGCGCTGCGGCCGGCGAGGAGGATCAGGACGGGGACGTGCAGCGCCGCGCACGCGGTGGGAGTCGGGCGGCGGCCGATGACGAGCTTGCGGTCCGGGAAGGCGGAGGCTCCCAGGGCGTAGAGGCGCTTCCAGGCGGGGTCGGTGTCCGTGCCCGCCGTCTCGCGGTCCAGGTAGGCGAGAGCGCGGGTGACCGTCGGGCGGACCAGTAGCGGCAGCGACCGCAGGAGGAAGGCGGGGCGGTAGCCGGCGAAGCACTGGGTCGGGTCGAGCAGTACCAGCCGGTCCACCCGCCGCGCGGCGTGCAGGGCGTACGTCAGGGCGATCCAGGCGCCGTAGGAATGGCCCAGCAGGTGCACGCGGGAGGTACCGAGGCCGTCGAGCAGCGCGTCCAGCCAGTCCATCAGGTCGGCGGTGGTGCGCAGCGGACGGCCCTCGCGGACGCTGCGGCCGGCGTCGCCGAGGATGTCGACGGCGAGTACCCGGTGCCGGGTGCCGAGCGCGTGGGCGTTGGCGAACCAGACCGGCCCGGTGGAGCCGCCGCCGTGGAGGAGGACCAGCGGGGTGGCGTCGGCGGGCCCGTAGGCGTGGACGCGCGTGGTGCCGTACGGGGTGGGAACGTCGATCTCGGTGGTGCCGGCGGGCCAGCGGGCGAGCAATGCGTCGTAGGCGGTGAAGAACTCCTGGGATGCGGACACGGTGAACCCCTCGCACATCGTCCCGTTGGCCAATTCTCTCGTTCGGCGAGATACTAGATGAGTGAGTGAGGAGATATCGACAGCGATGCGGCTGGTGCACCTCCTGCGCGCGGTGACCGTCGAATTCGGGCTGCGCGGAGCTGAGTTCGCCGGGCGGAACGGCCTGCACCCGACCGATCTGCGGGCCCTGATCTGCCTGCTCGACGCCGAGCGGGCGGGCGCCACCCTCACCCCGGGGCGGCTCGGCGAGGCGCTGCGGCTCAACTCGGCGGGCACCACCGCCCTGCTCGACCGGCTGGAGCGCCTGGGGCTGGTCCGCCGCCGGCGCGATGAACGCGACCGGCGACGGGTGCTGTTGGCGGTGGAGCAGAAAGCGGTTGAGGTGGGCTGGGCGTTCTTCGGTCCGCTCATCGCCAACCTGGTCGAGACCGCCGAGGACTTCACCCCTGGGGAATTGGACGCCATTCAGCGCTATCTGACCGCGGCTCTCCACGCGGCCGCTCCCCCCGGCGGCAACACCAAGGGCCCCCGGTCGCAGCCCCGCCCGTAGGAGGGGCGCCATCCCGGGCGGGGCGTCATCAGCCGCGTCGCACCTCCGTCCGCGGCACAGCGCATCTCCTCGCACCGCCCGCGCGCCAGGCTTACGCGCCGCTACGGCGTCAGATGTGCCCGATTCGGCCGGCGAAGGCGCTGAGGTCGGTGCCGGTCAAGTCGCAGCTGGTGTCCCATAGTTGCGCCGCGAGGGTGGGGTCGGTGAGGTGGTTCCACAGGGGTTCGCGCCGGGGTTCGCCGCGCAGGCCGAAGTGGCGCGGGCCCCATAGCTGGCCCCCGCGCACGGCCGGGTCGAGGACGGCTCGGACCGCGGGCCATGCGCCGGCGTGCTTGCCCTGGACGAGGAGGGCCGCGGGCGCCGCGCCCAGCCGTGCGGCGGTGGTTCGGACGTGGACCGGTGGGCGGGAAGGGGTGAGGGAGTCCAGTGCGCCGCCGGGGTGGACCACCACGCTGGCCACCGTGCTGCCGGCGGAGCGCAGGCGGCGGTCGAGTTCGACGCCGAAGTACATCTGGGCCAGCTTGGAGCGTCCGTAGGTGCGCTTGGGCCGGTAGTCCTTCCGGGACTGAAGGTCGTCCAGGTCGAGCCGTTCGGACTTCGCCGCGAAGCTGCCCATGGTCACCACGCGGGCCGCCGGCGCGGCCGAGAGCAGCGGCATCAGCCACCGGGTCAACGCGAAGTGCCCGAGGTGGTTCGTGCCGAACATGAGCTCATGGCCGTCGCTGGTCTCCTCGCGCGGCGGGTTGTCAAGCGCGACGCCGGCGTTGTGGACGACCGCGTCAAGGTGCTCGATATTCAGCGATTCCACTGCCGCTTCGAGCGACGAGAGGTCGGCGAGGTCCAGCCGTACGGCCCGCACCCGCGCACCGGGGACACGCGCACGGATCGACGCCATGGCGGTCTCGGCCTTCACGGGATTCCGGCTGCCGAGGACGACGGTGGCGCCGGTCGCCGACAGCTGCTCCGCGACGAAGTAGCCGATGCCGGCGTTGCCGCCGGTGATCAGGAAGACGCGGCCATCGGCACGGGGTAGCTGGTCGACGTTCCAGGGGGGAGTGGGGGATGTTGAGGCCATGGTGGCGGGGCTCCCGTTTGCTGTTGCAGGCGGCTGCGGCCGTTCCCTCGGGGGAGGGGAGGCCCACGGTTTCAGCGGTCGCCGACATTTCGTCTATGGATCACCGACAGTCCCGCCGGGCGGCCGATATCCGGCCGACGTGGTCCTGGCCGGCGCCGCACCAGGGGCAACCGCCCCGCACCCTTTCGACTCCCCGGCTCCGCCGCGCGGGGGAGTCGGACCCTTCGTGCGAACGATGGCTGGGGGTGAGGGCGTTGGCGACGATCAGTGGGAGATACCAGCACCCTCCGATCGGAGCCAACGCATGTTGAACAGGACCCTGCGCGTGACCGCTCTCCTTGCCGTCGTGGTGGCCGTTGCCGCGCCGGTGGCCGCCGCGGCGCCCGCCCCGCCCGCCCCGGCCTCGCGGGAGGCCGCCGCCGTGTCCTCGCTCAAGGGGGACGGGCGCATGGACTACCCCATCGCGGATCAGGAGGTGCGGGTGTCCGTCGACGCTCACTCCGCGTACACCGGGGGCAGTACGCCGCAGCGCTCCTGGGGCACCTTCCGGATCTCGCACGCGCAGGACGGCAAGGTCTACTGGGGTGAGTTCGCGGTCGACTGCCTCACCACTGGCGGCCCCACCGCCACCGTCACCGGCCGTCTGGTCCGTACGAGCCCCGGCCACCCGTGGCTCACGATGCTGGACCCGCACACCCGCATGGGGGTGAGCTTCTTCGTTCCCGAGAAGGGGCAGGCCCGGCTGGGGCTTTCCGGTGCCACGAAGAAGGGCGAGCCGCTGCTCACGAAGTGCATGGCGCCCGCCGCCGACGCGAAGGTGGTCGATGGCGGGTACGCCCTGCGTGATCGGAAGTAGGGACGGAGGGGAGAGAACGGGAAGGCGTGCGCGGGCCGCCCGGGCGCCTGGCCCCCGGCTCGCCCGCCTCGCCTCGCGTCCCCGCCTCGCCCCTAACTCGCTCGCCCCCACGCATACCGGTGCTCCGGGCGCCCCGTATCGCCGTATTTGAGGGTGAGGCGGATGTGGCCGGTGCGTTCGAGGTGTTTGAGGTAGCGCTGGGCGGTGGAGCGGCTGACGCCGGCGCGGGTGGCGACCTCGTGGGCGGAGAGGGGGAGGCCGGCCTCGTCCAGGATGCGGCGGATCAGGTCGACGGTCGCGGCCGAGTGGCCCTTGGGGAGTTCGGCGTGCGGGGAGTCGGGGGTGCGGAGCGCCGCGAAGATCCGGTCCACCTGCTCCTGGCCGGCCTCGCCCTGGCCGGCGGCGCCCTCGACGGTACGGCGGAGGGCGGCGTAGCTGTCCAGTTTGGCGCGCAGACCGGAGAAGCCGAACGGCTTGACCAGGTACTGCAGGGCGCCGTAGCGCATCGCCGCCTGCACCGTGGCCACGTCCCGGGCCGCGGTCACCATGATCACGTCGGTGTGGTGACCCAGTTGGCGCAGCCGCCGCACCAGGGTCAGGCCGGTCTCGTCCGGGAGGTAGTGGTCGAGCAGGAGCAGGTCGACGGGGTGGCGTTCCAGGGTGGCCAGGGCCTGGGCCGCGGTATGGGCGCGGCCGGCGACCCGGAAGCCGGGCACCTGGGACACATACGCGGCGTTGATCTCCGCGACGCGGAAGTCGTCGTCCACGACAAGGACATCGATCACGGGGACTCTCCTGTGGCGGTGAGCTGGCGGGGGGCGGCAGGCGGGAGTTCGACGACAGGCCCTAGCGCCTCGGGCAGGACGACCGTGAACACCGCGCCGCCGCCCGCCCGCGCGGTGACCCGGGCCATCCCGCCGTAGCGCTCGGCGAGCCGGCGTACCAGCGCGAGACCGATGCCGCGGCCCCGGGAGGAGGCGGTGGCGCTCTTGGTGGACCAGCCCTCGGCGAAGATCCGGTCCCGCATCGCGGGCGGTACGCCGGGGCCGGTGTCGCTGACCCGGAGGACCGCGGTGCAGCCCTCGGCGCGCAGTTCGACCTCCACGAACGGTTCCGGGCAGCGGTGTTCGGCGGCGGCGTCCAGGGCGTTGTCGATGAGGTTGCCGAGGACGGTCACCAGGTCGCGGGGGTCGACGACGGCGTCCGGCAGGAGGGTGGTGGGGGAGATGCGCAGCGAGACGCCGCGTTCGGCGGCGATGGCGGCCTTGCCGACCAGCAGCGCGGACAGCAGCGGGTCGTGGACCCGCTCGGCGATCTGCTCGGCGGACGCCCGGTGCGCGCCGGCCACCTCGGCGACGAACTCCACCGCGGTGTCGTAGCGGCCCAGTTCGAGCAGTCCGCGGACGGTGTGCAGCTGGTTGGCGTGCTCGTGGTCCTGGGCGCGCAGCGCGTCCAGCAGCCCCTGGGTGCTGTCCAACTCCCGCCCCAGCAGCTCCAGTTCGGTGCGGTCCCGCAGGGTCACCACCGCACCGCCGTCCCGGGTCGGTACGCGGTTGGCGACCAGCACCCGGCCGCCGCAGACCGCCAGCAGGTCCCGGCCGGCCACCCGGCCCGCCAGTACGTCGGTGGTCCGGCCCGGCGGCAGCACCTCGTCCAGGGCGCGGCCGGCGGCGCTCGCGGTCAGGCCCAGCAGCCGCGCCGCCCCGTCGTTGACCAGCCGGATCCGGCCCCGCGGGTCGAAGGCCACCACGCCCTCCCGGATGCCGTGCAGCATCGCCTCCCGCTCGTCCAGCAGCGCCGAGATGTCGGCGGTGGCCACACCGTGCGTACGGCGGCGCAGGCTCCGGGCGACGGCCACCGCGGCCAGCACCCCGGCCGCCAGCGCCGCGCCCGCGTACCGCAGCAGCCCGGGGATGGCGCTCAGCAGCAGCCCGTGCACGCTGTCGTAGGCGATGCCGACCGAGACCGCGCCGACGATCGCGCCGCGGGCGTCGCGCAGCGGCACCTTGGCGCGGGCCGAGCGGCCCAGGGTGCCGGTGTCGATCTGGCGGACCTGCTGGCCGGCCAGGGTGCGGCTGGGATCGGTGGAGACGTGGCGGCCGATCTCGGTGGCGTTGGTGTGCGACCAGCGGACGCCGCGGGTGTCCATGACGACGACGTAGAGGGCGCCGGTGGCGCGGCGGATCCGCTCCGCCGAGGACTGGACGGGGCCGCGGGCGGCGGGGGCGGTGTGCTCCAGGTCGCGGACCAGCTCCGGGTCGGCGGCCGCGGTCTGCGCGATGGCCAGCGCCCGGCGCATCGCCTGGTCGTCCAGGGCGTGCCCGAGCGGGGCCAGGAACAGGCCGGTGGCCAGCACCATCACGCCGGTGGTGATGGCCACCTGCGCGGTCAGGACCTGCGCGAAGACGCGGCGGGGCCAGTGGATCCGCATACCGTCCCTTTCCCCTCGTGTCTCGTTCGGCGTGCCTGTCCCGGCCGGCCCGGCTGTGTGCGGTGCGATGCGGAATGGACTCTTCCTGTTCATCCCGTGCCCACGCAACGTAAGCCGCCGGGGCCCGGCTGCCCAGCCCCCGGCGGACCTTTGTTGTTCTAGCGTGAGCAAAATGGGCACAACAGGGTTTGCGCGCAGAAAGACGGGTTGCGCCCACAAGGCTGCCGCGGGGGCCCGGCCCGCTCCTAGCCTCCCGGTCCATGAACAGCGATACGAGCCCCGCCATCGAGCTGCGGGGCGCGAGCAAGACCTTCCGCACCCCCTCGGGCGGACTGCACACCGCCGTGCGGGATCTCGATCTGACCGTCGGCCGCGGTGAGTTCGTCGCCGTCGTCGGGCCCACCGGATGCGGGAAGTCGACCACCCTCACCCTGGTCAGCGGGCTGACCGAGCCCACCGAGGGCGAGGTGCTGGTGGCCGGCGAACCGGTCCGCGGCATCGGCGACAAGGTCGGCTTCGTCTTCCAGCAGGACGCCGTCTTCCCCTGGCGCACCGTGCTCTCCAACGTCATGGCCGGCCCGCGCTTCCGCGGTGTCCCCAAGGCCGAGGCCAGGGAGCGGGCCCGGGAATGGCTCGCGCGGGTCGGCCTCGCCGCCTTCGAGGACCGCTATCCGCACCAGCTCTCCGGCGGCCAGCGCAAGCGCGTCGCGCTCGCCGCCACCTTCGTCAACGACCCCGAAATCCTGCTGATGGACGAGCCGTTCTCGGCCCTCGACGTGCAGACCCGGGCCCTGATGTCGGACGAACTGCTCGACCTGTGGGCCGGCACCGGCGCCTCCGTCGTCTTCGTCACCCACGACCTGGAGGAGTCCATCGCGCTCGCCGACAAGGTGGTGGTGATGACCGCGGGCCCGGCCACCGTCAAGGAGGTCTTCGCGATCGACCTGCCGCGCCCCCGCCGGGTGGAGTCGGTGCGGCTGGAGCCGCGGTTCCTGGAGATCTACCGGGAGACCTGGGCCTCGCTCGGCGAAGAGGTCCGGATCACCCGCGAAAGGGGTGCCGCCGATGCCGCCTGAGACCGCCACCGCTCCGGCCACCGCCCCCGCCCCCGCCGCCCCCGGGGAGCGCGGCCGGGCCCGCGCCCGCGCCGCCCGCAACCACGCGTTCCTCGTCCACGGCACCCGCGCGCTGCTCCTCGTCGGACTGCTCGTGCTGTGGGAGGGGCTGGCCCGCGCCGCCGTCATCGACCCGTTCAACTTCTCCATGCCGTCGAAGATCTGGGACCAGATCACCCAGTGGGCGCTCCACGGCACCCCGCAGGGCCCCCTGTGGGAGCAGGTCTGGTACACGCTCTACGAGGCGCTGCTCGGCTGGGTCATCGGTGTCCTGGGCGGGGTGGTGCTGGGCATCGCGCTCGGCCGGATCCGCTTCCTGGCCGATGTGCTCGGCCCGTACATCAAGGTCCTCAACGCGCTGCCGCGGATCGTGCTGGCGCCGATCTTCCTGATCTGGTTCGGCCTCGGCCCGGCCTCCAAGGTCGCCTCCGCCGTCGTCCTGGTCTTCTTCCCGGTGTTCTTCAACGCCTTCCAGGGCGCCCGCGAGGTGGACCGCAACCTCGTCGCCAACTCCCGCATCCTGGGCGCCAGCAACCGCCAGGTCACCCTCCAGGTCGTGATCCCCGCCGCCACCTCCTGGATCTTCACCAGCCTGCACGTCAGCTTCGGCTTCGCGCTGATCGGCGCGATCGTCGGCGAGTACATCGGCGCCACCAAGGGCCTGGGCCTGCTGGTGTCGGCCTCCCAGGGCACCTTCAACGCCGCCGGGGTGTACGCCGCGATGGTGATCCTCGCCGTCGTCGCGCTGCTCGCCGAAGGGCTGCTGGCCTTCCTGGAGCGGCGGCTCTTCCGCTGGAAGCCGGCCGACTCCGGCGACGCCCGCTGAGCCTCAACTGCCGTGCTAGCGGCGCCACTTCACCCCGCACCGCCCCCCTTCCCAAGGACGTGACCATGCGCACCCAGCTCAAGATCCCGGCCGCCCTCGCCGCGGCCGCGCTCGCCCTGACCGGCCTCACCGCCTGCGGCGGCTCCTCGTCCGGCTCCGCCGCGGACGCCAAGGACGGCAAGATCAAGATCATGGTGGGCGGCCTGGACAAGGTCATCTACCTGCCGGCCCGCCTCACCCAGCAGCTCGGCTACTTCAAGGCCGAGGGCGTGGACGTCACCCTGCTCACCGAACCGGCCGGCGTCCAGGCCACCACCTCCCTGATCTCCGGCGACGTCCAGGGCGTCGTCGGCTTCTACGACCACACCCTCGACCTCCAGGCCAAGGGCAAGCAGGTCGAATCGGTGGTGCAGCTGGCCCACGCGCCCGGCGAGGTGGAGGTGGTCGGCACCAAGGCCGCGTCCGGGATCACCTCGCCCAAGGACTTCAAGGGCAAGAAGCTGGGCGTCACCGGCCTCGGCTCGTCCACCGACTTCCTCACCAAGTACCTGGCGGTCAAGAACGGCGTACGGACCGAGGACATCCACCCGGTCGCGGTCGGCGCCGGCCAGACCTTCCTCTCCGCCCTGGAACAGGGCTCCATCGACGCCGGGATGACCACCGATCCGACCGTCGCGCAGGTCGTCGACAAGAAGATCGGCAAGGTGCTGCTCGACATGCGCACCCCCGAGGGCTCCCGGCAGGCGCTCGGCGGCCTCTACCCGTCGTCCAGCCTCTACATGAACACCGACTGGGTGAACAGCCACAAGGACACCGTCCGCAAGCTCGCCAAGGCGTTCGTGCGGACCCTCCAGTGGATGTCCACCCACACCCCGGAGGAGATCGCCGCCAAGATGCCGTCGGACTACGCCCAGGGCGGCAAGGAGCTGTACGCGCAGGCCATCAAGGACACCCTGCCGATGTTCACCAAGGACGGGGTGATGCCGGCCGACGGCCCGGCCACCGTCGAACGCGTCCTCAAGGCGTTCAACCCCAACCTCCAGCACGCCACCATCGACCTGGACAAGACCTACACCACCGAGTTCGTCAAGAAATGACGGGCTGTCAGGTGCGGTGAGCCGGCCGGGCGCGGTGCGCGGGCCGGCCGCCGCCGGGATCAGCTGCGGAAGCCCAGGTGCACATGGTCGTGGTGGGTGGCGTCCGAGAAGAACTGCCCGGCGGCGCCGCCCGCAAGCTGGTACGGCCCGCCGACGTTGTAGGACCCGGCGGCCGCGCCCTGGCGCATGAACGACTCCACCAGCCGCCGCGGCGTCGCCGGATCGACCACCGCGTGCCCGTCGATCCGCCAGACATCGACCGCCCGCCCGCGCGGGTGGTCGCTGGGCCGGTCCGTCCCGAACACGTTCAGCGGATGGCCGGACCGCACCACGCTCACCGCGATCCGGTGGGTGCGGGCCAGCTCCAGCAGCGCCTCCAGCACGCTGGTGTGCACCGCGCCGCCGCGGATGTCCGCGGCCGCCGCCGGCGGCAGTTCGATGGCGGGCCCGGCCGCCAGGACGCGCCGCGCGGCCTCGCCGGGCGCCTCGGCGGGGGCGCCGGGCGCAGCCGGGTGCAGCGCGGTCACCGTCCAGCGCGGCCGCGCCCGGCGCAGCCGGACGTCCACCGTCGTCCCGCCCGCCACCACGCGGCCGTCGGCCCGCCGCACCCACTGCCGGCACACCACCAGCACACTCGCCGCGTCCGCCAGGATCCCGCCGTACTGCGCGTCCACCACCTCCAGCACCGCCTCGGTGCCCCCGGGCCGCAGCGCCCCCGCCTGGTCCACCAGCGACGGTGCCAGCCCCAGCGCCGCCACCCGCGCCCTCGCCGCGTCCCGCTCCCCGGCCGGCCACGCCCCGATGGCCCGCACCACCTCCACCGCGCGGGACTTGACCTCCGGGTGCACCTCGCCGGGGCCGGGCCGCCACGCGGGGGGCGCGGGCAGCGCGGAGGCCGTCCCGCCGCCGCCCGGCCGGGCCGTCGCGGTCGCCGCCGGGCCGGTGCGCCGCCCGGTGCACCCGGCGGCCCCCAGCACCACGGCCGGCCCGGCCGCCAGCACGGTCCGCCGCCGAAGCCGCGCCCCGTCCGGCGCCCCGTCCCGCGCGTCGTTCCGTTCCCGTACGCCGCTCATACGAAGTTGACCTCCCCCCGCACCAGCAGCGGGTCCTCGACCAGCTGCCACAGCGGTACGGCGTAGTTGCCCAGCCCGTAGCGGCCGCCGAAGTGCAGGCCGAGGACCCGGTGGTCGGTGAGGTCGACGACGGGGGAGCCGCTGTTGCCGCCGAGCGTGGAGCAGTCGTGGCGCATCACATTCCCCTCCGGCTCCAGGCCGGTGGTGGTCCCCGGCTGGAGCCGCTTGACGTTGTAGACGTCCATGAAGATCCGGCGCATCGACTCCGGTTCGTTGCGGCGGCCGTCCCAGGCCGGGTACCCGACGCAGTACACCGGGTGCCCCGGCAGGTCCGGCGGCGCGTCCGCGGCGATCGCCAGGGGGGTGGGCAGCGCGCTGCCGCCGAGGTACGGGGCGACCCGCAGCAGCGCCAGATCGACGTCCTCGTGGACCCCGAGCACCCCGGTGACCTCGTACGACGGGCCGCCGTCCGCGGTCTCCGGACCGGACCGGCACTCCTCGCCGATGTCCAGGGCCGCCCCCAGCCCCTGCTGGAAGACCCAGTCGTCCCCGGTGCCGCGGGCGAACTCCACCGCCACGTGCCGGTTGGTCATCACCGTCTCCGGGCCGACCAGGAATCCGGTGCCGAGCCAGTCCAGGCTGAGGTGCCCGGAGACCTCCACCCGGCCGACCCGGGCCAGCGTCTCCCGGATCGCGGCCCGGTGCGCGTCGAGCACCGCCCAGTCGCCCTGCTGCGGCGGGAAGTCCTGCCCCTCGACGAGGAGCGCCGGGCGCCCTTCGAGCAGGACCACCGCCTCCATGCCGAACGACTCGTCGTCGCTGATCTCGTCGCCCCGGCCCTCCGCCAGCTTGTCCAGCGCGCTGGCGCCGGCCGACAGCACCCGGGCGCGCTCCTGCCGGGCGTACTGCGAGATCTGCCCGGCGGGCAGCTCCTCGGCGGGCAGCTCCACCGCGGACTCGGGTTCCTCCCAGGACAGCTGGTCCCGCACCCGCGCGGCCACCGACCGCAGATCGCCGAAGACCCGCTCGGGTCCGGTCGCCACCGGTGATCGGCTCCGGTTCGCCATCTCGTCCTCCTCGGTCCGGTCGTATGGGTCGTACGGGTCGGTCGGGGGCGGGTGTTCAGCCCGCGCCGCCGTCCTGCGCGGCGGTGATCTCGGCGTGCACGTCGGGGGCGCGGTCCGCCAGATCGCGCAGCACCCCGGACATCTGGGTGCCGACGTTGACGAACGCGGTCGTCCGGCCCTGGAAGCGCACGTTCTCCACCCGCCGGCTGCCCCGGTGCAGGGCCACCACCCGCCAGTCGTCGGTGAGGACCGGGGAGCCGGAGGAGCCGCCGCGGGTGTCGGTGAAGTAGCGGACGTCCCGCTCGTCCGCCTCGTAGACGAGGTTGTTGCGCAGCGCCACCCGCTTCGGCAGACCGCCGGGGTGCTGGATGATGTTGACCGCCACGCAGTCGCCGCCGGCCACCGCCAGCGGCCGCCGGGCGAGCTTCAGCACCGGCCGGGCGGACGGCTCGGACAGCCGCAGCACCGCGTAGTCCAGCTCCGGGTCGGCCGCCGCGAGACCGCTGACCCCGACCTCCTCGGCGGCGTCCTCGCCGGTGCCGTCGGCGTCGGCGTCGTAGCCGAAGCGGACCCGGGTGTGGCACGCCTGGAGCCGCAGGTCCTCGGGGGCGGCCAGCGGGCGCTCCGGGCCGGTGCCGGTACGGGCGTTCACGACGTGGTGGTTGGTCACCAGCAGGGTCGGGGTGACCAGCCAGCCGGTGCCGGCGTGCGGGAAGCCGTTGGGCTGGAGGGGGGCGCCGTCCTCGTACGGCGGGACCTTCAGGCGGGCCACCGCGGCGCCGGCCAGCGCGCCGCCGCGCAGGAAGTCGATCGGTACGGTGTCGTCGCGGTGGACGATCTGCTCCTTGATCTCCGGCGCCGCTCCGCCGGGCAGGACGTCCGGTTCGCCGCCGGCCCGCCGGGCCACCTCGTCCAGCGCCTCCTGGAAGACCCGCAGCGGCTCGGCCTCGGTGGTCTGCGCGATCGCGTTGCGCAGCCAGATCTCCAGCGGGACCGAGCCGTCCACCAGCCGCTCGACCTGGTTCATCTGCGCCAGATCGGAGTGCAGCTGGCGCATCGGGGCGGCCAGGATCGGCAGCGTGCCGCGGTACCTGGGCAGGACGCCGTCGAACAGCAGCGGCCGGACGGACGGGTCGGTCAGCCCGCTGTCCAGCGCGGCGTCCCGCACCCGCAGGATGGCCTCCGGCGGCAGATAGGCGGTCATGGCGGATCGGGCCCGGTCGGGCCGCTCCCTCCGTCCGGCCGGCCCGGCCCCGGCCCCCGCGCCGCGGCCGCCTCCGGCGCCGTACGGGCCCCGGTCCCCACGCCCATCGCCGCGGCCACCCCGGCCAGCAGCTCACCGCCGGTGTCGGGGACGGACAGCAGCCGGTGGGCCACGGAGTCCAGGGTGCCGCGGTCGCGGGCCAGGCGCAGGATGCCGGTGATACCGGTGGGCCGGGCGCCGCCCGGCGGGCCCTCGGTGCCGCCTGCCGCCGCCCGGCCGCCGGCCCGGCCCGGCCCGGACGGACCCGCCGCCTCGTCCAGGATCCGCATCACCGCGCCCAGCAGCGACGGCTGGCGCCGGGTCGCCCGGCACATCGCGCTGCCCAGGGTGTCCAGCGTCCGGTCGTCGGTCGGCAGGCCCACCACCTCCACCGCGTGCGCCAGCGCCCCGGGATCCTCGCCGGCGACCTGCGCGGCGGCCGCGCGCACCAGCGCCGGCTGGCCGGCCAGCACCTCGTCCGGCAACTCCCGCAGCTGCGTGGCGAGTTGATGGCCCGCCTGGACGCCGGAGCGGGCGGTGTCCGGGGCGGCGGCGGGCAGCCGGGCCCGCGCCAGCCGGGCGCCCATCGCCTCCAGGTCCTCGCCCAGGGCCAGCGCGGCGTCCTCCGCCACCCGCAACTCCCGGTCGGCGGCGGCCGGATCGCCGTCCTCCTCGGCCAGCCGGGCGGCGAGCAGCAGGAGTTCCAGCCGCCGCTCGGCGCAGCCGGCCCGCTCGGCCCGCCCGACGGCGTCCGCCACCGCCGCCCGCGCCTCATCGCGCCGCCCCAGCCGGCCCAGCGCCTCGGCCAGCAGCGAGTGCAGCGGACTGCACGGGGTCCACGGCCGCCGCCGCGCCAGCCGGTCCAGCGCCTCCTGCGCGTAACCCTGCGCCAGCAGGTCCTCCGCCTCGCGGGCCGCGATCCGCTCCCAGTCCTCCTGGTCGGCGCCGGCCGCCACCCGGTCCGGCGCGCCGCCGCCCAGCCGCGCGGTCAGCAGCCCCGCCGCCCGCGGCGGCAGATCCTGCCGGGCCCCGGCCAGGAACCGCTCGACACCGGGCAGCCAGCGCTCCTCCACCGCCCGCGGGTCCTCGTCCAGCCGCAGCCGGTGGTAGAGCTCCTCGGCCCGCGCCTCCACCCCGTCCCGCGCCGCGTAGTACGCCACCGCCCGCCGCTCGACCTCGCGCATCACCGCCGTCCGGTCCCCGCCGGGCAGCCGCAGCATGATCGCGCGGACGTCGCCGCGGAACCGCACCGCCCCGGGCCCGGCCGGCTCGACCAGGTCCAGCCGGCTCAGCTCGCCGAACAGCCGGTGCGCCGCGGCCGCGTCCGGCACCGCCACCCCGCACGGCCCGGCCAGCACCTCGCCGATGACGCCCGGGGTGAGCACCCGCAGCGCCAGCGCCGGATGGGCCAGCCGGCGCACGTCCTCGTCGGCGATATGGCTCAGGATCCGGTCGAACAGGACGCCCTGCACCAGCATGTGGTCGACCTGCCGGAAGACCTCGTCGCGGCGCTCGGGCAGACTCCGCACCAGGTCGCCGGACGGCCCGGCCGCGCCGCCGGACAGCACCGCGGCCCGGGCGGCCAGCCGCAGGCTGAGCGGATGCCCGCCGACCCGCTCGGCCAGCGCCGCCGCGACGTCCGGATCGGCGACGCCCAGGGCGCGCAGCAGCGCGACCGCGGCCGGCGGCTCCAGCTCGGCCAGCTCGATCTCCAACGGGTCCCTGGTCCGGGCCGGATGGTCCACCGGCGCCCGCCCGGAGACCACCACCCGCATCCGCGGATAGCCGCGCCGGAACGCCGCGCAGATCGCCCACATCCGGCCCAGCACCGGCGAGCCCCGGTACTGCGCCTCCTCGAAGGTGTCGATGGCCAGCACGAACGGCGGGTCCTGCTGCCCGGCCGCGGCCACCGCCCGCGCCAGGACCCCGGCCACCCGCTCGATCAGTCCGGTCTCCCGCTCGGTGGCCAGCAGCTGGAACGCCTCGGACGAACTGCGGCCCAGCACCCGGGTGGTGGCCAGCCGGCACAGCTGCGCCACCCGCTCCTGCTCCTCCCGCTGGCTGGCCGCCGTCCGCTGGCACTCGTCCGCCAGCGCGTCCAGCTCGGCGCGGAACGCCGGGTACTGGACGGCCAGTTGGCGCGCCGCCTCGGCGATCAGGGTGACCGGTTCCCGCAGCGAGAGGGTGGGCCGCTCGAAGTCGATGTACGCGAACGGGAAGCCGTCCGGCCCGCCGAACGCCGCCCCGCCGGCCGCCGCCCCGGCCACGCTGTCCAGCAGGAACTTGGCCAGCAGCGTGCTCTTGCCCATCCCGCCGGGGCCGTGGATCACCAGGGGCGGCACCGGCGCGTCGGGGTCCGCGCCCGGTTCCGGGCCGGCCGGGCCCGCGCCCGCTTCCACCGCGGGCCCGCCGCCCGGCACGCCGGTATGGGCGCGCAGCCGCCGCAGCTCCGCGTCCCGGCCCTGGAACGGTCCCGCCACCAGGCGCCGCAGCGGCTCCAGCAGCCGGGCCCGCTCCAGCGCGGCCTGCACCGCGGCGGGTTCGGGCAGCCCGCCCACCCCGGGGACCCGGGAGAGCCACAGCACCGCCTGGAGCGCGTCGGCCAGTTCGTCGGCGGACCAGCGGGCCAGCAGGGTGGCCGCCGGGGGCAGGGTGCCCTGGAGGAAGCCCAGGCAGAGCGCTTCGGGGCCGCCGGGTCCGGCGGGGAACTGCTCGCGGTTGGCCGCCAGCGCCCGCCGCGCCGCCTCCGGCCCGGCCAGACCGCGCAGCGCGGTGTCCCGGACCCCGGGCGTGAGCGTCCAGGCGGCGCGGTCCGCGGGATCGCCGAACGCGGTGCAGTCGTCCAGCAGCGCCAGGGCCGCGCCGCCGCTCGGCCGGTCCTCGCCGGGCAGCCGCAGCCGCCGCGGATCGAAGCGGGTGAGCAGGCAGGCCGCCTCCCGGTAGGCCCGGCGGGTGTCCGGCACCGCGCGTTCATCCGGCTCGACGGTCCGCAGCTCCCGCCGCAGCCGGGCGGCGAACTCCTCCCGGAGCCGGGCCGGGGCGAGCCGGCCGGTGTCAGAGGGACCGGTAGACACGGATCGCCCCCTCCGCCGCCGCGCACAGCCGCCGCATATAGCTCTCGCCGTTCCCGTCCCGGGACCGCACGGCGTGCAGCACCTCGTCCACCGCCACCTCGGCCAGTTCGTCGGTCTCCTGGGCGCCGGCGGCGGCCGGCGGCGCCTCGCGGAAGACCTGGCGGAAGAAGCGCCGCAGGTCGTCCGGTTCGGCGACCCGGGCGATGTCCCAGCACTGGCTGGTCCGCACGTCGTAGGGGAGCGGGCGCATCGCGCGGCCGTAGCCGAGCAGGACCAGCCGCGGCGCCCGGTCGCCGCGCAGCGCGGCGTGCTCGTAGACCGCCAGCGCGAGCAGGCCGATCAGGTCCCAGACGTCGGAGTGCGGATCGAGCCGGTCGCATTCGTCGAGGACCAGCCAGTACCGCTCGTCCGCGGTGGTGGCCCGGGCGACCATCCGGTGCACCGCGAGCTCCAGCGACGGCAGCGGATCGTTGAGCCCGGTGGGGTCGAACGGCTCCTGACCGGCGCCCGGTGCGTCGAGGAACGCCGCCAGCCGCTCCAGCACCTGCCGGGCGGTCGAGGTCCGCGACAGCGTCACCCGGGCCGGGCGGAAGCCGCGGTGCTGCCCGAGGTGGCGCAGGAAGACGTAGGTGTACGAGCGGCCGCTGTCCGGCTCGCCGTCGACCAGCAGGACCGACTTCTCCGGGTCGGCGACGAAGCGGCGCAGCGTCTCGCGCAGGTCCTCGCGGTCGATGAACGCCGCGCAGCCGCCCTGGAGGACGCAGCTGCGGAAGACGTCCCCGCCGTGCGCCGCGGCGTCCGCCCGCAGCCGCGCAAGGAACTCCCGCGCGGTGCCGATCTCGGGGCGGACCGCCAGCCGGTCGAGCGCGGTGACCACTTCCAGCAGCCGCACCTGGCCCCCGATGTCGCGGCGCGAGGCGTGCACCAGCGCGCGGGCGTTGTCCCGGCTGACCTGCCCGAGCCGGAGCCCGCCGAGGAAGTCCTGCGGGAACCCGTACGCGAGGAGGGCGCTGTGCGGTTCGACGGTGTCGAGGAGATAGCTCGCCAGCCACTCCGTGACGACGTCCCATTCCGTCTCTCGCAACGGCATGCCGCACCTGCCCGGCCGCTCCGGAGGGGAGCCTGCCCGTTCGGCCCCGTCGTTCCTGCTGTTTGTCATGCTTCCACCCGGTTTTCCGGGGTGCAAGCGCCCTGACGCGGCGCTCAGGCCGGCTGCCCGGTGACCCATCGCACCGGCTCCCGGACGGCCGCCTGGGCCAGATACGCGGAGACGTCGTGGTGGTTGGGGCTGTCGTTGGTGACCAGCGCGTCGGTGATCAGCTCGGTGGGGGTGAAGTCCGGGCGCAGGGTGTGCCCGAGCGCCACCAGGTCCCGCAGGTCCGACACATTCCGCCAGGCGCTCACGCCGGCCGGCACCGCGGGCGGCCGCGCCAGGTGGTCCCGCACCTCGCCGATCGCCAGCGGCGACCCCAGCGTGATCAGCAGCTCCACCTCCCGCTCCTGTTCGCGCAGCACCTCGTACGCGGCCACCGACCCCAGGCTGTGCCCGATGACGATCAGCGGACCCTCCGCCGGTCCGTCCAGCGCCTGGGCCACCACCTCCCGGATCGCCGGTCCGGCCCCGCCGAAGAAGTACGCGTGGACGTCGGTGAAGGTGCGCCGGACCAGCTCCCGGAAGACCGCGGTCCGCAGCGGGCGGGGCAGTGGCAGCACCTCCAGCGGCAGCGCCTCGCCGCGACCGGCCGCCCCGCCACCGGCCTCCCCGGCGCCGCCGGCCGCCTCCGCCTCGCCCAGCGTCTCCGCGAAGTACGTCATCTCGCGCAGCCAGTCCACCAGCGGGCCCTCGTCCGCGCCGCCCTCCGGGCCGCCCGCCGCCCGGCCCTCCAGCGCGCTCGCGGCGGACTCCCGCCGGGCGTCCGCGACGGTCCGCGCCACGAACTCCTCCGGCGGCTCGAACACCCCGGGCGCGTCCCGCGCGGGCGCCTCCGCGCCGGACGCGGGGCCGCGCACCGGCTCGTCCGCCGCCGAATCCGGCAGCGGACTGGCGTACCGCAGCGGGGCCCAGTACGCCATGCGGGACAGCCCGGCCAGGTCGTGGCCGAACAGCGCCTGGTCCCACTGCGATCTGAGCAGGTCCGCGCGGACCTTGTTCCCGTTGCCGTGCACATAGACCAAGCCGGGCCGTCCGGGGCGCATACCGCCTCCTTCCGCCGGTCCCGCCGGGTGCCGCGCCGCGCGGGCGCTCACTCCGACGGGTAGATGTCCCCGCTCCGCATGGCGCTCTCCTGCTCGCTCCGGCTGCGCAGCCGGCGGGCCTTCTCCTGGAGCCGCTCCCGCTCCTTGGGGTCGCCGGCCTGCTCCGCGGCGTCGGCCAGCTGCTTGGCCTTCTCCCGCATCTGCTGCAGCCGCGCGCGCGTCTCTTCTCCCGCTCCCATGGCGTTCCTCCTCGTCGTACCGGTGGTTCCCGGGCCGCCGCCCGGCGGGTCCCGCGCGGCCCCGGCGGTCCGGCCGGGCACCGCCGGTACGCGGCCGGGCCGCCGGGCGGGCCACTGCTCCCAGCCAAACAGGGCCCGGCCCCATCGGCACCTCGGGGCGCCACCCGGCGCGACCCCGCGGCCACCGGCCGCGCCGGGCGCCGGTCCGGCCGCGGGTGGGCCGGACCCCGGCGGCGCATAATGGGGCCAGGTAGGGAACCAGCCCGTCCGGAGGTGGATCCCGATGGCCCTTCTCCTCCTCGTCCTGCTGCTCGTCCTGCTCCTCGCGGGCGCCGGTTTCGTCCTCAAAGTCCTCTGGCTGGTCGCCATGGCCGTGCTGGCGGTGCTGGTGATCGGGTTCCTCTTCCGCACGGCCGGCCGGCGCGGCGCCCGGGCCCGCCGCCGCCCCTGGTAGGCGGATCCGATGCCCGCCACCCAAGCCCGCACCACCTCCACCGCCTCCCTCGGCGGCGCCCCCTGCTGGGTCAGCCTGATGACCCACGACCTGCGCGCCGCCCAGGACTTCTACGGCGAGGTCCTCGGCTGGCAGTTCCGCCCCGGCATCCTCGGCCCGGAATTCTCCATCGCGACATCCGGCGGCCAGCCCGTCGCCGGCCTCGGCACACTGGGGCCCAGCCGGCGGGTCGCCGTCGCCTGGACCCCGTACTTCGCCGTCGCCGACGCCAACGACACCGCCGCCCGGATCCGCGAGCGCGGCGCCACCGTCGCCGTCGGCCCGCTGGAGTTCGGCAAGGGCCGCGCCGCGCTCGCCGCCGACCGGGACGGCGCGGTCTTCGGCCTCTGGGAGGGCCAGACGACCCTCTCCTGGGCGGTCGGCCAGGGCGAGGCCCCGATGTGCCTGGAACTCCGCACCCGCGACGCCTTCGAGGCGGCGATCTTCTACGGCGAGGTGTTCGGTTGGTCCCCGGACCGCCCCGGCGGCTGCGACATCACCTACGAGCACGACGAGGTCGTGGTCCGCGACACCGCCGGGCGCACCGTCGCCGCGCTGCGCGGCGGCGCCGTCGAGGCCGCCCCGGACCCGCATGTCCGCCCCCGCTGGCACGTCTACTTCCCCGTGCACGACATCGAGAAGGTCACCGCGGCCGCCGTGGCCGCCGGCGGCTTCGCGCTGCCGGTGACGCCGATGGTGGACAGCACCGGCTGCGAGGCCGTCATCCGCGATCCGCAGGGCGGCCTGTTCACCGTCGCCACCACACAGGTCTGAGCCCGCCCGGCCGACACGCCCGGCCGCCGGCCGGGCCCGCGGCGTGTCTCCACCGGATGGCCCGCCAGCATTGGCGCCGCCCGCCCACCGGGACGTTGGCTGAACCACAACAGAACCGACAAGCAGCACAACGCCCGATGAGCGCCGGCGCCTGGCGGTGCGGACGCTCTCACCTCGTTCAGTGGAGTCCCTACATGTCACCTGAACCAGCTCCTCGTGGGGGCGAAGCCGGCCTGTCCCCGACAGACCACGGCGAAGACCATCCGACCACCAGCCAGGAGAACGTCTCGTTCCGCACCCTCGTGTGGACGGCGGCCACCACCAGACCGGTGGAGGAGGTCGCCGCCCTCGTGGAACTGCTCAAGCGCAGCGGCGAAGACCCCAACCCCGGCGACGAAGCCCTGCGGGTGGCGGCGATGACCCGCCCGGTGAGCGAGGTCGGGCCGCTGCTCGCCATGCTCGGCCAAGCCCCGCACACCGCCGAGGCGAGCTACGAGGCGCTGCGGGCCGCGGCGGTGGGCCGGTCCGTCGACGAGGTCGCCCAGCTGATCAAGCTGTTCGACCGGGGCCACGAAGGCGGCCCCGCCGAGGCGGTCCCGCCGGCCGGCGACAACTTCCCCGACGGCCACCACGACACCGCGGGCATGGCCACCACCGCCCTGCCCACCATCGGCGACCCCGCCCTCGACCCGTACCCGGACCCCTACGGCCACCCCGCGCCCGACCACGCCTACCCCGCCCCGCACCCCGGCCAGGCCGGCGCCCCGGGCGAAGGGGCCATGCGGGACGCCGCCC
>NZ_LLZI01000047.1 GCF_001509485.1 Streptomyces sp. NRRL F-4489
GTTGAGGACCCACAGGGGGCCCACCCGCCCCCTAGGTGATCGCCCCCAAGGGTCGGTGGACGTAGCGATTCCGGACGGGAACGGTGACGCGGCCCCTTAGGCTGAGCCCCCGTCCGCACTGTCTGGGGGAGTAGTGACCAGTAGGTTCACCGAGTTGGTTGTCGACTGCCACGATCCGGAGCGCCTCGCGGCCTTCTGGTGCGCGGTCCTGGACTTCAAGGTGATCGACCGGAGCGAGGGCAAGGTCGAGATCGGCTCCTGGGAGCCGGCCGTCGAGGAGGTCCGGGCCCGCCAGATGCCGCCCACCCTGATGTTCATCCAGGTGCCTGAGGGCAAGACCGTGAAGAACCGGCTCCACCTCGACGTCAGCCCGATCGACGGCAGCACCGAGGACGAGGTGGCCAGGCTGCTGCGCCTCGGCGCCGCCAAGGTGGATGTGGGCCAGGGCGCTGACCGGAACTGGGTGGTCATGGCAGACCCCGAGGGCAACGAGTTCGACGTCGTACGCACCCTGGCACCTCCCCGCACCGTTCACCTCATCAACTAACGTTCGCCCGCTACAAGACCACCCACTGCGCCCGCCCATCGCCTGGCACAATCCCCGCATGGCCGAACGCGTGCGGGTCCGACCGCTTGACGACGACGAAGTGCACCGGCTGCTGCGGATCATCCGCCGCGGCGCGGGCTCGGTGGTGACCTGGCGGCGGGCGCAGATGGTGCTGCTCTCCGCCCAGGGCATGGACCCGGCCCGGATCGCGGAGGTCGCGTTCACCAGCGAGGACCGGGTCCGCGACGCCCTGCACGCCTTCAACGCGGAGGGCTTCGACGCGCTCTACCCCAAATACCGCGGCGGCCGGCCGCCCACCTTCACCCCCGAGCAGCGCCACCGGATCGCCGAGGTCGCGCGGTCCCGGCCGGCCGAGCACGGACTTGCGTTCACCCACTGGAGCCTGACCAAGCTCGCCGACTTCCTGATCGCCCAGGGCGTGGTGGACGACATCTCCCCGGAGGGCCTGCGCGGACTGCTGCGCGCCGAGAACGTCCAGCTGCCGCGCCGGAAGGCATAACCGGGCGCAGCCGGAACGAGTGATCAGTCAGAAGGGCCGGAAGCAGGACCGGACCGGCCGCCCGCAGCCCTAATCGCCGGGCAAACGTTGCCTGTTACCGGCCCCGCTGCCTAGGATGGCGGGCGGCCCGCCGCGCCACCCGCCGCGCCACCCTCCGGCAGAGGAAGGACGCCCCCGTATGACACGGCCTGACCAGATGCCCCTGCTGCTTCTCGTCACCAACGGGCTGCGCGAGTACCGCGAGTACCTGCTGCGCTCGATCTCCACCCGGTACCGCGTCCACCTCATCAACCACACCGAACCCACCTGGGAGCGCCCGTATCTGGACGGCTTCACCGCCGTCCCCGACACCGGCGCCGACGCGGTCCTCGCCGCAGCCCGGCGGATCGCCGCCCGGCAGCCGGTGGACGGCGTACTGAGCTGGCACGAGGAGCACATCGTGCAAGCCGCCCTGGTCGCCGAGGAGTTCGGACTGCCCGGCACCCGGCCGGACGCGGTCCGCCGCTGCCGCGACAAGTTCGCCACCCGTACGGCACTGGCCGTCGCGCGGCTGCCGCAGCCGGCGTTCGCGGTGGTCTCCGACCTGGACGAGGCGGCCGCCGCGGCCGGGAAGCTCGGCTACCCGGTCGTCATCAAACCGCGGGCCGCCGGCGGCAGCCAGGGCGTCGTCCTCGTACGGGACGCGGCCCAGCTCGCCGACGAGTTCACCGCCACCCGCGACGTCCCCGTCCCGCACACCCCGGTCTTCGAGCAGGGCGTCCTGGTCGAGGAGTTCGTGGACGGCCCCGAGGTCAGCGTCGACGCGGTGGTCCGTGGGGGACGGGTGACCCCGCTCTTCCTCGGCCGCAAGGAAGTGGGCTTCGCCCCGTACTTCGAGGAGACCGGCCATCTGGTCGACGGCGGCGAACCCCTCCTTGCCGACCCGGACTTCACCGACACCCTCCAGGCCGTGCACACCGCGCTCGGCTACACCGACGGCTGGACGCACACCGAACTCAAACTCACCGCCGACGGCCCCAAGGTGATCGAGGTCAACGGCCGGCTGGGCGGCGACCTCATCCCCTACCTCGGTCTGCGCGCCACCGGCATCGACCCCGGCCTCGCCGCCGCGGCCGTCGCCTGCGGCCGGGAACCGCACACCGCCGCCGCACACCGCGCGGTGGCCGGCGTCCGCTTCTTCTACCCGCCGCACAACGACGCGGTGATCACCTCGATCGGCTTCGACCGGACCGAACCGCCCGCCGGAATCGACCTGCTGGTGCCCCTGGTCGGCCCCGGCGACGTCGTCTCCCCGCCCCGGAAGGGCCTGATCGACGGCCGGGTCGCCCTCGCGACCGCCGTCGCCGCCACCCCGCACGATCTCCGCACCGCCCTCGACCGGGCGCAGTCCGCCCTGCGGCTGCGCGTCGACCGCGCCCAACTGCCGCTGACCGCGCCGAATTTTGGCGGATAACGGACGGCGTGCCGTATCCTCCCGCAACCGCCCCGGCGGCCCAGGAGTCCTACCGGATATGAAGCCACGCATACCCTTCCGGCTCCGCAGACCCGCCACCGGCGCCCTCGGCCGGCGAGCGGGCGCGGCGCTCGCCCTGACCACCCTGACCCTCCCGCTGACCGTCGCCCTCGGCGGCACCGCGCAGGCCGCCGGCTCCACCGGCTGCTACGGGCTCCGCGGCCCGTACCAGCGGCAGGCCGAGCGGTTCCTCGGACTCCGCGTCGACGGCCGCCAGTCGACGGCCGACTGCCGCGCCATCCGCGCCTTCCAGACCAGCCACGGCATCACCCCCGACTACGGGTACGCCGGGCCCGTCACCTGGAGCGTCATGCAGCTCGTCGCCAAACAGCGGGCGGCCGGCCGCAACCCCAACAGCGCCCACAAGTGCCCCACCAACAAGGGACGGATCGCCTGCGTCGACCTGACCCGCCAGATCAGCTGGATCCAGGACGGCAGGCGGCTGGTCTACGGGCCGGTACCCGTACGCACCGGCCGCAAGGGCGACGCCACCCGCACCGGTCTGAAGCGGATCTACTGGCGGAACCTCCACCACGTGTCGACCATCTACCACACGCCCATGCCGTACAGCCAGTTCTTCGACGGCGGGGAGGCGTTCCACGCCATCAGCGGCAGCGTGTGGTCCGCCCCCGGCTCGCACGGCTGCGTCAACATGCGGCCGAACGACGCCAAGAAGTACTGGTCGCTGCTCCGCAACGGCGATGACGTGTACGTCTACGGCCGCAAGTCCGGCACCTGACCGGACCGGTCCCGTGCGGGCGTGCCGAACACCGGCGCGCCCGCACCGTGCTGTCCGCCGCCCGTCAGTGGGCCAGCAGCGTGTACAGCGCCATCGGCGTCACATACCCCGGCCACCGGCCGTCCGCGAAGAGGTGGACCCCGGCGTCCTGATAGCACTGGTCGACGAGCTGCGAGCAGATCATGTGCCGCGTACTGGCCACATAGCGGCGCAGCCCCGGCACGATCAGATGGAAGCGGTGGGTGGCGATCGCCAGATAGTCGAGGAAGCTGTACGGCACGCCCACGTAGCGGTCGGCCGCCGCGCAGATCCGGTCGCGCTGCTGCTCGGTGAGCCGCTTCGGGCACACATAGAGCACGTCGGAGCCGCGGTACGAGCTGAGGGGCCGGATACGGGCGCCGCCCGGCTCGGCCTCCAGCAGCCGGTCGCCGGGCAGGACGAGGAAGGCGTGTTCGTAGTCGGCGAAGCCGTCTCCGTTGATCCACTGGCCGAAGCGGATCAGCCGGCCGGTGACACCGGATATCTGGGTGAGTCCGATGTCACCGGGCAGGGGATGGGTGTGCTTCATGAGCGGCTCCAGGGAGCGTGAGAAGCGGATTCCCCCTGGTGATACCCGCTCTCCGGCCGCCCGCACCGGCCGGACGCGGTCCGCTGACGCGACCTCAGGCGTACTCCTGCGGCCCCAGTGGCGGCGGTGAGTGATGGTGCGTCAGGTGCCCGAACGGGTACACCTCCCGCGACCCGGACCGTGAGCAGAGGAGCGAGAGACCACCATGCCCACCGGCACCCCGACGACTCCCGACGCCCCCTCCACCCACCCCCCGCTGGCCGGCACCGCCGCCCTGATCACCGGCGCCTCCAGCGGCATCGGCGCCGCCACCGCGCTCGCCCTGGCCCGCGCGGGCTGCGCGGTCGCCCTGGTGGCCCGTCGCGCCGACCGGCTCCGCGACCTCGCCGAGGAGATCGGCGGGCAGGGCGGCGGCCCGGCGGCCGCGTTCGCCGCCGACCTCGGCGACCCGGACCAGCCCCGGCAGGCCGTCGAGCACGCCGTGGAACGCTTCGGCCGCCTGGACGTCCTGGTGAACAACGCCGGATACGGCGCCCGCGGCGCGGTGGACGAAGCCGACCCCGGCGACTGGGACCGGATGGTCGACCTCAACCTCAAGGCCGTGCTGCGGACCTCCCACGCCGCCCTCCCGCACCTCCTGCGCGCCGCCGGTACGGGCCCTCGCGGCGTCGCCGACCTGGTGACCGTCAGCTCCGTCGCCGGCCGGGTGCCCCGTAAGAACAACAGCGTCTACTCGGCCACCAAGCACGCGGTGTGCACCTTCAGCGAGGCGCTGCGCCAGGAGGTCACCGGCCGCGGCGTCCGGGTCGGCCTGGTCGAACCGGGCCTGACCGCCACCGAGATGACCGCCGGCGGCCGCATCACCTCCTCCGACGGCATGCCGGAGGACGCCTGGCTCCACGCGGAGGACATCGCCCGCAGCATCGCCTTCATGGTCACCCAGCCCGCCCGGGTCGCCATCAACGAGATCATGGTCCGGCCCACCGCCCAGGAGCGCTGACGTGCCCGTGCGCCTGCTGCTGACCTCCGACACCCACGTCCCCCAGCGCGCCAAGGCACTCCCGGCGCAGCTGCTCGACGCCGTACCGGCCGCCGACGCCGTCCTGCACGCGGGCGACTGGACCGACACCGCCACCCTCGACCTGCTCCAGACCCGCGCCCGCCGGCTGATCGCCGTCTACGGCAACAACGACGGCCCCGACCTGCGCGCCCGGCTGCCCGAGGTGGCCCGCGCCGAGCTGGGCGGCCTGCGGTTCGGCGTGGTCCACGAGACCGGCCCCGCCAAGGGCCGGGAACGCCGCTGCGCCGACCGCTTCCCGGACCTCGACGTGCTGGTCTTCGGCCACAGCCACATCCCCTGGGACACCACGGCCGGCAACGGCCTGCGGCTGCTGAACCCCGGCTCGCCCACCGACCGCCGCCGGCAGCCGCACCACACCTATATGACGGTGGAGATCGCCGGCGGCCGGCTCACCGACGTGACGCTGCACCGCCTCCCGCCCCGGCGCTGAACGCACACCGCCCTGTGCGCCGCCCCGGTCACCGCCCCAGCAGCCCCCGCACATACGCCGCCTGGCCGGCGTGCTGGAGGTCGTCCGCCAGCACGCTGACCAGGCGCACGCCGAGAGTGACCGGCGGCGACCAGTTCTGGTCCACGATCCGCTCCAGATCCTTCACCGCGACGGTCCGCAGATAGCGCACCGTGCTCTCGTGCACCGCCGCGTGGTACCCCGCCAGCAGTTCGGCGGTCAGCCCCCGGACCCGGCCCACGTCCTTGCGGCTGTGCCCGTAGCCGGTGTCCTCCTCCGGGAACGGCAGCCCGAACGCCTCGTACCACTCGTCCGCGCTCCAGATCTGCTCGGTGCCCGCCACCCCGGCGACATGGTCGTCCTGCACCCGGGTCAGATGCCAGACCAGCCAGGCGATGGAGTTGGCGCGCCCGTCGGGGCGGGCGGCGAGGTCGTCGGCGCCGAGCCCGTCGACCACCTCCTCCACGGCTTCCCGGACGCGGCCGAAGGCGTCGACGAGCAGATCGGTGCTGGCGGACATGGCGGCTCCGTACGGTGGGGGAGGGGCGGCCGGCGGCCCGGTCCCCGCCATCGTCGCAAGCCGCGCCGGACGCCGCCGCCCGGCACACCCCCGGGCGCCCGGCCGGTCCGCCGCATGGCGGACGCCGCGCCGGATGACGGGCCGTCAGGACCGGGCGGACCGGATCGCCAGGGTGTCGAGCAGGGCCTGCACCGGCCGCAGCGCACGGTCACCCGGCCCGACCACGCCGAGGATGCGGGGCAGCGGCTCCACCACGCGCACCAGGCGGCCGGCCCGGAGGTACGGGTTCGGGTCGCGCAGCGCGGCCTCCAGCGCCGGCCGGGTCCAGTACGTCCGGGCCAATCCCAGCGCCCAGCGGTGCTCGTCCTCGTACGGCAGCCACCGGCCGGCCGTGTACGCGTCCGCCAGGTCATGCGCCTGACGGGCCATCATCTGCCAGCTGAAGTCCTCGTCGATCAGCTCGCGGCGCCGGCGGCCGGGGCGGTCCTCGCCGCACGGCGCGCACAGCCGCACCTGGCGCTTCGGCCCCAGCGGCGGCCGGACGATCAGCACGGCCGCGCCGGGCGCGGGGCGGCGGTCATGGCAGAGGTCGCAGGTGGCCGCGCCGGCGCTCGGGGGTTGCGGATAAGACATCACGACGGGCTCAACGACACAGACGGGACCGGGTGGCGTGGCGCGCCAGCGGCGCGCTCCGGCAACGATGCGGCGCTGTTCTGCGGCATGCCAACTACCTTACTCCGGGCAGGAGTTGGCCAAGGGATTCCCACGGAACGGTCACAAGTGGGCATGGGCATGCCTTGTTCGTGCCAAGGGGGTGGGCTTGGGGGAGGTGAGGTGGTGTCATGACGCCTCGGCGGTCCGTGGTTCCGTTCGGTGGCCTCCCTGGCGCCGGGGTCCGTAGGCTCTTTCGGTGGCCTGCGTGGCGCCGCGGGTCCGTAGGCCCTTTCCATGGCCTGCATGGCGCCGCGGGTCCGTGCCGGTGGCGTCGTTTACCGCCGCGTCGCCACCACCAGCCGGCACCGCGGGCTCCCGTCCGCGCGCCGGCCCAGCTCCGGCAGCGGCCGCGTCTCCACCGCCAGACCGGCCCGCTCCAGCTCCGCCCGCACCTCCGACAGCCGGAAGCCGCGGTAGTACATGACGAAGGGCGGCCGCCACAGCGCGTTGCGGATCCGCATCACGGCGTCGAAGCCCAGCAGCCCCCAGTACAGCGCCGACCCCGGCCTGGCCGGCGCCACCACCGGGAACACGAACCGCCCGCCGGGCCGCAGCACCGACGCCACCTGCCCGAACAGCACCGGCCGCTCCCGCGGCAGGAAGTGCCCGAACGCCCCGAAACTCACCACCACATCGAAGACCGGCCCGAACGGCAGCGCCCGGGCATCCGCCCGCACCCACGCCGGCCGCGGCCCGGCCACCCCACCGGGAACGTCGCCCGGCCCGTCCTCCCCATCGGAAACGTCCCCCGGCCCCGCCGCGCCCCGCAGCCGCTCCCGCCCCACCGCGAGCATCCCCGCACTGAGATCGACACCGGTCACCCGCTCCCGGCACACCCGCCGCAGCACCTCCACCCCGGCGCCCGTACCGCAGCACAGATCCAGCCCGCTGCCGAACGGCCCCATCTCCCGCAACTCCCGCAGCACCGGCCCCAGCACCGCCTCCGGCGTCCGGAACGGCGTCCGGTCGAACTTCGGGGCGAGCAGGTCGTAGCCCCGCTCCACGGACGACAGCGCCTGCACGGCCAGTTCACGCAACGTAGGACCCTCGGGAGCGAACATCGCGTCAGGATATGCGCGGTGGCCCGCCCTAGACCCACAGCCCGCACCGGATCACCGGCCCGCGCGGGGTCCGGCCCCCGCCTACGACGACCGCGCGATATACGCGTGGATCGCCGGATCGCTCACCTTCGTATACACCCCCGGATGCCCCGGCGACGCGCACCCCGTCCCCCAGGACGCGATCCCCGCCAGCCGCCCGTCCACCACCAGCGGACCCCCGCTGTCCCCCTGGCAGGCGTCCTTGCGGCCCTCCTCGTAGCCGTAACACGTCATCCTCGGCGTGATCGACTCCGGCCCGTACGCCCCCTTGCAGTACGCGTCGCTGAGCTTGGGCACCGCCACCTGCCGCAGATGCACCGGAAGATCGCCGCCGTCCCGCGTCGCGCCCCACCCGGTGACCGTCGCCGGCGTGCCCTCGGCGGGCTCCCGCCCCGGCTCCATCAGCGGAATCGGCCGCACCCCGGGCCCGAACTCCAGCGGGGACGCCAGCACCAGCACCGCCACGTCGTAGTCGATCGTCGAGGCGTCGTATCGCGGATGCCGCAGCACCCGCGCCACCCGCGCCACCTGGCCCCCCGACCCGCGCACACTGCTGCCCGCCTGCACGCTCAGCGTCTCCGGCGGCCCCTCGGTGGTGCAGTGCGCCGCGGTCACCACCGCGTCCGCCCGGATGATCGAACCCCCGCAGATGTGCCCGCCGCGGCTGCGCAGCGACACCTGCCACGGCACCTCCCGCACATCCGCGTCCGTACCGCCCACGATGCGGATCGCGGGCACCGTGCCGCCCGCCACCGCCGGCGGGACCGCGGCCAGCACCGCACCGCACACCGCGGCCGCCGCCGCCCCGCACCGCAGCCACGACCGCGACCGCGCCATTCCGCCTCCCGTACGAGCCATTCCGCCTCCCGTATCCGGACCGGCCAGCACCCTCCTCATCCGGCGATCCTCCGCGACCGGGCGGCGGGCCCGGGGCGAAGAGCGGGGCCATTCCACCGAAGTGGTGGTCTTCGGCGGCACCGCGTTTGAGCCCGCGCCACCCCGAACGGGCCGCACCGGCCTCGCCGGGACCCGTCGCGCCCCCGCCCGGCACCCGCCCGTCCCCGCCGGAGACACGACCCCGGCGCCCCGTCGCACACCACGGCGAGCGACCCGCCAGTGCGTACGCTGAACCCGCCGCTATCGATGGCCGGAACTTTTCGGCGTACGACAGGAGCACACGATGGCCGCCTCCGCCCCCGCCGGTGGCTCACCCCGGACCACACTGCGGCAACGGCTGCGCACCTGGATGCTCAAGGGCCTGGCCGACCTGGGCAAACGCCCGCTCGGCCAGGGCGCCACCCCCGAGCCCGCACAGCACGGACAGCGCTGGTGGCGGGTGATGTGCCTGACCGGCGTCGACTACTTCTCCACCCTGGGCTACCAGCCCGGCATCGCCGCCCTGGCCGCCGGACTGCTCTCGCCCGTCGCCACCCTCGTCCTCGTCGCCGTCACCCTCGCCGGCGCGCTCCCCGTCTACCGCCGCGTCGCCAAGGAGAGCCCGCACGGCCAGGGCTCCATCGCCATGCTCGAACGCCTGCTGTCCTTCTGGAAGGGCAAGCTGTTCGTCCTCACCCTGCTGGGCTTCGCCGCCACCGACTTCCTCATCACCATCACCCTGTCGGCCGCCGACGCCGCCACCCACCTCGTCGAGAACCCGCACGTCAGCGGCGCCCTGCACGGCCACCAGCTGATCATCACGCTGATCCTGATCGCGCTGCTCGGCGCGGTCTTCCTCAAGGGATTCCTGGAAGCCGTCGGCGTCGCCGTCGTCCTCGTCGGCACCTACCTCGCGCTCAACGCCGTGGTCGCCGTCACCGGCGTCTGGCACGTCGTCACCGCCGGACACGTCGTCACCGACTGGACCCGGGCCCTGACCACCCAGCACGGAAACATTCCGGCCATGATCGCCGTCGCCCTGCTCGTCTTCCCCAAACTCGCCCTCGGCCTCTCCGGATTCGAAACCGGCGTGGCCGTCATGCCGCATATCGAAGGCGACCCCGACGACACCGAGGAACGCCCCACCGGCCGCATCCGCGGCGCCCGCAAACTCCTCACCACCGCCGCCGTCATCATGAGCGTCTTCCTCATCATCACCAGCTTCGTCACCACCCTCCTCATCCCCGCCCCCGCCTTCCGGCCCGGCGGCGCCGCCAACGGCCGCGCCCTGGCCTACCTCGCCCACGAATACCTCGGCTCCGCCTTCGGCACCGTCTACGACATCTCCACCATCGCCATCCTCTGGTTCGCCGGCGCCTCCGCCATGGCCGGCCTGCTCAACCTCATGCCGCAGTACCTCCCCCGCTACGGCATGGCGCCCCACTGGGCCCGCGCCGTCCGCCCCATGGTCCTGGTCTTCACCGCCGTCGCCTTCCTCGTCACCTGGATCTTCGACGCCAACGTCGACGCCCAGGGCAGCGCCTACGCCACCGGCGTCCTCGTCCTGATCAGCTCGGCCGCCATCGCCGTCACCATCGCCGCCCGCCGCGCCCGGCAACGCCACTGGACCATCGGATTCGCCGTCATCTCCGTGGTCTTCCTCTACACCACCGTCACCAACATCATCGAACGCCCCGACGGTGTGAAGATCGGCGCCTGCTTCATCGCCGGCATCATCCTGCTCTCCTTCGCCTCCCGGCTCGCCCGCGCCTTCGAACTCCGCGTCACCGACGTCATCCTCGACGACACCGCCCAGCGCTTCGTCCGCGATATCGCCCAGCGCCGCATCCGCTTCATCGCCAAGGAACCGGAAGATCGCAGCCTCGCCGACTACCGCGACAAGGCCCAGCAGATCCGCGCTGACAACGACATCCCGCCCGAGGACGACCTGGTATTCGTCGAAGTCACCATCCGCGACCCCTCCGAATTCGAAAGCGCCCTGCACGTCCACGGCCACGTCATGCACGACCGCTACCGTGTGCTGGAGCTGGACGGCTCCACCGTCTCCAACTCCCTGGCCGCCCTGCTCCTGTACGTCCGCGACACCACCGGAAACCGGCCGCACATCTATTTCGAATGGACCGAGGGAAACCCCTTCGCGCAATTCCTCCGCTTCTTCCTCTTCGGCCAGGGCGAAGTCGCCCCGGTCACCCGCGAAGTCCTCCGCGAGGCCGAACCCGACCGCACCCGCCGCCCCCGCGTCCACGTCGGCTGACTCCGCAGCGGTAGCTAGCTGTACTCGTAGCGGGAGCGGTAGCTGTACTTGTAGCCGTAGCCGTAGCCGTAGCCGTAGCCGTAGCCGTAGCCGTAGACCAGCTCCAGCGCCTCGTGCCCCGGCAGCGGAAGGAACGCCAGTGCCTCCTGGTGCCCCCCGCGTGACCCTCCCCGTCTCGTCCGCCAGCAACGTGTTGATGCCCCCGGCCTCCATCGCCCGCCGCCCCGGAACGCCAGCACATTCCGCTGCACCGGCCGGCCCGACCGTTCCGGCGAATCCGATCACCGACAGCAGCGCCCCGACCGTCGTCGGGATCAGCGTCCCTCACCCGCCACCATCACCGCCGTCTGCTGCGCCGCCCCCAGGTACGACGCCATCGCCTGCACCGCGACCACCACCAGGTCGAACACCACGGTCAGTGCCGCCAGCGGGATGTGCAACGCGACCTCGCCCGCGTCCGCTGCCGCGCCGCGCCCTCCACCAGCACGATCATCCAGTCCAGGATGTAGGACGTCTCACCGGTCCGACCTGGCACGACTGACCGAATGCGGTGGGCCTGGTTGACCTCTGGTGGGACCTGGTGGGCCCGGGGGATCCGGTGGGGCTGGTCGCTTGGTCGCCTGGCTGGCTCGGTCGACTTGGTGGGTCTGGTCGGCTGTGACGGAGCGCCGACCACGGCGGGATTCCAGGCTCGGCCGCGGATCCGCGACCGTGTACGGGCTGGCCTCGGAGTACCGGCTGGTCTCGGATCTGTGGCCGGGTACCGAGTGGTTCTGGCCCCGCTACCGGGTGCGGGACGGTCCGGGGCCCACGGCCAGGTTCCGGGCGGTCACGGACCCATGACCAGCTGCACCCGACCGGCGAGCCCGTAGCCAGGTGCCGGGCTGGGCCGGGGACCCGTGACCAGGCGGCACCCAACCGAGAGCCCACAGCCGAGTTCCGTGCTGGCCGCAGATCCATGACCGGTTGCCGGCGAGCACCCATGACCGGGTGCGGGCACAGCCGGGCCCGCGCCTTCACCGCCTGGTCGCGTCGGTGGCCGCGAGCGAATCCAGGACGTACGCACACCGCGCGGATGCACCACGGCAGGGAGTTCGCGGCTCGCTTACGGGGGTGAGCGGCGAGAGGTCGCGGCGGTGCGGGGCCAGAAGTGGGGACAGGGGGGACGG
>NZ_LLZI01000048.1 GCF_001509485.1 Streptomyces sp. NRRL F-4489
CCCCCGGCCCCGCCCCCCCCCCCAGCCCCCGCCGGGCCCTCCGCCCCGCCGGCGCCGCCCACGCCCACGATGCCGGCCGCGGTGCCGGCCGCGGCCGTGGCGGCGGTCGGCGGACGGGAGCCGTCCGTGCCGGGTTCCGCCCCCACCACATCACCGCAATCGACAGGAAGTTCCGATATGACCTGCTTCTTCGACCCCAGCCACGGCCCCGGGATGACGCCCGTGATGTGGTCCCCGCAGTGGGGTGTGCCGCGCCAGGTCCAGACCTGCGGCGGCTGCGCCCAGCGGGTGCAGACCACCACCCCGCCCTTCTACACCCCGGCCCAGGCCGGCTACCCGCAGCCCGCGCAGGCGGGCTACCCCCAGCAGGCGCAGGCCGGTTACCCCCAGCAGGGCTACGCCCAGCAGCCGGACCACCAGCAGGGCGGCGGCCGGCGCTTCGGCACCGGCGCGCTGATCGGCGCGGGCGCGGCCGGCCTGGTCGGCGGCGCGCTGCTGAACGAGGCGTTCAGCGACGACGAGCCCGAGGTGATCGTCAACAACTACTACGAGGGCGACGAGTACGAGTGACCCGCCGCGCGGCGCGCTGACGCCGCCGGTGCCCGGCCGGCCCCTCGGGCGGCCGGCCGGGCGCCGCTCCCGTTACTCCGGTGCGATCCGCACGACACCGGTGACGGTGCCCTGCCACCACACCCCGCCGGGCGTGGCGTTGCCCGCCATCTGGAGCGTGTCGAAGAGGAAGCCGGTCCCCAGGTGGCGGCGGCCCGCCACCCGCCCGGTCTCCGCGTCCACGGCCAGGAAGTCGTAGCGGTCCAGGATGCCGGTGCGCGCGGGGTCCAGGACGCCGGTGCGCTCCACGGTGTAGAGCGTGCCGTCCGCCAGCGAGAGCTTGGGTACGGCGGCCGAGCGGATCCGGGTGTCCCAGCGGATCGCGCAGCCCCGGCCGTCCGGGTCGATGTCGACGCGGGTCAGGCCGCCGGTGAACGGCGCGTTCGCGGGCTCGGCGGGCCCGGCGCCGTCCGGAACGGCCGGGTACGGATAGCCGTAGGTGCTGGCCACGTAGACGCTGTTGCCCGCCCCTATGGGCGAGTTCTCGGTGCCGCTCCCGTTGGGATCGAGGACGGGGATGCGGCAGACGGTGCGGTTGTCCTTGGTGGAGACCACGATGAGGTTCTCCTGGGGGGCGGCGTTGTCGGTGATCGCCAGGTATTCCGAGCCGCCGCGCGGGCCGAAGAACGTCGCCGTGGCCCCGGTGCCGTGGCTGAGCTGGCCGGGCTTGCGGGCCGGCCCGCGGTCGTAGGCCCGCCGCCACACCACCCGCGGTACGCCGTCCGCGCCCGCCCGCAGCAGGTACAGCGCGTGGTCGGTGGTGACCGCGGCGCCCTCGGGGGCGGTGGACAGGGAGTTGGCCACGGCTTCCCCGAGGTCGGCCGTCCGTACGGTCCCGGTGGCCGTGTCCACCGTGCCGACGAGGCCGCGCCCGGTGGCGAACCACACCCGCCCGCGCCAGTCCGGGGCGAGCCCGACGACGCCGTCCCCGGCCGCCACGGCGCCGGTCAGCGGCGTCCGCTCGACGACCTTCAGCTGCCATCCGCCGTCCGCCGCCCGAGTGTGCGCGACGCGCAGCAGGTCCCCGGAGCCGTCGGCGACGACCAGCCGGTCCCGCTCGTCCAGATAGCTGTAAATGCCGCCCAGCACGCCGGACTTGGCCAGCGTCAGCTCGGCCAGCGAGGCGCCGGTGGCCGGGTCGAGCAGGTGGACGTGCGGCGCCCGGTCGAAGATCCCGGTGCAGACCGCCACCGGATAGCCGTCCGAGCCCGCGAGCACCGTCGGGCAGGCGGCCTGGAGCGCGGTGCGGTGGACGGCCGCCGGGCCGGTCCCCGGGCCGCGGCGCGGTGTGGTGTCGGAGGACGCGGTGTCGCCGTGCATGGCCCCCGCCCCGCCCGCGGCGAGGTAGGGGTTGGCGGGCGGCGCCGCGGCCCGCGCGGGTCCCGCGGCGCCGAGGACGGCGGCCAGGGCGGCGGCGAGCGCGAGAGCGCGGGTGCTGCGAGGGGGCATGGGGGCTCCAGGGGTCGGGAAGGGACGGGCCGCGCATGGGGTACCGGCCCGGCGCCCCCGGTACTCGGGTGCGCGGGGATACGGGCGGACCCGGGCGGGCGGGTACGGGCGGCCGCTGCGGGAGCGGCGGGTGCCGGACGGGGCGGGAAGCGGCCGGACGGGGACGCGGGAACGGCCGGACGGGGCGGCGGCCCGGCGCGGAAGCAACCGGGCCGGGCCGGTGGTCCGGCCGCCGTCCTGGACGGCATCGCGCCAGGAACACCGGCGTACCGGAGAGGTGAACGGGGCAGGCTCAGCGGCCCGTTGGACGACAGGCCGCGGACGCGAGCCGCGCGAGGTCCAGGAAGAGGCGCCGGAAGAGCGGGAGTTGACCCATCACGCGCCGCATTGCAGCACGCCGGGCCGGAACCCGCAATGCCCGTCCCACCCCTGGAGACACCCGCGCCCAGGGAGCCGTCAACCGGGCGCAGGGGTCGGTCCCGTTATGTCGGACACCGTGCCGGTCCCGTCAACCGCACGCCCTGAGGGTCCCGCCCACGGAGGGCAGCGGACCGCGAGCCGGTGCCGTCGCGGGGTTTCGCCCCTACGGTCGGGCCATGGCCGAAAACGTAAGCCCCCCAGCGACCCCTCTGGCGCGTGCCGAGCGCTTCGTCTGGCTGACCGCCCGGGTGCTGGAGCAGCGGCTCTTCGCGTACCACTTCCTCGGCGGCGGCGCCGACCCGGTGGAGACCGCGCTCACCGCGTACCGCAACGACGACGACGGCTACGGCCACGCCCTGGAGCCCGATCTGCGCGGCCCGGTCAGCCAGCCACTGCACACCGCGCTCGCGCTGCGGGTGCTGGACCGGATCGGGCGGTGCGACGGCCGCCGGGTGGAGCGGATCTGCCGCTATCTGACCCGGGTCTCGACGCGGGACGGGGCGCTTCCGGCGGTGCACCCGTCGCTGCGCGGCTACCCGGCCGCCCCCTGGATCCCGGTGGCGGACGACCCGCCCAGCTCCCTGCTGTCCACCGGCCCGGTGGTGGGCCTGCTGCACCGCAACCAGGTTTGGCACGCCTGGCTGTTCCGGGCCACCGACTACTGCTGGGCCGCGGTGGAGTCCATGGAGACCACCCACCCCTACGAGGCCGAGGCGGCGGTGGCGTTCCTGGACGGCGCCCCGGACCGGCCGCGGGCGGCCGCCGCGGCGCAGCGGCTGGGCCGGCTCGTACGGGAACAGGGCCTGGTGGTCCTGGATCCGGCGCGGGCGGCCGAGACCCCGGTGGCGCCGGGGTACGCCCCCGGGGAGCACCACTTCGCGTACGACTACGCGGCCTCGCCCCGTTCGCTGGCCCGCGGCTGGTTCACCGACGCGGAACTGGAGCGGTCCCTGGACCACCTCGCCGGGCTCCAGCGGGAGGACGGCGGCTGGCCCGTCAACTGGCGGCTCTGGGCGCCCGGTACGGAGCTGGAGAGCCGCCCGCGGGTGACCCTGGAGGCGCTGCTGACCCTCCGGGCGTACGGGCGGCCGCTGGGCTGAGGGCGCGGCCGCCGGGCGGGGCGGGGCAGGCCGGTAGTAGGAGCGTACGGGCGTGCAGGCGGGCCGTGGCGCGTCGGCCCGTTAGCGACGCTCCGGCTCCCCAGGGGCCCGCCGTCCCCTCACCACCCCAGTGCCCGCACCCCCGCCGTGACCCCCACCGCGACCGCGACGACCAGCAGGAACGGGGCGCGCAGCACCAGCGCCACGGCCGCGGCGGCGACCCCGGCGGCCTTGGCGTCGAGCAGCAGGTGCCGGCCGTCGCTGAACGTCTCCTGGGCGGTGAGCGCGGCCAGCAGGGCCACCGGGAGCAGTGCCGCCAACCGCTTGACCAGGGGGCGCTCCAGGACGCCGGCGGGCGCCGACAGGCCGAGGAACTTGGCGAGGTAGCAGGCGGCGGCCGTGGCGCCGATCGCGATCCAGACGGTCATGCCCGGTCCTCCCCGGTGGTGCGGTCCTCGTGGGTGGTGCGGTCGTGCCCGGTGGTGCGGTGGTCTCCGGTGGCGGGGCCGTCCCCGGTGGCCCGGGGATCCCCGGCCCGCTCCCGGGCGGGCGTCCGGCGCCGCCGCCCCTGGACGGCGAGCACGGCCGGGGCGGCCAGCGCGGCGAGCAGCACCGGTACACCGGCCGGCAGGAGCGGCAGCGTCACCAGGAGCAGCAGGACCGCCAGGCCCGCCGTGCACCGCTCCACGGTGGTGCGCAGCATCGGCGCCAGCAGTGCCAGGAAGACCGCGGGCCCGGCCGCGTCCAGGCCCCAGGCGGCGGTGTCGCCGAGCGCCCCGGCCCCCAGGGCGCCGCCGAGGGTGCTGAGGTTCCACAGGACGTAGAGCGACAGGCCGGTGACGGTGAAGCCGAGGCGGGCGTGGCGCCGGCCGGTCTGGGCCAGGGTGACGGCGGTGGTCTCGTCGATGACCCAGTGGGCGGCCAGCGGGCGCAGCGCGCCCCGGTAGCCGAGGACGGCGGAGAGCCGCAGCCCGTAGAAGGCGTTGCGCACGCCCAGGAAGAACGCCCCGGCCGCGGCGGTGAACGGATTGCCGCCCGCGGCGAGCGCGCCCACCAGGGCGAACTGCGAGGCCCCGGTGAAGATCAGGAGGCTCATCGCGCAGGTCTGCCACAGGCTCAGTCCGGCGCCGGCGGCGGTCACGCCGAAGGCGAAGCCGGAGAGCCCGACGGCGACGCCGACGCCCAGCGCGTCCCGGATGACGGCGGAGTCGGGGCGTTCCTCCGGGGGCGGCGGGTTCCTGCGTCCCCCGGTGGCGGCGCCGGACCCGCCGTCCCGGTGGGCGGCCGCCGCCCCGGGTATCGGGTGCTGTCCTGGCGGTATCGGGTGCTGTGCTCGTGGTGCCGTTGGTGCGTGTTCTGCCTGTTCTGCCACGGTCCGGACCCTAGGCGCGCGCCACCGGCCCGGTCTTGTACGTTCTTGCGCCCGCCCCGCCCGCGGGTCCCGAGCCGCCTGCCCCGCCTACCGGCCCCGAGCCGCCTACCCGCCCCCGGTACCCGCCTCCCGGACCGCCGCCGCCCGCTCCCGCCGGTACGCGCCCGGCGGCACCCCGACGATCCGGGTGAAGTGCCGGTTCAGATGCGGCTGGTCGGTGAAGCCGACCGCGGCGGCCGTCTCGGCGGGCGGCATCCCGGCCTCCAGGAGCCGGCGGGCGCGCCGCACCCGGGCGTCGGTGAGCCAGGTGTGCGGCGGCATGCCGTACGCGGCCCGGAAGGCCCGCAGCAGCGCGAACGGGCCGGTCCCCAGCTGCCGGGCCAGCTCCTCCAGGCCGGGCGGCTCGGCCATCCGCGCCTCCAGCACCTCGCGGGCCCGGGCGGCGGTGCGGGCGCCCGCCGAACGGGGCGCGCGGGCGGGCAGCGGTCCCCCGTGGCGGCGCAGCAGCCGGGCCACAGCCATCCGGAGCAGGCTGTCGGCGGCCAGCGCGTTGCCGGCCTCGGCGGCCCCGTGGACCGCGGCGACCAGCCGGCTGCTGCCGGGATCGTCGGCGGCGGTCCGCACGAACCCCGGGGTGCCGCGCAGCCCGGCGGTCTCCCGGGCTATCGCGGCGACCAGTTCCGCCGAGGGGTAGAGCGTGGCGTAGGCCCAGCCCTCGGGGACCCCGGCCCGCGCGGTGTGCGGCACCTCCGGGTTGATCAGGACGATGGAGCCGCGGCCGGCCCGGATGGCGCCGTCCCGCAGTCCGACCGCCTCGATCCCGGAGGTGACCGCGCCGATCACGTAGCCGTCGTGGGCGTGCCGGGGGAAGGCGTGCCGGACGTAGCGGGCGCGCAGCAGGTCGAGGCCGGGCAGTCCCGGGTACCGCCAGTGGCGGGCCCACTCCCCGCGGGCCCGGGGCTCGGTCCGCGCGCCGTCCGCGCTGGTCATGGCCATGCCTCATTGTGCGCCGGGCGCACCGTCCGGGATCCGGGGCGTCCGGACGGCGGACAGCCCGGCCCCGCGACCCGGACACCGCCCGGCCGCCCCGCCCGCCGCCCCGCGAGAACCGGATTGTCAGTGGTCCGGTGCACGATGGGTGGCATGACCGAGGCAGCGCTCGCATCCTTCTCGCCCGCCACCCGCGGCTGGTTCGCCGGGGCGTTCCGCGCGCCCACGGCCGCGCAGGAGGGCGCCTGGCGGGCGATCGCCGAAGGGTCGGACGTGCTGGTGGTCGCGCCGACGGGCTCCGGCAAGACGCTGGCCGCGTTCCTCGCGTCGCTGGACGCGCTGGCGAGCACCCCGCCGCCGGCCGAGCCGAAGAAGCGCTGCCGCGTGCTGTACGTCTCGCCCCTGAAGGCCCTCGCGGTCGACGTGGAGCGCAACCTCCGCAGTCCGCTGACCGGCATCCGCCAGGAGGCGGTCCGCCTCGGGCTGCCGGAGCCCGACATCCGGGTCGGCATCCGCTCCGGGGACACCCCGCCCGCCGAGCGGCGCGCCCTGGCCGTCCGCCCGCCGGACATCCTCATCACCACCCCCGAGTCGCTGTTCCTGATGCTGACGTCCTCGGCCCGGGAGGCGCTGGCCGGCGTCGAGACGGTCATCCTCGACGAGGTGCACGCGGTCGCCGGCACCAAGCGCGGCGCCCATCTGGCGCTGTCCCTGGAGCGCCTGGACGAGCTGCTGGACCGCCCGGCGCGCCGGATCGGGCTGTCGGCGACGGTCCGCCCGGTGGAGGAGGTGGCCCGCTATCTCTCGCCGCGGCGCCGGGTGGAGATCGTCCAGCCGCCGTCCGGGAAGCGCTTCGACCTCGCGGTCACCGTCCCGGTGGAGGACATGGGCGAGCTCGGCGGCTCCCCCGTCCAGGAGGGCGGCACGGGCGAGAAGCCCTCCATCTGGCCGCAGGTCGAGGAGCGGATCGCCGATCTCGTCCAGTCCCACCGCTCCACGATCGTCTTCGCCAACTCCCGCCGCCTGGCCGAGCGGCTGTGCAACCGCCTCAACGAGATCGCCTACGAGCGCGCCACCGGCGAGCCGCTGCCCGAGCACCACTCCCCCGCCCAGCTGATGGCCGAGGCCGGCGCCGCCCGGGGCGCGCCCCCGCTGCTGGCCCGCGCCCACCACGGCTCGGTCTCCAAGGAGCAGCGCGCCCTGGTGGAGGAGGACCTCAAGGCCGGCCGGCTGCCCGCCGTGGTCGCCACCTCCAGCCTGGAGCTGGGCATCGACATGGGCGCGGTCGACCTGGTCGTCCAGGTGGAGTCGCCGCCGTCGGTGGCCTCCGGGCTCCAGCGGGTGGGCCGGGCCGGCCACCAGGTCGGCGCGGTGTCGAAGGGCATCGTCTTCCCCAAGTACCGCGGCGATCTGGTGCAGGCCGCGGTGGTCACCGAGCGGATGCGGGCGGGCGCCATCGAGGCGCTGCGGGTGCCCGCCAATCCCCTCGACGTGCTCGCCCAGCAGCTGGTCGCGATGACGGCGCTGGACACCTGGGACGTCGAGGAGCTGCTGGCCGTGGTCCGCCGGGCGGCCCCGTTCGCCGCGCTCCCGGAGTCCGCGTTCACCGCCGTGCTGGACATGCTCGCCGGCCGCTATCCCTCCGACGCCTTCGCCGAGCTGCGCCCCCGCCTGGTGTGGGACCGCGTCGCGGGCACCGTCACCGGCCGCCCCGGCGCCCAGCGGCTGGCCGTCACCTCCGGCGGCACGATCCCCGACCGCGGCCTGTTCGGCGTCTTCCTGGCCGGGGAGAGCGCCGGCAAGGGCGGCGGGAAGCGGGTCGGCGAGCTGGACGAGGAGATGGTCTACGAGTCCCGCGTCGGCGACGTCTTCACGCTCGGCACGACGTCCTGGCGCATCGAGGACATCACCCGCGACCGCGTCCTGGTCACCCCCGCCCCCGGGGTGCCCGGCCGGCTGCCGTTCTGGAAGGGCGACCAGCTCGGCCGCCCGCTGGAGCTGGGCCGCGCGCTGGGCGCGTTCCTCCGGGAGATCGGCGCGCTCGCGCCCCAGGACGCCGCCGCCCGGCTGGCCGCCGCCGGCCTGGACGACTGGGCGGTCTCCAACGTCCTGGCCTACCTCTCCGAGCAGCGCCAGGCGTGCGGCCACGTCCCCGACGACCGCACCATCGTGGTCGAGCGCTTCCGGGACGAGCTGGGCGACTGGCGGGTGGTGATCCACTCCCCCTTCGGGGCGCAGGTGCACGCCCCCTGGGCGCTGGCCCTCGGCGCCCGCCTCGCCGAGCGCTACGGCCTCGACGCCCAGGTGATGCACGCCGACGACGGCATCGTGCTGCGCCTGCCGGACGCCGACCTGATGGGCCTGGACCTGCTCGACGGCGGCGCGCCCTTCGGCGGCGGCGACGGCCGGGCGGCGGATCCGGAGCAGTCCCCGGTGGGCGCCGCCGATGTGGTCTTCGACCACGGGGACGTCGACCAGCTGGTCACCGACCAGGTCGGCGGCTCCGCGCTGTTCGCCTCCCGCTTCCGGGAGTGCGCCGCCCGCGCCCTGCTGCTGCCGCGCCGCAGCCCCGGCAAGCGCACCCCCCTGTGGCAGCAGCGCCAGCGCGCCGCCCAGCTGCTCCAGGTGGCGAGCGAGTTCGGTTCGTTCCCGATCGTCCTGGAGGCGGTCCGCGAATGCCTCCAGGACGTGTTCGACGTCCCGGGGCTGACGGAGCTGATGGCCGACATCGAGGCGCGCCGGGTCCGCCTGGTGGAGGTCACCACACCCGAGCCGTCCCCGTTCGCCCGCTCGCTGCTCTTCGGCTATGTCGCCCAGTTCCTCTACGAGGGCGACTCCCCGCTGGCCGAGCGCCGGGCGGCCGCGCTGTCCCTGGATTCCCGGCTGCTGGGCGAGCTGCTGGGCCGCGCCGAGCTGCGCGAGCTGCTGGACGCCGGGGTGCTCGCCGAGCTGGAGCGCGAGCTCCAGTGGCGCACCGACGACCGCCGCGTCAAGGACGTCGAGGGCGTCGCCGACCTGCTGCGGATGCTGGGCCCGCTGACCGACGCCGAGCTGGCCGAGCGGGGCGCGGAGCCGGGCTGGGCCGGGGAGCTGGCGGCGGCCCGCCGCGCCATCCGGGTGCGGATCGCCGGCGCCGAGCACTGGGCGGCCGTCGAGGACGCCGGGCGCCTGCGGGACGCCCTGGGCACCGCGCTCCCGGTGGGCGTCCCGGAGTCGTTCACCGAGCCGGTCAAGGATCCGCTGGGCGATCTGCTCTCCCGTTACGCCCGGACCCACGGCCCGTTCACCTCCGAGCAGGCCGCCGCCCGCTTCGGGCTGGGCACGGCCGTCACGGACGGCGCCCTGCACCGCCTGGCCGCCGCCGGCCGCCTCGTCGCCGGGGAGTTCCGCCCGCCCGGTGCCCACCCCCCGGCCCCGGAGGGGCAGCCCCCGCTCCACGGCCTGGGCCAGGAGTGGTGCGACGCCCAGGTGCTGCGCCGGCTGCGCCGCCGCTCGCTGGCCGCGCTGCGCGAGGAGCTGGAGCCCGTGCCGCCCGCCGCGCTGGCGGCCTTCCTGCCGCAGTGGCAGCACGTCGGCCCGCCCCGCCCGGCGCCCGCCCCCGGCGCGCCGGCGCCGGCCCCGTCATCTTCCGGGCTGCGCGGGATCGACGGCCTGGTGCGCGCCGTCGAGCAGCTCCAGGGGGCGCCGGTGCCGGCCTCCGCCCTGGAGAAGCTGATCCTGCCGTCCCGGGTCGCCGGCTACACCCCCGCCCTCCTGGACGAGCTGACCGCGACGGGCGAGGTGCTGTGGGCCGGCGCCGGCGCCCTCCCCGGCAAGGACGGCTGGCTCTCCCTCCATCTCGCCGACGCGGCGCCCCTCTTGCTGCCGCCCCCGCTCCCCCTGGAGCTGACCGCGCTGCACGACGCGGTGCTGGCCGCCCTCGCCCCCGGTTACGGCCTGTTCTTCCGCCAGATCGCCGATCAGGTCCGCGCCACCACCCATCCGGAGGCCACCGATCCGCAACTCGCCGACGCCCTGTGGGAGCTGGCCTGGTCGGGCCGGCTGACCAACGACACCCTGGCCCCGCTGCGCGCCCTGCTCGGCTCCGGCCGCACGGCCGGCGCCACCGCGCACCGCGCCCGCCGCGCCGTCCCCCGGGGCCGCTACGGCTCGCTGACCGCGGCCGCCCGCCCCGCCGCCGGCCGCTCCGGTCCACCGACCGTCGGCGGCCGCTGGTCCCTGCTGCCCGCCGCCGAGCCGGACCCCACCCGCCGGGCCCACGCCCTGGCCCGTACGCTCCTGGACCGCCACGGCATCGTGACCCGCGGCGCGGTCGCCGCCGAAGGGGTCACCGGCGGCTTCTCCGCCGCGTACCGCGTGCTGTCGGCCTTCGAGGAGGCCGGGCAGGCCCGCCGCGGCTATGTGGTCGAGGGGCTGGGCGCCGCCCAGTTCGCGATGGACGGGGCGGTGGACCGGCTGCGGGCGATCAGCAGCCGGCGGGAGCGGGACACCGGCGATCCGTTCGCGGACGGCGGTTCGTTCCCCGGGGGCGGCTCGTTCCCCGGGGGCGGCCCGTTCGCGGACGGCGGCCCGGGGCGGCCGCGCCCCTCCGGCCCGCCGCGCGCTCTGGTCCTGGCCGCCGCCGATCCGGCCAACGCCTACGGTGCCGCCCTGCCCTGGCCCGAGCCCCCCGAGGGCGCCACCCACAAACCGGGCCGCAAGGCCGGCTCCCTGGTCGTCCTGGTCGACGGCGAGCTGGCGCTCTACATGGAGCGCGGCGGCAAGACGCTGCTGCTGTGGCCGCTGGGCCCCGATCCCGCCGACGCCGCCACCGACCCCCGGCTGCGCTCCGCCGTGGAGGCGCTGACCGACGCCGCCCGGGCCGGCGCCCTCGGCACGATCACCACCGAGCGCGTCAACGGCACCTCCGCCCTGACCTCCCCCTACGCACCCCTCCTGGAGGCCGCGGGCTTCCACGCCACACCCCGGGGGCTGCGCCTGAGAGGCTGACCCCGTAAGCCCGCGCGCCGGCGACGCGTCCCCCGGGCCCCCGCCCGCCCCCGGTCCCGCCCCCGCCGGTGCATGATGGCACCGTGCCCGAAGGAGACACCGTCTGGCTGCTGGCCCGGCGCCTGGACGAGGCGCTGGCCGGCCACCGGCTCACCCGCTGCGACCTGCGGGTCCCCCGCCTGGCCACGGTGGACCTGACCGGCCGCACGGTGCTGGCGGTCGTCCCCCGCGGCAAACACCTGCTCACCCGCTTCGACGGCGGACACTTCGGCGGCGGACGCCCCGAGGCCGGGCGCTCCGAGGGTGGCCTGACCCTCCACTCCCACCTCCGGATGGACGGCGCCTGGCGGATCTACGCCCCGGACGAGCGCTGGCGCGGCGGCCCCGCGCACCAGATCCGGGCGGTCCTCGGCACCGCCGCGCACACCGCCGTCGGCTACCGCCTCCCCGTCCTGGAACTGCTCCGCACCGCCGACGAGGACAAGGTCACCGGCCACCTGGGCCCCGATCTCCTCGGCCCGGACTGGGACCCGGACGAGGCGCTGCGCCGGCTGCTCACGGACCCCGGCCGCCCCCTCGGCGAGGCCCTGCTCGACCAGCGCAATCTCGCCGGGATCGGCAATGTCTTCGCGTGCGAGCTGTGCTTCCTGCTCGGCGCCTCCCCCTGGCTCCCGGTCGGCGCGCTCCCCGCCCCCGAGCGCGCCCCGGCGCTCGCCAAAAAACTCCTGGAGGCGAACAAGGACCGCCCCGACCGCGTCACCACCCCGTGGGGCCTTGGCCCGCCCGCTTCCGGCGCCGCCGCGCGCGGCCTCCGGGACCGCCGCCTGTGGGTCTACGGCCGCGCCGGCCGCCCCTGCCTGCGCTGCGGTACGCCCGTCCGCACCGCCGGCCCGGGCCCCACCTCCCACGGCCGCGTCACCTACTGGTGCCCCGCCTGCCAGCCGCCCCCACCGGAAGGCACCCCGCCCACCGGCCCGTAAGAACGCCGCCCCAGCTCACGGCCCCACGAACGCGCACTTGACGCCCCGTCAGTCACCTGAGCCCGCGCCCCCGCCACCACCGCCCCCACACCACCCCACTG
>NZ_LLZI01000049.1 GCF_001509485.1 Streptomyces sp. NRRL F-4489
CCGCTCCCTCCACCACCCCCCGCCCGCGGCCCCGCCTCGCGCTGCTGATCACCGCCGCCGTCATCGCCCTCGGCGGCACCGCGGCAGGCGTCACCGCCCTCGTCGCCCCGGGAAGCGGTCCCGGCGGCCCTGGCGGCCCCGCCGGCTCCGACGACGGCACGAAAGCCCACCCGGGGGCCACCGCGCAGGACGCCGCCCACAAGGGCAACAAGAAGGGGCAGCCCCCGTCCCAGGACCCGCAGGGCGCCGCCCCCACGGGAACGGCCACCGCCCCGGCCACCCCGGGCGACGACCCGCAGGCCCCGCCCGGTTACCGGATCGTCCGCGACCCGGCCGGTTTCCGCATGGCCGTCCCCATCGGCTTCACCCGGTCCTACGAGAATTCGCGGGTCTACTACTACTCCGAGGGCAAGCGCTTCCGTATCGGGGTACAGCTCCAGCAGCCCGTCCCCGAGGGGCCGATCGGCGCGATGCGCACGGCGGACGCCAACGGGCCGAAGAACTACCCCGGTTACCGCGGCGGCCAGGTCGTCGAGACCACCCACAACGGCCTCCGGGCCGGCCGCTGGGAGTTCATCTGGAACGGCAGCGCCCAGGACGCCGGCGCCCGCTACACCTACGACCTCAGCTGGAACGAGGGCGGCCGGATGATGGACGTCTGGATCTCCTCCCCGGTCGCCTCCCGCGCCGACGCCAAGCGGCAGTTCGACACGGCGGTGGAGACCTTCCAGCTGGCCGGCCGCTGACGGACGGCACCAGCCCACCCTCCCCAGGGCCCACCGTCCCCCCAGTCCACCCCCCATACAGCCACCACCCACTGGCGCGATTGTGGCCGCCCGGTGAAAACCTGTTACTCCCGGGTACACAAAGCGCTTCCGGACGCATACGCTCGCCCGCATGACGGACTCGCAGGACACCGGTACGCCCACCGCCCCCGCCACCGAGGCCCCTTCCGCGAACGCCGCGAACGCCGCGCCCGCCGGCGGCAATCCGGTCGTGCGCGCCGCCCCCGGCGCCCGTACGGCCGCCGACGTGGTGTCCCCGGAGGTCGCCGCCCGCCTCACCCGGGACGTGGTGGGTTCCGGCCGGACCGCCAACCACACGCCGTTCACCGGCGAGAAGCTGGCCGACCTGCCCGAGTCCACCCCCGAGGACGTCGCCCGCGCCTTCGAGCGGGCCCGCGCCGCGCAGGAGCGCTGGGCGAAGGTCCCGGTCCGGCAGCGCGCCGCGGTCCTGCTCCGCTTCCACGACCTGATCCTGCGCCGCCAGTCCGAGGTGCTGGATCTGATCCAGCTGGAGACCGGCAAGGCCCGGCTGCACGCCCACGAGGAAATACAGGCCGTCGCCGTCGCCGCCCGCCACTACGGCCGCAAGGCCCCCGCCTACCTCCGCCCCAAGGGCCACACCGGCGTCGTCCCGACCCTCACCAAGGTCACCGAACTCCGCCAGCCGCGCGGTGTGGTGGGCCAGATCGCGCCCTGGAACTACCCGTTCGAGCTGACCGTCGGCGATGCCCTGCCGGCCTTCGTGGCGGGCAACGCCGTCGTGATGAAGCCCGACACGGAGACCGCGCTGACCGCCCTGTGGGCCCGCGAGCAGCTGATCGAGGCCGGGCTCCCGGAGGACGTCTGGCAGGTGGTGATCGGCGACGGCCCGGTCGTCGGCCCGGAGGTCGTCCGGCACGCCGACTACGTCTCGTTCACCGGCTCGACCCGCACCGGCCGCGAGGTCGCCCAGGGCGCCGCCGCCCGGCTCGTCGGCGTCTCCCTCGAACTCGGCGGCAAGAACGCCATGCTGGTCCTGCACGACGCCGACATCGAGAAGGCCGCCGCGGGCGCCATCCGGGGCTGCTTCTCCTCCGCGGGCCAGCTGTGCATCTCCATCGAGCGGCTCTACGTCCACGAGTCGATCGCGGACGCGTTCCTGGAGCGGTTCGCCGCCCGCACCAAGGCCATGCGGCTGGGCAACGCCCTCGCCTACGGGGCCGACATGGGCTCCCTGGTGGGCGAGCGCCAGCTGGAGACCGTCACCCGGCACGTCGAGGAGGCCGTGGCCAAGGGCGCCCGGGTGCTCGCCGGCGGCCGCCCCCGCCCCGACATCGGCCCGCTCTTCTACGAGCCGACCATCCTGGACGGCGTCGAGGCCCCGATGGCCGTCTGCGGCGAGGAGACCTTCGGCCCGGTGGTCTCGATCTACCGCTTCCGCGACGAGGACGAGGCCGTCGCCCGCGCCAACGCCACACCGTACGGCCTGAATTCCAGCGTCTGGACGAAGGACGGCCGGCGCGGCCGGGCCGTCGCGGCCCGCCTGCGCACCGGCACCGTCAACGTCAACGAGGCGTACGCGGCCGGCTACGGCAGCGTGCAGTCCCCGATGGGCGGTATGGGCGACTCGGGCCTGGGCCGCCGCCACGGCGCCGAGGGCATCCTCAAGTACACCGAGGCGCAGACCGTCGCCCAGCAGCGCCTGATGCCCCTGGCACCGGCCTTCGGCATGGACGACGAGAAGTACGCCGCCTTCATGACCCGCAGCCTGCGCGCCATGAAGGCCCTCCGCCTGCGCTGAAAAATCCAGCCCCTCCGGCTGCAGCAATCAGCCCCTCCGGGCGGAGAAAATCCAGCCCCTCCGGCGTTTGAGGAGCGGGGTCCGGGGCGGAGCCCCGAATACGGAAACGGAGGTACCGGTGCCACACGACAACGCGCCCCAGCCCACCGAAACGGGCGCACCGCCCACGCAGGCCGACCCGGCCACCGAGCACGCCTACGACTACGACGTCCTCGTCATCGGCTCCGGCTTCGGCGGCTCCGTCTCCGCCCTCCGCCTGACCGAGAAGGGCTACCGCGTCGGCGTCCTCGAAGCCGGCCGCCGCTTCACCCGCGCGACCCTCCCCAAGAACTCCTGGGACCTCAAGAACTACCTCTGGGCCCCGGCCCTCGGCCTCTACGGCATCCAGCGCATCCACCTGCTGGGCAACGTCATGGTGCTGGCCGGCGCCGGCGTCGGCGGCGGTTCGCTGAACTACGCCAACACCCTCTACGTCCCGCCCAGGGCGTTCTTCGACGACCCCCAGTGGCGGGACATCACCGACTGGCAGCAGGAGCTCAAGCCGTACTACGACCAGGCCCGCCGGATGCTCGGCGTCCGCCTCAACCCCACGATGACCCCCTCCGACGTGCATCTGAAGGCCGCCGCGCAGGCCATGGGCGTCGGCGACACCTTCCACATGGCGCCGGTCGGGGTGTTCTTCGGGGACGGCGAGGACGCCGGCGGGACGGCGCGGGCGGAGCCGGGCGCGGAGGTCCCCGACCCGTACTTCGGCGGCGCGGGCCCGTCCCGGCGGGCGTGCACCGAGTGCGGTGAGTGCATGACCGGCTGCCGGCACGGCGCGAAGAACACCCTCACCGAGAACTACCTCCACCTCGCCGAGCGGGCGGGCGCCGTGATCCACCCGATGACCTCGGTCGTCGCCGTCACCGAGGACTCCCGCGGCGGCTTCGCGGTGCGCACCCTGCCCACCGACAACAAGAAGAAGGGCGCCGGCCGCACCTTCACCGCCCGCAAGGTGGTGCTGGCCGCCGGCACCTACGGCACCCAGACGCTGCTGCACCGCATGAAGGACACCGGGCTGCTGCCGTACCTCTCCGCCCGCCTCGGCACGCTCACCCGCACCAACTCCGAGGCGCTGGTGGGCGCGCAGACCACCAGCCGCCGCTACCGCAAGCGGCACGGCGCCGACCGCGTCGACTTCACCCGCGGCGTGGCGATCACCTCGTCCATCCACCCCGACGAGAACACCCACATCGAGCCGGTCCGCTACGGCCGCGGCTCCAACTCCATGGGCGGCCTGACCATCCTCCAGGTGCCGTACCGCCCGGCCGGCCGGGTCCTGGGCTGGGCCGGCAACATGGTCCGCCATCCGCTGCTGGCGCTCCGCTCGCTCTCCAACCGCCGCTGGTCAGAGCGCACCATCATCGGCCTGGTCATGCAGTCCCTGGACAACTCCCTGACGACGTACCGGCGTCCGCGCGGCCCGGGCAAGGGCCTGCTCACCGCCCGGCAGGGCCACGGCGCCCCCAACCCCACCCAGATCCCCGAGGCCACCGAGGCCGCGACCCTGCTGGCCCAGGAGATCAACGGGTTCGCCGGCAGCAACATCGGCGAGCTGATGGGCACCCCGCTCACCGCCCACTTCCTCGGCGGCTGCCCGATCGGCGCGGACGCCGACCACGGTGTCATCGACCCCTACCACCGCCTCTACGGCCATCCGGGCATCTCGGTCGTCGACGGTTCCGCGGTCTCCGCCAACCTCGGCGTCAACCCGTCCCTGACCATCACCGCCCAGGCCGAACGCGCCATGTCCCTGTGGCCCAACAAGGGCGAGCCGGACCCGCGCCCCGCCCCGGGGCAGCCGTACGCCCGCGTGGCCCCGGTGGCGCCGCGCCACCCGGCCGTCCCCGCTGCCGCGTTCGCCGCCCTCCGCCTGCCCCTCCTGCCGGTCCCCCCGGTACCGCAGAAATCCGCCCCGCCCACGGGCTGACGCGACGGAGGGCCGCCCCCAAGGGAAGCGGCCCTCCTCGACTCTCCTACGGGGTGCCGTTACGCGGCCGCGCCCCCGCCGGCCTTGCGGCGGCGGACGACGAAGAGCGCCCCGGCGCCGACCACCAGCGCCAGGCCGCCGGCCATGGCGATCGTCGGCAGCGCGGAGGACGAACCGGTCTCGGCGAGGTTGCCGGTCACCGGCAGCTTGGCCAGGTCCTCCTTGGGCTTCGCCGGGGTGACCGGCTTGGCGCCGCCCTGCGGCCCGGGCTTGTTGCCGGGCTTGCCGGGCTTGGCCGGCGGGATCTGGCCCGGCTTGCTGCCGGCCGCCAGGATCGCGAAGTCGTACCACTGCTCCGCCGACGAGCCGCAGGACCCGTCCGCGTTGTAGTAGTCGCCCGCGATCAGCGCGAAGCCGTCACCGGCCGGCGCGCTCTTGTCGGCGCTGATCCGCATCGTCAGCTCGGCCGTCTCGTGCGGGTCCAGCTCGAACCAGCCGAAGTAGTCGCCGTTGGTCCACTCGCCGAACGCGGTCCACTTGCCGGTGTCCGGGTCCTGGTACTCCAGGTGCAGCCGGGAGTCGGGGCCGTTGCCGTCGCCGTTCAGCGGCACCGCCATGATGAACGGGTAGACCTCGTCCAGCTTCCGGTCGGTGGTGTTCGTCAGCGCGACGGTGAAGCGCGACCAGCCGCCGCCGGCGACCAGCTTCGACGGAAGGTTCCGCACGGTGGTCTTCAGCGACGGGTCGTCGATGGTGCACTCGTCGCCCTCGTCGTCGCCCTTGTCGGACGGCGGGGTGGCGGTCGGCTTGCCGCCCGCGGTCGGTCCGCCGGACGGGGACGGCGAGACGGACGGGCCGGGCGTGCCGGAGGGGCGCGCGGTGGACGGCGCGGTCTCGGTGCCGCCCGTCGTGCTGCCGGTACCGGACTCCTTCTCGCCGGCCGGCGTCTGCTCGCCGGCGGCCGGGGGCTGGTCCGGCGTGGTGGTGGAGCCGCTCTGCTCCGGGCCGGGGGTGTCCTCCGGCGCGGGGGCGGTGGCCGCGGTGTCGGTGCCGGGACCGGTCGCGTACGCGGCGGGGGCCGCCATGAGGGCGGCGGGGGCTATGACGGCCGTCGCGGCGACGGCCGTCAGGGCACGGCGGAGCTTCATCCAGAAGACCTCTCGGGGACCGAAGTGCCGCGGGGGCGGCACATGGAACGCGGGCCGTCGCGGTGGGGCGCGGTATGGCCGTGCGATGTCAGATACGTGACCGCCGATGGCCGGAAAAGGTTGTTGACTCATCCGGAAAGATCGGCGTGATCTCACTCACAACTTTCACAGCCGCCCCACAGGCACCCCGTAGCCACTGAATGGGCGCCACCGAGCCGACCCGCCCGGCCGCCATGCGGCCCCGCCTCACAGCGAAGGGCCCCGGGACTCCTCCGCGAGGGGGGAACGCGGAGGCCACGGGGCCCTTGGCTTTCGGTGCCGGCGTCAGGGCAGCGCCGGCACCGACGGGCGGCGCTGGGGGGGGGGTAGCGCCGCTGGCTCATGGGTGGTGCGGATGGTGCGGGTGGTGCGGGTGGTGCGCGGTGCCCGCTACCGCCTGAGGTCTGGACCAATGGCGTACGCGGCAAAGGTCCGTACCGGAAGCGGTCCGCGGTTCGTCAAGCATCGTCCTGGATGCGCCTCATCCGGCGCAACCGTTTCGACCGGATGCGGTCGGTCCCGGGCGTCCCCAGGACCGACCACCCCATCGGTGTGACCGGGCTGCTGTCCCCTGCTGACCGGCCACGAACCGGAACGAGGTCCCACGACGCCCGGCCGCTGCCAGCGGCCGGCCGTCTCATCGCTCCGGCGTTCCGCCCGTGGGGCGGCGTCTACGCGTAGTCCTGCAGACCGCGCCTGGCTGGCGTGGCACCGGGAACAACGACCCCTCGCGCGGCCCGGTCACGCGCCGTACGAGTGAGAGGGCAACCGAACTCAGTTCCAGCCGCGCCCCCACCGGGACACCGCACGGATCCGGCCGCGCGCCCCCGTCGCGCGCCCGGCGCACCACCGGCCGGATCCGGCCTGCCCCAGCCCCGGGCCGCCTCAGACCCGGCCCCGGCACAGCTCCAGCAGCGTCATCGCCAGCGCGGTGCCCGGCCGCCCGAGCTGGTCGCGGTAGTGGCCGAGGATCTCCATCTCCCGGGAGAGGTTCACCCGGCGTCCGCCGGAGGCGATCCGCTCGCGCTGGATGACCGCGGAGACCGCCATCCGCTCCTGCACCAGCCCGATGATCCGGCCGTCGAGATCGTCGATCCGGCGCCGGGCGTCCTTGATCACGCCGGCCGCCTCCGGGGTGCGCGCGCCGGTATCCGGGACGGCGCCCTCAGGGGCGGTGGCGGTGCGGGTGTCGGTGTGGGTCTGGCTCGTCATGTCCATTTCCGTATCTCCTGGGGATGGACCCCGGGAGCCGTGGGACCGAAACCGGCCCCGGACAGACACAAGCGCCCCGGACCGTCATCGGCCCGGGGCGCCTGGGGAAGTCGCTCGTCAGATCAAGCAAGCGCGACCATGGCAGCCGGACGGGCCGGTGCCATAGGTAAAGACGAAGGTCAGCTGCTTGGACATGGCGCCAAGTATGAGCCCGTTAGAATCGAAAGTCCAACCCCTGCTCCACACCGCCGGAAGGCCGCCGAAGTGCCATCAGCACCCCCTGCCGCCGCCCCGGACGTCGTCCTCGTAGTCGACTTCGGCGCACAGTACGCCCAGCTCATCGCCCGCCGGGTCCGCGAGGCCCGGGTCTACAGCGAGATCGTGCCGTCCACCATGCCGGTGGCCGAGATGCTCGCCAAGAACCCGAAGGCGATCATCCTCTCCGGCGGTCCCTCGTCGGTGTACGAAGAAGGCGCGCCCAGCCTCGACCGCGCGCTGTTCGAGGCCGGCGTCCCGGTCTTCGGCATGTGCTACGGCTTCCAGCTGATGGCGATCACCCTCGGCGGCACGGTCGACAACACCGGCGCCCGCGAGTACGGCCGCACCGCGCTCTCCGTCAGCAAGCCCGCCTCCACGCTCTTCGAGGGCACGCCCACCGAGCAGTCGGTGTGGATGTCGCACGGCGACGCCTGCTCCGCCGCCCCCGAGGGCTTCACGGTCACCGCGTCCACCGAGCTGGTCCCCGTCGCCGCGTTCGAGAACGACGAGAAGAAGCTCTACGGCGTGCAGTACCACCCCGAGGTGATGCACTCCACGCACGGCCAGCAGGTGCTGGAGCACTTCCTCTACCGCGGCGCGGGCCTGCGGCCGACGTGGACGACCACCAGCGTGGTCGAGGAGCAGGTCGCCGCGATCCGCGAGCAGGTCGGCAGCAAGCGCGCGATCTGCGGGCTGTCCGGCGGCGTGGACTCCGCGGTCGCCGCCGCCCTCGTCCAGAAGGCCATCGGCGACCAGCTGACCTGCGTCTACGTCGACCACGGCCTGATGCGCAAGGGCGAGACCGAGCAGGTCGAGAAGGACTTCGTGGCGGCCACGGGCGTGCAGCTCAAGGTCGTCGACGCCGCCGAGCGGTTCCTGACCGCGCTCAAGGGGGTCACCGACCCCGAGGAGAAGCGGAAGATCATCGGCCGGGAGTTCATCCGGGTCTTCGAGCAGGCCCAGGCCGAGCTGGTCGCCGAGGCCGGCGCCGAGGGCGAGGAAGTGGCCTTCCTGGTCCAGGGCACGCTCTACCCGGACATCGTGGAGTCCGGCGGCGGTACGGGCACCGCCAACATCAAGTCGCACCACAACGTCGGCGGGCTGCCCGACGACATCGAGTTCGAGCTGGTCGAGCCGCTGCGCAAGCTGTTCAAGGACGAGGTCCGGATGGTCGGCGCCGAGCTGGGCCTGCCCGAGGAGATCGTCCAGCGCCAGCCGTTCCCCGGCCCCGGCCTGGGCATCCGGATCGTCGGCGAGGTCACCCAGGAGCGCCTGGACCTGCTGCGCGAGGCCGACGCGATCGCCCGCGAGGAGCTCACGGCGGCCGGTCTGGACCGCGAGATCTGGCAGTGCCCGGTGGTGCTGCTGGCCGACGTCCGCTCGGTCGGCGTCCAGGGCGACGGCCGCACGTACGGCCACCCCGTCGTGCTCCGCCCGGTCTCGTCCGAGGACGCCATGACCGCGGACTGGACGCGTATGCCGTACGACGTCCTGGCCCGGATCTCCACCCGGATCACCAACGAGGTCGCCGACGTCAACCGCGTCGTGCTGGACGTCACCAGCAAGCCGCCGGGGACGATCGAGTGGGAGTGACCCCCTCCCGTTGACCACGTGCCGACGCCGCCGCCCGGATGCCCGGGGGGCGGCGTCGCCGTATTCGGGGGGCGGGGGGATCGCGAGCGTGGACGGGGGCGCGTACGGCCGGTGGCGCGCCGGGCCGGATGGTTGACGGTCGAGGGGTCGCGGCGGAAGATGGAGTGCGTAATTCCGTAATACGACATCCGCTATCCGCTCTGCGGAAGAAGTGAGTCGCACGCTATGAGCACCATCGCTTTCCTCGGCCTCGGCATCATGGGCAGCCCCATGGCGGTGAACCTCGCCAAGGCCGGGCACACCGTACGCGGCTGGAACCGCAGCCCCGGCAAGGCGGGCGCGCTGGTCGCCGCGGGCGGCACCGAGGCTCGTTCGGTCGCCGAGGCGGTCGCGGACGCGGACGTGGTCATCACCATGGTCCCCGCGTCCCCGCAGGTCGAGGCGCTCGCCTATGGGCCCGAGGGCATCCTGGAGCACGCCCGCTCCGGCGCCCTGCTGATCGATATGTCGTCCATCACCCCGCAGACCTCCATCGACCTGGCGAAGAAGGCCGCCGCCAAGGGCATTCGCGTCCTGGACGCCCCGGTCTCCGGCGGCGAGGCCGGCGCCGTCGAGGGCGTCCTGTCGATCATGGTCGGCGGTGAGCGGGCCGACTTCGACGCCGCCCGCCCCGTCCTGGAGGCCGTCGGCTCCACCGTCGTCCACTGCGGACCGCACGGCTCCGGCCAGACGGTCAAGGCCGCCAACCAGCTCATCGTCGCGGTCAACATCCAGGCGTGCGCGGAGGCCGTGGTCTTCCTGGAGAAGTCCGGCGTGGACCTCGCCGCGGCCCTGGACGTCCTCAACGGCGGCCTGGCCGGCTCCACCGTCCTGACCCGCAAGAAGGACAACTTCCTCCAGCGCTCCTACGACCCGGGCTTCAAGCTCGAACTCCACCACAAGGACATGGGCATCGTCACCGACGCCGCCCGCACGGTCGGCGCGCCGCTGCCGGTCGGCGCCGCCGCGGCCCAGCTCATCGCCTCCGCGGTGGCCCGCGGCGACGGCGCGCTGGACCACTCGGCGCTGCTGCGCGGCGTGGAGCTGCTGAGCGGTTACGGGGGCGGGGAGTAGGTCGGGGGCGGCGCTGTACGGGGGCGGTTGGTGGCTGTGCGGGGCCGGCCGGCGGCTTTTACGGGCGCGGTGGGTGGTTGTACGGGCTCGGTCGACGGCTTTGCGGATCAGGCCGGTGGTCGTACGGGCCTGGCCTCCGGACGAACCGGAGGGTAGCTTCCGCCCAGCACCGGGAGCCGTACGCGCCAGGAGGAGAGCCGCGATGCCCGAGCCGACGCCGATACCCACCGACCAGCTGCACTTCGCGCTGCCGCCGACGCACCCCACCGCCGCGGAGGAGCGCCGCTACCGCAAGGAGCGCCTGGTGGCCGCGGTGCGCCTCTTCGGCCGCCACGGGCTGGACGAGGGCGTCTCCGGCCAACTCACCGTCCGCGACCCGGAGTTCGCCGACTGCTTCTGGACCAACCCGTTCGGCGTCCCGTTCGCGCTGCTGACCGTGAGCGATCTCGTCCTCGTCAACGGCGACGGCAAGGTCGTCGAGGGGCGCCACCACGTCAACCAGGCGGCGTTCACCCTGCACGCGGAGATCCACCGGGCCCGCCCGGACGTCGTCGCCGCCGCGCACAGCCACTCCCCGTACGGCCGCGCGCTCTCCGCGCTCGGCGAGCCGCTGGAGCCGATCACCCAGGACGCCTGCGCCTTCTACGAGGACCACGCCGTCCACGCCGCCTATACGGGTGTGGCGGTGGACCCCGGGGAGGCGCGGCGGGTCGCCGCCGTACTCGGCCCGCACAAGGCCGTGATCCTGCGGAACCACGGGGTGCTGACGGTCGGCGATTCGGTGGACGCGGCGGCCTGGTGGCTGCTCGCCCTGGAGCGCTGCTGCCAGGTGCAGCTGGCGGCGAAGGCGGCCGGCACCCCCGTCCCGATAGCGCACGAGGACGCCGTGCGCACCCGGGAGCAGCTGGGCAGCGACCTGGTCGCGTGGATCAACTACCAGCCGCTGTACCAGCAGATCGCCCGGGGGGAGCCGGAGATGTTCGAGTAGGGGGTCGGCCGGGCGGGGCGCCCGGCGGGGCGACTGGTGCCCCGCGCGCCGCCGCCCTCCGCGTCGTCACACCCCCGGGAAGAGATCCAGGAACGTCCCCGCGTCCGCCGCCGGCCCCCGGCTGAACGGCGCGTCGAAGTCCCAGACCAGCACCAGCAGGAACGCGATCAGCGCACTGAACACGCCCGCCATCAGCATCTCCCGCCCCGACCGCCGGATCTGCAGCGTGAACATCACCGCGATGGACACCACGCCCCCGATGATCAGCCCGAACCACACCACCCCCGGGAGCGTCGAATCCGCCGCGTCCGCACGGGCGGTGCGCGCGCTGTCCACCGCCGCGACCTGATCGACCAGCGGCTGGTACGACTCCCGCTCGAAATCGTCCTTCGCGTGGTAGCCGATCACATCGGACCGGATCTTCCCCAGCAGTTCGGCGCCGCGGTCGGTGAGCCGCCCGTGCTCGGCCATCACCGGCCATTCCTTGTGGACGACATGGCTGACATAGGAGTTGACGTCCCGGCGCACGGTGTCCCGTACGGGCGCGGGCCAGGCTTGGACGCGTGCGCTGACCTCGTGCAGCGCCTGCGCCTCGGCCCGCATGGTGTCCTCGGCGGTGGACCGGGCCTCCCAGACACCGGCGATGGCCAGGCCCAGCACGATCGCGTAGACCACCCCCACCATCATCGTCAGGTACTCGATCACATCGGGCGTTTCGGACGGGTCGTCGTCCTCGCTGATCCGGCGCTCCTTGAGGACGGTGATGGTCAGGACGACACCGCAGACCGCGGCCATGGCGAGGGTCAGTACCAGCCACTGCGACATGGAGACCTCCTACGAGGAACTGCGCCCGCCGGAACGGGACGTGGAGCGCGAACGGGGACGGAGAGCGGCACCGGCCAGCACGGCCGGCGTGGTGATCAGGAGCGTCCTGGTCACCACCGACCGCCCGTGGTGGGGCTGGGAACGGGCCGGGGTGTAGGCGTGCGGGCGCGCGGGGGTCGGGCGGGGCGCGGGCGGCGGGGACGGGGGTGCGG
>NZ_LLZI01000050.1 GCF_001509485.1 Streptomyces sp. NRRL F-4489
CCTCAGGAAACGGGCCACGACGCCGCCCCCACCCCCCTCACCGGCGACTTCGCCGCCCCTGTCTCCTCGTACACCCTCACCACCGGCTTCGGCCAGGCCGGCGACCGCTGGGCCGCGGACCACACCGGACAGGACTTCGCGGCGCCAACGGGCACGCTGATCACGGCGGTTCACGACGGCACCCTCACCCACGCGGGCTGGGCCGGCGCGTACGGCTACCGCATCGTCCTCACCCTGGACGACGGTACGGAGCTGTGGTTCTGCCACCTGTCCTCCATGGTCAAGACGTCGGGCCGGGTCCATACGGGCGAGGTGATCGGCCGCGTCGGCGCCACCGGCAACGCCACCGCCCCGCACCTCCACCTGGAGGTCCGCCCCGCCGGCGGCGCCCCCACGGACCCGGCCATCTGGCTCCACGACCGGGGTGTCACCCTCTGACCGCCGCCCCGCGGGCCGCCACCACCCGACCACCCACCTCGTCCCCAACAGACCGTCCGCCAGCGGGGAATAAATCCCCGCCCCTCGACGCTGCACCCACACATGACCGCGACACACACCCAGAGCACCCCTCACGGCCCCGAGCCGCTCGGATCGCTGTCCGTCTCCCGGCTGTGCCTGGGAGGCAACGTCTTCGGCTGGACGGCTGACGAGGCCGAGTCCTTCGCCGTCCTCGACGCGTACGTGGCCGGCGGCGGGAACTTCATCGACACCGCCGACGTTTACTCGGCATGGGTCCCCGGCAACAAGGGCGGTGAGTCCGAAACGGTCCTCGGCAACTGGCTCGCGGCCCGCCGCAACCGCGACGATGTCGTGATCGCCACCAAGGTCGGCGCCCACCCCGACCACAAGGGCCTGTCCGCCGCCACGATCAAGACCGCGGTCGACCTCTCCCTCTCCCGCCTGCGCACGGACTACATCGACCTCTACTACACCCACTACGACGACGAGTCGGTCGAGGTCGGGGAGTTCCTGACGGCGCTCGACGAGCTCGTCCGGGCCGGCAAGGTCCGCGAGATCGGCGCGTCCAACATCTCCGCCCGGCGCCTCCAGGAGTCGCTGGACTTCTCCGACCGCGAGGGCGTGGCCCGTTACGTGGCCCTCCAGCCCCACTACAACCTCGTCTCCCGCGACACCTACGAGGGCGAACTCGCCGACGTGGCCGCCCGCAACGGCCTCGGCGCCGTCCCGTACTACGCGCTCGCCTCCGGCTTCCTGAGCGGCAAGTACCGCCCGGGGACCACGGTCGACAGCGCCCGCGCCGGGACGGCCGCCGAGTACCTCGCGACCGAGCGCGGCCGCCGCGTGCTGGAGGCGCTCGACACCGTCGCCAAGGCCCACGGCGCCGAACCGGCGACCGTCGCCCTGGCCTGGCTCGCCGCCCAGCCCACCGTCGCGGCCCCGATCGCCAGCGCCCGCACCGCCGCCCAGCTCCCGGCCCTCCTGGCCGTCACCGAGCTCACCCTCACCGACGCCGACCTGACCCTCCTCACCGAGGCATCGGCCTGACACCCGGGCGGGGCGGCACCCACCAACGCGCCGCCCCGCCCCACCCGCAAACGGGAAACGCCCGCGCGCCCCCGCTCCGCCCTCACCCCCGCCGGTCGGCCACCGCCCACGACGCCAGCGCGACCGCGCCCGCCACCGCGAACACCGAAGGCCACGCCCCGATCTTCTTCGCCAGCGGATGCGACCCGGCGAACGCCGCCACATAGGCCCCACTCAGCGCCGCAGCCGCCTTCGCCCCGGCCTTGTCGTGCCACCCCTTCGCCGCCACGGCCCCAGCAGCCGCCAGCGCCACCCCACCCAGCGGCCGCTTCTTCGTCCACCGCGCGACGCCGTAACCCCCCACCAGGCCCCCGGCCGCCACCACACTCGTCGGAATCCCCGCCATCACAAAACCTCCCGCTCTGTCTGTCTTCCCCGACCATACGCGCGGGGTCTGCCAGCGGCTGTCTGCAGGCGTCAGCCGGCAGGGCTGTCCTGCATCCGTCCCGACGCAGCCCGGAGCACCTTTTCAGCGTCTGCCGCGAGCCTCTTCTGCAGAAGGCCGTGAGCGAGACCTATGACGGCTGGAGCCTGCAAGTCCCGGCCGCATGCCTGGAGCAGAGTGTCCGTCATCGCGCCCACTTCACGGCCGCGCAGCACGACGACGAGCGCAGTCATCTCAGCCGGTGTCGATACTGCGAGGGCGTTCTGGAGCAGCGCGGCCGCTTCATGGAGCTTCTGCTGGCTCAGGAGGGACGTGACATCCGTGGCGATGCGCTGGGCGGCGTGGGTGTCTCTCAGCTCAGCCTGCCGGTCCTCCCAGTGGCGGGGGACCGGCAGGGGAGCTGATGCTCTGTTCGCCGCCGTTAGACGTTTATGGCGGCCGGCCTCAAAACCGGCCCACTGGTCCATATTCTGGTGTGCGGCAAGTTTCTGCTGCAGTTGCCATACCAAGCTCCGGGCGGCCAGGAGTTCGGCAGCACGGTGACTCAGCTGGCGGATGAAATGGTTACATCCGCGACAGTCGGTCGGCGTGTTTGCTGAAATTTGCAGTTCCAATAGATCGCTCAGCTCAGGCGGGTGCTGGCCTTCGCGGGCTCCGTCCCGGGCCTTCTGGTGCAGCCAGCGGATGAACCACTCCGGGGCTATCTTCCGCCCGCTGAAGTAGCGGGATACGGTCGACTTGCTGAGGGGTTCGCGATCGCAATCTTCAGCTGCCTTTTCGGCGAGAAGCGCGAATGTTTCCGTGCCGGGCGGCAGCAGGGGCAGCAGTGCCCGCAGCGCCTGTGCGAGCCCTCGTGCACCGGGGGGCAGGTCCGGGTCCAGCTCAGCCAGACGGCGTCTCTTCACTGTCATGTTCCCTCCCCTTGCTGCCGTGACAGTTGCGGTCAGCTTAAACGCCTTCGTTGCATTTTCCCGGGCAACGGCCGCTGCCGTTCGCATTGTCCGCGCCTGCCTGCGACAAATGGTCAGGCATGGAGCTGCTGGCCCAGGTCCCGGGACCACCAGCAGTCATTGATGTCAGCAGAAGCAGGGGGTTTGTGATGGATGTGCCGTCCTGGAAAGACGAAAAGTACGGGAGCAAGATCCGCGTTGCTCTCTGGCTGCTGGAAGTGGTGGGGGAAGGGGGACGGTTCACCAAGGCGGCGCTGAGGGAGGCGTTTCCCGGGGTCGCGCAGATCGACCGCCGTATGCGCGATCTGCGCGCCGCGGGGTGGGTCATCAGCACCAGCCGAGAAGACCCGCGTCTCAACCCCGACGAGCACCGCTTTGTGGAGCAGGGCGAGCCGGTCTGGGTGCCTGGCAAGGGCAAGGCCAAGCAGAACACCTACCTGACCGCGGCTCAGCGCAGTGAAGTCATGCGGTCGGACAGCTATCTGTGCCGCAGCTGCGGGGTGGGGTCGGGTGAGAGTTTCGGTGCGGGCCTGGGGACGGCGCAGCTCGACATCGCGCGCCGTACGGTGAAGCTGCCGGGCGGCGCCACTGAGACGCAGCTCGTCACCGAATGCAACCGCTGCCGGGTCGGGAACCGGGGCACGGAGGCCGACCTGTCGGCCCTGCTGGCCGGTGTGGACGCCCTGGGGCTGGTGGAGCGCAAGGTTCTGGCTCAGTGGCTTAAGGCGGACCAACGCACGTTCAGCGTCCTGGAGAAGCTCTGGGGAACCTACCGGAGCCTGCCTGCTGGGGCACGTGAGACTGTCCTGCAGGCAGTTCTTGGCGAGAGTGAATAGAGGGGCTGGGACCACACCATGCAGGAATTCCCGCCGCCGCCGCGGGCGGCTGAGCTGAGCAAACTGATCACGAAGCGGGTCCGGGAGGTCAAGGAATCAGGCGGCACCCGCGAGACCGTGACGGTGGAGTGGAACGGGCAGCCGCTGAACGTTGAGGTCATCGACCTGCCCCTGTCGGACCTCTATTACAACCCGGCAACGCACCGGATCCGGGCGCAGCGTACGTTTGACGCAGCGAAGGACGAGACGCTGAAGTCCGATCCCTGGGGGGGCGATGGCCAGGGATTCCTGGACCTGCTGCTGAAGGCTGAGCCGGCTGATCCTACTCGGAGGGACCCCGCCTTCGACAAGCTCAAGAAGAGCCTGCAGGAGTACGGGCAGACCGACCCCGGCCTGATCACCCATGACGGGATCCTGGTCAACGGGAACACCCGGGCTGCCGCGCTCAGGGAACTGGACGCAGCAGGGACCATGCGGGTGGGGGTCCTTCCTGCCTCCTTCACCTGGGCCGACATCAACGCGGTAGAACTGGCGCTGCAGCTTCGCAAGGATCACCGCCGTGATTACTCGTACATCAACCGGCTGCTTGCCATGGAGGAGCAGGCGAGCCTCGGGCGTACGCCGGAGGTGATCGCCAAGGCGTTCCGGATCCAGACCAAGACCTATGAGCAGGAGCGGTGGATTCTCCGCGTGGTGCGTGACCAGATTGAGCGCAGCACAAGTCAGAACGCTGCGCTGCGGCTGGTCGACTTTGAGGATCACCAGGAGAAGCTCAAGGAACTGCACCGCGACTATGTGAAGCTGGCGGCGGCAGATCCCGAGCGGGCAGAGATGCTCAAGGAGTCCCGGATGACGGCGATCACCCTCGGTTTCTCCAAGACGGACGTCCGGCACATCGAACAGGGCTTCCACGAGAAGTACCTCTCTGCCGTACTGCCTGAAGGGCTGCTTGCCGGGGCGGAGGAGGAGCAGAGTGTGTCCGTGCCCGGTCTTGGCCTCTCGGTCCCCGGTGCTTCGGCGAAGGTGTTCGCGGCGCGGGAACTGAACCGGTGCGTTCTGCAGGCAAAGGCCCAGGTTGCATCAGCGGAGACGAGCGAAGAGGAGAAGCGGCAGGCACAGGCTTTGCAGGACGGTGTAAGCGTGGCATTCGACAAGGCAATCGACCGGGCCGGCCGCGATGCCCGGCTGCGCAAGCGCAAGCAGCTTGCCCCTGAACGGCTGCTCGACGCCTGTGCGGCTATTGAACTCTGCATCGGCGAGCTGGTAAAGGCCCGTGCCTCACACAGCCTGGATGAAGCGGCCTTCGACGAGGCTGCGGTCAGACTGCGCGACAGTGTCCGGCAGCTGGCGCAGCAGGCCGGCCGGGGGGCTCGGGAGCCCGGCGAGGGCGTGAGCTGGCTTCTCAGCGCTGCATCTGCGGGTCTCAGCTGATGGCAGGCATCAGCACTGAGCCGACGCTGCTGCTCGGCTTCGATACTTCCCGCACAAAGGTCGTGCTCAGGACGACCGAGGAGTGCCGCTCTGACCTGGTCCAGCTGGCCGCCCGTTTCCGTACTGGCGGCCAGCTTGGCCCCCTTGCCGTCATCGTTGAAATCGACGATCTTCTCGCCAACCTCAACGCCGTCAGCAGCTGGCCTGACCCGCAGGGGGTCGAATGGGCCCCTGACCTCCGCGAACTGGTCGTTTCGAGCATTCAAGATGCGGAGACGGTACGGAAAGAACTGGAGGCACCGGGCGCACGCGAGCGCCTGGATCCGGCTGATGTGCAGGCGGTGCTGGGCGCCAACTGGGCCGCCCCGCTCACCGGATTCCAGAAGCGCGATATTGCGAAGCTGCTGTCGCTGAGGCACGGGGCCAACTTCAGTGTGCCGGGAGCAGGCAAGACCCGCGTCGGCCTCGCCATCTACGCGGCGATGAAGGAGCGGGGCGAAGTTAGCCGGCTGATGGTGGTCAGCCCGAAGTCGGCCTATGAGTCCTGGCTGTACGAGAGCGGCGCCTGCTTCCACAGCAGGCCGCGGCCGATGCTTCTCGAATCAGCTCGTGACGAGTGGGCCGAGCTTCTGATCGTCAATTACGAGCGGCTTGACCGTTCGCTTCCCTTCCTCGCTGCCTGGCTCCAGGAAGCCCCATCCATGATCATTCTGGACGAAGCGCACCGGATGAAGCTGGGTGCCCGGGGAACGTACGGGGCTGCCTGTATGACCCTGGGGCCTCTGGCCAGGCGCCGGCTGATCCTCACCGGGACTCCGGCTCCGAACGGAGCCAAGGACCTGGAGAACCTCCTGGGCTTTGTGTGGCCTGGATATGGGCAGCGTGCTGTGGCTCAGGCGGTGGCTGACGGAAACCTGGCTGAGGCCAGTGCGGCTCTCCGTCCGCTCTTCACCCGGACGACCAAGGGGGAACTGGAACTCCCGCCGCTTGAGCCGGTGCTCGTACCCGTGCCGATGACGCCGCTCCATCAGGAGGTCTATGGGGCGCTGGTCGGTGATATCTCGGCCCGTGCGGTCTCCAGCGCGGACGATTTCGCCGCCCTCGGGCGGTCGGCTCTGCGGCTCCTGATGGCGGCCACGAACCCTGCCCTGCTGCTGGAAGGAAGCACCAGGTATGAGCCGGTCGAGTACCGCCTCCCCCCGCTGGACATCCCGGAGGGCGGCTCTCTCTACGAGCTGCTGAAAGACCTGCCCAGTTACGAGCTGTCTCCCAAGTACACAGAAGCTGCCAGGATCGTCTCGGCGAACGCCGCGGCCGGCCGGAAGACGCTCGTGTGGACAACGTTCGTGCGCAGCCTGACGTCGCTGGCCAAGCTGCTGGAGAACTTCGGCCCGGCAGTGGTCCACGGTGGTACGCCCGACCGGGACGAACAGCTCCGGCGTTTCCGCGAAGATCCGGACTGCATGGTTCTGGTGTCGAACCCGGCCACTCTCGGTGAGGGCATCAGCCTCCACCAGGTCTGTCACGACGCGGTGTACGTGGACCGGGACTTCATGGCGGGCCGGTATCTGCAGAGCCTTGACCGGATTCACCGGCTGGGTCTTGCGCCCGGTGTCGATACACGGGTGACCGTCCTTGCCGCTGAGGAAACGATTGATGAGGTGGTGGCGCGCAGGCTCCAGCAGAAACTGGACTTCATGGCTGGTGTGCTGGATGACCCCTCGGTTCAGCAGCTCGCCGACCTGCAGGAAGCGCCCCCGATGGCGGGTGGCCTGGACACCCAGGACATCCGGGCGATGCTGAGGCACATCGGCAGGGGCTGAGCAGAGACACCGGGCTGCTCCGGGCGGGGAACATACCCTGCCTGGAGCGGCCTGCGTGTGTCCTGGGACACTTCGGGTGCTGTATGGCGGACCAGAGAGCAGCGGCAACTCGTCAGAGCCGACTGAGATCTCTGCGACACTAGAGAATCTGCCTTGAGCCACACCAGGAGGATCCACGCCGATGGGCGCGAGCAGCCGCGATGAGAGCGATCCGCTGACCTCGATTGAGATCTGCGCAGGAGCGGGGGGCCAGGCACTCGGCCTGCACCAGGCGGGATTCCGGCACCTCGCCCTCGTCGAGATCGATAAGCATGCGCACGCAACGCTGGACAAGAACATCGCCGCCCACGAGGACTGGGGCGCATGCGAGGCGCTCAATCAGGACCTCGTGAGTGAGTTTGATCCCGGCCGCAAGATGGCAGCTCTCGGCGGAAGGGCCCTCAAGGAGGGTGAACTCGATCTGCTGGCCGGAGGGGTCCCCTGCCCCCCGTTTTCTGTGGCCGGAAAGCAGCTCGGCCGTGACGATGACCGGGACTTGTTCTGGCGCATGGTTGAGCTGGTTGAGGCCCTGAGGCCCCGGGCCGTCATGATCGAAAACGTTCGCGGCATCATGGATGCCAAATTCGACAGTTACTGCGATGACGTCATCAAGGACATCGAGAAGCTCGGATACTGGTTCTGCGGCTGGCATCTCCTTGAGGCGCATAACTATGGTGTTCCGCAGCTCCGTCCGCGTACGGTCTTCGTTGCTATCCGGGACTCCGAACGGCAGGCGGCGGGCCTGGGCGTTGATGACTTCCCGTGGCCGGTGGGTGTAAGCAAGCGGCCGAAGAATGTATTCGAAGCGCTCGAAGAAACCATGAAGGCTCGTCGGGATGCCCTGGTCAGAGAATTCCCTGCGCGCGCTGAGCAGATCGCAGACGCATACGACAGGTGGCAGAAAGAGGCCGACCAACCGGGCACGGTAGCCCCCACTCTCGTGGGCGGGTCACGTAAGCATGGCGGCGCTGACCTGGGGCCGAGCCGGGCAAAGGCGGCCTGGGCTGCGCTCGGCGTGGATGCCCTCGGTGTAGCCGATGACATCCGCGAATGCAAGACGGTTGACCAGGAAAAGCATCTTGAGCGGGAGTTCCTGCGGCCTGCGGGCCCCATGCTGACTGTTGAGCAGGCAGCAATCATTCAGAGTTTCCCGGCCGACTGGAGGTTTTCTGGCCGCAAGACTGCTCAATACCGCCAGGTCGGAAACGCTTTCCCGCCTCCGGTTGCTGAAGCAGTCGGGCGTGCCATCGCATCTGTTCTTCAGCCGTCGCGCCGGGATGAGCTGCTGAAAGGTCTCGCGATTGAGAAACTGGGGGCGCGCAGAGGGAAGCGCGGATTCCGGCAGAGTGAGATCGCAGAACTGCTGGATGTCTCAGTGTCCGCCGCGGAGCCGTCGCTGGACGACCGCAGCAGCGATCTTGTCCGCGCATAGCCTGGCAGGCTCGTGTTCCCAGAACCGGAGCACGAGCCAGCCTGCCTCAATGAGCTGCTGGTCGGTATCCCGGTCCCGGTTGACATTCCCGGCTACTTTCTCTGACCAGTAGCCCGGATTCGTCTTGGGCGGAACATAGTGCTCGGGACAGCCGTGCCAGTAACAGCCGTCAATGAAGACAGCCACCTTTGCCGGACGGAACACCATGTCGGCAGTCCGTCTGAGTTCCGGCAGGGGACGGGCAGCTACCCGGTAGCGCAGCCCGCGCGCGTGGACCAGCCGCCGGATCTCCTGCTCAGGCTTCGTGTCTCGGCTGCGGATGGCCTGCATGTTGCGCCGGCGGGCAGCCGACGAGGCCCAGGAGCCCTGCGGTGCTGTCCACTGGTCTTCATCAGGCACGCACCTGAGAGTAGCCCTTGAGCACATCCGGCATGGAACGGGGCGGCCCTGCGCCGGATTCCGGTCCCCCACTACGAGCCCGGGAGGCATCGGCTTTACGGGCGGTAATTATCTCCCTGGCGCGTTGTTCCCGGTGGGCGGGCCAGCTGCTGGGCAACAGCCTGGAGCAAGGCCGGGCCGGCCCAGGGGCGGTGGTGCCAGAGGCGTTCCAGGAGGTCGCGTTCGCGGGTGGTGAAGTCGGGGGGCGGGCCCGTCAGGTGGGCGCGGCGGCGGTGGAAGGAGAGGGCGGTGGCCAGGGCGGTGTAGGCGGTGACGGCGCGGGCGGCGGCCGGGCCGTGGGTGCGGCGGGCGATATCGCGGGCCAGCGCGCGGGTCTTCAGGGACGACAGCGCCAGCGGCTCGGGCGGCGCCAGCCAGCCGGCCGCGGTGTACGGCGCGAGGTAGGCGCGTACGGAGAGGAGTTCCTGGTGGCGCGCCCAGAGCGCCAGCCACGTCACCGCCACCAGCACGGGCACCATGACCGCGCCGTAGACGGTGAGGAAGCCCGCGTCGCCCAGGGTGGAAGCGGCGTTCCACACGCCGTGGAGGAGGATCGCCGCCGTCAGGCCGAGGAGGGCCAGCGCCGCCCGGGCCCGGCGGCGGCGCGGGTAGCGGGTCGCCGCCGTCCCGAACGCCAGCCCGGTCAGGATCGTGAACAGCGGATGCGCGAACGGCGACACCACGATCCGTACGAAGAACGTCCCGGCCGTCAGCGAATCCAGCCCGCTGTGGCCCATCGACTGGTCCTCGCCGAAGGCGCTGCCCAGATAGAGCACGTTCTCGGTGAACGCGAAACCGGTGGCCGTGATCCCCGCGATGACGATGCCGTCCGTGATGCCGTCGAAGTCGCGGCGCCGGAAGCGGTAGAGGAGGACGATCGCGGCGGCCTTCATCACCTCCTCCACGATCGGCGCGACGACCGTCGAACCCCACGCCTGGGCCTCGGTCGGCGACGCGGAGGCGATATTGCTGGCCAGCCAGTCGGTCGCGAAACCGTTGGCCAGGACCGCGACCAGGGTGGCGGCGCACGCCCCCCAGGCGAACGCGAACGCCAGATTCCGCCACGGCTCCGGCTCGATCCGGTCCAGCCAGCAGAACGCCGCGATCAGCAGCGGCACCGGGAACACCGCCAGCCCCAGCCCTACCAGGAACCCCTCGGTCCCCGTCTGGCGCCGCACGATCCCCAGGATGATCACTCCGGAGAGGGCCAGGAGCGACGCCAGCGCGATCGCCCGCACCGTCCCGCTGTGCCAGGGCGCGGGCCGGCGCCGCGGCCCCCGGTGCGCGTCGGCGGATGTGGCGGATGTGTACGGCGGCGGGCCGGCTGAGCGCTCGGGGAGCGGCGGCGGTGACGGGTACACCCATCGACCCTAACGAGGGCCGGGCGGGTCCGGCAGGTGAGTTCGCGGCTCGGTCCGGCCGAGGCCGGCCGGGTCCCGCGTCCGTGCCGCCGCAGGCCCCGGCTCAGCCGCGTCGGCTCGGGTCCGACTCAGGCCGGGGCTCAGGCCCGGCGGCGGAACATGAGGTCGCGGACGACGTGCCCCTTCTCCAGCCCCTGGCCCTCGAACTTGGTGAACGGGCGGAAATCCGGCCGCGGCGCGTAGTCCGCGTGGAGATTCTCCAGCGCCGGCTCGGCCGAGAGCACCTCCAGCATCTGCTCCGCGTACGGCTCCCAGTCGGTCGCGCAGTGCACCAGGGCGCCGGGCGCGAGCCGGGACGAGGCCAGCGCCACGAACTCCGGCTGGATCAGGCGCCGCTTGTGATGGCGCTTCTTCGGCCACGGGTCCGGGAAGTAGACGCGCAGACCGGCCAGGGAGCCGGGGGCGAGCATCTCGCGCAGCAGGATGATCGCGTCGCCGTTGGCCACCCGGATGTTGGACAGGCCGTCCCGCTCCGCGAGACGGAGGAGGTTGCCCTGGCCCGGGGTGTGCACATCGCAGCCGAGGATGCCGGTCCCCGGGTCGGCGGCGGCCATCCGCGCGGTCGCCTCGCCCATCCCGAAACCGATCTCCAGGACGACCGGCAGGCCGCCGAAGAACGCGTCGAGATCGAGGCGGGACAGCCCGTCGACGTCCACGCCCCATACGGGCCACAGGCGGCGCAGCGCCCCGGCCTGGGAGGCGGTGACGCGGCTGCGGCGCGGCTGGAAGGACCGGATCCGCCGCTCGTGGTGCGAGCCCGCGGGGTCGGCCGCCGGCCCCGTCCCGTCGGGGAACATCGGCTCCCCGCGCCGCGACCCGCCGGCCTGCGGGGGCGTGGCGGTGGCCAGGGGAGTGCTTCCGCTTGTGGCCGGGGCGGGGACTGCGCCGGCCTCCGCCTCGGCGGCGCGGGCAGCGGCGGCCTCAGGGGCGGCGGACTCGGGGGAGACGTCTTCGGGGGCGGCGGTCTCGTGGGTGGCGGGATTCTTGGACACAGTGGTTCGATTCTACGGACGCCGGCCCGGTACCCGGGAACGGCGACCCGGCACCCGGGAACGCCGACCCTGACGCCGGCGCGGCCGGCACTCCGGCCCGACCGGCACTCCGGCGTCGGCCGGCGGCGGGCCACCGGGCGGCCACGCGGCGTAAAGCGCCGGTCGTGCGGCATAAAGCGTCGGTCGTGCGGCCTAAAGCCCCAGGCCCCCACCCACCCCGATCACCGCCCGCTCACCTCACCCCCGGCG
>NZ_LLZI01000051.1 GCF_001509485.1 Streptomyces sp. NRRL F-4489
GGGCGGGGGGGGAGGGGGGAGGGGCCCCACCAGGCCCCCCTAGCGGCCGGCCGAGGCGTCCTGGGCTCGCAGGGCCGAAGCTGGAGCTGGGCCCTCTCGACCTCGCGGTGCCGGGGCCTGAGCCGGACTCCCGGGGCCGCATCCTCCGGAAGGCTCGGGGCCGGGGCCGGGACCTCCGGAACTCACGGAGCCGGAGCCGACTCCTCCTGGCCTAGCGGGGCCGAAGCCGGAGCCGAGTCCGCCCCGGCTCCCGGGGCCGAAGCCGAAGCCGGAGCTGAGTCCTCCCCGGCTCGCGGGGCCGGTGCCGGGCCCGGGGCCAGAGCCGGAGCCTGGTCCTCCGGGACGATGCCCAGGGCGGCGTCCTTGGCGGCTTCGGCTTCGCGGCGGACGAGGCGGAACCACATGAAGAGGACGAAGCCCGCGAAGGCGAACCATTCGCCGGTGTAGCCGAGGTTCTGGAACGCCTTCATGTCCAGGCCGCTGCCCTCGGCGGCGGCCGGGGGCACGGCGCGCAGCGGGGCCGGCGGGTCGGCGAGCGTGATCCAGGCGTCGTAGACGCCGTACGGCACGATGTTGACCAGCGACGCCGCGCTGATCATGCCGAGCTGGCCCGCCGGCAGCCCACCGCCGGCCTGGACGCCCGGCGTGCCTTGGTTCTCCGACGCCTGGAGCGCGCCGGTCACGCTGACCTCGCCGGTGGGCGGCGCCGGCACCTTCGCCGTCGCGGCCTTGTCCTCGGCGTCGCCGGGCAGCCAGCCGCGGACGACCGGGAGGGCCTTGCCGCTGTCCGTACGCAGCAGGGTCAGAACGTAGAAGCCCTGCTCATCGCCGTGGCTGCCCTTCAGGGTGCGGTCCGGGACGAGCAGTTGGTGCGCGGCGTCGTAGCGGCCGCGGGCGCTGGCCTGGCGGCCGGAGGTGACCTGGTCGACCGGGAGCAGCTTCTCCAGGGGCCGGGGCGCGGCGGTCTTGGCGTCGGCGGTGCGGTTCTCCTGCTGCTGGTGCGTGGCGACGCGGGCGTCGAAGCGGCTGAGCTGCCAGGTGCCCATGAAGATGCAGAAGGGGATCGCCAGGATGGCGAAGACGTTGATTCCCCACCACCGCGGGGTCAGCAGGAACCGGTACACGCCTTCAACGGTACGGTGCCCGCCCCGCGCGGCCGCACCGGCCCCTGCCACACGGCCGCACGGGGCCCGGGAGCTGAGCGGTCGGCGGTTGGCCTGCGCCCGGCCGGCCGGGCAGGCGGGCAGGCGCCGCCGGGCGGATGCCGTCCCGCCCGACCGCGCCTACGAGCCCCTGACTGCCGGCTGTACTGCCGGCTGTACGGCGCCTCCGGAGCCGCAGCCCCCACGACTGCCCTACGGCGCCGCCAAGGGCGCCGTCCGGTACACCGTCCCCGCGCAGGCGTCCGGGATCTTGGCCTCGGCCGCGGCGGGCGCGCCCGCTTCCGGTGTGTGGGTCAGGAGCACGCCGTTGGCGGCCGCTCCGCCGTCCCCGGTCCCGTCGCCGCCGCCCGCCTGGCCGTCGGTGGCGCTGCCGCTGTCCGGCGCGACGGCGGCCGGCGACTCCCCCGGCGCCTTGGACGGGTCGGGGGTCGGCGACGGCCCCGGGGTGGCGCACCCGGTCTTGCCGCCGCCCGCCGCCGGGATCCAGGCGAACTTCACCTCGTACGCCTGCCCCGGCTTCAGCACCAGCTGATCGGGGGTGGTCGCCGGGTCCGGCAGCCCTGTGGCGTCGTCGCCCGTGGTGTGGTCGACGACGTGGACCTTGTCCGGCTTGGTGGCGCCCTGGGGCGTCAGGTCCACGGCCCCGCCGCCCTGGACGGAACAAGCGGAATCGGAAGTGTTCACCACCCGGAACGCGCCGTAGACCCGGCCCGCGGAGTCCGGCGGGCCGACCGTCCCCGTTCCCTGGCCGAGCTGGTCGCGTCCGCAGACCGGCGAGGTGACGTCCATCGTCGTGTCCGGGGCGGGCGTACCGGCACCGGCGCCGGGGCCCGCCCCCGGTGCCGCGGTGCCCGTGCCCGCCTTGCCCGGCGGCTTCCCGGCGCCGGGCGTCCAGGGTTCCCCGCCGCTGGGGCGGGTACGGGAGTGTTCGGTGCCTTCGCCGTGTGCGCCGCCGGCCTGCTGCTCGGCGCTCCGGCTGCTGGCGGCGTTGGCGGGGTGGTCGCCGGGGCCGTCGCTGAAGCCGGCGACGTGGACCATGGCCGGGACAGCCGTACCGCCGAGGATCAGTGCGGCGGCCGCGCCGACGACGGCGTGCCGGCGGCGCTGGCGCCGGGCCGGTACGGCGCGGCGCAGCTGCTCCAGGGCGTCCGGCGCGGGTTCCAGGTCGGCCACGCGGGCCCGCAGCATCCGCCGCAGCTCGTCCTCGCCGCCGAAACCGCCACCGAAGCCCCCACCGGAGCCGCCGCCGAGGCCGCCCCCGGAGCCCGGAAGCGAACCGGAGCCGGAACCCGAAACGGAACCCGAACGGGAACCCGCAACGGAACCGGAACCCGAACCGGAATCAGCCCCGAAGAAATCCGCGTCAGCCCGCGCACCCGAGACAAGCCCCGAACCGAGCCCCAAAACGGAACCAGAGCCCGAGCCGAACCCGGCGCCCCCGTCCCCTGAGCCATGCTCCCGAGCCCCATCCCCGTCGTACGCGGCCCCGCCGTACGCGTTCCCGCCATACGCGGCCCCGCCGCCGTACGCATGCTCGCCGTCGCCCGCATGCCGTCCGTCTCGCCCGGACCGCCGACGCTCCCCCGGTCTCAGACCGCCGTCCCGCCCGGCTTCACCGCGCCCGGCCTCGTCCCAGCCGTCCCCCGACCCGCTGGGGCCGACGGACCCGCCGGAACCGGCCGACCCGCCGGCGTCAGCCCCGCTCGCCCCGCCGACCCCGGTCCCCCGCCCGGCGCCATCCCCCCAGTCACGTCCATCACGTCCATCACGTCCGTCATCGCCCCAGTCGGGTCGTCCTGCCGCTGTCACGCCGGAGCCTCCATGGCGACGCGGAGCGCCGCGATGCCCCGCGAGCCGTACGCCTTGACCGAGCCGAGCGATATCCCCAGCGTCTCGGCGACCTGGGCCTCCGTCATATCGGCGAAGTAGCGGAGGACCAGCACCTCGCGCTGGCGGCGCTGGAGGCCGCGCATCGCCTTGATCAGCTGGTCCCGCTCCAGGAGGTCGTACGCGCCCTCCTCGGCGCTCGCCATGTCGGGCATCGGCTTGGAGAGCAGCTTCAGCCCGAGGATCCGGCGGCGCAGCGCGGAGCGCGAGAGGTTGACGACCGTCTGCCGGAGGTAGGCCAGGGTCTTCTCGGGGTCGCGGACGCGGCCGCGCGCGGAGTGCACGCGGATGAACGCTTCCTGGACGACGTCCTCGCAGGAGGCGGTGTCGTCCAGGAGCAGTGCGGCCAGGCCGAGAAGCGAGCGGTAGTGCGCGCGATAGGTCTCGGTGAGGTGGTCGACCGTGGTGCCGGCTGCCATCGTGTCGTCAGTGTCCCCACGCTGGCCGGGAAGCGGCGCGGGGCGGGCGGCGGACCAGGGGGCGATCACCGGCATGCCCCCGGGGACCCGTGGGCGCTGCGGGCGCACTGCCGCGCCTGCCGCTCCCGCCGGGGCGATGGTGAAACCGAGTACGTCTGCCACGCTTGTTGGACACGCTTCCCCCCAAAAGGGTTGTACGCGCCAGGCACCGCACGTGGTGATGCGTCACATGCCCTCACGCGCACCAACTCTTCCCAATGCCCCAATTGCCCTGACACGACCGCCCTGACGCGGCCGTCCCGCCATCTCAGGGCCCCGGAAGCGGCCCGCGCCGCGGACCGCCCACGGGGGCAGCCCGGAAAGACGCCGCCCGCCGAGCGCCGGTTGCGGCGTCACGGGAAGCGAATGATCGAACAGAACATCAGCCCAGATCAAGTGATTCGAACCAGCACTCCGCACACGAAATCTTCACACGGCCCACAAATTATGTCGCAGCCGGCCGGCGCCGTGCAGCCCGGTCCCGCCAACTTCCGCGCCCACACGGCCCGGAGGCCCGCCACCGCCCCCGGCCCGAGTCGATGTTTCACGTGAAACGTCCCGCCCAGTCCGGCGTTTCACGTGAAACAGCCTGGCCGAGCCGACGTTTCACGTGAAACACCCAGGCCGGACCGATGTTTCACGTGAAACACCAACCCCCGGCCCGCTACCCCGCAGCCGACCCCAACTCTCCTGCCACCAACTCCCCCACCTGCGCCGCGTTCAGCGCCGCGCCCTTGCGGAGGTTGTCCCCGCAGACGAAGAGCTGCAGCGCCCGCGGATCGTCCAGCGACCGCCGCACCCGGCCCACCCACGTCGGGTCGGTCCCCACCACATCGGACGGGGTCGGGTACTCGCCCTCGGCCGGGTCGTCGCACAGCACCACCCCGGGCGCGGCCGCCAGGATCTCGTGCGCGCCGGCGACCGTGACCTCGTTCTCGAACCGCGCGTGCAGGGTCAGCGAGTGCCCGGTGAGCACCGGCACCCGTACGCAGGTGGCGGCGACCGGGAGGTCCGGCAGGCCGAGGATCCGGCGGGTCTCCTCGCGCAGCCGCAGTTCGCCGGACGACCAGCCGTCCTCCCGCGGCGCGCCGGCCCACGGCACGACGTTGAGGGCGAGCGGTGCCGGGAACGGCCCCAGGGTGTCGGCGACCGCGCGCCGCACATCGCCCGGCGCGCTGCCCAGTTCGGTGCCGGTGACCGCGGCGAGCTGGGCCCGCAGCGCCTCGGTGCCGGCCCGGCCGTCCGCGGACGCGGCCTCGTACGAGGAGACGATCAGCTCGGTGAGTCCGTATTCGGCGTGCAGCGCGCCGAGTACGACGATCATCGACAGGGTGGTGCAGTCCGGGTTGGCGAGGATGCCGCGCGGACGGATCCGCGCCGCGTGCCCGTTGACCTCGGGCACCACCAGCGGCACGTCCGGATCGCCCCGGAACGCGCCCGAATTGTCCACGACCACCGCGCCCTTGGACGCCGCGACCGGCGCCCACCGCGCGGCGACCTCCTCCGGCACGTCGAAGACCGCGACGTCGATCCCGTCGAAGGCGTCCTCGGTCAGCGCGAGGACCTCGGTCTCCGCCCCGCGCACGGTCAGCTTGCGGCCGGCCGAGCGCGGCGAGGCGAGCAGCCGGATCTCGCCCCAGATGTCGGCCCGCTCGGAGAGGATCCCGAGCAGCACGCGGCCGACGGCACCGGTGGCGCCGACGACCGCGAGATGCGGCTTGGCGGCCCGGCGGGCCTCCGCCCCGGCCGTGTCGGCCAGGGACGGACGGCCCGCCTCGGCCGGGATCATCGCCCGGTGCCGCCGTAGACGATCGCCTCGTCGCTCTCGCTGTCGAGGCCGAAGGCGCTGTGCACGGCCTGCACGGCCTCGTTGACGTCATCGGCCCGGGTGACGACCGAGATGCGGATCTCGGACGTCGAGATCAGCTCGATGTTGACGCCGGCGTTGGACAGCGCCTCGAAGAACGTCGCGGTGACGCCGGGGTTGGTCTTCATGCCCGCGCCGACGAGGGAGATCTTGGCGATCTGGTCGTCGTAGCGGAGCGAGTCGAAGCCGACCGCGGCCCGGGTCTTCTCCAGCGCGGCGACGGCCTTGCGGCCCTCGGCCTTGGGCAGGGTGAACGAGATGTCCGTCAGGCCGGTGGAGGCCGCCGACACGTTCTGCACGACCATGTCGATGTTGACCTCGGAGTCGGCGATGGCGCGGAAGATCCGCGCGGCCTCGCCCGGCTTGTCCGGGACCCCGACGACCGTGACCTTCGCCTCGGAGGTGTCGTGCGCGACGCCCGAGATGATCGCCTGCTCCATCGGCCTGTCCCCTTGCGGTTCGTTGCTGACCCACGTGCCCTTCAGCCCGGAGAAGGACGAGCGGACGTGGATCGGGATGTTGTAACGGCGTGCGTACTCGACGCAGCGGTGCAGCAGCACCTTGGAGCCGGAGCTGGCCAGCTCCAGCATGTCCTCGAACGAGATCCAGTCGATCTTCCGGGCCTTCTTGACGACCCGCGGGTCGGCGGTGAAGACGCCGTCGACGTCGGTGTAGATCTCGCAGACATCGGCGTTCAGGGCGGCGGCCAGCGCCACCGCGGTGGTGTCCGAACCGCCGCGGCCCAGCGTGGTGATGTCCTTCTTGTCCTGGGACACGCCCTGGAAGCCGGCGACGATGGCGATATTGCCCTCGTCGATCGACTGCTTGATCCGGCCCGGCGTGACGTCGATGATCCGCGCCTTGTTGTGGACGGAGTCGGTGATCACACCGGCCTGGCTGCCCGTGAAGGACTGCGCCTCGTGGCCGAGGTTTTTGATCGCCATCGCCAGCAGGGCCATGGAGATCCGCTCTCCGGCGGTCAGCAGCATGTCGAACTCGCGCCCCGACGGGATCGGGGACACTTCCTGCGCGAGATCGATCAGCTCGTCCGTCGTGTCGCCCATCGCCGAGACCACGACGACAACTTGGTTGCCGTTCTTCTTGGCCTCGACGATTCGCTTGGCAACGCGCTTGATGCCCTCGGCATCCGCAACGGATGAGCCGCCGTACTTCTGCACGACAAGGCCCACGTGCGCTCCTCGCAACTGTCTTGAGCGGGAGGGGGTCCCTCCCGGACCCCCGGACATGGGGGTACTGCGGTCGGCTCAGTCTAACGAGCGGGCGGAATCCGCCCCGCTACTACCACATCGTGAGACACAAAGCCCAGGCTTTGGTGAATGTCCAGCTGTGTCCAGCCGTGTCCCTCGCCGGTTCAGCGCGGTGCTCCGTCGCACCGGCTCGCTCTGTCGCCTTCCCGCTCCGCCACGGGGCACACGGGAACGTAACCCAGGTCACACGCGCACCGGGGCCGGCGGGCCGGCCGTCAGGCCCGGCGCAGCCCCAGCGGCCCGGCGATCTCCGCCGCCATGACCCGGCCCGCCTCCTCGGCCAGCCGCTCCTCGTCCGCGGCGGCGTCGCTGTCGGTGTCCAGCCCGTCCAGGGCGTCCAGCGGCTGGTCCAGGCGGACGTGGGCGACCAGGGACTGCAGGGCGCGCAGCGCGGCCGAGGCGGTCGGGCCCCAGTTGGAGAGGTAGGAGAACTGCCACCACCACAGGGCCTCGCTGACCCGGCCCGCGCGGTAGTGCGCCAGGCCGTGCCGCAGGTCGGTGATGATGTCGGCGAGGTCGTCGGAGATACGCGAGGCGACCGGCTCGCTGCGCGGTACGTACGGGTCGAAGACCTCGGAGTAGACGTCGACCGGGTCCAGCATCCGCGCGAACCGCTCGCGCAGCTCGTCCACGTCCGGTTCCGGGCCGGTGTCCGGTTCGTAGCGTTCGTCGGGAACGATGTCCTCGTGGGCGCCCAGCCGCCCGCCGGTGAGCAGCAGCTGGGAGACCTCCAGCAGGAGGAACGGCACCGCGCTGTCCGGCTCGTCCCCCTTGGCGACCTCGGTCACCGCGACGATGAAGCTCTCGATGGAGTCCGAGATCGAAACGGCGAAGTCGTCAGGGTTCTGTGTCCTGTCGTGCAGCGTGGCGTCAGACATCGAGAAGTCTCCTCCCTTCGAAGGCACGCCCGAGCGTGACCTCGTCGGCATACTCCAGATCGCCTCCGACCGGCAGCCCACTGGCCAGTCGCGTCACTTTCAGGCCCATCGGCTTGATCATCCGGGCCAGGTACGTGGCCGTGGCCTCGCCCTCGAGATTCGGGTCGGTGGCCAGGATCAGCTCGGTGACCGAGCCGTCCGCGAGCCTGGCCAGGAGTTCCCGGATCCGCAGATCGTCGGGGCCGACGCCCTCGATGGGGCTGATCGCCCCGCCCAGGACGTGGTAGCGGCCGCGGAACTCCCGCGTCCGCTCGATCGCCACGACGTCCTTGGGCTCCTCAACGACGCAGATGACCGCCGGATCGCGGCGCGGGTCCAGGCAGACCCGGCACTGCTCCTCCTGCGCGACATTGCCGCACACGCTGCAGAACCGGACCTTCGCCTTGACCTCCATCAGCGCCGTCGCGAGCCGGCGGACATCGGTCGGTTCGGCCTGAAGGATGTGGAAGGCGATCCGCTGCGCGCTCTTGGGACCGACGCCGGGCAGCCTGCCCAACTCGTCGATCAGATCCTGGACCACGCCTTCATACACGGAACGTCTTCTCTCTCTTCTGCCGTGCTGCGTACGCTAGTTGGCTACTCCTCAGAAGGGGAGGCCCGGGACGCCGCCACCGCCGCCCAGCGCCTGGGCGAGCGGGCCGAGCTTCTGCTGCTGGAGCTTCTGCGCGCTGGCGTTCGCGTCCCGGACGGCGGCGAGGACGAGGTCGGCGAGGGTCTCGGCGGTGTCCTCGGCGGAGTCGGTGTCGACCGCCTTCGGGTCGATCACCAGCCCCTTGAGCTCACCGGAGCCGGTCACCGTCGCCTTGACCAGGCCACCCCCCGCGGAACCCTCCACGGGCGTCTCCGCCAGCTCCTGCTGGGCGGCCGCGAGATCCTGCTGCATCTTCTGGGCCTGCTGGAGCAGCTGCTGCATATTGGGCTGACCACCGGGGATCACGACGTGACTCCTGCCGTACGACAACGATTGGTGCGGTAGCCCGAGCCTACGTGTTTCCCGGCCCGGGCGCCCTACGCCGGGGGGAGGACCCTGCGGCGGTCCCGCCCTCCCCCGGGAGGACGGCGGCGCCCGGCCGCCGTCACCGGCCGGGCGCCGCCGGTCACTCGTTGTCGAACTCCTCGATGACCGTCGCGCCCAGCTCGCGGACGATGAGTTCGTGCCCGCTGAGCGCGGAGTCGACCAGATCCGGGTCGTCCTCGGCCGGCATGTCGTACTCGATGGACATGCCGGGGTCGGGCGGGGTGTACGAGGGCTCCGCGGCGGGGCCGCCGCCCGGGCCGCCGGCGGACGGCGCGGACGCCACCGCCTCGCGGGCCATCCGCGCCCCCTGGCCGCCGCCGGGGCCGCCCGCGCCGCCGGGGCCGGGCTCGGGGCCCGCCGGGGCACTCGGCCGGGCCGGGGCCTGGGGTGCCTGCTGCGGCGCCGCGCCGGAGCCGCCGTAGCCGCCGCCGTTGAACCCGCCGCCGCCCCGGGCGCCGCCGGCCGGCGGGTTGGCGCCACCGGACGGATCGACGATCGCCTCGACCCGCCACTGCACCTGGAAGCGCTCGGCGAGCACCTCCTTGAGGACGTCCTCGCTGCCGCCGTTGGCGAAGCTGTCGCGGGCGCCGGCGTTCGGGAAGCCGATCTGGAGGGTCGTGCCGTCGAAGCCGGAGACCTGGGCGTTCTGGCTCAGCAGGATCCAGGTGAAGCGCCGCCGGTCCTTGACCGCTTCCAGGATCTGCGGCCACATCTGCCGCACCTGCGCGGCCCCTTGCCCGGCGCCCGGCGCGCCGCCGGCGGGGGCCTGCGGGCCGGGTGCGGGCGCGCCCGCGGGAGGCGCGGACGGGCCGCCGGGGGGCGCCGCGGGGGCGCTGCCAGCGGGCGCGGCCGGGCCGCCTACGGGCGCGGACGGGCCGTCTGCGGGCGCGGGGCCGCCGCCGGACGGCCGGCCGCCCTGCCCCGGCGCCACGGCCGAGGGCCAGCTACCGGGGCGCCGCCCGGCGCCGGCCTGGCCACCACCGGCCTGCCCGGCACCCGCCTGCCCGGCACCCGCCGCTGGCGCCGCCGCCGCTCCCGTTCCCGCTGCTGTCCCCTGTCCTGCCGCTCCTGCCGCACCCGCTCCGGCTCCGCTGCGCTGGGTGCCGCCGGGCCAGGCCCCGGCCTGCGGGGCACCGCCGTCCGCGGGGGCACCCGCCCCGGCCGTAACGCCGCCACCGTCCACCGGAGCCGCACCGGGAACCGCACCGGGCGCCGCCCCCGGAGCCACACCGGGCGCCGCCCCCGGAACCGCCCCCGATGCCGCACCCCGCACCGCCGCCCGCGCCGCCGCAGGCCCCGACGGACCCCCGGCCGGCATCGGCGGATGCGCCTCCGGCCCCGGCACGTACGCCGCCGCCGGCCCACCGGTCTCCACCATGGCCCCGCCGGGCCCCACGCCCGCCGCGCCGGCGCCCGCGAGGGCCGCCGCGCCGCCCAGCGCCAGGGCCGGTCCGGCCGCGGCCGCCCCGCGCTCCAGGCGGTCCAGCCGCGCCTGCACCGACCGCTCGTCGCCGTACGCCGCCGGCAGCAGCACCCGGGCGCAGATCAGCTCCAGCTGGAGCCGCGGCGAGGTCGCGCCGCGCATCTCCGTCAGCCCGGTGTTGACGATGTCGGCGGCGCGGCTGAGCTCCGCCGCCCCGAACACCGACGCCTGCGCCGCCATCCGCTCCACGACATCGGCGGGCGCGTCGATCAGCCCCTTCTCCCCGGCGTCCGGCACCGCGGCCAGGATCACCAGGTCGCGCAGCCGCTCCAGCAGGTCGGCCACGAAGCGGCGCGGGTCGTTCCCGCCCTCGATGACGCGGTCGACGACCTCGAAGGCCGCCGCCCCGTCCGCCGCCGCGAACGCGTCGACCACGGCGTCCAGCAGCGACCCGTCGGTGTACCCGAGCAGCGACGTCGCCATGGCGTACGTCACGCCGTCCGCGCCGGCGCCGGCCAGCAGCTGGTCCATCACCGACATCGAGTCCCGGACCGAACCGGCCCCGGCCCGCACCACCAGCGGCAGCACCCCGTCCTCGACCGGGATCTTCTCCCGCTCGCAGACCTCGGCGAGGTACTCCCGCAGCGTGCCGGGCGGCACCAGCCGGAACGGATAGTGGTGGGTCCGCGACCGGATCGTCCCGATGACCTTCTCGGGCTCGGTGGTCGCGAAGATGAACTTCAGATGCTCCGGCGGCTCCTCGACGACCTTCAGCAGGGCGTTGAACCCCGCCGAGGTCACCATGTGCGCCTCGTCGATGATGTAGATCTTGTAGCGGCTGCTGGCCGGCCCGAAGAACGCCTTCTCGCGCAGCTCGCGCGCGTCGTCGACACCACCGTGCGAGGCGGCGTCGATCTCGATCACATCGATCGATCCCCGGCCGTTGCGGGCCAGATCCACGCACGAACGGCACGTCCCGCACGGCGTCGGAGTGGGACCTTCCTCACAGTTCAGGCAGCGCGCCAGAATGCGGGCGCTGGTCGTCTTGCCGCAGCCCCGGGGCCCGCTGAACAGATACGCGTGGTTGACGCGGTTGTTCCGCAACGCCTGCTGAAGGGGGTCGGTCACGTGCTCTTGCCCGATGACCTCGGCGAAGGTCTCGGGGCGGTAGCGGCGGTACAGCGCGAGGGACGACACGCTTACGACGATATCGGGCCGCACTGACAACCGGCCCTCGCCGAGCTCCCGCCCGCCCCCGACCAGGGAAGGGGGCCGCCCGCGCCCGCCCGTCCCCCAACGCAAGCGCCCCTCACGCACCCGCCAGAGCCGACCTACCCTTGCTGCCTTCCGGCCCTGGGGGAGTTCAGTCAGATAGCGCCACGTGAGGGGCTGAGCCCCACATTAGCGGATCCCGGCCCCCGGAAACGACCCGCCCCTCGC
>NZ_LLZI01000052.1 GCF_001509485.1 Streptomyces sp. NRRL F-4489
CTCCCACCCCCCTCCCCCGGATCATGTTCGCGAGCACTCCCCAACGTCTTGTATTGTTTGCGGCGGAGGATTCGCCTAGTGGCCTAGGGCGCACGCTTGGAAAGCGTGTTGGGGGCAACCCCTCACGAGTTCGAATCTCGTATCCTCCGCACTCGCCCAGTAGGGCAGACGAAGGGCCCCGCCGGTGACCGGCGGGGCCCTTCGCGTTGTCCGCGGGACCGGTCCGCGCAGCCGCGGCGCAACCCGCCGACGGTTCGGCTCGGCTCTGTTCACTATCCGCATCCGCATCCGATGGGAGCTTGGGGCACCATGCCGATCTTCTCCGTCCTCACGCCGGTGTACGACGGCGGTGACGCCTACCTGCGGGAGACCTACGAGTCGGTGGCCTCCCAGCGGCTCCCGGCGGGCTGGTCGCTGCAGTGGCTCGTCCAGGAGGACGGCAAGACGGGCAAGCCGCTCGACCGCGTACCGGACCTGCCGTGGATCTCCAAGGGCGCCGGCCGGGCGGGCGGCGCGGCCCGTACCCGCACCCTCGCCCTGCACCGCGCCGGCGGCCTGCTCACCCGGACCCTGGACGCCGACGACCTCTTCCCGGACGAGGAGACGCTCGCCCGCGACATCGAGGCGCTGGCCGCCCACCCCGGCCTCGCCTGGACCGTGGCCCCCTGCCTCGACCTGCACCCGGACGGCCGCCTCGTCCCCGGCCCGAACGACCCCGCGCCCGGCCGCCTGCCGTCCGGCTTCCTGGCCGACGGGCTGCGCCGGGGCGCCCTCCCGGTGATGGGCACCACGGCGACCATCTACACGGAGCTGCTGGTGCTCCTCGGCGGCTGGCCGGCCATCCCGGCCTTCGAGGACGTCGGCCCGCTGCTGGCGGCCGAGGCGGTCGCGGACGGCTGGATGCAGGAGAAGCCGGGCGAGATCTACCGCAAGCACGCCGCCCAGTCGACCGGCGACCCCGAATACCGCGACGAGGACGAGCGCAGCACCCGCATCGCTATAGTCCTCGACCGCGCCGACGCCCTCCGGGCCAGCGGCTGGACGTGGCGCCCCCTGCGTCCGGCCGCCCTGTAGTACCGGCCCGCGCCGAGGAGCGGATCAGGCCGGGCCGCCGCCACCGAGGCGGGTCCTTGTCGCCAGGTCCGACCGGGCCGCCTTGTGGAGGGTGTTCAGCGCTTCGACCGTCGCGGAACGCAGGTCCTCGGGGTCGGCGCCGGACCCGCCCGCAGGGAGCTCGGCGCTCCGCAGGACGTCCCAGAGCCGCTCGTTGACCGCCCCGGCGGCCCGCGCGGCCGCATCGTCCGCCAGCAGCACCAGACCTTCGAAAAGGACCGAGCGACGGGCCTCCGCGGCGGCCATCGCCGACAGCGCCTCGGAGCTGTCCTCACCGCGGTCCCGGGCTTCGACCGCCCGCCTGGCTTCCCGCAGCGCCTCCTTCACTGACGTGACGTACTCGATGTAGGTGTCGAGTTTGCGTTCGTCCCAGCGCGTGGCGATGGTCTGCCGGAACTTCGCCCGTTCCGCCGAGCTCGTGGCGAAGTACGAGGTGGCCGCGCCCAGCAGGACACCCATCAAGGGAATCACCTGTGTCAGCACGCCGGTCAAGCTAGCGACCGGGCCCGGGCGGCAGAAGGCCCCCTCCTCAGTCGGTGACGGTGGAACGGCCGGGGCTCCCTGGGGCGCGGTCGAACGGCAGGTCCAGCATCCGGATGGCGTTGCCGCGCAGCAGTTTGTAGGCCACGTCCGGCGGGAGGTGGCCCACGTGGTCGGCCGCCACCTGCTTCGTATGCGGCCAGGTCGAGTCGACGTGCGGGTAGTCGGTCTCGAAGGTGGCGTTGTCCACCCCGACCGTCTCGATCGCCTCGACGCCGTGCCGGTCCCGGAAGAAGCAGCAGAAGATCTGGCGGTAGTAGTAGGTGGAGGGCGGTTCGGGGACCAGGTCCTTGACCCCGCCCCAGGCGCGGTGCTCCGCCCACACGTCGTCGGCCCGCTCCAGCGCGTACGGGATCCAGCCCATCTGGCCCTCGCTGTAGGCGAGTTTCAGCCGCGGGAAGCGCACCAGCACCCCGCTGAAGAGGAAGTCCATCATCGACGCCATCGCGTTGTTGAAGCTCAGCGACGCCTGGACGGCGGGCGGGGCGTCCGGGGAGGCCGCCGGCATCTGGGACGACGACCCGATGTGCATGTTCACCACCGTCCCGGTCTCCTCGCAGGCCGCGAAGAACGGGTCCCAGTAGCCGGAGTGGATCGACGGCAGGCCGAGGTACGTGGGGATCTCGCTGAAGGTGACGGCGCGGACGCCGCGGGCGGCGTTCCGCCGGATTTCGGCCACCGCGAGCCCGACGTCCCACAGGGGGATCAGGCACAGCGGGATCAGCCGCCCGCCGCTGTCCCCGCACCACTCCTCCACCATCCAGTCGTTGTACGCGCGTACGCACGCCAGCGCGACCTCCTTGTCCTCCGCCTCGGCGAAGGTCTGGCCGCAGAAGCGCGGGAACGTCGGGAAGCACAGCGACGCCTCGACATGATTGACGTCCATGTCCGCCAGCCGGGCCGCGGGGTCCCAGCAGCCGCGCCGCATCTGCTCCCGGGTGATGCCGTCCAGCGTCATCTCGTCCCGGGAGAACCCGACGGCCGCGATGATCCGCTTGTACGGGAAGAGCAGCCCCTCGTACTCCCACCAGTCGGTGATCTGGCCGTCCGGATCGGTGGTGAACCGGTACTTCCCGCCGACGTACGCCAGCTCGCCGATCCCCGCCGTGAACGGCTTCGGCCCGCGGTCCCGGTACTTCCGCGGCAGCCACGTCTCGAAGAGATGCGCCGGCTCGATCACATGGTCGTCCACGCTGATGATCTTCGGCAGATCGCCGGGGAGGGTGCCGCCGCCGTTCTCCCTCCTGGCCTTACCGCTGCTCTTGCTGCTGGTGTTGCCGCTGGTCACGCTGTACCCCCAACTGACGGGCCGGTGGGTCACGCCGGTACGGTAACTGACGGTTCGTCAGCTCGTTCGCCTGCCCGGAGGGTAGGAGTTCCCCCTTGCGACCACAAGGGACGCCCGGAAAGTCGGCACGAGCGGCGCGTACGGAACCGGGCGCACGCCCCCTTGCGCCACCACCCCCACCTCCGCTGAACTGACGCTCCGTCAGTTATGCGCTGCGGCAGGCATGGAGCACGGGGCGTGAGGCCCACGGGACCTGACCCGGACAAGAGACGACGACAGGGGCAGCGGTATGCACACGATCTGGCTCACCGGCGCCGAGTGGGCCGCCGTCCTCCGCATCGGCCTCGGGCTGTGGTGGCTGGAGAGCTGGCGGCACAAGGACAAGAAGACCTGGTTCGCCGGCGGCGGCATCCAGTGGGCGGCGGGCATCGCCGCGGAACACCGCTGGTCGGCGGTCCGGACGTCCTTCGACCGGCTCGTACGCCCCCGCCCGCGCCTGATGGCGTACATCGTCGTCCACGCGGAGCTGGCGCTCGGCCTCGGCCTGATCACCGGCCTGCTGACACCGATCGCCCTGGCCGCCGGCCTGGTGCTCAACCTGCTCTACCTGGTCCTGATGATCCACGACTGGGCGGAACAGGGCCAGAACCTGATGATGGCCCTGATATCCGCCGTCGGCATCGCCACGATGAGCTGGCAGAGCTGGTCGGTGGATGGGGCGGTGGGGATGTTCGGGGCGGGTGGGTAGGGCGGGTCGTTCGGGTAACTCAGGTCGTACGGGTGAGGGGGTTCACCCCGTCGTCCCGGAGCCGCCGGGCCGAGGGGTCCGGCGGCTCAGGTCTCCTCACCTGCCTCTGTGCTCACCCAAAGGGGCCGGGGTCGGGCACACTCCCTGGGTTGGCCTGGGTGCCGGGAGCAGATCCGGGATCCCGCTGGGTGGGGGGCTGCCACCAGTCAGCCCTTGACCGCTCGCCGGTCCCTTCCTTGTCGGCGCCGGGTGGCGGCGTGCCTGGTGCGGTGTCTTCACCGGGCGCCGCCGGCGGCGTCGGGCCGGACGCCACGTGGTCAGCAGGGTCAGCAGCGTCAGCGGGGGCCTGGTCCGGGGGCTCCGGGGCCGCATGCGCGTCGCTCCCGAGGTCCTCGCTCCTGAGGTCCCGCAGGATGCTGTCGGCTGCCTCCGGCCGGCCGGCCGCCTCCGACATCCGGGCGAGACGGTGAACGAAAGCGGCACGTTCGTCCGAGCCCGGGACGAAACCCAGTTCGTCGAGCAGCCCGGAAATGTGCTCGCCAGGCGTGGCGCGCCGATGGTGACGCTCGTTCGCCGCTTGGTCCGCGGGCATCGATCGCTCCCCTGACTCCTCGGCCGGGTCGGGATGTGCGAAGCCGCCGAGCGGCTCGTCTTCGACCGGTGCGCCCGGTGGCTCGCAGAGGTGCCGGAACGCCTCGGGCACCTCCTGGTCGTTGGCCGCCGCGGAGAGGCAGGCCAGCGGACCGATCATCTCGACCGCGCGCTCGATGTCGTTCTCGTGCCGCGCCAGCCACCAGACCACGGCGCTACCGGGGGATTTCAGAACGTCGTCACCGAGGTAGGCCCGGCGATCGCGCTCATGCCGGCTCTGGCTTTCCCAGGCGCCGGCGGCTTTGCGCAGCGCGTCCAATTCCTCGAGGTGCTGCTCGTCGGCCGGCTTGAGCGCGAGCCGCACATGGGTGGCGAACGCTGTCACCGATCCTGAGTCGTCAGGGCGGGGCACGCCCAGGGCGCCCTCCAGCGCGTACTGAACGAATGCGTAGCGGCTGGGATGCTCCGCCGCCGCGCTGTCCTGCACCCGGCGCAGGATCGACGCCACCGCGGCACTCGACGGATTGCCGTGCGGTCCGGACGTGAATCCGGCGGTGTGCCGCCATCGGACGGTGGCGGAGAAGAGGAACGGGTAGTCGGCCAGCGCGCTGGGGACGGGAATGCCCGACACCGGGACTTCGAGATAAGGAGGTTCCATGGGCGGGTTGGGTACCGAGTAACCCACGCCGTTCTCGTCCGGCTCCCGGAACACGTAGTTCTCCCCCCGCTTCGGCCAGAACATGACCACCAGAACTCCCCCTGACATCAGCGTCGGAAGCAGCACCCACACCCAGACCGGCCAGCCGGACGCCATGCCCAGCACGAGAATGACGGCGCCGACGAGGCCGGCGACAAGGCCATGCCGTAGATAACGGTGATTCACACGTACACCCCCGTACGTTGTCCGCCAGGGCCGGGGACGGGTCCCTCAACTCCCTGGAGGAGGTCGATTTTCTGCCAGACGCGAGCGGCGAGGCGTTCGCGGTGCGGACTCCGGGTTGGTCCCGTGCCGACCGCCTCCGAAAGTGGGCCTTCCGCCCAGGCGCAGGTGGCCGCGTAGAGGTGGGTCAGCAAGGCGTCATCGCCCGCGGCGGCGAGCAGGAGGCCATTGATGACCTGTTCGCCCGCGGAGTCCTCCGCCGCTACCGAGAGCCAGCGCTGGACCAGCGGCGTCCAGACCGCGACCGGCCTCATGGTCATCACCGTCCGCCAGCCCAGCGTGAAGGAGTTCCAGGGCGGAGTGATCCGCAGGGGGACGGGGTCGAGCAATTCCAGCAGGATGTCGACGTTCGGCAACGCGGACCGTCCGGCGTCGGCAAGGCGATCGGTCAGGCGGCGGAAGACGCGGCGGTTTCCGCGCGCCACGTCCAGCAGCGCCGCCCGGGCCGCGGCCGCTCCCTCGCCCTTTTGCCGGAGGGCGAGGTGCCGCAGCCTGACCATCGCCTGGTCGGGGTGGGTCACCGCGAGCACCTGGTGGCAGACGTCCGTCAGCACCCGGACGAGGTCGGGAGCGAGCGTGCCCGCGGTCACCCAGCCGTAGATGCGGGCGCGGAGGTGCGCGCCGTGCCGGTCGTCGCTGAGCCCCGACTCCAACGCCGCGGCCGCCTCGGGCCGCAGCCGGCCGCCGACCGGCCGGTCCGTCCATCTCTCGGCGAGCACGCACAGGTCGTCGGGGCGCCCGCTGTCGAGCGCCTGTTCCGCGAACCGCGCGACAAGGCGCATCCGGTCCTGTCCGGTGAGTTCGGGCAGTTCCATGCACCGCCCCACCCAGTCCCGGAAGGCCGGCCGCAGGTCGGGGAAGTTGCGCCAGAAGTGGCGTCGGACCGCGTCGTCGTAGGCGAGCTGAGGGAATTCCACACTTCCGTCGCTCTTCCTCTCGATGGACAGCGCGGTGAGCTGTTCGCTCAGGTCGGCCTGCGCGAGCCTGGGCGTCTCGTCCTGCTCATGGCCCAGGATGTCCAGCAGGCCGTGCGCTCCGCTCAGCACCGCCTCGGCGGCCGCGCCGCTGACCATGGCCGCCGTGAGCAGCAGAGCCCGGTCGAGTCCCCCGCGGTGCTCGCGCAGGTGCCGTGCCACCTGGTCGGACGCGTCGGCTATCGCGGCCACGGCCTCGTCCCGCCACGCCGCGAAGGTCGTGCCGTACCGGCGGCTGTCCCGCGCCTGGACGACGAGGTCGGCCAGGCGGGCCAATTCGCGTACGGGCGCCGTGGCGAACAGGCGGCCGAGGTGGTCGGTCTCCAGTTGTTCGGGCTCGAAGGCCACCTTGCGGACCCGGAGGTACCTCCTGAAGACCGCACGTCCGCGCGGCCGTTCCAGGCGCACCACCAAGGGCGTGAGGCCGCCTTCGAGCATCCAGTCCAGGCCGGCGGGGAGGACGGCCACGAGCCGCGCACCGGACTGCTCCATGATCGCCCGGTAGCGCTGCAGCGAAACCTGGGCGGCCGCGAAGTCCGCGTCCGACACCCCTGACAGGTCCAAGAGGTAGCGGTCGTCCGCCGAGGCGTCCAGGGAATCCTCTTCCCACCGCACCGGCAGTTCCTCGATACGGCTTCCTGGCACGGCCGCTCGCTCCAGCAGCATGGTCGCCGCCGCACGCCGCCCGCTGCCGGGCGGGCCGTCCAGCAGGACCACCGCACCGGCGGCCTCCAGCCGTTCGGCGGCCTTGCCGTAATTCCGAGGGGGGATGAAGCACCGCGCCAGCTGGATCCGGTGCTCGCGCACGATACTCAGCCGGGTGTCGCCCGCCCTGAGCCACCGCTCGTCCGCTCCGATCACCCAGATGGAGAAGTTGAATTGGTGGCCGCCGCCGCTGTGCACGGCTCCATGCGACTCGCTGATCCACGTTCGGCCCGGCTCGGTCACTGCTCTCCGTCCGCGGGACGGTCCTTCCGGCGCAGCCGGTCCCGGCGGTTTTCGGCCGCGGCGCCGCCCTCGGCGTAGTCGACGCGCATCCCGTCGCCGGAGAACCGGGGCGCCAGGTACCGGTCGCTGGACTGGTAGAGGTGCCCGCTGCCGGTGTGCACGGGACCGGTGGGTTCGCTGACGAACGTCCCGGAGAAGTCGCCGTTGAGGTTGCCGATGCCGCCCCGCTGCCGGTGCTTGATGACGTTCGCGTGCATGCGGGTCTGGCCGGACCGCTCACTGGCCGCGTCCTCGCCCGCCTGTGCCTCTGCTGCGCCGCGGCGCCGGCTCTCTTCGGCTTCGGCCAGTTCCGGCACCAGGAAGGCGAGGTCCTCGGCCAAACGGTCCAGGTCGGCTTCCGCGTTGCGGTGGTCGAACCTGCGGTACTGGCAGTCCGCGAGGTCGCCGAGTGCCGGCTGAAGGGCCTCCGGCCGGAGCCGTTCCGTCCGGCCGACCAGGAGGGGGATCACGACGGCTCCGGACTCGAAAGCCTCCAGGATCTCCCGCCGGGTCCAGTCGTCCGGGTCCTCCAGCGCGGTGCGGCCCCCGGCGGAGCGCGCCTCCAGCCACCGCGGGCCGATGACGGCGAGCAGGACGCTGCTGCGCCGGACGGCGGTGATCAGCTCTTTCGGGAAGCTGCTTCCCATGCCGATCGACTTGCTGGCACGGAAGACGTTCTTGTCGCCGAACCTCCGGGACAGTTCGCGTTCCACCAGGGTGGCCGTGGCTTCCTCATCGCCCGTCCGGTAGTTCACAAAGATCAGTGGCATGGTCGTGTGTCTCCTGTCGGGGGAAGCTCCCTGCGCGCCACGGCGTGCGCGCAGGGGCGCAGGACGCGGGGCGGCACTGCGCCGGGCACACCGGCGTACGGGGAGTGATGACGCCGCGGACGGCGTGGGTACGGAAAGTCCGCGCGGTGGGACCGTGCGGGGTGGCGTGGGCGCGTCGCGCTGCGGCAGGCGGGGTCAGCCGGTCCGCAGCGCCCGCAGCAGCGACGGTTGGAGCTCGCGTACCGCCCGGTGGGTCCGGAAGCGCGACAGCTCCCGTTCGAGCCGGCGTACGTCGGCGCGGATCGTCGCGGAGGGAACGAGGTCCATGCAGGGGAGCAGTTCCCGGGCGAGCCCGCAGGAGTGGTCGATCTCCCCGGCGGAGGCATGGGCCAGCGCGCGGCGGAAGCCGTAGCGGGCGCGGGTCCGCAGGGCGTGCGGGGCGATGCGCGAGCATTCCTGGTCCAGAACCCCGGCCGCTTCCCGCGGGCGCCCGACGTCGTACAGGCACCAGCCGGTCACCATGGCCGCCGGATCGGCGAGGTGGCTCGGCCCCCACACCGGCGTATCGGGCGGGCCCTCGTCCGCACCGAGCAGGAGTTCCCGCGCGCGATCCAGTCCGCGCAGGGACGCCTTCTCGTCGCCGGCGAGGGCGTGGCCCTGCGCCTCGCGCTGCGCGGCGAGCCCCCGGATCCGGGGCGGCAGCGTGGCCTTCTGGGCCTGCCGCGCGAGGGTGACCGTCTCACCGGCGGCCCCGCTGTAGAAGGCCACGAGTGCACGGCGGACCTGGGCGTAATCGGCCAGGTCCGCGTCGCCGCCCGCCTGCGCCAGCTCCACCGCCTCCGCCGTCCACCGCAAGGCTCTGGCGTCGTCACCGGCTTCCTGGCACATCCAGCCCGTGTACTCGGCGAAGCGGGCCGCGAGGGCCAGCAGGCCGGCCCGGGTGGTCCCGGACGACCGGGTGGCGAAATCGATGACCGTGGAGGTCTGCGTGTGCAGGATGGGCAGCAGCATCGCCGGGTCGGTGCTCTGCCCAAGGAGCCGCATCTGCTGGAACTGGTCGCGGAACACCGTCAGCGCGGGCAGCGACGGAAGCGGGGGCAGCGCCCGCGCCTGACCGGAGCTGTTGGTACCCCCGCCCGTCGCCATGCCGAGCAGCGGGCCGACGCCTGTGGCGATCACGTCCCGCCGCGCCATGGTCTCCGTATCGGAATCGGTCCCGCCGGCGTCCTCCTCCTGCGGCTCCGCCAGCCGCCGCAGCTCGCCGTTCGCGGCGAAGAGGACATCGCACCGCCGGGCCAGCCCCATCGGCGGGCGGCTCTGCCCCCGCTCGACCTTGCAGAGAAATCCTTTGCTGTAGTTAACATCCTGAGCGAGCTGCTGCAAGGTCATTCCGGCCTCTTGGCGCAGACGGCGCAGCTCCGCCCCGAAATCTAAAGGCACTCCCATTCGTCTCCTCAATTCCCCATGGTCATAGGCGATTCGATGCGGTGGAGTGGTCTCCCCTCCGGCATGAGTCCGCATGCCGAACGGCCCGCGCGTCGCGCTGCGCGCATGTTTCCTGTTTCCAATTCTTCCCTCGCGCACACCACCTGTTCGGGACTCGACCAGGCGTACGAAACGCTCGCTCGCTACCCGCCCCCACCCGCGAACAGCTCCGCGTACAGACCGCCGCGGGCGAGGAGGTCGGGGTGGGTGCCGGATTCGGTGAGGTGACCTTCGTTGAGGACGAGGATGCGGTCGGCGGTGGTGGCCAGGGCGAGGTCGTGGGTGATGACGAGGGTGGTGCGGCCGGCGGCGAGGCGGTGGAGGGGGGCGAGGATGCGCTGGGCGGCGAGGGTGTCGAGGCCGGTGGTGGGCTCGTCGAGGAGGAGGACGGGGGCGTCGCGGAGCATGGCGCGGGCGATGGCGACGCGCTGGAGCTGGCCGCCGGAGAGGGCCGCGGTGGCGGGGGCGATGACCGTGTCGTAGCCGTCCGGGAGGGCGGAGATGAAGGTGTGCGCGTCGGCGGCGCGGGCGGCGGCGACGACCTCGTGGTGGGTGGGGGCGGGGTCGTCGCGGCCGCAGGCGATATTGCGTTCGATGGTGTCGTGGAGGACGAGGGTCTCCTGGGGCAGCAGGGTGATGTTGCGGCGCAGGTCGGCCAGGGAGAGGCGGGTGAGCGGGATGCCGTCGAGGCGGAGGGTGCCGGCGTCCGGGTCGTAGAAGCGCAGGAGGAGGGCGGCGAGGGTGGACTTGCCGGCGCCGCTGGGGCCGGTGATGACGAGGAACTGGCCCGGTTCGGCGGTGAAGGAGAGGGCGGCCAGGGCCGGGTGCGGTGAGCCGGGGTAGCGGAAGGTGACCCCGCGGGCCTCCAGGGCGCCGAGGGCGCGGTGCGGGAACGGGGTGGTGCGGGCCGGCGGCGGGTCGGTGACGGCCGGGCGGGCGTCGAGGATCTCCAGCAGGCGGTCGGCGGCGGCGGTCGCGGCGGTCGCGGTCAGGCCCAGGCGGCCCAGCGAGCGGATCGGCGGGTAGAGGTAGCCGATGAACGCGGCGAACGCGAGGAGCTGGCCCAGGCTCATCCGGCCCGCCGAGATCTCCCAGGCGCCCAGGCCGATGATGGCCAGGACGCATAGGGTTTCCAGGACCTCGATGAGCTGGTCGTACAGGGCGTTGAGGCGGGCGCTGGCGACCGAGGCGCGCAGCCAGCGGCGGGCCTCCCGGCCGAGGCGTTCCTCCTCGTCGCGCTGGCGGTTGTACGCCTGGGTGAGGACGACGTTGACCAGCGTCTCCTCGACGACGGAGGTGAGCGCGCCGTCCGCGGCGCGCTGGCGGCGGGAGACCTCGCGCAGCCGGCCGGTGAAGCGGCGGGTGGCGGCGTAGAAGATGGGCGCGGCGACGAAGGTGGCCAGGGCCAGTTCCCAGCGGATCCACAGGGCGGCGGCGCCGTAGAAGAGGGTGGCGAAGAGGGCCGCGCAGGCGCCCACCAGGCCGCTGACGACGAGGCGTTCGATGGCGTCGACGTCGCCGGTGAGCCGTTCGACCAGGTCGCCGCGGCGGTTGTGCTGGAAGAAGTGCGGCGGCAGCTTCTGGAGGTGGGTGAAGACGCGGGCGCGCAGGCGCAGCAGGAAGCGTTCGGCGGTCCAGGCGGCGAGGGAGTTGCCGAGGTAGCCGACGAGGGCGCCGATGACGGCGACCGCGAGCCATTTGCCGGCCGGGTTCCAGAAGGCGCTGACCGAGCCCTCTTTGAGGGCGTTGTCGGTGAGTTGGGCGAAGAGCAGGATCGCGGCGGTCTCGGCGAGCGCGGCCACGATGGCGCACAGGCCCACCAGCAGCATCCAGCGGCGGTCGCCGCGGGTCAGCGGCCAGAAGCGGTGGAACGCCTCGACCGGGCCGATCAGCAGCAGCCCGAAGGAGCGGCTGACGCCGACGAGGACCGAGCCGGCGAGGACCCGCTCTCCGGGAGCAGCGGCCAGG
>NZ_LLZI01000053.1 GCF_001509485.1 Streptomyces sp. NRRL F-4489
GGTGGGTGCCGGTCCGGTTCCCGTGCCCGTGCCCGTGCCCGTTCCGGTTCCGGTTCCGGTTCCGGGCGGGGTGGGGGTGGGCTGGGGGGCGGTGGGGGTGTCGGTGGACGTTCCGCTTGGTGGGTCGGCCGGTTGCCCGGGATCGGCGGGTTGCCAGGGGGGGGCGGCTGCGTCCGCTGCCCCGGCGGGCTGCCAGGGGTCGGCGGCCGTTGCGTCCGGTGTCCCGGCGGGCCGGCGGGGATCGGCGGCGGCCCGGCCCAGGGCCGCGGCGGGCCGCCCGGGGGCGGCGTCGGTTCCCCCAGGGGCCGTTCCGCCAGGGGCCGTTCCTCCGAGCGACTCGGCGCCCGTTCCGCCTGGTTCCGCCGCCGGCCGACCGACTCCGGCGGACGTTCCGTTTGCCTCCCCCGCAGGCTGCCCGCCCCCGGCGGCGGGACCGTCCGCGGCCCGTCCGCCGGATTCCGCTCCGGGCCGGGGCGCGGTCCCGGCGGCGGCGTCGGCGACCGCCTCGTAACCGACCACCCGGGGGTCGGCCGGCCGGGCCGCGGCAGCGTCCCGCGCCGCCGGAGTCGCGTACGGCAGCCGGGTCGTGGGGTCCGGCGGGGGCGGTCCCGCCGGGCCGGCCGGGGCCGCGTACGGCGGCGCGGCCTCCGGCCCCTGGGGCGCGCCGTAGCCGCCCGCCGCTCGGGGCTCGGCGCCGCACCGCCCGCAGTAGTTGTCCCCGGCGGCGAGCGGCTCGCCGCAGCTCCGGCACCGGGACGGCCCAGTCACACCCATGTCACACCCACGTCCTGGGGCGGAAGCGGTTGGCCCGCTCCACCAGCTCGATCCTTTCCTCACCACGCTGCGCGAGCCGCGCGAGCAGGCGGTACGAGCGCTCCAGCCCGAACCGCAGCCCGCGTTCGTCCAGCGGACTGCCGAGCAGCACCGGCCGCTGCCGCGCGGAAGCCGGTCCGGACGCGCCGTCCGGCCCGCCGCCGTCCCCGACACCGTCCGGAGCACCACCGGGAATACCGGGCGGAGTCCCGCCGGGCGTCCCGTCAGGCGCCCCGCCGGGGGTCCGCCCCGGGGTGCCGGGCCCGTCGCCGTGGCCCCCGGAGAGTACCCAGTCCAGGGCGGTCCCCAGTACCTCGGTGGCCAGCTGGGCCCGCCGCCGGTCGTCCAGCCCGAACTCGGCGAGCGCCTCGACCTGTTGGGCCGCGGCCCGCAGATCCGGTAGCAGCGGCTCCCGGGGCGAGCGGTGCCGGAGCCGCGCCCGGACCGCCGCGGCCCGGGCGGCGGTGTAGTGGATCGACGACTCCGGTACGGACTCCAGGGCGGCCACCGCGCCGGCCCGGTCGCCGGCCGCCAGCCGCACCCGGGCCAGCCCGAACGCGGCACTCACATAACCGCGGTCGGTCGCCCACACGAGGCGGTAGCACTCCGCCGCGGTGGCCGGCTGGCCCAGCAGCTCGGCGGCGAGGCCCAGCGCCAGCTTGGGCGCCGGCTCACCGGGGAACGCGTCGTACACCGCGTCGAAGGCCAGCGCGGCGCCCTCGTGGTCCCCGGCCACCAGAGCCGCCAGCCCCCGGTGCCACACCACCCGCCAATCCCCGGCACCGGGTCCGTCCTCGTCGCCGTCGTCGCCGTCGCCGTCCGCGTACGGGTCCAGCTCCGGGGCCGGGCCCTTGGCGACGTCGGCGTACGGGTCCGTGAGCGGGGCCGGATCCGTGGCGACGTCGGCGTACGGTCCCGCGGCCGCACCGGCGTACGGGCCCGGGCCCGGCACCTGCCCGTCCGCCCCGGTGCCCCCCGGCGGCCCGCCCGCGCCCAGTTCCAGCCGGGCGCGCAGGGCCCGCAGCCGGACCTCAGGGGAGTCGGGCGCCGCGCGCAGGGCGGCCAGCAGCTCCGCCGACGACGCGGCGTGCAGTCCGGCCAGGAAACCCGCGCCGGGGTCGTCCGGATCCGGCAGCGGCACCGGCAGCGCCAGCGCCGCCCCCGCCGCGTCCAGCGGCCGCAGCAGCGGCTCCCCTGGCCCGGGCCCGGGCCCCGGCTCGTCCGCCGCCTCGCGCCGGGGGCGCCGGCGGCCGGCCCGGCGGGCGCCCAGCAGGGAGGCGTCACCGGTCAGCGGAGGGATCAATTCCGTGCCCACCACGCGGAGTTCGGGGCCGAACAGCGTCGACGGCGCCGGGCGCGGCTCGCCCGTCCGCAGCGCCACCACTTCCCGCAGCACCCCTGTCAGCTGCTCGGCCATCTCCTGTGCGGACCCGAACCGGCGGCCCGGATCCGGGTCGGTGGCCCGCACCAGCAGCCGGTAGAACGACTCGTAGCGGCGGAACACCTCGATGTGCTCCGGATCCGGCAGGCAGTCCGCGAAGACGTTGGTGTAGCCCTGGAAGTCGAACGTGAGGACCGCCAGCGTCCGGGCCACGGTGTACAGGTCCGAGGCGACGGACGGGCCCACCTCGCCGACCTCCGGCGCCTGATAGCCGATCGTGCCGTACACCGGGCTGACGTGATCGTCCATCCGCCGCACGGCGCCCAGGTCGATCAGCTTGAGCCGGTCGTGCTGCTGGATGGCGTTGTCGACCTTGAAGTCGCAGTACAGCAGCTGCCGGGCGTGCAGATGGCCGAGCGCCTCCAGCGCCTCGATGCCGTACGCACACGCCTGCTCCACCGGCATCGGATCGCGCCGCCCCTGTGCCGTGCGCCGCTCGTTGGCCACATCCTTGAGCGAGGTGCCGCCCACGTACTCCATGACGATGTAGCCGTCCCGGCTGCCCGTCGAACCGTCCAGGTGCTCCACGAAGTTGTAGATCCGCACGATGTTCGGATGCTCGATCGCGGCGAGGAACCGCCGCTCGGACACCGCGGCCGCCAGCGCCTCCTCGTCACCGGTGTCCAGCAGGCCCTTCAGCACCACCCACCGGTCGTCGACCGCCCGGTCGCGCGCCAGATAGATCCAGCCCAGCCCGCCGTGCGCCAGGCAGCCCGCGACCTCGTACTGGCCGTGCACCAGCTCCCCGGGGCGCAACTTCGGTACGAAGCTGTACGGATGGCCGCACTTGGTGCAGAACCCCTCCGCCTCGCCCGGCCGCCCGTCCCGGCCCCGCCCCACCGGCGCCCCGCACTCGCCGCGGCTGCAGAACCGCTTCCGCTCCGGCACCTCCGGGCGCTCCAGCACCACCGACCGCGGATCGCGCGGTGCCACCTGCGGCACCGCCACCAGGCCGGCGCCCAGCCGCCCGTGCGACGCCCCCGAACCGCTCCCGGACGCGGAAGCCGGGCCGCCGCCGGTGCCGCGCACCACAGGGCGCCGCCCCGGCCCGCTTGCGGACCGGCCGCGCGCCGGCTGCCCCGGGACGTGCGTCCCCGCCGTCCCCCGGGCCCGCGCCCCGCTCGGCGGCGGCGCGGCGACCGTCGCCCCGCCGATGTCCACCGGCCGCGTCAGCACCGTCGCGGTCGCCGACAGCAGCCCGCGCGCCGACACCACCGGCGCCAGGCCGCAGACGTCGCAATACAGCTCACCGCCGCCGACGTCCTCGTAGTGCCCCGCGCACTCCCGGCGCTGGCACCGTCCCCCGTCCCGCTCCGCCATCACCCCTCCCGGCCGTCCCGCTGCTCCGGAACCAGCGCTTCCGCCGCCGCCTCCTGATAACGCCACACCGCCTGCTCCGCCGCCCGCAGATCGCACGGTGCGCTCCACAGCATCCGGCGCGCCATGTCGTACCGCTCCACCAGCACCGGATCGCCGGCCAGGCCCTGCCGCGCCACCCGGGCCCGGCAGGCGTCCAGCCGGCCGCGCAGCTCCGCCCGCACCGCCAGCGGCGCCGTCACCGCTGTCAACGACTCGCGGGCCCGCCGGAGTTCCTCCTCCGCGCGTTCTTCCAGCGAGTCCAGCAGCGGCGACAGCCGGTGCCACTGCGCCCGCCGGCGGTACTCCGCGGCCGCCGCCAGCTGCTCGTGCAGCGCCGTCGACGGGCCGCTGACCGCCGGCACCTCCGACGCCGCGATCTTCGCCAGTACCTCCCCGCGCGCCTGCCGCGCCTCGGTCAGCGTCCGGTCCGCCCGCGACAGCACGTCCCGCAGCAGCATCAGCCGCCGCTCGGCGTCCTGCCGCACGTCCAGCACCGCCGCGATCTCCCGCCGGATGTCCTCCAGCGCCCGCGCCGCCCGGTCGTAGCGGTCGGTGTCCGGGCGGCCCCCGCCGGGCGCCGAACTCCCCTCCGGCGACGGCTTCCAGAACGCCAGCGGATCCGCGATCACCCGCTCCCGCAGCCGCGCCAGCTCCCCGGTGATCCGCTCCAGGTCGTCCCCGGCCGGATGCTCCCCCGGACGCACCCCCACCGAATGCGCCAGCGACCGCGTCCGCCGCAACTCCTCGGCCAGCAGGTCTATCCGGGCCGGCAGCGCCGACCACACCGCGTCCGCCGCCACGATCACATCCAGCGACCGCGCGTACAGGCCGGTCATCCGCGCCACCAGCTCGGCCGGGCCGATCCGCTCCCCGGGCGCGCCGCCCGCCTCCGCCGGCACCGCCACCCCGCCGTCCCGCAGCAGCTCCGACAGCTCCGCCAGATCGCCGGCCGACGGCCAGCGCCGCCGCGCCCGCACCTCCCGGGCCGCCTCCAGCACCTCCGTATACGCGTCGAACAGCGCCCACAGCACCGCGATGGAGCGCTCCGCCTCCGCCCACCGCTCCTTGGTGACGCCCGACAGCTCGGCGCCCTCCAGGAGCCGCCGGCCGGCGTGGTCCTGCAGCGCCAGCAGCGACGTCTCCAGCGCCTCGTACTCGGCGCCGAGCCGCGCCAGCGCGCGGTCCACCTCCTCCCGGTCCAGCACCGGGGCATCGGGCCTCCCCGCCGAGCCGGGGAAGGGTCCAGGGACCCCCATCGCTCACCTCTCCCATACGCGTACCGTGCACGGCGGTTGGTGCGGCCCGGCTCCCCGCCGGACCCTTCGGCTCCCCCTGCCCCCGTACCGGCCCTTCGCCGGCCCCTCCATAGTGACCCGGCGGACACCCCGCCGGCCCCCGGACGCCGCCCGTCGCCTCAGTCGCTGTACTCCGGCGACGGCGGCCCCGGTATACCGGGCAGATCGGCCTGCAGCCACTTCCGGTACGCCCGCATCCACGGGCTGTCGTCCCCGCCGCGGCGGTAGTCCTCCAGGACCTTGTTGACCCGGCGCACCAGATCCGGGTCGTTCCTGTTCATCGCCACGCCGTACGACTCGTCGGTGAACGGCTTGCCCTTCAGCTCGACCGTCGGGTCCTGCGCCGCCTGCGCCGCGGCCAGCGCGCTGTCCGTCACCACCGCGTCCGCCTCGCCCAACTGGAGCCGCACCAGGCAGTCGAGCTGATTGGGCGCCGTCACCACGCGCGCCCCGTGGCTGCGCCGCGACAGCTCCGCCTCACCCGTCGAACCGGCCGCCGTGCACACCCGCTTGCCGCGCAGCGAATCGTCGAACGCCGTCACCGGCGACGCCTTCGGGGCCAGCACCTGCTGCCCCGCCTGGAAGTACGCGGTGGAGAACGCCACCTGCTCCTTGCGCGCGCAGTTGACCGTCATCGTCCGCACGACCATGTCGACCGTGCGCTGCCGCACCGCCGGGATCCGCTGGTTGGTCGGCACCGCCTGGAAGACGACCTTGGCGTCCGGCCCCAGGATGTCCCGCGCGATGGCCCGCGCCAGGTCGATGTCGAAGCCCTCCAGCCGGCCCGTCCCCGGATCGCGGTACCCCCAACGGTAGGTGTTCTGGTCCACGCCGACGACCAACTGGCCCTTCTCCCGGATCCGTTCCACCGCCGGGCCGTCCGCCGGGGACGGCCGCAGGCTCGCCGCCGCGGTGTCCGGCGTGCACCGCGCCGCCGCCGGAGCCGCCGGGGGCCGCCCCGGCCCGTACACCCCGTGCGCCGCCACCGGGCCGGGACCGTCCCCCGGCGCCAACGGGCCGGACTCCAACGGGCCGGACCCGCGCCCCAGCGCGGGCACCAGCACCGCCGCGGCCGCCGCCATCACGGCCATGCCCGCCGCCACCGGCGCCAGCACGGCCCGCAGATTCCGCAGCCCCCGCCCGCGCGTCCCCATCCCACCGAACCCCCTCACCGGTACTCCGACAGCCTGCGCCCGATACCCAGCACCGCGGCCGCCGCGCCCACCAGGGCCAGCACCCCGGCCCCCACCGCCAGCCCGCCGAACGCCGCCCGCCCGCCGTCCACCGCCGCCCGGAACCGCTCCTGCTCGTACTCCAGCGCCCGCCGCAGCCCGCCGTCCACCCGGTCGAACGACGCCCCCGTCGACCCGTCCCCGCCGATCACCTGCTTCAGCGCCCGCTCGTAGTCCCCCCGGTCGTCCGCCGCCCGCGCCGCGGCGTGCCGCTCCCGCCACTCCCGGACGGCCGCCAGCGCGTCCCGCACCGGGCGCCGCCCCGCCTCGTCGTCCGCCACCGCCAGCGCCGCCCCCAGCGCACCCCCGGACGCTTCCCCACCCTGCCCTTCCGCGCCCGCCAACTCCCGCATCCGGTCCCGGAATCCGACCTCGTAGAAGTCCTTCTGGTCGGATGTCAGCACCGCGCCGCGCGCCACCAAGGTGAGATTCTCGTCGCCGCGCGCCCGCAGCGCGTCGATCCGGGCCGCGTTGAGCGCCCCCAGCGACCGGGCGCCGTGCCCGGCGGCGTCGCCCAGCCCCGCCCGCGCCACCGCATGCCCCGCCACCAGCCACAGCAGCACCGCCACGGACGCGACCGTCGCCGCCAGCAGCCCGCGGTTGAACACCCGGTGCGTGCGCCGGTAATGCCGGCGCTGCGCCCACACCAGCGCCCCGATGGCGATCACCCCCGCGGTCAGTGCCCACCACGGCCAGGCCATGGCCCGCTCCTGATCGGCGGCCAGCCGTGCCGTCTCCGCCTCGTACAACGCCCGGGCGGCGGGCAGGAGTTCCGACCGCATGCGCTCGTTGGCGTACCGCAGATAGGCGCCGCCCAGCGGCAGCCCCTGGCGGTTGTCGGCCTTGGCGGTCTCGATCAGCCCCGCGTACCGGGGCAGCAGCTCGTTCAGCCGCGCGATCTGCGCCGCCGCCGGGTCCGCCGCGCCGTCCGCCGCTCCCGGCGCCCGCGCGTTCGCCGCCGCCTTGACCAGCAGCTGCGACGCGGTGGCGAGGTCGTCCGCGTACCGCTGGCGGGTCGCCGCGGGCTCCACCGCCCCGGCGAGGAACCCGGCGGCGGCCGTGGTGTCCGCGTCCGCCAGCGAACCGTAGACCCGCGCCGCGTCCGAGGCCAGCAGCTGGCTGCGGGCCACCACGTCCCGGGCCGCCGCCGCCCGGTCCGACACCTGCCAGGCGGTGGCCGCCCCGAACACCAGGACCAGCAGCGCCAGCACCGCCCCGATGGCGCGCAGCCTCCCCGGCTCGGTCGTCGCGGCCGCCCGCAACTGGTCCAGCCCCTCGGCCCACGCGGTCCGCCGGCGCCCCGAGGGCACCGCCGGCCGCCCCTCCACCAGGACGTCCCCGCCCGGCCCGGGCTCCTGCGGCGCCACCGGGGAAGCGGACGCCACGGACGATGCGGACGACACCGACGACATCGACGAACCACCCCCTGTTCGCTGACTGCGGGACGGCCCCGCGCCCGGCGCCTCGGGAACGGGCGCACGGCCGTCAGTATGTCCGCGGCGCCCCGCCACCACACCGCACTTGACCCGATCTTGTTCGGAACACCAAAGCAAACCCGGCCCGGCCCGCACCTCTAAACGGGCCGACTGCACCGCCCTCCGGCAACCGGGCGGGCCCGGCCGCCACCGCATTACCCTGGACGGCGGAGTCGCCGGACATCAGGCGACCGAGAAGGGGAGTGATCGAGTGCAGGCCGTCCGCAAGGGCCGGGTGTCGCTCGTGGAGTCCGCGACCGACGAGATCCGCGGCCAGATCGTCAACGGCACCTGGCCCGTCGGCAGCCGCATCCCGCCCGAGAGCGCGCTCTCCGAGGCCCTGGGCGTCAGCCGCGCCTCGGTCCGCGAGGCCGTCCGCTCCCTGGTCCACTCCGGCCTCCTCGAACCCCGCCAGGGCGACGGCACGTTCGTGATCTCCGACGACGACAGCGCGGTCGCCCTCCGCCGCCGCCTGGAACGCGCCGAGCTGAGCCATGTCACCCAGGTCCGCCAGGGCCTCGACGTGGTCGCCGCGCGCCAGGCCGCCAAGCACCGCACCGACGAGCAGCTCGCCGGCATCGAGGCGGCCCTGGCCCGCCGCAAGGCCGCCCTCGCCGCCCGCGACAGCGAGGCGTTCACCGCCGCCGACGCCGAGTTCCACGTCCTGGTCGCCGAGGCCGGCGCCAACCCCGTCCTCGCCGACATCTACCGCTCGCTGAGCGCCGCCCTGCGCGAGGAACTGCGCCGCGCCGCCTGCCTGGACACCGCCGACGCCGCCCGCACCGACCCGCACGCCCGCCTCACCGACGCCATCCGCGCCCAGGACCCCCAGGCCGCCGTCGACGCCGCCGTCCTCCTCCTCGCGGGCCACGTCCGCGATCTGGCGCTGCCGCTGGATGACTGAGGGGGCTGAGGGAGAGGGGAGAGGCTGTGGGGGCTGAGGCTGCTGAGGGTGGGCGGTTGCGGACGCGGTGGAGGGGTGACGTCTGAGATCGGATCCGATCGGCGGAGGCGCGGGCGGGGAACGGGCGTGGGCTTGAGCACGGGCACGGGCACGGGCACGGGCTTGAGCGTGCGGGAGAGACGCCGGGCCTCCATCGAGACGGTCGCTGACGTGTTCGCTGACGCAGACGCCGGGAGGTGTGAGGGCGGCTGAGCGATAGGGGCGCACATCGGCGAGCCCGCGCCCCCGATTCACTCCCTCACGCCGCTGACGAAATCTCCCTCGGCTACTACGCTCAGTGACGAAAGGTTGGCCTCCCGCCAACCACCGAGCCACGGAGGCACGTCATGCGTCACCTCACCCGACTCCTCACACCCCTCACCCGGGCCGTCACCGACCCGCCGCCCGCCTTCCCCGAAATCCCCACCGCGGCCAGCGGCTTTCTCACCATCGGCAACACCACCTACATCAACCCGGCCGGCACCTACCCCCTCTTCCACACCCCCGACGGGTCCCCCACCCCCGTCAACAACGACACCGACCGCCCCCTCACCATCCTCACGGAACGCGACCACTCCCCGCCGCCCCCCGACCTCCTCCTCGCCCCCGGCGAACGCACGGATACCAGAAGAGGCGACTGGGTCCACGTGGGCTGACCGCCGCGCGACCGGAACATGCCGGATCACCGATGGCGTGCCCGCGAGGGACGGTTTCGTCGGGGCGTAGGGGCGCCGGTGCGTCGGGGCGTAGGGGCGCCGGTGCATCGGGCGCGAGGGCGGTGTGGGCTGCGCTGAGTGCCTCGGGTGCGTGGGGCGCGCTGGTGCGTTGGGCGCGGCCGGTGCGGCGGGTGCGGGGAACCCGCTGGGCTTCCGGGCCCGCGAGTTCGTCAGGCGGGATGGCCCGGATCGGTGCCGTGTCCCGGATGGATCGCCGGGCCTCGGATCGATGGGCTACGCCTCTGCGGTCTCTCGCGGGGCATGTCTCAGCGGCTCTCGATCTGGGTGGCGTCACGCCCCAGCCAGGCGTCGCCTTCCCCGGATCGGTGCCCCGTCCTCGTCCCCAACCCGCCTAATCCCCTCCTACGCCGCCCACTCCGCCCGCAGCCGCTCGTAGGAGTCCTGCGGGGGGCGGGGGGTGAGGTGGTCGAGGGCGGCGAGGGCGGCGCCGAGGACCGGGGGCGCGGTGAGGACGTGCGGGACGGCCTTCGGAGCCCGTTCCGCCAGGAGTTGGGTGAGGTGGTTGTGGAGGAGCGGATGCCGGGCGGAGAGCACACTGCCGCCCAGGATGACCGGAACGGGTTCGGAGAGGAGGCCGAGACGCTGTAGGGCGACGGTGGCCATGAGGGCGATCTCCTCGGCCTGGCGTGCCACGAGGGCGCGGGCGACGGTATCGCCAGCCGCCGCGACGGCGAAGAGCAGCGGGGCGAGTTCGTGCCGCCGGGCGGCGGGGAGCCGACCCAGGTGCAGGGCCTCGATCAGCTCCAGCATGGTGGTCAGGCCGAAGTGGGCGGGGAGCGCGCGGGAGAGTTCGCTGGGTTCGCCGCGGCCGTCCTCGGCGCGGGCCGCGTGCCAGAGGGCTTCGTCGGCGAGGAAGGAACCGCCGCCCCAGTCGCCGGAGATCCGGCCGATGGCCGGGAAGCGGGCGGTGGCGCCGCCGCGGCCGAGCCCGACGCAGTTGATGCCCGCGCCGCAGACGACCGCGACGCCCAACTGCTCGGCGTCGTCGGCGAGTCCGGCGCGGAGCACGGCGAAGGTGTCGTTGCGGACGGTGACGGTGTCCGCCCAGCCACGGGAGGTGATGTCGGCGGTCAGGCGGGTGACTTCGATGGGGAGGTCGGCATTGGCGAGGAAGGCGGACAGGTGGGCGACCGGGCCGTCGCCGGCCGGGCCGGCCTGGGCCCGGGCCGCGGCGATCAGCGGAGCCAGGTCGTCCACGGCGCGGGACGGGCCGTTGGCCGGGGGCTGGAAGCCGCCGCCGCGGGCCCGGCCGAGGACGCTGCCGTCCGCGGCCACCAGGGCCACGTCGGTCTTGCTGTTGCCCGCGTCGATGGCGAGCGCTGTGGCGGTCAGGCCCACGTGAGGTGCTCCCGGTTGTGTGCGATCAGCTCGTCGGCGAGCCGGTCCGCGTAGTCGATCTGGCCGATCAGGGGGTGGGCGAGGAGTGCCGCGAAGACCCGGTCGCGGCCGCCTTTGAGCGCGGCTTCCAGAGCCAGGTGCTCATAGGCCGTGACGTTGGCGACCAGTCCGGCGAACAGGGGGGCGAGGGGGCGGAGGGGGAGGGGGGAGGGGCCCCCGGGCCCCACCCCGGCCGGCACCTCGATCACCGCGTCATCCGGCAGGAACGGCAACGTCCCGTTGTTGAACGTATTCACCACCTGCACGCTCGCCGCGCCGACAGGCCCGAACGAGCCAGTTCCGCCAACCTCCGGGCCGCCTCCCGCCGTGGCGCCGCCGCCCGCGCCCGCACCGCCACCCACCGCACCGCCACCCGTACCCGCAGGGG
>NZ_LLZI01000054.1 GCF_001509485.1 Streptomyces sp. NRRL F-4489
GGGCGGGGGTGCGGGCGGGGGCCGGTACGGGCGGCGGGGGGTGTTGCGGCACCGCATAGGCTGTGCCCCAAAGCCAGCTTCAGCCAGGGGGCAACCGCGATGACGACAGGTCGGCAAGGGCTGGGGGCGCCTCCCGGCCCCCAGGCCGGAGGACGCCCTGTGCCACCGAACTCGGCCTACGCCGGGCAGGTCGTGCACTTCCCGGATCCGGTGCGTGCCGCGCGGTATCCGGCGGGGGTGCGGATGGACGGGAACGGCTTCCCGGACTTCTCGCCGTACGCGCGGGCCGCGGCGGAGATCGCCGAGCCGCCGGAGGGTTTCGGCGTGGACGAGCTGCGGCTGACGGACTTCGTATCGGCGAACGCGGCGCTGCACGCGCAGGGCCACGAGCTGTGGATAGACGTGCCGGCGGTGGCCACGCCGCACGGCTGGACGTGGCACCACGTGGCGGGCACCCGGCGGATGGAGCTGGTCCCGGTCGAGGTGAAGGCGCTGCTGCGGCACCACGCGGGGCTGGCGACGGCGGCGGTGGCGCACGACAAGCGCGGTACGCGGCCGCTGCAGGAGACCCGGCCGGTGCATTTCGGGCTGCCGCGGCGGGAGCTGGCGGTGGCCGAGGAGCAGGTGGCGCAGGCCGAGGAGGCGCTGGGCTACCGCCTGCCGGGTGCGTACCGGTCGTTCCTGAAGGCGGCGGGCGGGTGCGCGCCGGTGGGGGCGGCGCTCGACGCGGAGCTGGGGCTGCTGGTCGACCAGCCGTTCTTCACGGTGCGCGATGACGCGGCGGTGAACGACCTCGTCTATGTGAACAAGTGCCTGCGCGACCACTTCACCAAGGACTACCTGGGGGTGGCGTTCGCGCAGGGCGGGGTCCTCGCGGTGAAGGTGCGCGGGGAGGCGGTCGGCTCGGTGTGGTTCTGTCCGTACGACGACGCCCGGGATCAGGACGGGTGGTCGGTGCAGGAGCGGGTGGAGCGGCTGATGCTGCCGTGCGGGGCGGATTTCGACGAGTTCCTGCTGCGGCTGGCGGGCAATCCGCCGGAGCTGGAGACGGTGGCGAACTTGATGGTGGACGGCGGTTTCGCGTACGCGGTGCCGGTGGAGGGCTGATCGCGGTGGTGACGTTCGCGCAGGCGCAGGAGCGCGCGGAGCGGTGGGTGAACGGCGAGGTGCCGGCGGAGCTCCACCGCGAGGTGCGGGTGCGGGAGTTCGCGCTGGGTTTCGTGGCTTGGGCGGAGGACCGGGAGGACGGTGCGGCCGGCGGCGGCGGCCGGAGCCGGCTGGTGATCGCGCGGGACAGCGGCGAGACGACGCTGTGGCCGGGGCTGCCGGTGGGCGAGGTGATCCGGCGTTACGAGGAGGAGTACGCGGCGCCGGCGGACGGCGGGTACGGGGCCGCGGAGCCGCCGCAGCGGATCGATCTGGAGGCCACGTCGTTCCTGCTGACGCCGCCGGAGTGGCTGCAGGAGGCGGCGGACGCGATCGGGCTGGCGGGGCGGAAGGAGGCGGCGGGGGCGGCCGGGGCGGCGGACGCTTCGGGGGCTTCTGGAGCTGCTGGGGAGGGAGACCCGTCCGTCTCCACTTCCGGTTCCGGTTCCACTTCCGGTTCCGCGTCCACTTCCGGTTCCGTTTCCGGTTCTGCTTCCGGCGGCGGGCCGGTGGCCGAGGACACGCCGTGGGCCGCCGCGGACACCACCTCCGGTGCGGGGGACGAGCTGTCGGTGGCGCCGCCGCAGACGGTGTTCGCGCCGCCGCTGGCCGGTTCCGACGACGAGGACACGGCGGCGCCCCGGGTCCGGCCGGACGCCAAGACCGAACTGCTGCACCGCGGCAGCCAGTTGCCGCCCACCAAGGAGGCGCCCGCGCTGCCCGACCGGGACGCGGGCCCGGGCGGCTCCGGCGGCCGGCCCGCGGTGCCGCCGATGCCGTCCGCGCCGCCGCCGATGCCGACCGCCCCGCCGGCCCCGCCCGCGTCCGGTCCGGCGCCGGCCGCGCTGCGCGATCTGCCGCCGCCCACCGGCACGCCGGTCGCCGACGTACCGCCGCCGCCCGGTGTGCCGGTCCCCGGTACGGGCGCGGACACCGGTGCGCCGCAGGCCGGCGCGCCGTCCGGTGACGGCCCGGCGTCCCCCGGCCCCGGTGGCCCGGGCGGGCCAGTCGGCGGTTACGTACCGACCCAGCTGGTGTCCCAACTGGACGCTTCCAAGCTGGACTTGAGCGCCATGGACGGGCCGGGGGCGAGCGACGGCTCCGGCGGTACGGACGCGACGCCGGGCGGTGGCGCCCCCGCCGCGGGCGGCGGGGTGCACGCCGCGGCGACGATGCTGGCGGACGGTGCGGCGCTCCAGGTTCCCGCGCCGGGTCCGGGCGGTGCGTCCGGTGGGCCGGGTGCCTCCGGTGGTCCCGGTGTGCCGCCGCCTCCGCCGCCGCCCCCCGGCGTGCTGGGCGCGTCCGGCGCGAGCGCGGGCGGCCGCGGCCCCGGCGGCGGCCAGGACGGCCCGCCGCCTCCCCCTGCCCCGCCCGGGGTCCCCCCGTCCCCTTCCCCGTCCGCTTCCCCTTCTGCTTCCGGTTCCGCGTCCGGTCAGGCGTCCGGTCAGGCCGCCGACCCGTCCGCCGGCCCGGCGACCGGCCCCGGCCCCGGTGGCGGGGTGCACGCCGCCGCCACGATGCTGGCGAGCGGCGCCGCCCTCCCGGGCCCCGGCGGTCCGGGCGGCCCCGGTATGCCGTCCGCCGCCGGCCCCGGCGTACCGCCGCCGCCCGCCGCGCCCATGGCGCCGCCGGTCAGCCCCGGCCCGCCGCCGCCCCCGCACGGCATGCCGGCCCCGGGCGTACCGCCCACCGGAGCACCGCCCACCGGCGCCCCCGGTCCCGGCGCCCCCGGCGGCTACGGCTACCCGCAGCCGCCCTCCGGCCAGCCGACCGTCGGCCCCGGCTATATGGCCGTCCTCAGCTACCGCGCGCCGGACGGCAGTGAGCAGAAGATCGTCCGCCGTTCGGCGCCGGGCACGCCGCACCCGGAGTGGCAGCTGCTGCACGAGCTGCGGGCGATGAACGTGCCGCCGCAGCAGGTGGTGGAGCTGCACACCGAGCTGGAGTGCTGCGAGCTGCCCGGCGGCTACTGCGCCCGGATGGTGCGGGAGACCTGGCCGCAGGTGCGGATCAGCCACACCGCCGCGTACGGCACGGACCACGCCTCGCGGCAGCAGGGCGTCCGGCATCTGATCGAGCATCAGGGCGAGCTGCACCAGGTCGCGGACGGTCCGGCGCGGCCGGCGCCGGTGCGGGCGCCGCTGCCGCACCCCTCGCAGGTGCCGCCGGTGCCCCCGGTGCCGCCGCAGGCGATCGGGCAGGAGCTGGAGCAGGCGTTCGGGCCGCAGGGGATCTTCCGCTTCGACCAGCGGGCGGTCTCCCGGCAGGGCGTGCCGGAAGTGGTGGCGCAGACGCTGGTGTGGGCCGGGCTGCCGGTCGACTTCGGGCCGTTCTTCTGGGCGCAGGCGCAGCCGGGGCGGCCGGTGCCGACGCTGGCGGAGCTGGCGGCCGAGCGCCGGGTGCAGCCGGCGCCGGACGCGGGCTCGTATCTGGTCATGGGGAACGACTTCGGGCGCCAGCTGTGCGTCCAGTACGGGACCGCGAACATCGTGGCGGTCCCGTTGGAGGCGGGCCCGGGCGGGCAGGCGGCGGTGCCGCAGTTCGTCAACACCGGGCTGCCGGAGTTCGTGCGCTGCCTGGCGATGCTGGGGCGGATGTGGCGCCTGCGGTACGGGCTGACGCCGGAGCAGGCGGGCCGCTGGACGGTGGACTTCCAGGCGCAGCTGGTGGCGCTGGACCCGCCGGCGCTGGGGTCGCCGGAGACCTGGTGGTCGGTGCTGCTGGAGCAGATGTGGGACGGGCTGCTGTAGGCCCGTGGGGCCCGTGAAGGCGGGCCCGTAAGCGCAATCCCGTAGGGGCAGCCCCGTAGGTGGGAGCGGCGGCGGGGGGTGGTCGGTTCGGCCGCCCCCCGCCGCCGTTGTGTGCGCGGGGCGGGCCGGGGTACCCGCCCGGGGGCGGCCGGTGGCGCGTCAGCAGGAGAGGGCGGGGTACCCCCTCCCGAGCGAAGATCCAATTCAGGCTTCCGCCCCCGTATGACGCATCCTTGTGGGAAGGAATGGGCGGAGTGTCGTGTTGGAGCCGCTTCGGGCCGATCCAGAAAGATGTGCGCGGGACTGTGCGGATGTCCGCGGGTCCGTGCCACCGCGGTGCGCAGCGGAGAGGGGCTTGAGGGATGAGTACTTCGGTTTCGCCTCACGGGTTCGAGACCGTACGAGGACGCGGCTATCGCCCGGAGGACGTGGACCGCCGCGTCGAGGGGCTCTCGATCGACCGCGACTCCTGCTGGGAGCGGGCCGCGCGGCTGACCGTCCTGTGCAACGAGATGGAGGCCGAACTCACCGAGCTGCGCGCCTATGTGGAGCAGCTGCCGGAGCAGACGTACGAGTCCCTGGGCGAGCAGGCGCGGCTGATCCTGACGACGGCGGAGTCGGAGGCGGCGCGGCTGCGGTCGGAGGCCGAGGCCGAGGCGGCGCGGGCGCACGACGAGGCGGCCGAGTACGCGCAGAAGGTGCAGGACGCGGCGGACGAGGCGGCGCAGCGGCTGCGGGCCGAGGCGCAGGAGGACGCCCGGCGGATGGACAAGGCCGCGGCCGGTGAGGCGGCCGGGCTGCTGGCGGAGGCCGGGCGGGAGGCCGAGGAGCTGCGGTCGGAGGCGGCCGGGGAACTGGCCGAGACCCGGCGGCGTACGGAGCGGCTGCTGAAGGAGCAGGAGACCCGGCACACCGAGGAGTGGGACGCGCTGGAGCGCGAGATCGCGCGCCTGGAGGAGGAGATGGACCAGCGCGTCGCCGAGCTGGAGGCGCACGGCGAGGCGGTGATGACCGAGCGGCGGCGGCTCCAGGCGGAGGCCGAGGAGTGGGCGCGGCACCGCCAGGAGGACGCCGAGGCGCGGGCGGCGGAGGTGCTGGCGCAGGCGCGGGTGGAGGCGGAGCGGATCGAGCGGACCACCGAGCGGATCGTGCGGGAGCACGAGGAGGCGCGGGAGGAGCTGCGGATCCATATGACGCATGTGCGCAACAGCCTGGCGGCGCTGACGGGGAAGGACCCGGGGGAGCTGCCGGGGTCGGGCGCCGGGGCCGGTCAGGGCGCGTCGGCCGGTCCGGACGCGGCCGCGGCCAGCGGGCCGGACGCGCCCGCGCACACGGGTCCGGACGCGGCGGGCGGCGCGGATCCGGCTCCCGCCGGGGCGGACCCGGACGACGAGGACACGCTGGAGACGGAGCTGCCCCAGGTGGACGGGAGCGGTTCGAGCCGCCGCTGATCCCCGGCCCCCGGACCCCGACACCGGCACGGGCCTCGTACCGGCGGCCGCCCGCTCACCGGGCCGGCGCCGCCCCGGCCGGGCCCGTACCGCCGTCCTCCCGCCCGATGCCCTCATCCTCCGGAACCGACCCTCCGGACGAGGCCGCCGCCTCCGGAAGCACGTCGCCGTGCACCGGGAACCGGCGCGGCGCGAGCAGCAGCACGGCGAGGAAGGCGAGCGCGGCGGCGGCCGCGGCGCCCAGGTAGACGTGCTCGACGGCGGCGTCCACGGCACGGCGGAGGTAGTCGGCGGCGCGGCTGGTGAGCGCCCCGGCGTGCTGGAGGGCGTGCGAGACGGCGTCGAGGTCGTGCGGAAGGCCCGTACGCAGGTCGGCCGGGGCGTGGCCGAGGCGGTCGCTGAGGGTGGCGTTGGCGATGGCGCCGAAGAGGGCCGCGCCGAGGGACTGGCCGACCTGGCGGCAGAAGAGGATCGAGGCGGTGGCGGTGCCGCGTTCCGCGTAGCCGACCGAGGACTGCACGCCGATGATCAGCGGGAGCTGGAAGAGGCCGAGGGCGGCGCCGAGCGCGAGCATCAGCAGTGCGGGCTGCCAGGCGGCTCCGGGGTAGGGCAGCAGCGGGAAGGCGAGCAGGACCAGGGCGGCGGCGCCGATGCCGAGCAGCGCGCAGACCCGGATGCCGGTGCGGTTGTAGACGCGGCTGCTGAAGGCGGCGGATATCGGCCAGCTGAGCGTCATCACCGACAGCACGAAACCGGCGGCGGTGGGGCCGAGGCCGAGGACGGCCTGCGCGTAGGTGGGCAGGAAGACGGTCGGGGCGACCATCAGCAGGCCGAGGGCGCCCAGGGCGAGGTTGACGGCGGAGATGGTGCGGCGGCGCCAGACCCAGCCGGGGATGACGGGTTCGGCGGCGCGGCGTTCGATGGCGACGGTGGCCGCGGCGGCCACGGCGGCGCCGCCGAGCAGCAGCAGGGACGGGGCGGAGAGCCAGGGCCAGGCGGTGCCGCCCTGGACGAGGGCGGTGAGCAGCAGCCCGCCGGTGGCGAAGACGGCGAGCGCCCCGGGCCAGTCGACGCGGGCGCGGCGGGCTGGGGCCGTACGCGGGGTGTCGTGGAAGTGGCGGACGATCAGCCAGAGGGCGAGGGCGCCGAGCGGGAGGTTGATCAGGAAGATCCAGCGCCAGTCGCCGTAGGTGGTGAGCAGGCCGCCGAGGCCGGGGCCGGCGACGGCGGAGGCGGCCCAGACGCTGGAGAGCTTGGACTGGATCTTGGGGCGTTCCTTCATCGGGTAGAGGTCGGCGGCGATGGTCTGCACGGTCCCCTGGAGCGCGCCGCCGCCGAGGCCCTGGAGGACCCGGAAGGCGATCAGGGAGGCCATGTCCCAGGCGCCGGCGCAGGCCAGGGAGCCGATGAGGAAGAGCACGATGCCGGTGACGAGGATCGGCTTGCGGCCGTAGGTGTCGGAGAGCTTGCCGTAGACGGGGAGGGTGACGGTGACGGCGAGGAGGTAGCCGGAGAAGAGCCAGGAGAAGACCGCGAAGCCGCCGAGGTCGCCGACGATCTGCGGGACGGCGGTGGCGATGATCGTCGAGTCGAGGGCGGCCAGTGCCATGCCGAGCATCAGGGCGGCGGTGACCGGCGCGCGGCGCGCGGGGGCGGTGCCGTCCGGCGGTGCGTTCCCGGTGCCGTTCCGGCCGGCGCTGTGGCTGTCCTGGGTGGTGCGGCTCACCGGGTGCCCCCTCCTGACGTCGTGCGGTGGCGCCGACCCGTTAGGTGTAGTCGGCACGATTCGTGGGACACCCTCGCACGCGCGGTGGCCGGGCGGAATGGGGTTTCTCGCAGCATGGGACGGCGGCGGGCCCTGCTCGGGCGGCCGGTTGTCGGTGGGCCAGCGTAAGGTGGGCAGCCCTGGTCCGTTCGCGCCCGCAGGCGCCGCCGAGGGTGCCGGACCGGTCGCGTTGTTCGCCTCGCTGGGACGGAAGCCTTTCATGAGCCTGAGTGGTCTGCTCGACGCCGTCGTACGGGACCCGGCGCTCGCCGAAGCGGTCAAGGCCGCGGCCGACGGGCACCGGCCGCATGTCGACCTGGTGGGGCCGCCGGCCGCCCGCCCGTTCGCGGTGGCGGCGCTGGCGCGGCGCTCCGGCCGCCCGGTGCTGGCCGTGACGGCGACGGGCCGGGAGGCCGAGGATCTGGCCGCCGCGGTGCGCTCCCTGATGCCGGCCGGCGAGGAGAACTCCGTCGTGGAGTTCCCGTCCTGGGAGACGCTGCCGCACGAGCGGCTCTCGCCGCGTTCGGACACCGTCGGCCGCCGGCTGGCGGTGCTGCGCCGGCTGGCCCACCCGACCGCCGACGATCCGACCGCGGGCCCGGTGTCGGTGGTCGTCGCGCCGATCCGCTCGGTGCTCCAGCCGCAGGTCAAGGGGCTGGGCGAGCTGGTGCCGGTGAGCCTGCGGACGGGGCAGTCGGCCGATCTGGAGCAGGTCGTGGACGGCCTGGCGGCGGCCGCGTACGCGCGGGTCGAACTGGTCGAGAAGCGCGGCGAGTTCGCGGTCCGCGGCGGCATCCTGGACGTCTTCCCGCCCACCGAGGAGCATCCGCTGCGGGTGGAGTTCTGGGGCGACGACGTCGAGGAGATCCGGTATTTCAAGGTCGCCGACCAGCGGTCGCTGGAGGTGGCCGAGCACGGTCTGTGGGCGCCGCCGTGCCGCGAGCTGCTGCTGACCGAAGACGTGCGGCAGCGGGCCGCGGCGCTCGCCGAGGAGCACCCGGAGCTGGGCGAGCTGCTCGGGAAGATCGCCGAGGGGATCGCCGTCGAGGGCATGGAATCCCTCGCGCCCGTCCTCGTCGACGACATGGAGCTGCTGCTGGACGTGCTGCCCGCCGGCAGCATGGCGGTGGTCTGCGACCCGGAGCGGGTGCGCACCCGGGCGGCGGACCTGGTGGCGACGAGCCAGGAGTTCCTCCAGGCGTCCTGGGCGGCGAGCGCGGGCGGCGGCGCGGCGCCGATCGACGTCGGCGCGGCGTCGCTGCGCGGCCTGGCCGACGTCCGGGAGCACGCCCGCGAGCTGGGCATGATGTGGTGGTCGGTCTCCCCGTTCGCCGCCGGTGAGGAGCTGGAGGGCGACGGGGACACCCTGAAGCTGGGGATGCACGCCCCGGAGACCTATCGGGGCGACACCCAGCGGGCGCTGGCGGACACCAAGCAGTGGCTGGCCGACGGCTGGCGCACGGTCTACGTCACCGAGGCGCACGGCCCCGCGGCCCGTACGGTCGAGGTGCTGGGCGGGGAGGGCATCGCCGCCCGCCTGGAGGCCGACCTCGCCGCGATCGCGCCGTCCGTGGTGCACGTCGCGTGCGGCGCGCTCGACAACGGCTTCGTCGATCCGGGCCTGAAGGTCGCGGTGCTGACGGAGACGGACCTGTCCGGGCAGAAGGCCGCGGGCAAGGACGCCGCGCGGATGCCGGCCCGCCGCCGCAAGCAGATCGACCCGCTCACCCTCCAGGCCGGCGACTTCATCGTCCACGAGCAGCACGGCGTGGGCCGCTACATCGAGATGGTGCAGCGCACCGTCCAGGGCGCCACCCGCGAGTATCTGCTGGTCGAGTACGCCCCGGCCAAGCGCGGCCAGCCCGGCGACCGCCTCTACATCCCCACCGACCAGCTGGAGCAGGTCACCAAGTACGTGGGCGGCGAGGCGCCGACGCTGCACCGCCTGGGCGGCGCTGACTGGACGAAGACCAAGGCGCGCGCCAAGAAGGCGGTCAAGGAGATCGCCGCCGACCTCATCAAGCTGTACTCGGCGCGGATGGCGGCGCCCGGCCACGCCTTCGCCCCGGACACCCCCTGGCAGCGCGAGCTGGAGGACGCGTTCCCGTACGCCGAGACGCCGGACCAGCTCACCACCATCGCCGAGGTCAAGGAGGACATGGAGAAGTCCGTCCCCATGGACCGCCTGATCTGCGGCGACGTCGGCTACGGCAAGACCGAGATCGCGGTCCGCGCGGCGTTCAAGGCCGTCCAGGACGGCAAGCAGGTGGCGGTCCTGGTGCCCACCACCCTCCTCGTCCAGCAGCACTACGGCACGTTCACCGAGCGGTACGGCCAGTTCCCGGTGAACGTCCGCGCGCTGTCCCGCTTCCAGACCGACACCGAGGCCAAGGCCGTCCTGGAGGGCCTGCGGGACGGCTCGGTGGACATCGTCATCGGCACCCACCGCCTCTTCTCCTCCGAGACGAAGTTCAAGGACCTCGGCCTGGTCATCGTGGACGAGGAGCAGCGGTTCGGCGTCGAGCACAAGGAGCAGCTGAAGAAGCTCCGCGCCAACGTCGATGTGCTCACCATGTCCGCGACGCCGATCCCGCGCACCCTGGAGATGGCCGTCACCGGCATCCGCGAGATGTCCACGATCACCACCCCGCCCGAGGAGCGGCACCCGGTCCTGACGTTCGTCGGCCCGTATGAGCAGAAGCAGATCGGCGCCGCGATCCGCCGCGAGCTGCTGCGCGAGGGCCAGGTCTTCTACATCCACAACCGCGTCGAGTCGATCGACCGGGCCGCGGCCCGGCTCCGCGAGATCGTCCCCGAGGCGCGCGTCCAGACCGCGCACGGGCAGATGGGCGAGGCGCAGCTGGAGCAGGTCGTGGTCGACTTCTGGGAGAAGAAGTTCGACGTCCTGGTCTCCACCACGATCGTCGAATCCGGTATCGACATCTCCAACGCCAACACCCTCATCGTCGAACGCGGCGACAACTTCGGCCTGTCCCAGCTGCACCAGCTGCGCGGCCGGGTCGGCCGCGGCCGCGAGCGCGGCTATGCCTACTTCCTCTACCCGCCGGAGAAGCCGCTCACCGAGACCGCCCACGAGCGGCTGGCCACCATCGCCCAGCACACCGAGATGGGCGCCGGTATGTACGTCGCGATGAAGGACCTGGAGATCCGCGGCGCGGGCAACCTCCTCGGCGGCGAGCAGTCCGGCCACATCGCGGGCGTCGGCTTCGACCTCTACGTCCGGATGGTCGGCGAGGCGGTCGCGGACTACCGCGCGTCCCTGGAGGGCGGCGTGGAGGAGGAGCCGCCGCTGGAGGTCAAGATCGAGCTTCCGGTGGACGCGCACGTCCCGCACGACTACGCGCCCGGCGAGCGGCTGCGGCTCCAGGCGTACCGCGCGATCGCCTCCGCGAATTCGGAGGAGGACATCGCCGCCGTCCGCGAGGAGCTGACCGACCGCTACGGCAAGCTGCCCGAGCCGGTCGAGAACCTCCTCCTGGTCGCCGGCCTGCGGATGCTGGCGCGGGCCTGCGGGGTCACCGACATCACGCTCCAGGGCTCCAACATCCGCTTCGGCCCCGTGGACCTGCGCGAATCCCAGGAGCTGCGCCTGAAGCGGCTGCATCCGCGTACGGTCCTGAAGCCGGCGACGCGCCAGATTCTGGTGCCGCGGCCGACGACGGGGCGGATCGGCGGCAAGCCGGTGGTTGGGCGCGAGCTGCTCGCGTGGGTGGGTGAGTTCCTCACGACGATTTTGGGCTGACGTACGTTGTCGGCTCTCCCGCCGTGCGGGTTGCTGTTGTTTTCGCCTTCGGCGTGGGGGAGTTGGGCGGGGGCGCCGTTTCTGGGGGTCGTTCGTGGTGCCGGGG
>NZ_LLZI01000055.1 GCF_001509485.1 Streptomyces sp. NRRL F-4489
GGTACGGGGTGCTGCTCCGGCGGGTGGGGGCGGGGGGACCGGGGGGCGGTGGCTCGGCTGCCGGTGGCCCGGCCGCTGGTGGCTCGGCCGCTGGGGCGTCAGCCACTGGTAGTGGTACGGCAGTTGGCGGGGCGTCGGGTGTGGCGGATGGGGCGGAGGTGCGGGCGGAGGCGTAGGGGGACCCATGGCGGGCCGGGTGTCGTTCGTCCCGCCCTGGCCGCCCCGTCTTCGTGCTGGCCCCACCCCCGAAACGGGTGGCCGCACGGTCGATCGGGCCGGGCCGGCCCGGGAGGCTGCTGTGTACGGGCGGTGGCGCGCGCATCGGGTGCGGGCCGGGACCGTTGAGCAGCCAGGACAGGGGGAACGGTGCGGGGCAATACGGGACGAAGCGATACGGGACGACGTACCGGACGACGGCGGGCCGTGGGCATCGGCGCGCTGGTGGTGATCGCGGTGACGGCCGCGGCGGTGGCCGGGCCCGGAGCCGGCGCGGAAGAGGCGGCGGGGGCTACGGGGCCGAAGGCCGGGGCGCGTACGGCAGCGCGTACGGGGGCGCCGGGCGCGGTGCGTACGGGCCCCGTCGCCGGTGCGATGACGCTCCCGGCGCCCACCGGGCCGTTCGCCGTCGGGACGGTCGCGCTGCACCTGACGGACCGTCAGCGCAAGGATCCGTGGGTCGCCGGCCAGGCCCACCGGGAGCTGATGGTCAGCGTCCGGTATCCGGCGGGGCCGGGGGCCGGGCGGTTCCCGCGGGCGGCGCAGATGACGGGGGCCGAGGCGGCCGCGTTCGACAAGCTGAACAACTTCTCCGGCCACGTCCCGCCGGGGAAGGTCGCCTGGGGCGCCACCCTCACCCACGCCCGCGCGGGCGCGCCGGTGGCCCGTTCGGCCGGGCGCCGGCTGCCGGTGGTCCTCTACTCCCCCGGCGCCGGCGACCCGCGCGGCCTCGGCAGCACCCTCTGCGACGAACTGGCCTCCCGCGGGTACGTCGTGGTCGCCCTCGACCACACCTACGAGGCGCCCGCCGTCGAGTTCCCCGGCGGCCGGGTGGCGCGCAGTGTGATGCTCGACGAGATGGCCAGGGCCCAGCGGGCGGGGAAGATGACCGAGCTGCTGGAGAAGGTCAGCGCGGTACGGGTGGCCGATACCCGCTTCGTGCTGGACGAACTGGCGCGCGGCGGGCGGGAGTCGGCGCTGCCGGCGGTGCTGCGCGGGCGGCTGGATCTGTCCGCGGTGGGGATGTTCGGGCAGTCGGCGGGCGGTTTCACGGCCGCGCAGGCCCTGCACGACGACCCGCGGATCAAGGCGGCGGTGAACATGGACGGGGTGATGGGCTACACCCAGCGCGACGACGACCCGTCCCACCCGTCCACCGTGGGCCGGGACGGGGTGGACCGGCCGCTGCTGCTGATGGGCATGGCGGGGGACGACCACCACTCGGTCGCGTCCTGGGACGCGGTGTGGCGGCACAGCGCGGCGCGCGGCGCCTGGCTGCGGGACCTGACGCTGCTCGGCAGCCGGCACGCGAGCCATACGGACGCGGAGGCGATGGTTCCGCAGCTCGCGCGCCAGGTGGGGCTGTCCCCGGCGGACGTGGCGGACATGATCGGGACGGTCGCCCCCGCGCGGGCCGTCGCGGCGGAACGGGCGTATGTGACCGCGTTCTTCGACCGGTGGCTGCGCGGGCGGGACGCGGGGCTGCTGGACGGGCCCTCGGGGCGGTATCCGGAGGTGCGGTTCGTGCCATGAGCGGCGGGACGGAACGGGGCGGGCCGGACCGGGCCGGGGCGGCCCTGGGGCCGTCTACGGCCGGTGCGTCCCCTGCCCCGGTACGTCCCCCGGGCCGGTGCCCTACTCCCCGCCGCCGCCGTCCCGCGTCAGCCGTTCGAACGCCGCGAGGTTGCGGGTGGATTCGCCGCGCGCCACCCGCCAGGCGTACTCCTTGCGGATCGCCGACGCGAAGCCCAGCTCCAGGAGGGTGTTGAAGCTGCCGTCGGCGTTCTCCAGGACCGTGCCGAGGATGCGGTCCAGTTCGTCGGGGGTGACGGCGGCCAGCGGGAGGCGGCCGACGAGGTAGATGTCACCGAGCTGGTCGATCGCGTAACTGACGCCGTACAGGCGGGTGTTGCGCTCCAGCAGCCAGCGGTGGACGGCTTCGTGGTTCTCGTCCGGGCGGCGGACGACGAAGGCGTTGAGGGACAGCGAGTGGCGGCCGACCTTCAGCGAGCAGGTGGTGGAGAGCTTGCGGGTGCCGGGCAGCTTGACGACGTAGCTGCCCTCGGCGGGCGACTCCCACTCCAGGCCGGCGTCGGCCAGCGTGCGCTCGATCACCGCGGCGGCCTGCCGCGCCTTCTCCGCGCCCGTGGCGGGCCGCCCGCCCTCGCCGGGCCGGCGCCCGTCGCTCCGCTCGCCCGGCTCCGCCGCGGGCTTCCGCTCCTCACCCATGGAGTGATCGTAGGGGACGGCGGCGTTCCTGGAGGGCGGCGGCGTAGACGTCGGCGGTGGCCGCGGCGGCGGTGTCCCAGCCGAACGACCGGGCGTGCCGGGCCGCGGCGCTGCCCATGGTGGTGGCCAGCGCCGGATCGTCGACGAAGCGGCGCAGCGCGCGGGCGTAGTCGGCCGGGTCGTGGCCGGCGACCAGGAAGCCGCTGACGCCGTCCCGGACGGCCACCGGCAGACCGCCGACCGCGGCCGCGACGACCGGGGTGCCGGACGCCTGCGCCTCTATCGCCACCAGCCCGAACGATTCGCTGTACGAGGGCATGACCAGCACGGACGCGGCCCGATACCAGTCCGCGAGCTGCTCCTGGCCGACCGGCGGGCGGAACCGCACCAGATCGGCGATGCCCAGCCGGGCGGCGAGCTTCTGGAGCCCCTCGGGCTTGGCCAGACCGCTGCCGCTGGGCCCGCCGACCACCGGGACGACCAGCCGGGAGCGGAGCGAAGGGTCCGCGTCGACCAGGACGGCGGCGGCGCGCAGCAGGATGTCGGGCGCCTTGAGCGGCTGTATCCGGCCGGCGAAGAGCGGAATGACCGCGTCCTGCGGCAGGCCGAGGCGGGCCCGGGCGGCGGCCCGGCCGGCCGCGATGTCGGCGGCGCCGCCGTCCGCCTGCGGCCGGAAGCGGTCGAGATTGACGCCGGGGTGGACCACCGCGACCTTGCCGGGGTCGGCGTCGTAGTGCCGGACCAGCTCGTCGGCCTCGCCGGCGGTGTTCGCTATCAGGCGGTCGGCGGCCTCGACGATCTGGGTCTCGCCGATGACCCGGGCGGCCGGCTCGGGGGTGTCGCCGGCGGCCAGCGCGGCGTTCTTGACCTTGGCCATGGTGTGCATGGCGTGGACCAGCGGGACCCGCCAGCGCTCGGCGGCCAGCCAGCCGACGTGGCCGGAGAGCCAGTAGTGGGAGTGCACCAGGTCGTAGTAACCGGGGCGGTGGCCCGCCCACGCCTGCATCACGCCGTGCGTGAAGGCGCACAGCTGGGCCGGCAGCTCCTCCTTGGCCAGCCCCTCGTACGGGCCGGCGGCGACGTGCCGGACGAGGACGCCGGGGGCCAGCTCGACGGCGGGCGGCAGGGCGCCGGTGGTGGCGCGGGTGAAGATCTCGACCTCGATGCCGAGGGCGGCGAGCTTGCGGGCCAGCTCGACGATGTAGACGTTCATCCCGCCGGCGTCGCCGGTGCCGGGCTGGTGGAGGGGGGAGGTGTGCACGCTGAGCATCGCCACCCGGCGGGGGCGCCGGGTCGCGCCCGGCAGGCGCAGCCGCGCCGGACCCGGGAACTGGCCTCCGGCGCGCCTGGCCGGCGCCGGGGGACCGCCGTGCCGGCCGCGGAGCCGGGACACGTATTGGCTCACTGCGAGCTACCTCCTCGGCGAGGCGGGGCACCCGCCTCCGCCCCCGTGCAACAACACCGGACGGCGATCCATTTCCCGTCCGGCCCGCATCTTCGAACTTTCTTCGTACTTTGCCAAAGCGGGGGCGGGGGCGGGCGGCGAGGCCCCCCGGCCCCAGCGGCCGTCCGCCGGGACGCCCATCCGCCGGGACGCCCTACCCTCGATGCATGGCCCGCCGCTCCCCCGTTTCCGCCGTCCGCACCCCCGCCGCCCCGGTTCCCGCACCGTCCCGGCCGGCCGGAAGCGCCACCCGGGAGCCGGCGGTCAGCGCCCGCGGACGCGTACCCGTACCCGTATCCGTATCCGTATCCGTAGGAAACGGCAGCCACCGGCCCGCGAGGACCCCCGGCCGCCGCCCCCTCGGCAACGTCACCCGCGGCACCACCAACCCCAACCGCCTCCGCCGGATGGACCGCTGGATCGCCGCCGAACACGCCGCCGTCCTCCGCCGCACCGCCGACCCCGTAGCCGTGGACCTCGGCTACGGCGCCGCCCCCTGGACGCCGCTGGAACTGCTCGGCCGGCTGCGCACGGTGCGCCCGGACGCCCAGGTCGTCGGCATCGAGATCGATCCGGCCCGGGTCGCCGCCGCCCTGCCGTACGCCCGCCCGGGCCTGGACTTCCTGCACGGCGGCTTCGAGCTGCCGCTGCCCGGCGGGCCCGGCCGCGCCCCGGTCCTCATCCGGGCCGCGAACGTGCTGCGCCAGTACGACGAGGACGAGGTCGCCGCCGTCTGGCAGCGGCTGTGCGCGCGGCTGGCGCCGGACGGGCTGCTGGTGGAGGGCACCTGCGACGAGATCGGGCGGCGCCACGTATGGGTCGCGCTGGGCCCCGAGGGCCCCCGCACGGTCACCTTCGCCGCCCGGCTCGGCTCCCTGGACACCCCCTCCGACCTGGCCGAACGCCTCCCCAAGGCGCTCATCCACCGCAACGTCCCGGGCGAGCCGGTGCACGCCTTCCTCCGCGACTTCGACCGCGCCTGGGCCGCCGCCGCCCCGCTGAGCGCCCTCGGCGCCCGCCAGCGCTGGCGCGCCGCGGTGGCCCACCTGGCCACCGACTGGCCCCTGGCCGGCGACCCCCGCCGCCATCGCCAGGGCGAGGTCACGGTGCGGTGGGCCGCGCTGGCACCCCGGGGCGGCGGGGTGGCGTGAGCCGTCCCCGGCTGACGCTTACCCGGCGAACGCGGGCGCGGCGGACGTAGGAGAGACAGCTGACGCACCAGAGGTACCGGACATAGCCGACGTAGCGCCGGATGGCGACGGCACACCCGTTCCGGACCGGCCCGCCGGCAAGGTCGCCCCCGCCGCCGCCCACCCCAGCTCCCGCAACCGCGCCTCGGACTCCGACCCCCGCTCCGCCGTGTACGTCACCAGCATGTGGTCCGGGTCCGCGGCCGCCCGGAAGCTCTCGAACGAGACGGTCAGCTCACCGGCCCACGGGTGCCGGATCCGCTTGGTGCCGCGCAGGCACTCGGAGACCCCCTGGGCCGCCCACATCCGGCGGAAGTCCGGGCTGCGGTCCAGGAGTTCGTTCACCACCTCGCAGATCCGCGGATCGTCCGGGTGGCGGCCGCTGTCGGCCCGCAGATTGCCGACGATCTCCTGGGCCTTCTTCTCCCAGTCCGGGTACAGCTCGCGGGAGGCCGGGTGGAGGAAGACCAGCAGCGCGGTGTTCCGCTGGGCGGGGTCGAGCGCGTCGAGGTCGAACGAGAGCCGGCCGCCGGGACCGTTCCAGGCCAGGATGTCCAGACCGCGGCCGACCACCACCGCGGCGACCGCCGGGTCCATGGCGTCCAGCAGCTGCCGGATCTCCGGGCTCACGGTACGGACCGGGGCGGACGCGCGGGCGCCGCGCGGACGGCCGGCGGTGCGCCGCCGCGGCCCGGCGATGTTCCGCAGGTACGCCGCCTCGCCGTCGGTCAGCCGCAGCGCGCGGGCGAGGGCGTCCAGGACGGCGTCGGAGACCGCCGGCGCCCGGCCCTGTTCGATCCGGGTGTAGTAGGCCACGCTGATCGCGGCGAGCTGGGCGACCTCCTCGCGCCGCAGCCCGCGCACCCGGCGGCGGCCGGGCCCCTCGGGCAGGCCGACCTCGACCGGGTCGAGCGCGGCACGGCGCGCCTTGAGGAACGCACTGATCTCGATTTCCCCGTGCACCATCCGTCCAGTATGCGCCGCGCCCCGAAATCCGAAGCCCGCGGTTCCGCTTCCGGGCCGGACACCGGCCCCCGGCTCCCGGCCGGCGGCGCCCGTCCGGTCACCGCCCGATCACCGGCCGATCAGCCGCCCGATCCCCGGCCGATCAGCCGCCCGCGCCGCTCGCACCGCTCACCCCGGGCGCACCGCCCGCCCCGTCCACCCCGTCCGCCTTTCGCAGCACACCGAGCAGCGCCGCGACCAGCTCCCGGTCCCGGTCCTGGGTGAGCAGTTCCCGGGCCGGCTCCGGAGCCAGCCACACCACCCGGTCCACCTCCTTGTTCGGGATGAAGCCGCCGCCGGTGGCCTCGGCGGACCAGTAGCGGACCTCCTTGGGGCGGGGGCCCACCCGGTAGTGGGCGGTGGGCAGTTCCGGGCCCAGGGCGCAGGTCATGCCGGTTTCCTCCAGGACCTCGCGCAGGGCGCCGCGACGGGCGTCCTCGCCCGGTTTGAGCTTGCCCTTGGGGAAGGACCAATCCGCCCACTTCGGCCGGTGAACGAGGGCCAGTTCGATGCCGCCGCCGGGGGTGCGGCGCCAGAGGACGCAGCCGGCGGCCCGGATCGGGCCCGTGGGCGCCGGTGGGCGGGGCGCATCCGGGGCGTCGTCCTTGCGGTCCGCCGGTTTGGCCATCGTGGGTCCGCTCCCCCGTCAGGCGCCGCGTTCCGGGGCCGGTCCGGTGGGGAGCCAGGCCCGGCCGAAGGCGTAGCGGGCCGCCTCGACCTCGTGGCGCTGGTCGGCGTGGAGCACGCCCAGCGCGTACGCGGTGGCCGGGGCGATCCGCGGGGTGCGGGCGGCGGCCGCGGCCGCGGCGGCCGCCTCGGCGGCGTCCCGGTGGCGCTCCAGGGCGCGCCCGGAGTCGGCCAGCCGCGGGTCGATCGCCTCCGGGGCGATCACCTCCTGCGCGTAGTGGCTCAGCCGCACCAGCAGCCGGGCCTGGTGCCAGGGTGCGTCCTGCCGGTCGTCGGCGGCCAGCGCGGCGGCGTTGTACGGGTGGCCGGCGCGGGCCAGCGGGAGGGTGGCGACCGCCTCGGCGAGCCGGCGGTGCGCCTGCTCGGCCAGCGGCGGCAGCGCCTCCGCGGCGGGCGTCTCACCGGCCCGGCGGGCCAGCGGCGCCTCGGAGGCCAGTACCGCGACCGCGTCCGCGACGGCGTGGAAACGGGACGAACCGAGCGCCTGGAGGGTGGCGGAGTGCGCCCGGCTGCGGGCCAGGGTGAGCTGCCGGTCGAGCAGCGCCCCGGCCCGGGCCGCCCCGGCGGCGAGCGCGCTCAGGTCGTCGGGGTCAGGTGTGGTGGCGGCCGGGGCGGTGGCGGTGGCCGGGGCGGCGGGGGCGGAGGCGGAGGCGGTGGGCGCGGTGGCGCCGCGGCCGGTGCGGATGTCCCGGCCGGTCCGGCCGCCCCGGGCGCCGCGCTCCGGTGGCCGCTCGGTGCGGCCGTCCCGTCCGGTGAGCCGCTGGAGCGCCGCCATCAGCCGGTCGCGGCGCGCCGCGCACGCCTGCTCGCGGGCCAACGTTCCGCTCAGCCAGCCGAGTTCGGAACGGAGGTGGTCGGCCCACGCCTCGTCCGTCAGCGGGCGGAAGGTGTGCAGCGTGGCGCTGATCCGGCGGGCGGCGCGGCGCAGCTGCCGGGCCGCCTCGCCCGCCTCCGCCGCGTCCGGCCCGGCCTCCCGGTGCAGCCGCAGACTCCGCAGGAAGTCGGCGGACTGGCGGTGCAGATAGCCGGCCAGGACGTCGCCGGCGGTGCGTCCGGCCAGCGCGCCGCCGGTGGGCCGCCCGCCGGGCACGGACCCGGCACCGGGGCCGTCCCCGTACATCGCGTCCCCACACCCGGCGTCCCCGTACACCGCCTCCCCGTACCCCCGGTCCCAGTACACCCCGCCTCCGTACACCCCGCCCCCGTACACACCATCCCCCAGCCCGTTTACCGGCCCATCCTCCGGCCGCCCGTCCCCCGGCCGCCCGTCCCCCGGCCCGTCCACCACCGCCGCGCGGCCCCCCGGCCGCCGGCCCGACTCCTCACGTCGCTGGGCCACGCCGGCGCCTCCGGGCGTCGATGAGCATTTCCTGGACGTTCCGCAGCGGCGTGCCGTCCGCGTCCACCGCGTGCCGGGTCCAGTCGCCGTCCGGGCCCAGGTGCCAGGACGAGGTGGCGTCCGACGTGCCGGTCTCCAGGAGGCGGTTCAGCGCCGCCCGGTGGGCCGGGTCGGCGACCCGTACGAGGGCCTCGATCCGCCGGTCGAGGTTGCGGTGCATCATGTCCGCGCTGCCCAGCCACACCTCCGGCTCGCCGCCGTTGCCGAAGGCGAAGACCCGGGAGTGCTCCAGGAAGCGGCCGAGGACGCTGCGCACCCGGATGTGCTCGCTCAGTCCGGGCACCCCGGGGCGCAGTGCGCAGATGCCGCGCACCCAGATGTCGACCGGCACCCCGGCCTGCGAGGCGCGGTAGAGCGCGTCGATCACCGCCTCGTCCACCATCGAGTTGACCTTCATGCGGACGTAGGCGGGGCGGCCCGCCCGCTGGTGCGCGGCCTCCTTGTTGATCCGCTGGATCAGCCCGTCGCGCAGCGAGGTCGGCGCGACCAGCAGCCGGCGGTACGTCTCCCGCCGGGAGTAGCCGCTGAGCCGGTTGAAGAGGTCCGAGAGGTCCGCCCCCACCTGCGGGTCCGCGGTCAGCAGCCCCAGGTCCTCGTACAGCCGGGCCGTCTTGGGGTGGTAGTTGCCGGTGCCCACATGGGAGTACCGGCGCAGGATCTCGCCCTCCTGGCGGACGACCAGCGACAGCTTGCAGTGCGTCTTCAGCCCCACCAGCCCGTAGACGACGTGGCAGCCGGCCTCCTCCAGCTTGCGCGCCCACTTGATGTTGGCCTGCTCGTCGAAGCGCGCCTTGATCTCGACGAGGACGAGCACCTGCTTGCCGGACTCGGCCGCGTCTATCAGGGCGTCCACGATCGGCGAGTGGTCGGAGGTGCGGTAGAGGGTCTGCTTGATGGCGAGCACGTCCGGATCGGCCGCGGCCTGCTCCAGGAACGCCTGCACGGAGGTGGAGAACGAGTCGTACGGGTGGTGCAGCAGGACGTCCCGGGCGCGCAGCGCGGCGAAGATGTCCGGCGCGGACGCCGACTCCACCTCCGCCAGATCGCGGTGGGTGCCGGCCACGAACTTGGGGTACTTCAGCTCCGGCCGGTCCAGCGCGCCGATCCCGAACAGCCCGGTCAGATCGAGCGGCCCGGGCAGCGGGTAGACCTCCGCCTCGGAGACCTTCAGCTCCTGGACGAGCAGGTCGAGCACGGCCGGGTCGATGGTCTCCTCGACCTCCAGCCGGACCGGCGGCCCGAAGCGGCGCCGCATCAGCTCCTTCTCCAGGGCCTGGAGCAGATTCTCCGCGTCGTCCTCCTCCACCTCCAGGTCCTCGTTGCGGGTCACCCGGAACATGTGGTGCGCCCGCACCTCCATCCCCGGGAACAGCTCCTCCAGATGCGCCGCGATCACGTCCTCGATGGGGACGTAGCGCTGCGGGGACGCCTCCAGGAAGCGGGAGAGCAGCGGCGGCACCTTCACCCGCGCGAAGTGGTCGTGCCCGCTGACCGGATTGCGGACGACCACGGCGAGATTCAGCGACAGCCCGGAGATGTACGGGAACGGGTGCGCCGGATCGACCGCCAGCGGGGTGAGCACCGGGAAGATCTGCTGCCGGAACAGCGTGAACAGCCGGGCCTGCTCCTTCTCGGTCAGCTCCGGCCAGCGCACCAGCCCGATGCCCTGCTCGGCCAGCTCGGGCGCGACGTCCTGCTGGAAGCACGCGGCGTGCCGGGCCATGAGCTCACGGGAGCGGGTCCAGATCAGCTCCAGCACCTCGCGGGGCTGGAGGCCGGAGGCGGAGCGGGTGGCGACGCCGGTGGCGATGCGGCGCTTGAGGCCGGCGACCCGGACCATGAAGAACTCGTCGAGGTTGCTGGCGAAGATCGCCAGGAAGTTGGCCCGCTCCAGCAGCGGCGTGGCCGGGTCCTCGGCCAGCTCCAGCACCCGCTCGTTGAACGCCAGCCAGCTGCGCTCGCGGTCCAGGAAGCGGCCGCCGGGCAGCTCCGCGCCGTCCGCCCCCGGGGCACGGCGCTCCTCGTACGCGTCCGGATCGGCGTCGAGGTCGGGCTCCAGCCCGGAGACGGTGTGCCGCACGGCGTGCGGGCGGTGGGCGGCGATCGAACCGACCGAAGGCTGTGCCGAGGGCTGCGCCACCGGCCGCGCCGAGAGCTGCGCCGACGGCTGCGCCCCGGACCGCAGGCCGGGCTGCGGCGCGGATCCCGCCGCCCTCGGCGCCTCCGGCGACGGCGTCTCGGACCGGTCCTGGGCCGGTGCGCTGCGCTGCTGCTTCATGTCCTTATTCTTCCGCGCCGGGGCCTTTCCAGGCGCGCCGGAATGCGGCGGAACGACTCGGGTCCGCGAGTGGGGGACGTGGGGGAGCGCGGGCTGCATTCAGTGATGTTCGCAAGCGTTATTGAACCGCTGGTAACGCGGACATGGCGGCCAGGGAAGCGGGACGCCACCCACGGGTGTCCCGGCCGCCCGCCCGGGACGCCACCGGCGGATGTCCCGGCCGCCCGCCGATCCGGGAAAGTCGGCTGCGGGGCCCGCGCCCGCTCCCTACGCTGAGCGCGTGCTCAGACCTTCGACGAATCCCACGCCAGGTCCCGGGCCGGCTCCCGCCGGGCCCATACCCCCGCCGCCCCCGCCCCCGTACGCCCCCGCCTACCCCCTGCGC
>NZ_LLZI01000056.1 GCF_001509485.1 Streptomyces sp. NRRL F-4489
GCCCCGGCCTCGGCCCCGAACGCGCCCACGGTGCCTGCCCACAGCCGCCCCGCCCCCGGAATCGGTCCTGATGGCACCCCGCCCGGCCTGGGCGAGCCGCAACTTCCTCCTGCTCAGCGCCGCCACCGTGATCTCCGGCCTCGGCAACAGCGGGGCGCTGATCGCCACCTCGTTCGCGGTGCTCGGCGACGGCGGCTCCGCCACCGATGTCGGACTGGTCTCCGCGGCCCGTATGGTCCCGCTCGTCCTCTTCCTCCTGATCGGCGGAGCCGTCGCCGACCGGCTCCCGCGCCACCGCGTCATGATCGCCGCGAACACCGTCAACTGCCTTTCCCAGGGCCTCTTCGCGCTGCTCGTTCTCTCCGGGTCGGCGCGGTTGTGGCAGATGGCGCTCCTGGCGGCGGTCGGCGGCACCGGGCAGGCGTTCTTCGCCCCGGCCGCGGAGGGCATGGTGTTCGCCAGCGTCTCCGGGGAGCGGGCCGGCCGGGCCTTCGCGGTGTTCCGGATCGGCGTGAACGGCGCGGCCATCGGGGGCGCGGCACTCGGCGGCGCCCTGGTGACCGCCGCCGGACCGGGCTGGGTACTGGCGATCGACGCCGCCGCCTTCGCCGCCGCCGGGTCACTGCGCGGATTCCTCGACGTCACAGGCTTCCCGCTACGCGCCCCGAGCGCCGGGATCGCCAACGACCTGCGCGACGGCTGGCGGGAGGTCACGTCCCGGCCGTGGCTGTGGGCGATCGTCGCCCAGTTCTGCGTCGTCAACGCGGTGGTCGTCACCGTCCAGTCGGTCTACGGGCCGCTGGTCGCCGAGGACCATCTGGGCGGCGCCGGGCCCTGGGGGCTCGCACTGGCCGCCTTCGCCACCGGCACCGCGTCCGGCGCACTCCTCATGACCCGCTTCACGCCGCGCCGACTCCTGCTCACGGGAACGCTCTGCATCTTCCCGCTCGCCCTCCCGGCCGCCGCGCTCGCCGTACCGGTGCCGGCCGGCTGGCTCGCCGCGATCATGTTCGGCACCGGTGTCGCGGTCGAGGTCTTCTCGGTGACCTGGATGACGGCCCTGCACCAGGAGATCCCGGAGGAGAAGTTCTCCCGCGTGTCCTCTTACGACTGGCTCGGCTCCCTGGCGGGCGTCCCGGTGGCCACCGCCCTCGCCGGCCCCGCCCAGAACCTCATCGGCCGCCCCGCCGCCCTCTGGTCCTGCGCCGCCCTCATCACCCTCCTCACCGCAGCCGTCCTCTGCGTCCCCGAAGTCCGCAACCTCACCCACCACCCACCCACCTCTCCCCCCACTCCCCCTACCAAGAGCAACAATCCCCCGGGAACATTTAACTCTCCGTAATCGTTGCCGTAAAAGGAAGAAGGAGGCGCCCCCGGCACCCGGCCCCAAGGCCCAACCCGCCCACAACCCTCAGCAACTCAACGCCACAACGACATAGGCCCCACGAGAGCGCCCAACAATCCATCCCCGCCCCCCGCAGCGCCGGGGCCACCCACCCGCAAACGCCCACCTGCCCGCAGCACCCGCCATCCGCCACCCGCCACCCGCCACCCGCGCACGACGCTCGCCCACCGATCGGCGGCCCGGTAGAGGTCGCGGGGCGCGTGCTGGAATCAGCGCCCGACCGATCGACCCGGACCGATCGACCCCGGAGATCGCCATCGAACGGTGGCCGCTCCGGGAGCGGCCAGGGATCAGTTGAGGCTGAAGGCGCCGTCCGGGGGCTGCGGGGAAGGACGGGCTTCCGCGTCGGGGACGGGGAGCGCGCCGGCGATCAGGCGCCGCAGTGGGGCACCGTGTTCGACCCGCGCGGGGAACGCGTCGGCGGCGGTACGGCGGGCCAGCGCCGCGAGCGGGAGTTCCGCCTGCGAGGCGAGGAGGACCGCGTTGCCGAAACGGCGGCCGCGGAGCACCGAGGGCTCGGCGATGAGGGCGAGGTGATGGAACCCCGCGGCGAAGTTGGCCAGTTGGCGGCGGAGGAAGTCGAAGGGGGCTCCGTCGGCGAGGTTCGCGGCGTACAGACCGTGGGGGCGGAGGGCGCGGGCTGCGGCGCGCGCGTACTCGACCGAGGTCAGCGGCGCGGGCACCCGCGAGCCGCTGAAGACATCCGCCACGATGACGTCGGCGCCGGCCGGCGGCGCTGCCTCCAGTGCCGCGCGGGCGTCCTGGGCGTGCAGGGTGATGCCGGAGTCGTCCGGCAGCGGGAGGTGTTCCGTCACCAGGGCGAGCAGGCCGCGGTCGGCGTCGATCACGTCCTGGCGGGAGTGCGGGCGGGTCGCGGCGACGTAGCGGGGCAGGGTCAGCGCGCCGCCGCCCAGGTGCAGCACGTCGAGCGGCCGGCCCTCGGGGGCGGCCTCGTCCAGGACGTGTGCGAGCCGGCGTACGTACTCGAACTCCAGGTGGGTGGGCGCGTCGAGGTCGACGTACGACTGGGGCGCGCCGTCCACCGTGAGCAGCCAGGCGCGGGGCCGGTCGATGTCCGGGAGGAGTTTGGCCATGCCGTGGTCGACGGGCCGGGTGATGGGGAGCGGGTCCGGGGCCCCGGGCAGGGCGGGGGCCGTTGCTGGGTCGCCGGGTGGGGCCGGTTCAGTTCCCGGAGCCGCAGGCGTGGGCTCAGCACCCGGTGTCACAGGCGGGGGTGTGTCGGGCCCTAGGGGGTGGTCGGCTGCCGGGGTGTCGTTGGCCGCCGCCGGTGATTCGTCGTTCACCAGGCCATTGTGCCGGGCGGTCGTGGGGGTGCCGCACGTCACTGTCGCGGTGACCGTGGGCACGGCCCTCGCGGTGACGCCATCGCGTCTGCCGGCCCGCCGCCATGGCCCTCGCCCTGCGCATCTGGGGGCATCTGCACGGCCTGGTGTCACTGGAGGTCTACGGGCATCTGCCCAGCCAGACCGTCAGCCCGGGCAAGCTGTTCCGCGAAGAACCGGCCGTATGGCCTTTTGATCCGGTCGTTGGGCCTCGCGGCGGACGCCAGGCGCCTCGCCGGCGGATGCCAGGCACTGTCCGGCGGGCGCCAGGCACTGTCTGGCGGGCCGTCTGACGAGGACAGCGCCCCCTGAAAGCGCCGTCACGTCCGCCACGGTTCGCCGGGTCCCAGTTCGGCCCTGTCCCTCCGGGCACCCCGTAGGTCCCGGGCACCCCGTAGGTCCTGGTAGGTCGGGGCCGTCCATCGGGAGCATGGGACCGGCGCCGAGCCAGTCGGCGTGATGCGGGCAGGGGCCCGGCGACCGGCCGGCCTTCAGGGGGCGTTCGTGGTCCAGAGGGTGTGGAGGGCGGGGGCGTGGTGGGACGCTTGGCGGTGGCCGGCGCGGGCGGCGGCGGGGCGGCGGGCCGGGTCGAGCACGTTGCGGCCGAACGCTGTCCTGGCGGCGCGGTCCGGGGTGATCACGACGACCCGGGCACCCCGTTCGGCCAGTCGCGCGGCCTGCGTGCGGGGCGCGACGATCGGGCCGCCGCTGACGGCCATCGGCGCGATCACGACCACCCGCTCGTACCCCTCGGCCAGGTCCGCGTTGGCGCTGGAGTGCACGCCGCCGTCCACCCACCGTTTCCCGTCGAGGGTGATCGGCGGGTAGATGCCCGGTACGGCGCAGCTCGCGCTCACCGCGTCGAGCAGCGGGACGCCGCTGGTGGCGTCGAAGGCGGCGCGCTCCCCCGTCAGCGAGTCCACGGCGGTGACCATGAGCCGCCGCGTGGGCCAGTCGTCCACGCGCAGGGTGCGGGCGATGGCCGCGCGGTGTTCCGCCTCCGGGACGGTGCGCGCCGCGAGCGCGAGCCGCCCCATCCGTACGCCGAACGAGACGGCGTCCCGGGAACGCAGTGCGGTGGCCGCGAAGCGGGCGAACACGGCCGGGCCCATACGGGCCGCCGGCCGCCCGTCCGGTGCGGCCAGTTGGCGCTCGTAGAGCTCTTCCAACCCGTCCCGGCCGGACGTCAGTTGCGCGCCGACGATGGAACCGGCGGAGGTGCCGATCACGACATCGGCGTCGGAGAGATCGACACCCGCCTCGGCGAGCCCGGCCAGCATGCCGACCTCCCAGCCGATGCCGGTCAGCCCTCCGCCGCCGAGGACGAGCGCCTTCTTCTTCGCCGGGTCCGGCATATGGGGTCCCTTCGGGGGCGGTGGGGTGGTCTGGGCGGTGGGGTGGTCCATGGACGATCGCAGGGAAGGTGCGGGCGGGCAAGGCTCTGCCGCCCGGGCCGTGGGTGGGCCCGGGCCCGGGCGGGAGTGGCGCCGTGCGCCGGGTGCCGTCACACGTCAGACGTCGTACACGTCGGCGTCACACTTCACGCCTACGCCACCCGTCACCCGTCACCCGTCACCCGTCACCGGCACGGTCACGACGCGTCGCCCGTGTCCTCGACCGTTCGTACCGTCCCCGCGCCCACCGTTCGGCCGCCTTCGCGGATGGCGAAGCCGAGGCCGGGCTCCAGGGGGACGGCGCGGTCCAGGTCGACAGTGGCGGTCACCGTCTCGCCGGGGCGGGCGACGGCGCGAGCCTCCAGGTCGAGGGCGCCGGCCACGTCCGCGGTGCGGATGTAGAACTGCGGGCGGTAGCCGGTGGACAGCGGCGTGCGGCGGCCGCCCTCCTCCGTGGAGAGGAGGTAGACCTCGGCGGTGAAGCGCCGTCGCGGCGCGGCGCTGCCCGGCGCCGCGACCACGTGTCCGCGGCGTACGCGGTCGCGGTGCAGACCGCGGAGCAGCAGCGCCACGTTGTCGCCGGCCTCGGCGAACTCCATCGGTTTCCCGAAGGTCTCCACCCCGGTGACGACGCTGGCCATGTCCTCGTCACCGCCCAGTACGGACACCTGGTCGCCGCAGCGCACGGTGCCGCGCTCGACGGCGCCGGTGACGACCGTGCCGCGTCCGGTGATCGTCAGCACGTTCTCCACGGACAGCAGGAACGGCGCGTCCACGTACCGCTCGGGCATCGGGACGAAGGTGTCCACGGCGTCCAGCAGCGCGCCGATCGCGTCCGTCCAGCGCGGGTCGCCCTCCAGGGCGCGCAGCCCGGAGACGCGGACGACGGGCAGGTGCTCGCCGTCGTAGCCGTGCGCGGTGAGCAGTTCGCGCACCTCCAGCTCCACCAGGTCGGTGAGCTCGGGGTCGCCGGCGTCGGCCTTGTTGAGCGCGACGACGATGTGGCGGACGCCGACCTGCTTGGCGAGCAGGACGTGTTCGGCGGTCTGCGGCATGACGCCGTCGAGCGCGGAGACGACGAGGATCGCGCCGTCGAGCTGGGTCGCGCCGGTCACCATGTTCTTGACGAAGTCGGCGTGGCCGGGCATGTCGACATGGGCGTAGTGCCGGGTGTCGGTCTCGTACTCGACGTGCGAGATGTTGATGGTGATGCCACGGGCGGCCTCCTCCGGGGCCCGGTCGATCCGCTCGAACGGGACGAAGGTGCCGCTGCCGCGCTCGCTGAGGACCTTGGTGATGGCGGCGGTGAGCGTGGTCTTGCCGTGGTCGACGTGGCCCATGGTGCCGATGTTGAGATGCGGCTTGGTCCGGACATATGCCGTCTTGGGCATGGTGTGCTTCCTCGCAACGATGCGGTGATGACGACGACTTGGCGTCGTGGGGACCCCTGGCCCGCTCCGACCCTCCCCCTGCGGGGTCCGCCGGACGATCCGGAGAGGGTCAGCGTCGCGCGCCGTCGGCCGCGGCGGCGGCCGGGACGACCGCGGAGGCAGCCGGGATGGCTGCGGCAGCGGCCCGGGCGGCTGCGGCGGCGGCGCAGGTGAGGGCCGGGGTGGTGCCAGCGGTGGCCGTGACGCCAGGGGCAGCCGTGGTGGCCTCGGCGAGGAACGCGGCGGCAGCCTTCGGCGCGTCCGCGGCGGTCGTGAGGACCGCGGACGGCGTCGGGAGGAAGGCGCGCCGGAACATGGGTCCTATGGTGCCGGGGCGGCGCCCCGCCGTCGAACCATTTATTACCGGCCAGGAGCATGGGACCGCGGACAGCTGACGGCCCGTGAGGCGGCTGACGACCTGGCGACCTGGCGACCTGACGGCCCGTACGTGGTGGCCGTGCGGCCCGGATTGCGGCCGTGCGCCGCGCTTGTCGGTTACGCTCCCGGGATGCCCGTCCCCGCCGCAACGCCCGACGGCCTCGCCGTGCGCTGCACGCGTCTGCTGTTCTCCCCCTGGGCGCGCCTGGCGCTCCTCCTGGCGCTGCTGCTGTCCGCCGGGGCCGCGGTGCTGCTGTGGCATCCGCAGCGGCTGCTGACCGGCGGCTGGCCCGCGCAGCTGTCCGGGCCGGCGGCCCTGGTGATCTTCGCGCTGGCGTACGGCGTGTGCACCACCGCCTTCGTGCCGCGGCCGGTGCTCAACCTGGCCGCGGGCGCGCTCTTCGGCAGTCAGTCGGGCCTGGTCACGGCGCTCGCCGGTACGGTGCTGGGGGCCGGGCTGGCCTTCGGGCTGGGCCGGCTGCTGGGCCAGGAGGCGCTGCGGCCGCTGCTGCGGGGCCGCTGGCTGGCGGCCGCCGACCGGCAGTTGAGCGAACACGGCTTCCGTTCCATGCTCGCGATCCGCCTCTTCCCCGGCCTGCCGTTCGCCGCCACGAACTACTCGGCCGCGGTCTCCCGTATGGGCTGGGCCCCGTACCTCCTGGCCACGGCCCTGGGCAGTCTGCCCAACACGGCGGCGTACGCGGTCGCCGGCGCGCGGGCCTCCGCGCCGACCTCGCCGGCGTTCCTGCTCGCCATGGGGTTCATCGCGGCCAGCGGGCTGGCGGCGCTGCTGGTGGCCTGGTGCAAACGCAAGGCCCTGCGCGGGCGCTGAGGTTCACCGGCGGCGTGGCGGCCCTCCCGGCCCCCGCCTCCCCGCCTCCCCGAATTGCCCAGGCCACCGCTGGCTTTCTTACGAGGCCGGTGTGCCCGCGCGTGCGGTGATGTGGGCCGGGGGTGCGGCGTCCGGGCCGAGGGCCGGGTCGGGTTGCGGGGTGCCCCAGTGGCTGCGGAGCGGGAGGACGCCCGCCCAGAGGCCCAGGGCGGCGTCCGGGCCGTCGCCGTCGTCCGGTGCGCCGGTACGGATCTTCACCGACGCCTCGTCGAGCGGGAGGGCGAGCAGCGCCGTGGCGGCCAGTTCCTTGCGGTTCGGCCGGCGGGCGTAGTCCCACTGGCCGGGTGCGGACTGCTCGGTGAGGCAGCGCAGGCCCGCGAGCTTCTCGTCGGGGTCGGTGACGAGGCGCGGGACGCCGTAGATCATCGCGCTGCGGTAGTTGACGCCGTGCTCGAAGACGGAACGGGCCAGGACCAGGCCGTCCACGTGGGTCACGGTGACGCAGACGTCCGCCTCCGGGGCGGCGACGAGGCTGCGGCTGGCGACCGAACCGTGGAGGTAGAGGGTGGTGCCGTCCGCGCCGTAGACGGTGGGGAACACCCGCACCGAGCCGTCGACGGTGACGCCGAGGTGGCAGACGAAGCCGGCCGCCAGGATGGCGTCGAGGGCGGCGCGGTCGAGGCTGCCCTGCTCGCGCAGGCGGCGGTGCCGGGTGCGGTCGGTCTCGGTCAGCGTGCGGCCCGGGTGGGATATCGGCGCGGTCATGCCAGTTACCTGTCTGTCTGGGTCGGCTGTCCCGGTCCGGGCGGTCGGCTGTGCGGCGGGGGCTGCGTACGCGAGGGGGCAGCCCGGCGGGACTGCCTGTCAGAATAACGACTTCATTATTTTTCAGCCAGGTAAATCACTGAATCAGTTGTGACTAGCGTGGTGGGCAACTGTTTTCGTTGGATGGGTCAACCCTGCGCCGGACCGCCGCCACCGCACCCGTCCCCCACCGCGGCTTCGTTCCCGCGCCGTGCCCGGTCACGAGCTGAGGTGGTACTGGGCCCATGGCTGATGGGCCGGGGCGGACTCCTCGTGGGCGGGGGTGAGGGAGCCCCAGGGGGCGAGGGCGCTGTCCCAGTCGGAGGTGAGGGCGGTGACGTCGGTAACGGATTCGGCGGTGGGCATGGTGCCGGTGTGCCAGGAGGCGGACGTCATGTGGTGGGCGGCGGGCGCGGAGTTCCAGGACGACGTCTGCTGGGCCGGAATGGTGTATTCGGATTCGTGGACGTCCCCGGGTCCCCGGCGGTGGCGGCCCGCGTGGGCCTCGGCGGGGCCGGGGTAGAAGCGGCCCTGGGCGGACAGCTGCTGGGCGCGGGCCATCAGGCGGCTGAGGTCGAGGCCGAACTCGGTGGCCAGTTCGCGCAGGTCCACGCCGGTCTGCCAGCTTCCGATAAGGACCGCGTCCATGGCCGGGGACCAGTTCTGGTCGGCGGTGCCGGGGGCGTTCTCGCGCGGGGCGCCGGCCGGCCGGCCGGCGGTCGGCATCGACACCGCCGGGGAGGAGTAGGCCGTGGCGGAGTAATCGGAAGAGTGGTCGTATGCCGGGGAAGGTTCGTCGGGTTCCTTGGGTGGCGTACGGGCGGCGGAGAGCAGTTCCTCGGCGACGGCGCGGGCGTCGTCCTTGCCCACCGTGCGCCGGGCGACGCGCACTTCGCGCTCGTTCAGCCCGAACAGCCCGGCCACCGCGCCCGTGCTGCCCACCGTCACCGCGAACGCCGCCAGGACGCGTGACCGGTCCGCCTGTGCCTCATCCAGTCTGGCCTGCGCTTCCCGGACGCGCTCGTCACCAAGGCAAAACGCTTCTGCCAGTACGGCGTTGCGGTCCCACAATTCTCTCGGATCCATACTCAGTCAACGCCGCTTCCGTCGCAGGTGATCCGATCTGTCGCTGCAAAGCACTCCAAAGCACCCATCGGACCATGAAATGACAATTACGTCGTAGTCCCGCGGGCTCCCCCGCAGGTGAAAGTCGATTGTCAGTGCGGCGCGTTACCTTCGTGAGCAGTCGGAGGAGAGACGGCCGGGAGGGCCCCGGGAGGGTCGGAGAGAGACGGCCGGCGGCCGGGGAGCCGTCGAGGCATACGGGGGTGCGGGGTTGATGGTTGACGCGGTGGATCGTGGTGGCCGGGGCGCGGTGGGCTACGGCATGTCGGGGCGGGGCAGCCCGATGGGGTTGGGGAACGGCAGCAGATCGGCGGCCAGGACACGGCGGACGACGGGGTGCAGCAGGCCGATCAGGTCGTCGGCGTCGGCCGGGGCGAGCGGGCGGAGCAGCCGGGCCGCCAGGCGGTCGGTCTCCGACTCGATGTGGGTGCGTTCGCGCAGCCCCGCCGGGGTCGCGCCGCCGTGGGCGTCCAGGAGACCGCGAGCGCGCAGGCGGTCCCCGGCGGCCGCCCATTCCTCCTCGGTCCAGCCGCGGTCCTCCCGCATGGTGTCGCGGGGCACCCGGCCGGCGGCGGCGGTCAGGACCAGCGCCTCGCAGCCGTCGAGTTCCCGGTCGGCGAGTACGGCGAGGTGCGCGTCGCCGCGGAACTCGCGGAGGGCGGTGGTGAGTTGCCAGAGCCGTTCGACGGGGTCGGCGTGGTCGCACAGGGCGCGGTTGGCGGCGAAGAGCGGGCGCGCGGTGTCCGGGGCGTCGTCGACGAGCCTCTGGAGGCGGGGCAGAAGCGCGGTGGCGGACCGTTCCAGGTCCGGGTCGATGGCGCGGAGGGCGCGGGCGGCGCGGGTGCCGCGCTCGTCGAGGACGTGGGTTGGGCTGACGACGCTCCATGCGGCGGGCAGCGCGCGGGCCACCATATCCGCGCGGAAGACCCCGAGGACGGCGGTGGCGGCGGCCGGTTCGATCGCGCCGAGAGGAGCGGTGCGGGCGGCGAAGTAGCCCATCCAGAAGCCCTTGAGGCCGAGGGATCTGCCCAGGGCCCGGCAGTCGGGATCGAAGTAGCAGACCGCGTGCAGCGGTTCGGTCATCAGCCAGAGCGCTCGTGCCCGCTGCGCGGTGTGCGATTCCATACCTACCTGCTCCCGGGACCTTGGGTAGTCGCTCCCGCCGTGGTCATGACCGTCGGCGGGCCGGTAGCGGCACGGTATCGCTGTCGGGGCGGAGTCGCAGGGGAAGGGCGGGAGCTCGAGGGTCGGCGGGGTTGGTAGTTCGCGCTTGGCGTTTGGCGGTCGGCGAGCAGCGAGGGGCGGTCCGGTCGGCGTGGGTGGTCGGTCCCGTCCGCTGCCGGGCGGCGGGGTCAGGGAGCCGTACGTCGTATGCCGGCGCCGAAGCCGGAGTCCCAGGCCCATAGGTGGGCGCAGGTGGAGCACTGGAGGTGGAGGAGGCTGCCCTGGTTGGAGAGGAGGTAGCGCCAGTGGTCCGGGCAGGTGCGGCCGTCGCGGCAGAGGTCGCAGTCCCGGTGGTCCTGGCAGCGGGGGCAGGGCACCCAGGCGCGGCGGCCTCTGTCGGCGGTGGGGTCGAGCGGCAGCATGCTCAGTCCTGCCCGGCGGGCGGGAGCACTCCGGCGGCGACGAGCATGTCGTACGTGGCCTGCTGGTCGGCGTCGAGGCCGGAGTAGAGGAGCCGCTGGGCCGCCGCCTCGTCCGCGAGGGCCGCGACCGGGTCCCAGGTGTCGCCGAGCGCGGCGAGGACTTCGGCCCGGCGCCGGGCTTCGTGGCCGCCGAGGTCGAGTTCGAAGGTCCCGTGGGTGCCGTCGGCGGGGAGGGCGGTGAGGCGGGATATGCCGTAGGTGGCGTCGACCTGCGAGAGGGGGGCGTTGGGGTCCCCGGGGCCTGCCGGGTGGGCCGCGTGGGCTGGGTCGGTCATGGTGCGCTGCGCTTCCTGTGCCGGTCATGGACGATTCGGGCGAGCCGCCCTGATCGGACGTGTCCAGGATCGTGTTTAGCAAGGAGAGGCGGGGTGGGGAAGCGTCAGGTGGAGGGGGGCTCCGGTTCGGCTGTGGCGCGGGGGTACGCAGGGCCGTATTG
>NZ_LLZI01000057.1 GCF_001509485.1 Streptomyces sp. NRRL F-4489
CCCCGGCACCGTCCCCCGCACCCATACCGCCGAGGTCACCCCCAGCACCCGCGCCGCCAACGAGGCCCGCACCCGCACCCGCGCCACCGCCGACTCCCGCAGAGGCACCCACCCCGGCACGCGCACCCGCACCGCCAACGCCCCCCGCACTGACAACGCCCCCGGCACCCGCCCCGCGGCCCCCACCCGCCCAGGCTCCCGATCCCGCGCCCGCATAGGCTGCCGCGCCCGCGTCCCCGCCCAGGAGTGCTGACGTCAGGGCTACCGCGGCCTCGGAGTAGTAGGCGCCGCCGCGTTGGGAGAGGAGGGTGGGTTTTTGGGTGAGGGCGGGGTCGGCGTAGAGGGTGAGGAGGCGGCGTTCGAGGGCGGCGACCTCGGAGGCGCGGGAGGGTTTGGTGCGGAGTTCCTCCACCACCGCGTCGTGTTGGTAGTAGTAGCGCAGGTAGTAGGACGGCACGACGCCGAGGCGGTCGAGGAGGGCGCGCGGCATGCGGAGGTCGGCGGCGACGGCGTCGCCGTGTTCGGCCAGGAGGGTGGGGAGGACGTCCGTGCCGTCGACGCGGACGGCGCGTTCCCAGGTGAGGTGGTTGAGGCCGACGTGGTCGAGCTCGACGCGTTCCGGCGCCACGCCGAGCAGGTTTGCGAACTTCCGCTGGAAACCGATCGCCACGTTGCACAGTCCGACCGCTTTGTGGCCGTGGGTGAGCAGTGCGCGGGTCACGATGCCCACCGGGTTGGTGAAGTCCACGATCCAGGCGTCCGGGCAGCGGCGGCGCACGCGTTCGGCGATGTCCAGCACGACGGGGACGGTCCGCAGCGCCTTGGCGAGCCCGCCCGCCCCGGTGGTCTCCTGGCCGACGCAGCCGCACCCCAGCGGCCAGGTCTCGTCCTCGTTGCGCGCGGCCTGCCCGCCGACCCGCAGCTGGAGGAGGACGGCGTGCGCCCCGTCGAGTCCGGCGTCGAGGTCGTCGGTCCAGGTGATCCGGCCCGGGTGCCCCTGGGCGGCGAAGATCCGGCGGGCCAGCGCGCCGATCAGCGCCAGCCGTTCGGTGTCCGGGTCGATCAGGACGAGTTCGGCCACCGGCAGGACGTCCCGCAACCGCGCGAAGCCGTCGATGAGTTCGGGCGTGTAGGTCGAACCGCCGCCGACCACCGCGATCTTGATGCTGGAGTACGGGGAGCGCGCCCCGGAAGTTGGCAGCATGTCCGTTTTCAGCCCTTCACTCCGGTGAGTGTGACGCCTTCGACGAAGGCTTTCTGCGCGAAGAAGAAGACGAGGATGACGGGGGCCATGACCAGCACCGTCGCGGCCATGGTGAGGTTCCAGTTGACGCTGTGCGCGCTCTTGAAGGACTCCAGGCCGTAGGAGAGCGTCCAGGCGGCCGGGTTCTGGGCGGCGTAGATCTGCGGGCCGAAGTAGTCGTTCCAGCAGAAGAAGAACTGGAAGAGGGCGATCGCGGCGATCCCGGGGCGGGCCATCGGGACGATGATCCGCAGCAGGGTGCGGAGTTCGCCGCAGCCGTCCACCTTCGCCGACTCGACGTACTCCTGCGGGATGGTCAGCAGGAACTGCCGGAGCAGGAAGATCGAATAGGCGTCGCCGAACGCCATCGGGATGATCAGCGGCCACAGCGAGCCGGTCAGGTGCAGCTGCTGCGCCCACACCAGGTACATGGGCACGACGACGACCTGCGGCGGCAGCATCATCGTCGCGATGACCAGGACCAGCGCGGTGCGGCGGCCGCGGAAGCGGAAGCGGGCCAGCGCGTAGGCGACCGGGACCGCCGAGCAGACCGTGAAGAGGGTGCCCAGGCCCGCGTAGAGCAGGGAGTTCCGCCACCAGGAGAGGAAGCCGGGGGTGGTCAGGACGGTGGTGTAGTTGGACCAGTGCCATGCCTGCGGCCAGAGGTCGCCGCTCATCGCCTGCGCGTCGGACATCACCGCGGTCAGGGCGATGAAGACGAAGGGGAGCAGGAAGAACAGCGCGGCGGCGACGGCGAGCGCGTGCACCGCGATCCAGTGCAGCAGCCGGGTGCGGCGGGCGCGGGCGGCCGGGGCTCCGGCGGTGCCGGACGCGCCGGGCGGGCGGGTCCGGACCGGGCGCCACCGCCGGGTGAGCGTGGTCGTGGCCGTGGCGGTGCCCGTGGCAGCGCTCGTCGTCATCTCGCGTCCGTCCGTCCTTGTCGCGTCCGTGGCTTCTCGCGTCCGTCCTCGGTCGTACGGCCGTGGGCCTGCCGCCAGTCCTCCACCAGGAGCGGGTACGGCATCAGCCCTCCGCCAGGAGCAGGTACGCATCAGTCCTCCGCCCGGAGCAGCCCCGCGCGGTTGCGCAGCAGCAGGGTGGTGACGGCCATCGCCAGGGCGAACAGCACCAGGGAGAGCGCGCAGGCCGCGCCGGTGTTGAAGTTCTGGAAGCCGAGCGAGTAGATGAGCTGCGGCACGGTCAGGGTGGAGTGGTCCGGATAGCCGGGCTGGATGACCGAGCCGGGGCCGATGGAGACGCCGGAGGCGAGCTTCCCGGCGACCAGCGCCTGGGTGTAGTACTGCATGGTCTGCACCACGCCGGTGATCACCGCGAACAGCACGATCGGGGTGATCGACGGCCAGGTGACGTAGCGGAATCTGGCCCAGGCGCCGGCGCCGTCCAGTTCGGCGGCCTCGTACTGCTCCTTCGGGACGTCCAGCAGCGCCGCCATGAAGATCACCATCAGATCGCCGATGCCCCACAGCGAGAGCAGGACCAGCGACGGTTTCGCCCAGGCCGGGTCGTTGAACCACTCCGGCTCCGGCAGGCCGAGCGCGCCGAGGACGCCGTTGACGGGCCCGGTGGCCGGGTTGAGCAGGAAGACGAACGCGACGGTGGCGGCCACCGGCGGCGCCAGATACGGCAGGTAGAAGGCCGTACGGAAGAATCCCGCCCCCGATTTGATCTTTGTGACGAGCAGGCCGATGCCCAGCCCGAAGACCACCCGCAGCGCCACCATCACCACGACCAGCCAGAGGGTGTTCCACAGCGCCGGGCCGAACAGCGGCATGTGCGTCAGGACGTATTTCCAGTTCCGCAGGCCGACGAAGGTGGGCGGTTCGATCTGGTTGTAGTGGAGGAAGGAGAAATAGGCGGTGGCGATCAGCGGATAGCCGAAGAAGACCGCGAAACCGACCAGCCAGGGGGAGAGGAAACCGAGGATGCGCAGGCGTTCCCGGCGGCGTTTGCGGCGCAGCGCCGGGGCGGGGGAGGCGGTGGCTGCCATGGTGGCTCCGTCAGTTCTCGGACTGGAGGTTGTCGGCGTCGATCCGCGCGTCGAGCCGGCGCAGTCCGGCGTCGAGATCGGGGACCTTTCCGGCCTCCACGGCGTAGGAGAAGTCCTGGAGGGACGTGACGTACATGGCGCCGTTGTTGGACGGCGGCAGGGCGGTGGAGTGCGGATTGCGGGCGATGTCGAGGAAGGCGCGGAATTCCGGGTCGGCGTCCAGTTTCGGCGAGGCGAGCGCGGCGTTGGTGGAGGGGACGTTGTGGATGGCGTTGGCGAAGGCGACGACCTGATCGGTGTCGGTGGTCAGGAATTTCACCAGCTCCCAGGCCGCGTTCTGGTGCCTGCTGCTGTGCGCGATACCGGCGACGGTCCCGGTGAGGTAGCCCCGCCCGTAGGTGTCCGCCCGGTCGTCCGGCACCGGCATCGGCGCCACGCCCCAGTCGAACGGCGCCTTGGCCGCGCGGAGCATCAGACCGCGCCATTCGCCGTCCATGTGCATGGCCACCTTCTGGGTGAGGAAGGCGTTCTGCGAGGACATCTCGTCGCCGAAGGTGGCGCGGAATTTCTCCGTGGGTCCGTAACCGCCCTGGGCGTCGATGAGGGCCCGCTGGGTGGTGAAGAACTCCTTGGTCGCCGGGTCGTCGGCCAGCCGGGCCTTTCCGTTCCGGTCGAAATACCTCGGCCCCCACTGCGCGAAGAGCCGGTCCGGACTGTTCTGGTAGAGCCGGAAGTTGGGCATGAAACCGAGCTGGCGGTACGAGCCGCCGGCGGTGCGCCGGGTCAGTTTCACGGCGTCCCGTTTCAGCTCGGACATGGTGCGCGGGGGCCGGCTGATCCCGGCTTTCCGGAACGCGTCCTTGTTGTAGTACAGCCCGTAGGTGTCGGCGAGCAGCGGCAGCGCGCACTGCCGGCCGCGATACCGCGTGTAGTCGAGCAGGGTCTTCGGGAAGATTTTCTCCTTCACCATCCCGCTTTTCGCCAGGAACGGGTCGAGGTCCGCCCACATTCCGGACGAGCAGTACTGCCCGACGTTGTTGGTGGTGAACGACGACACGACGTCGGGTGCGTCGCCGCCGCCGGCCCGCAGCGCCTGGTTCATGGTGTCGTCCGAGACATTGCCGACCGTTTTCACCGTGATGTTCGGATGGCGTTTCCCGAATCGCGCGATGCTGTCGTCAATGGCCTTGACCTCGGCGGGCGTTGACCATCCGTGCCAGAAGGTGAGGGTGACCGGTGCGGTGGGGTCGTCGCGGTCGCTGCCGACGCTCGGCCGGGCGCAGCCGGCGGCCGCGAGCAGCCCGGCGGCGACGAGCCCGTACGCGGCGAGCACCGCCGCCGCCCGGGGCCGGGCGCGCGACCCCGGCGTACGGGCCCGGGCACCGGGCCGGGCACCGGAGAACGGCAGTCGCATGCGAACCTCCTCAGCCGAGGGGCGTAAGGCACCTGGGACGTAAGGCTCCTGGGGGCACAGGGCGCCCGGGCGCAAGACACCTGGGACGTAAGGCACTTACCGGACCAGCTCGTTCGCCGTACACGGAAACGGGGTTCACCCCGTGTCGAACACCGCGTCGCGGGTCTGCGCGAGCGCGACCCGCAGTGCCCCGGTGAGGATCGGATCGCCCTCGATATCGCTGATCCGCAGCTCCGGCCGGGGCAGCGCGAGCCCGGTGAACTCCTCTTCGACCAGGGCCCGCAGCGCCTCCCCGCCGGCCTGCGCCACCTCCCCGGAGAGCACCACCAGCCGGGGGTCGACCACCGCGACCACCGCGGCGAGCCCGGTCGCCAGCCGCCGCGCCACCTCGGCCCGCACGTCGTCCCTGGCCAGCGCCCCGGCGACGGTCCGGACCTCCGGGGCGCCGTACTCGTGGGCCAGCGCGATGACGCTGGGCGCGCCGACCAGCCGCTGGAAGCCGCCGCCCGCGTCCGGCCGGGCCGCGCTGCGGTCGCCGTCCCGGGCCAGCGGCGCGCCGGGCAGCGGCATATAGCCGATCTCGCCCGCGCCGCCGGTGGCGCCGCGCAGCAACCGCCCGTCCAGCACGATCGCGGCGCCCACCCCCTCGTCGACCCAGACCAGCACGAAGTCGTCGAAGTCCTGGGCGGCGCCGTCGTGCTGTTCGGCCACCGCGGCGAGGTTGACGTCGTTCTCGATGTCCAGCGGGAGGCCCAGCACCTCGGCCAGTTCCTCCTTCAGCGCTCGCGACTGCCAGCCGGGCAGGTGGGGCGCGTAGCGGAGCAGGCCGGTGCGCGGGTCGAGGGCGCCGGGCGTGCCGATCACCGCGCGGTGCAGCCGGCCGCGGTCCAGCCCGGCCTTGGCCAGCGCGCCGTCCACGGCCGCGGTCACCAGCCGGGCGGTCAGGTCGGGGGCGTCCGGCGGGACCGTGTCCGCGCCGACCCGCGCCTCGCCGAGCACCTGCCCGGTGATGTCGGCGACGGCCGCGGTGATGCCCAGCTGGTCCACGGCGAGCGCGGCGGCGTAGCCGGCCGCCGGGTCGATCTCGTAGAGCTGCGCGCTGGGCCCGGGCCGCCCGGTGACGCTGCCGGTCGTCCGGACGAGCCCGGCGGCGGCCAGCCGGGCCAGCAGCTGGGAGGCGGTCGGCTTGGACAGCCCGGTCAGCTCGCCGATCTGGGTACGCGTCAACGGCCCCTGCGACACCAGCAGATCCAGCGCGGCCCGGTCGTTCATGGCCCGCAGCACCCGCGGTGTGCCCGGCGTACCCGGTGTTCCCTGTCCTGCTGCGGCCATGGCTGCTGCCCACCCCGTGATCCGTCCGGAACGACCCGGACACCGCCTGGAGAGACGACTGTGAGGACGTCCGCCAGGACGACTGCCGGACGTCTGTTAGGAAACTTTCCAATCGCTGCCAAGGAAGGTAGGCCGCACCCCGCGCACCCGTCAATGACCGGGAGGGTGGTTTACGCGAAAAGGGGGCGCACCGGCCCCCGGCCGATGCGCCCCCTCGCCTCATCGGGGCTCAGCGTTCGCTAACCGGCTCAGCCCTCTTCCCAGTTGACGCTGCCGACGCCGGTGCCGCCGTCGCAGGTGGCCTCGGAGTGGTCGCGGGCGCCCGGGTTGAGGGTGCGCCACGGGCCGACCTGGTCCGGCCACCAGCCGCAGACCACGGTCACCCGGAAGGCGATGGTGCGGTTGGTGTTGTTGGTGCAGTCGGCGGTGCCGCGGCGGCCGTCGGTGGTCGTGGTGCAGGTGAGGGCGTTCTGGATCCGGGGGTGGGGCGCCGCGGACGCGGGGGCGGCGGCGGTCAGGGCCGCCGCGCCGCCGAGCATCAGGACCGAAGCGACGGCCCCCGTGGCCACGCGATTGCGGATCTTCATGGTGAAGTCTCCTTCTCCGTCGTTGGTGTCGGTCGGTGCCGACATCTCCCATACGGAGCGGGACCCGGGTACGTATGACAGCGGGACGTGTGAGCTGCGTCACACGCCCCGCGAGCCTTCGTCGGAAGGCGGACTGACCCCGCGTCACTTCCCCAGTTGCGGGCCGGCTGCAGGCGATGCCGGGGCCGGCTGCGGCGCCGGGATCGGAGTCGCGGCCTCGGACTGCGGGGACGACGGGTTGCCCAGGGCGGAGGGGGCGGCCACGGTGGCGGACGGGTCGGCGGGGGCCTCCTCGTCCGCCGGGGCCGGCGGGCGCGGGGCGAGGTGGACGCCGGCCGCGTCCAGGGCGTGCTTGATGCGCCAGCGCAGTTCGCGTTCGATGCTCGCGGCCTTGCCCGGCATGGTCTTGGCCGAGACGGTGATGGTGACGGTGTCCACCGACACCTCGCTCAGGCCCAGCACCTCCACCGGCTCCCACAGCTGCTCGTTCCACGGCTCGGACTTGGACATCGCCTCGCCCGCCTCGGTGATCACCGCGCGGGCCCGCGCCAGGTCCTGGTCGGCGGCGACCAGCACCTCCACCGTGGCGGTGGACCAGCCCTGGCTGAGGTTGCCGATCCGCTTCACCTCGCCGTTGCGGATGTACCAGATCGCCCCGTTGGCGCCGCGCAGCTTGGTGACCCGCAGGCCCACCTCGATGACCGTGCCGGTGGCCACGCCCGCGTCGATCTCGTCGCCGACGCCGTACTGGTCCTCCAGGATCATGAAGACGCCGGAGAGGAAGTCGGTGACGAGGTTCCGGGCGCCGAAACCGATCGCCACGCCCGCCACACCCGCGCTGGCCAGCAGCGGCGCGAGGTTGATCTGGAGGACGGAGAGGACGGTCAGCGCCGCCGTACCCATGATCACGAACGAGGCGACGCTGCGCAGCACCGAACCGATCGCCTCGGACCGCTGCCGCCGCCGCTCGGCGTTGACCAGCAGCCCGCCCAGCGCGGTGTGCTGGGCGGCGGCCGCGGTGCGGTTCATCCGCTCGATGAGCTTGGTGATGGTGCGGCGTATCACATGCCGCAGGACCACCGCGATCACGATGATCAGGATGATCTGCAGGGCGGACGTGAGCCACGTCCCCCAGTTCGCCTGGATCCAGTCGGCGGCGTTGGTGGCCTTCTGGGTTGCCTCGTCGAGGGAGGTAGGACCGGTGGAGCCGGACGCGGCGGTGCGCAGCGGCGGCACGGCGGCGGCCGGCGGGGCGGACCAGTACACAGCGGGACCTTCCGTGAGGGACAGCAGGCCCGGACCGCTCGCGGGACCCGAGGGGCCCGGCAGACGTGCCTCGCGGGACCCGGCGGGCCGGGCAGATCTACCACACTAACGGGGCAACGGGGGCGGACCGCCCCTGTGTTCGATCAAGGACGCCCCGGGACGGCCGGAAAGAGCCCGTTCCGCAGCGGTATGTGCGGCTGTGGTGGAAAACACCTCCGGCCCGTTACCTGGTCATGGTGGCGCTCTGACCAGGCACCGGGGGACACTGTGGGGAGATCGTCCCGGCGCGAGCCACGCGCCGCCGGCGTACAAGGAGGCACCCGTGCCGCATGTCCTGGTCCTCAACGCGTCGTACGAGCCGCTCGGCGTCGTACCGCTCCGCCGCGCGCTCGTCCTCGTCCTCAATGAGAAGGCCGTCAGCCTTGAGGAATCCGGCGCCCTGATGCACAGCGCAACCCGTGCCGTACCGGCTCCGAGCGTGGTCCGCTTGAAGCGCTTTGTGAGAGTGCCCTTTCGGGGCCCCGTCCCGCTGACCCGGCGCGCGCTGTTCGCCCGGGACGGCGGGCGCTGTATGTACTGCGGTGGTGTCGCAACCAGCGTCGACCACGTCATCCCCCGCAGCCGCGGCGGCCAGCACACCTGGGAGAACGTCGTCGCCGCCTGCCGTCGCTGCAATCACGTCAAGGCCGACCGCCATGTCGCCGAGATCGGCTGGCGGCTGCGCCATCAGCCCGCCCCGCCGTCCGGACTGGCCTGGCGGATCATCGGCACGGGGCATAGGGACCCGCGCTGGCTGCCCTACTTGCAGCCGTACGGCGCGGATGACGCGTTGGCCCGGATCGATGCCGTATCGGCATAGTTCCGGGCTTTTGTGTTGGCGGGGTCGGTGGCGGGTCCCATGGCGGGGCCCGCCCCCGGGCCCGTCAGCCGCCCCCCGTCACCGCGTACGCCTCCACCCCCCACAGCGAGTAGCCGAAGCGGGTCGCCCGGCGGTCGCCCTGGACGCGGACGTAGCGGGTGTCCGGGGCGTCCATCCGGACGGCTTCCCGGCCGCCCCGGCCGTCGCGCACGGTCGCGGCGGTGCGCCAGGCGCGGCCGTCCGCGGAGACCTGGACGCGGTAGGCGGCGGCGTACGCGTCCTGCCAGTGCAGGACGACGAGGCCGAGCCGGGTCGGCCGCGGCAGGGTGAACTGCAGCCAGGCGCGGTCGTCGGCGGTCGAGGACCAGCGGGTGTCCGGGTCGCCGTCGGTGGCCGCCGAGGCCGGGAAGTCGGCGGTCTCGTCACCGGAGGAAGTCGCGGCCGCGCCGCGCGCCAGATCGGGGCCGCCGGTGGGCGGGAAGACCCGGAGGGCCAGCTCCGCGCGCTGCCCGGCGAAGGCGACGGTGATCCGGTACGTCCCGGAGCGGGCGTCCGCGGGGACGTCCACGGTCAGCGGGACGACGGCGGTGCCGCCGCGCGGCGCGGTCAGCTCGTCCGGCGCCCGTACGGTGAAGCCCTCCGGCGCGGTGATCTTGAGGTTGTCGTGGACGGGCCCGGGGCGGCGGGAGGAGATCCGCGCCTCCACGGTGGCCCGGCCGCCGGTCCGGATGTCGGTCTCGGTGCGGGACAGCTCCACACCGGCGGGCGGGGCGTCGTCGAACCACGGCGTCAGGGCCCGGACAGTCGGCGCCCGGCCGCCGTCCCAGGCCAGCCGCACCGCGTCGGCGCGCAGCCCGCCGGTGCGGGCCTCCGTCCAGCCGGTCGGTGACAGCGCGCCCAGCCGCTGCCAGCCGGCGCCCGGCACATGCGCCTCCAGGGACACCGCGCCGGCGTCCGGGCCCGGCTCGGTGAGCGCGGTGACGGCGGTCAGCGGCCGCACCCGGGGGAACGGCACGGTCAGCGACGCCCGGCCGTCGCCGGGGGAGGGGCTCGGGGCGCCGCCGCGGGCGCCGGTCCACGCGTCCGCCTCGGCCAGCGCCCGGTCCAGGAACGGCGCCAGCACGCCCTGGCCGACCGTCGCCGGGCTCCGCTTGGCCTCCGCCCGCAGCCGCAGCACCTCGCGCTGCGCCGCCCAGGCCGCGTCGCCGTCGTCCCGCGCCTGCGCCAGCAGGGTGTCCACCGCGCGCTGCCCGGCGGTCCCGTAGCGCGCCAACTGCTCGGCCCACGGCCCGACTTCGGCCCGCAGGTCGGACGCCAGGCCGCGCGGCGCGGCGCTCATCGTGCCGAACGCCGCCCGCAGCGCCGCCGCGGCCTTGGCGAACTCCGGGTCGCCACCGGGCCGCCCCCGCGTGACGGCGGCCGCGCGGGCCGCCCAGAAGCGGTCGATCAGCGGCTGCAGATAGCCCGACTCGGTGCGGCCGAGCAGCGACGACGTCGTGTTCCCGGCCAGTGCGCGGAGCGCCGTACGGGCCGCGGGGTCCGTTCCGGCCAGGTCGTCGACGGCCGCCTCCCAGGACCGCTCGGGGCGGTAGTCGCGCGGGTTCCAGGCGTAGTCGGCGGCGGTGAACAGCGGGATCCGGGACGCCAGCGGCTGCGCCATGGCGTTGGCGAGCAGCGCCGCCGAGCCGGTGGCGACGGCCGGTTCGCGGCCCGTGTAGGGGCCGAGGAAGATCCGGTCCCGGGCGTAGTCGTTGACCGGGTAGTTGTCCATGGTGACCAGCGGGTGGCCGAACGCCTCGCGGGTGGCGGCCAGTTCGCCGCCGGTGATGGTGCGCGGCACCACCCCGACGCCCGTCCAGGCCACCGCCACCCGGTCGTCGAGCGCCGCCGCCAGCGCCGAGCGGTACGCGGTCGCGCCGTCCTGGTAGAACTCGGTCGGCATCAGGGACAGCGGGGCCGCGCCCGGGTGGCGTTCGGCGAGGTGCCGGGCCAGCGCGTTGGCGACGCCGGCCTGCGCCTTCGCGGCGGCCCGCGGACCGGACCCGAAGGTCTCCGCGTCGGCGGCGCAGTGCCACTCGCTGTAGCTGACGTCCTGGAACTGGAGCTGGAAGGCGCGCACCCCCAGCGCCCACATCGCGTCCACCTTGCGGCGCAGCGCCCGCAGATCGTCCTCCGAGGACAGGCACATCGCCTGGCCGGGCGCCACCGCCCACGCCAGCGTGACGTGATTGGCGCGGGCCCGTTCGGCCAGCGCCCGGAAGTCCGCCCTCCGGGCCGCCGGGTACGGGTCGCGCCACCGGGCCTGCCGGTAGGGGTCGTCGCCCGGGGCGTAGAGGTACTGGTTCTGCTTGGTGCGGCCCATGAAGTCCAGCTGGGCCAGCCGCTGGGCCTGGGTCCACGGCTGCCCGTAGAAGCCCTCGGCGGTGCCGCGCACCGGGGTGGCCGGCCAGTCCCGGACGGCCACGGACGCGAGCTGGCGGCTTCCGTCCGGACCGTCCGCCACCAGCTGCCGCAGGGTCTGCGCGGCGTGGAAGAGGCCGTCCGGCCCGGCGCCGTCCAGTGCGACGGTGTCCCGCCCGGCGACCTCCCCGACCGCGAGGCGGTAGCCGCCGGACGGCAGATCGCCGCGGGGCGGGACCCGCAGCGCCCGCAGCGCGTCCTCGGCGGGCGCGCCGCCGGCCAGCACCACCGGCCCGTCCGCGGGCAGCCGGTCGCCCGGCGCGGCCTGCCGGACGGTGCGCACCCCGGCGTCCCGCAGCAGCCCGCGCAGCACGTCCAGGGCGTACGGATCGGTGTCCGGCGGCGCCACCAGGACCGCCGCCGGGCCGAGCCGGACCGCCGGGCCCAGCTGCCGCAGCGACTGGGGGCGCGGCCAGACCGCGGGCGGGGGCCCGGCGTCGGCGGGCCGGCCGGGCCCGTCGGGGGTACCGGCGGCGGGTCCGGCGGGCGCCGCCTGGACGGCCGGCGCCCCGCCGAGCAGTCCGCCGATCACCGCCGCGGCCAGCGCGGTGGTCCCCGCCACCCGCGCCCGGCCGCCGCCCCTGCCGCCCGAACCGGCCCTGCCGCCCCATACGCCCCGGACTCGCACGGTCGCTCCTCGTCCCCGTCTCTCCTGCTCACCGGCGTACGCCGGCTCCCCCTGGTGCCGCCGTCGCCCGCGCGGACTCCGGCGTCGGCCGCGAGCCCACCATTGTGCCGGTGAGGGTGTCAACCGGGCCCGGGCGGCGCCCCCGGGCGGGCCGCGAGCGGTCCGCCCCCAAGAGGAGATGACGAGGTCATGACACGCCATCACACCGCAGAAATTGCGCCCCGCGCCCGCCGTCCGCCCGTTCTGTGCGCCGCCCGGCGCTTCCCGCCGCGAAATCGCCTGCGCGCGTTCTAATGTGACGTGAGACACGTTTACTGGGTGGACACGTCTGCACCCGTGTCGGCTGGGTAGGGCAGACGTGTCCCATTACCGATGAACGGGAGGCCCCTCGTGGCCGCATCCGCTCAACTGCTCCTCGACGCACTGGCCGCCAAACCGACCGGCGAGCCCCGGCTGTTCGACGGGATCTCCGGCCCCGACTCCGGCCTCGAGGGCTCCGGCTCGTTCGGCTTCACCGAGCCGCCGCTCACCAGCGAGCCCCCGCTCGCCGACGCCGCCCCGCTCACCAGCGAGGTCCCCATCACCGCCGAGCTTCCGCTGACCAGCGAACCGGCCGCCGCCGGTTTCGGTACGGAGCCGATGGAGGTCTGAGCAGCCATGGGCCGTGCCCGGCTCGCCCGGCTCCACGCCATCGCCACCTCCTACGACCCCGCGCCCGGCCGCACCGTCCACGTCCCCGAGGACACCCTCGTCGCCGTGTTGGCCGCGCTGGGAGTCGACGCCTCCACCCCCGAGGCCGTGCGGGCCGCGCTGGACGCCCACGAGGCGAGCGCCGGCCGCGCCCTGCTGCCCCCCACCGTCACCGCCCGCGCCGGGCACCCGCCCCGCCTGCCGGACCTCCCCGAGGGCACCGTCCTCGGCGTCCGCACCGAGGACGGCGCGCTCCTCGGCGCGGAAGTACGGGACGGCGGCGCGCACCCCGGCCCCCTGGGCGCCCTCCCCCTGGGCGCGCACGAGCTGACCGCCGACGCCCCCGACGGCCGCACGGCCCGCGCCCGCCTCCTGGTCGCGCCGGACGCCGTGCCCGCCCCGCCCGGCCGCAGCCACGGCTTCCTCGTCCAGCTGTACTCGCTGCTCTCCCGCCAGTCCTGGGGCATGGGCGACCTCGGGGACCTCGCCGACCTCGCCGCCTGGTCCGGGCGCGCCCTGGGCACCGGATTCCTCCAGCTCAACCCCCTCCACGCGGCCGTCCCCGGCGCCCCCACCGACCCCTCGCCGTACCGCCCCTCCTCGCGCCGCTTCCCCGACCCGGTGCATCTGCGGATCGCGGACATCCCCGAGTACGCCCGGCTCACCGGCGAGGACCGGGCCCGCGCCGACGCCCTCGCCGCGCGCGCCGGCGAGCTGCGCGACGGCGTCCTGGAACGCGGTGAGCTGATCGACCGCGACGCCGTCTGGGCCCTCAAACGCGAGGCGCTGGAGCTGCTCTGCGCCGTCCCGCTCAGCCCCGGCCGCCGCGCCGCCTACTGCGACTTCCTGGCCGGACAGGGCCGCGCCCTGGACGACCACGCCACCTGGTGCGCGCTGGCCGAGGCGCACGGCCCCGACTGGCGCGCCTGGCCCGCCGCCCTGCGCGACCCCCGCTCCCCGGAGACCGCCCGGGCCCGCCACCGGCTGCTGGACCGCGTGGACGTGCACTGCCGGCTCGCGTGGTACACCGACCAGCAGCTCGCCGCCGCCCAGCGGGCCGCCCGCGAGGCCGGGATGGCCGTGGGCCTCGTCCACGACCTCGCGGTCGGCGTCCATCCCTCCGGCGCCGACACCTGGGCCCAGCAGGACGCCTACGCGAGCGGGATGTCCATCGGCGCGCCCCCGGACGCCTTCAATCCGCACGGCCAGGACTGGGGCCTGCCGCCCTGGCGCCCGGACGCGCTGGCCGCGGCCGGCTACGCCCCGTACCGCGAGCTGCTGCGCGGTCTGCTCCGGCACGCCGGCGCGCTCCGTATCGACCACGTCATGGGCCTGTTCCGGCTCTGGTGGATCCCCGAGGGCCGCCCGCCCACCGAGGGCGCCTACGTCCGCTACGACGGCGAGGCGATGCTCGCGGCGCTCGCCCTGGAGGCGCACCGGGCCGGCGCCGCGGTGATCGGCGAGGATCTGGGCACCGTCGAGCCCGGCGTCCGCGAGGCCCTGGCCGACCGCGGCGTCCTGGGCACCTCGGTGCTGTGGTTCGAGCGGGATTACGGGGGCGGGGCGGGCGCGGACGGTGACGCCCCCGAGGGGGACGGGCCGGCCGGTGGCGAGGCCCGCATCCTGGCCCCCGGCGAGTGGCGGGCCGGCTGCCTGGCCACCGTCACCACCCACGACCTGCCGCCCACCGCCGCCCGGCTCACCGGCGAGGACGTCACCCTGCGCGCCCGCCTCGGCCTGCTCGCCGGCCCCCCGGACCGCGAACACCGCCGGGCCGCGTACGAACTCCGCGAGTGGATAGGGGAGTTGACCCGGCACGGCCTGCTCCCCGAGGGTGCCGGCGACGAGGAGGCGGTGATCCGGGCCGTGCACCGCTTCCTGCTGCGCACCCCGGCCCGGATGATCGGCGTCTGGCTCCCGGACGCGGTGGGCGACCGCCGCCCGCAGAACGTCCCCGGCACCTGGCGCGAGTACCCGAACTGGCGCCTGCCGATCGCCGGCCCGGACGGCCGCCCCCGCACCCTCGAGGAGCTGGCCGCCTCGCCCCGGCTGCACGCCCTGATGCGCGAGTTCTCCGGCGCCGCCACCGGGCCCGCGGCCTGCCCCGATGCGGGGAGGGCCACCCCGGACGCGCGGGGTCCGGAACGGTCCGCTACGTTGAACGGGTGAGCAACAAGGTCAAGAACACCGCCCTGCGCGCCGGAACGATCACCGCCGGCACCGCGCTGATGCTGCTGATGTCGTCCCCCGCGTTTGCGCTCACCCGCGACGACGGTGACGACCCCGGTCCGGGCCTGAACGTGGCGCAGACGCTCGGCCTCTACGTCGCCGCACCCATCGTGCTCTTCCTGATCATCGCCGGGCTGGTCATCGCGACCGACAAGACCCGCAAGCAGGCCAAGACCAAGGGCTGACCCACCCGTCCCGCGCGGGCCCGCACCCGCGCCGCGGACGCCTTTCGACCAGGGGCGCCCGCCGGTTCCTTCCCGGACCGGCGGGCGCCCCTTTTGCGTGTTTACCGGGGCCGATCGTGGTGAGACGTTTACCCGGGCCGTACTTACGATGCCGTAACCTACGGATCCGTAAGTCACAACCTACGCAGCCGTAGGTCCCCCGTCCCCAGGAGTGCCCCTTGACCATCGCCCCCGACCGCCTCGACGGAGCGCCCGGCCAGGCCGCCTGGACCGACACCCGCCTGCTGTACGCCCTCGAAGAGGTCGTCGAGAAGGAGCTCAACCGCCATCTGAAGGCCGCCAAGGAATGGATGCCGCACGAGTACGTCCCGTGGAGCGACGGGCGGAACTTCGACGGTGTGATGGACGGCGAGCCCTGGGCGCCCGAGCAGTCCAAGGTCACCGACATCGGCCGCACGGCGCTGGTGGTCAACCTCCTCACCGAGGACAACCTCCCCAGCTACCACCACGAGATCGCCACCCTCTTCGGCCGGGACGGCGCCTGGGGCACCTGGGTCCACCGCTGGACGGCGGAGGAGGGCCGGCACGGCATCGTGATGCGGGACTACCTCCTCACCAGCCGCGCCGTGGACCCGGTCGAGCTGGAGCGGTTCCGGATGGCGCACATGTCGGCCGGCTTCGAGTCCGACAACTCCCACAGCATGCTGCACTCCATCGCCTACGTCGCGTTCCAGGAGCTGGCCACCCGCATCTCGCACCGCAACACCGGCCACCACTCCGGCGACCCGGTGTGCGACCGGATGCTCGCCCGGATAGCCACGGACGAGAACCTCCACATGGTCTTCTACCGCAACCTCCTCGGCGCCGCCTTCGAGCTGGCCCCGGACCGCACGATGTGCGCGGTGCGGGACGTGGTCACCGGCTTCCGGATGCCCGGCCACGGCATGCCCGGCTTCGAGCGGGCCGCGGCCCGGATGGCGCTCGGCGGGATCTACAACCTCCGCATCCACCACGACGACGTGCTCCAGCCGGTGCTGCGCCACCTGAAGGTGCTGGAGCGCGGCGGACTCGGCCCGGAGGGCCTGGCGGCCCAGGAGGAGCTGGGCGCGTACATGGACGGGCTCGACGGGCAGGCGCGCCGCTTCGACGAGCGGCAGGCCGCGATCCTGGCCCGGCGGGCGGCCCGCGGCTGAGGCTGTAAAGCCGATAGGTCGGAGCGTTCTTTCAGTTCTGCTGAAAGAAACCGTCTGAAGTATTCGATGGACCTGATGAGTGGCCGACTGCCACGGTGGATCCGTATCCACCACCGAGGGAGAGGAAACCGTGGCAGTCCTGGAGCGGGCCCGAGTCCACCGCATACCGTCCACCCAGGCCATCGGCCTGGGGCTGGCCCTGACGGCGACCGTCGTCTGGTCCGGCAACTTCGTCATCGCCCGCGCCCTGCACGCCACCGTGCCGCCGGTCCAGACCGCCTTCTGGCGCTGGATCATCGCGCTGCTGGCGGTCGCCCCGTTCGCCCTGGGGCAGGTCCGCCGCCAGTGGCCGGTGATCCGGCGGCACCTCGGATTCCTCACGCTGGCCGCCCTGTTGGGCGTCACGCTCTTCAACACCCTGATCTACACGGCCGGGCGGACCACCTCGGCCACCAACATGGCGATGATCGCGGCCGCTTCGCCGATGATGATCGCCGCCTTCGACCTGATCGGCGGGAGGCGCGGCGGCCGCGAACCGCTCGGCGCCCGCCGCACCGCCGGGATGGTCCTCGCCCTGCTGGGCGTCGTCACCCTGGTCGGCAAGGGCTCGCCCACCGCCGTCCTCCACCTGGACTTCGCCACCGGCGACCTGTGGATGGTCGCCGCCACCGCCACCTTCGCCGGCTACAGCGCGCTGCTGCGCCGCCGCCCCGAGGGCATCGGCGGACTGGCGTTCCTCTTCATGACCTTCGCCCTGGGCGCGGCGATGCTGGTGCCCGCCTACGGGGTCAGCCTGGCCGTCGAGGGCGGCTTCCCGCTCACCGCCGGGACGGCCGGCCCGCTGCTCTACATCGGCGTGTGCTCCTCCGCCCTGGCCTTCTTCACCTGGAACAAGGCCATCGCCCTGGTCGGCGCGGCCCGCGCCGGAGCGGTCTACTACCTCCAGCCGGTGTGCGTGGCACTGCTCTCGCTGGCCCTGCTGGGCGAGGGTGTCGGCGCGGTGCAGGTGCTGTGCATGGCCCTGATCGTCGCCGGGGTGGCCCTGGGGGCGGCGGGCCGCCCGCGGTGACCGGACCGGCCGCACCGGGTGCGTACGCTGCCCGCATGGCCGACTGGGACATCAAGAAGCTGCGGATCCTGCGCACCCTCCAGGAGCTGGGCACGGTCACCGCGACCGCCGAGGCGCTGCACATGACGCCCTCGGCGGTCTCGCAGCAGCTGACCGGGCTCGCCAAGTCCCTGGGCGTGACGCTGCTGGAGGCGCACGGCCGGCGGGTCCGGCTGACCGGCGCCGCCCAGCTGGTGCTGCGGCACGCCGAGGCGGTCTTCGCGCAGCTCGAACGGGCCGACGCGGATCTGCTGGGCTACCTCCAGGGGGAGGCCGGGCAGGTGCGGGTCGGGGCGTTCTCCACCGCCATCCCGGCGCTGGTGGTGCCCGCCGTGCAGGAGCTGCGCCGCACCCACCCGGGGCTGGCCGTGGCCGTCCGGGAGGCCGAGGCGGAGGCCGCGTACGAGCTGCTGGCCGAGGGCAGCGTCGATCTGGCGCTGTCGCTGGCCGCGCACGCGCCGACCCCGCGCGACCCGAAGTTCAGCCGGGTCTCGCTGCTCGCCGATCCGCTGGACGTGGCGCTGCCGGCCGGCCATCCGCTGGCCGCCGAGCCGGGCCTGCGCCTGGCCGACCTGGCCGGCGAGCCGTGGATCTTCGGCAGCAGCGGCCCCTGGTCGCAGATCACCACCACCGCCTGCGAGAACGCCGGTTTCGTCCCGGAGCAGGCGCACGCGGCCGCCGACTGGAGCGCGATCTGGGCCATGGTGGCGGCCGGAATGGGGGTGGCGCTGGTGCCCCGGATGGCCACCGCCGGCGGCCTGCGGGCGCCCGGCCACGGCAGCGGCGTCGCGCTGCGGGTGCTCCACGCCGACCAGCCGCGCCGCCATGTGGTCGCCGCCGCCCGGCGCGGCTCCGAAGGGGCGCCGGGCCTGGCCCGGGTGCTGGCCGCGCTGCGCCAGGCCGCCGCCGCCCAGGCGGCCGGCGGCCGGACCGGCGGCGACGGCGGACCCGCGACCTTTCAGTCCGGCTGAAGATATTGTCCGCAAACTTTCGATGGACCTGAGTGGTCCCCCGCTGCGACGGTGGAGCGGTCACCGGCTCCGCACCCCCAGCGCAGAAGGGAACCGCATGTCCGCCACCCCGGCCGCCGATTCCACCGATCCGCACGCCAACGACGCCAGCCCGTACGCGGGCGGCGATCCGTACGCCGACTACCGCGGCGGCGACTTCGCCTTCACCTCGCTCGTCGACCTCGCCGACCGCCGCTTCGGCGCCGGCGTGATCGCCGCCAACGACGAGTTCTTCGCCGAGCGGGAGAATCTGCTGAAGCCGACTCCGGCGGTCTTCGACCCGGAGCACTTCGGCCACAAGGGCAAGATCATGGACGGCTGGGAGACCCGGCGCCGCCGCGGCGCCGACGGCGACCACCCCTTCCCGGCCGAGGACGAGCACGACTGGGCGCTGATCCGCCTCGCCGCCCCCGGCGTGATCCGCGGCGTCATCGTCGACACCGCCCACTTCCGCGGCAACTACCCCCAGCAGGTCACCGTCGAGGCCACCGCGCTGCCCGGCAGCCCCAGCCCCGAGGACCTGCTCGCCGACGACGTGAAGTGGGAGGAGATCGTCCCGCGCACGCCGGTCCGCGGCCACGCCGCCAACGGCTTCGAGGTCACCGCCGAGCGCCGCTTCACCCACCTCCGCCTCAAGCAGCACCCCGACGGCGGCATAGCCCGCCTCCGGGTCTACGGCGAGGTCGTACCGGACCCGGAGTGGCTGGACGTGCTCGGCACCCTCGACCTGGCCTCGGTCATGCACGGCGGCACCGTCGAGGACGCCTCGGACCGCTTCTACTCCTCGCCCACCCAGATCATCCAGCCCGACCTGTCCCGCAAGATGGACGACGGCTGGGAGAACCGCCGCCGCCGGGTCCGCGGCACCAACGACTGGGTGCGCTTCAAGCTCGCCGCGCAGGGCGAGATCCGCGCGGTGGAGATCGACACCGCCTACCTCAAGGGCAACTCCGCCGGCTGGGCCCGGCTCTCGGGCTGCGACGGAACCCCGGACGACGAGGGTTCGTGGTTCGAGATCCTGCCCAAGACCAAGCTCCAGCCCGACACCCCGCACCGCTTCGTACTGCCCCGCCGGGTCACCGCCACCCACGTCCGGCTGGACGTCTACCCCGACGGCGGCCTGGCCCGGATGCGGGTCCACGGCGACCTCACCGAGGCCGGCCGGGCCGAACTCGTCCGCCGCTTCGACGAGTTGAGCGGCTGAGCGACGCCGCCACCCGCCGGGCCCCGCAGGAGGGGACGGGGCCCGGCGGCCTCCCCGCGCTCCCCGTGAGCGGCGGGCCCCCCTGCCCGCCCGGCGGACGGCCACGCACCTGACGCCCGTCCGCCGGGCGACTCCACCTCCGCGCGAAAAGACGGGCGTGCCCCGGGAACCGAAAGGTCCCGGGGCACGCCCGCCGCCGTATAACCGGCCAGGCCGTCAGCCGGTCAGGCCCCGGCCGCCGCGTCCGCCGCCTGTGCCTTCAGCGCCCGCTCGACACCGGCCCGGGACTCCGTCACCAGCCGGCGCAGCGCCGGGCTCGGCGCGGCCTTGGCCAGCCAGGCGTCCGTGGCGTCCAGCGTCTCCTGGGAGATCTGCAGCGCCGGGTAGAGCCCGATCACGATCTGCTGCGCCATCTCGTGGCTGCGGGACTCCCAGGCGTCCTTGACCACCTCGAAGTACTTCGCCGCGTACGGCGCCAGCAGCTCCCGCTGGTCGGCCTGGACGAAGCCGGCGATGACCGCCTCCTGCACCGCGTTGGGCAGCGTGTCGGACTCCACGACCGAGGCCCAGGCTTCCGCCTTCGCCTCCGCGGTGGGCCGGGCGGCGCGGGCCGTCGCGGCGTGCCGCTCGCCGGCCGAGGTCTTGTCCCGCTCCAGCTCCGCCGCGATCGCCGCCTCGTCGGCCCGGCCGGTGGCCGCCAGCCGCTCCAGCAGCGCCCAGCGCAGCTCGGTGTCCACGACCAGCCCGGGGATCTCCGCCGTACCGTCCAGCAGCCCCTGGAGCAGGTCCAGGTGGGCGTCGTCGCGGGCCGCGGCCGCGAACGCGCGGGCCCAGGCCAGCTGGTGGTCGCTGCCCGGCGCGGCCGCCCGCAGGTGTTCCAGCGCCGCGTCCGTCCAGGTGGCCAGGGCCGCCGTGCGCCGCTCGGGCGCCGCGTAGAGGTCCAGGGCCAGCTTCACCTGGCGGTGCAGGGACTGCACCACGCCGATGTCGGTCTCCTTGCCGATGCCGGAGAGCACCAGCGAGAGGTAGTCCCGGGTGGGGAGTTCGGCGTCCCGGGTCATGTCCCAGGACGACGCCCACGACAGGGCCCGGGGCAGCGACTCGGTGAAGTCGCCGAGGTGCTCGGTGACGACCTTCAGCGACTGCTCGTCCAGCCGCACCTTGGCGTACGACAGGTCGCCGTCGTTGAGCAGGATGACGTCCGGGCGGCGGAAGCCCGCCGGGAAGGGCACCTCGGTCCGCTCGCCGTCCACGTCCAGCTCGATACCGCCGGTGCGGACCAGCTTGCCGCCGGTCAGGTCGTAGTAGCCGATGCCGATCCGGTGCGGGCGCAGCACCGGCTCGCCGGTCGCGCCGGCCGGCAGCGCGGGCGCCTCCTGGAGGACCGCGAAGGACGTGACCGTCCCGTCGTCATCGACCGCGATCTCCGGCCGCAGGATGTTGATGCCGGCGGTCTCCAGCCACTTCTTCGACCAGGTCGCCAGGTCCCGGCCGCTGGTCTTCTCCAGAGCCCCGAGCAGGTCCGACAGCCGGGTGTTGCCGAACGCGTGCGCCTTGAAGTACGCCTGCACGCCCTGGAAGAACTCGTCCATCCCGACGTACGCGACCAGCTGCTTCAGCACGCTGGCGCCCTTGGCGTAGGTGATCCCGTCGAAGTTGACGAGGACATCGTCCAGGTCGCGGATCTCCGCCATGATCGGGTGGGTGGACGGCAGCTGGTCCTGCCGGTACGCCCAGGTCTTCATGGAGTTGGCGAACGTCGTCCACGAGTGCGGCCACTTGCTGCCCGGCGCGTACGCCTGGCAGGCGATCGAGGTGTACGTGGCGAACGACTCGTTCAGCCACAGGTCGTTCCACCACTCCATGGTGACCAGGTCGCCGAACCACATGTGGGCCAGCTCGTGCAGGATCGTCTCGGCCCGCACCTCGTACGCCGCGTCGGTCACCTTCGACCGGAAGACGTACTGGTCGCGGATGGTGACCGCGCCCGCGTTCTCCATCGCGCCCGCGTTGAACTCCGGTACGAACAGCTGGTCGTACTTGGCGAACGGGTAGGCGTAGTCGAACTTCTCCTGGAACCAGTCGAAGCCCTGCCGGGTGACCGCGAAGATCTCCTCCGCGTCGAGGTGCTCGGCCAGCGACGGCCGGCAGTAGATGCCCAGCGGCACCGAGCGCCCCTCGCCCTCCCAGGTGCTGTGCACGCTGTGGTACGGGCCGGCGATCAGCGCGGTGATGTACGTGGAGATGCGCGGGGTGGGCGCGAACTCCCAGACCGTGCCGTCCGCGCCGCCCGGCTCCGGCGTCGGCGAGTTGGAGATCACCGTCCAGCCCTTGGGCGCCGTCACGGTGAAGCGGAAGGTGGCCTTCAGGTCCGGCTGCTCGAAGCTGGCGAACACCCGCCGGGCGTCCGGCACCTCGAACTGCGTGTAGAGGTACGCCTGCTGGTCCACCGGGTCCACGAACCGGTGCAGCCCCTCACCGGTGTTGGTGTAGGCGCAGTCGGCCACCACCCGCAGCTCGTTGCGCCCGGCCCGCAGCCCCGCCAGCGCGATCCGCGAGTCCTGGAACACCGCGGCGGCGTCCAGCGCGGCGCCGTTGAGCACGACCTCGTGCACGGTGGGCGCCACCAGATCGATGAAGGTCTCCGCCCCCTCCTCGGCGGCGTCGAACCGCACCGTCGTCACCGACCGGAACGTGCCCCCCTCCTGCGCCCCGCTCAGATCCAGCTCGATCTCGTACGCGTCCACGGTCAGCAGCCGCGCCCGCTCCCGCGCCTCTTCCCGGGTCAGATTCGTACCAGGCACGCGTCCCTCTCCTTACCGATCGTCATCGCATCGTCCGGCCATCCTTCCACGGACCGCCCCGCCGAGGACGACGTCCGCTTCCCGCCAGCCCCACGGGCGACGCGGCGCCGATCCTGGCCCCATGACCACGTACACACCGCTGGCGATCCCGCCCGCCGCACTCGCGGAACTGCGCACCACCGACGACTCCGGACGCCCCATGGAGCCGTTCACCGCCCGCCCGGACGGCACGCCCCTGGACTGCGTCGGCAGCCCCCTGCGCTGCTGCCTGCGCCCCATCGAGCCCGGCGAGGAGGTCGCCCTCGTCTCCTACGCCCCGCTGCGCCGCTGGGCGGCCGCCACCGGCGCCACCCCCGGCGCCTACGACGAGGCCGGCCCCGTCTTCCTCCACGCCCGCCCGTGCGCCGGCCCGCCCCCCTCACCCGCCCACTACCCCTTCGCCCGCCCCGGCGCCCTGCGCACCCTCCGCCGCTACGACCACCAGGGCCGCATCACCGGCGGCCGCCTCCTCGAGATCCCCGCCGACCCCGCCCCCGCCTTCGACGCCGCTTTCGCCGACGCCTTCACCGACCCGCAGGTCGCCCTCGTCCACGTCCGCGCCGTGGAATACGGCTGCTTCCAGTTCGAGGTGCGGCGGCCCGGTGGGGCAGCGGCGGCCGGATAACGGGTGGCAAGGGAGGCTCCTCCCCGGGATCCTTCCGCCATGGAGACCAGCGCCGGCCTTCCCGAAGGGAACGCCGCCTACCTCGACGCGTACCCGACCCGGACCGGGGTCGCATCGCGATCCGCCGCCACCCACGCCGCCATCGAGCAGCCGCGCGCGGCCGAGCTCCGGGCCGACTACGCAGCCGCCTTCACCGAGTGGGACGCGAGCCAGGACGCCGCGTTCTGGGACCGCTTCACGGCGGACGGGCCGGCCGATGGGGTGCGGTGACATCTACCCGGCCGACTACGGGCCGGCGCGCGGAAGCGAGGACGACAAGGCCCGCCCGGCTGCTCCGATACGGCAACAGGACAGCGGGAAGCCGGAGGACGAGGGATGAAGGGGCGTTCGTGGCGCGAGGTGCGCGCCGAGGCGTGTGAGCGGTACCCGCGGATGGCTTCTCAGGAGGCTGAGCAGGCCCGTGCACGGGTGCGCGCGGAGAACGAGGCCCGGATCCGGGGGCACGAGCTCGCAGCCCTCCGTCAGGAGGCGGGGCTGCCCCAAGAGGGGTGAGGATCGCGCAAGGACTCCGAAACGCCCCCGGGGCCCGGCGGAACGTGTCCGTGCGGGCCCCGGGTCGTGGTGCGGGGTGGGTCAGTCGCGGAGTTCGGCGGCGACGAGTTCGGCGATCTGGACGGCGTTGAGGGCGGCGCCCTTGCGGAGGTTGTCGTTGGAGACGAACAGCGCCAGGCCGTTCTCGGCGGTCTCGTCGCGGCGGATCCGGCCCACGAAGGAGGCGTCCTGGCCGGCGGCCTGGAGCGGGGTGGGGACGTCGGAGAGGGCCACGCCGGGCGCGGCGGCCAGCAGCTCCTGGGCGCGCTCGGGGGAGAGCGGGCGGGCGAAGCGGGCGTTGATCTGGAGGGAGTGGCCGGTGAAGACCGGGACGCGGACGCAGGTGCCGGACACCTTCAGCTCCGGGATGTCCAGGATCTTGCGGCTCTCGTGGCGGAGCTTCTGCTCCTCGTCGGTCTCGTTCAGCCCGTCGTCGACGATCGAGCCGGCCAGCGGCAGGACGTTGAAGGCGATCGGGCGGACGTAGGTGTCGGGGGCCGGGAACTCCACGGCCGCGCCGTCGTGGGTGAGCTTGGTGGCGTCCTGCTCGATGACCTTGCGGGCCTGGCCGTCCAGCTCGGCGACGCCGGACAGGCCGCTGCCGGAGACCGCCTGGTAGGTGGCGACGACCAGGGAGACCAGCCCGGCCTCCTCGTGCAGCGGGCGCAGCACCGGCATGGCGGCCATGGTCGTGCAGTTCGGGTTGGCGATGATGCCCTTGGGGCGGTCGGTGATGGCCTGCGGGTTGACCTCGGAGACCACCAGCGGGACCTGCGGGTCGCGGCGCCAGGCCGAGGAGTTGTCGATCACGACCGGGCCGGCGTCGGCGACCTTCTGCGCCAGCGCCTTCGAGGTGGCGCCGCCGGCCGAGAAGAGCACGATGTCCAGGCCGGAGTAGTCGGCGGTGGCCGCGTCCTCGACGGTGATCTCGGTGTCCTGCCAGGGCAGCGTCCGTCCCGCGGACCGGGCCGAGGCGAACAGCCGCAGCTGCTCGACGGGGAAGTTGCGCTCGGCGAGAATCCGCCGCATCACACCGCCGACCTGACCGGTGGCTCCGACGATTCCGATCCTCATGGGACTCCTTCTTTCTGCCCCGGCCCGCCGGCCGGGCTCCGGGTGTCTGGTGGGAACACCTGCTCAGTGGCTCTCCCATCATGTGTGTGAGACCCGTCGCCTTGTCCAATCCGTTCCAGTGGGTGGAGATCGGGACGAGGGGGCGGACACGGACGGTGTGCGGGGAATCGCCGAACGTGGTCAGCGGGGGAGGACCGTGAGGTACGCGGCCGGTTCGCGGTCGGCGGCGGCCATCAGGGCGGTGCGGATCACGGTGGCCTGCTGCTCGGGGGCCTCCCGGAGGGTGCGCGGACGGCAGCGGACGACGATGACGCCGAGCCGTTCGAGGCGGTCCTGGTGCTCGTCCCCTGGAGCGGTGCACAGCTCCCCGGCGTCGTCTGCGTCGCCGGCGGCCGGCCGGGGCGCGCGGGTGTCGATCTCGACGGCGACCGCGTACTCCGGCCAGTACGCGTCCACCCCGCCCAGGTACGGGCCGCCGGGCAGCCGCAGGTCCACGTTCCACACCGGCTCCGGCAGCCCGTACGCGCGCACCGCGTCGTAGAGCCGCTGCTCGGCCAGCGCCCGGCCCTCGGCCATCAGGGCGTCCACCGCGTCCACCACGTGCGGGCGGGTCAGCAGCCGGGCCCGGGTCAGCTCGCGGACCACCGCGGCGGCCTCGCAGTGCCCCCCGCGCACCGCCTCGGTCAGCAGCCGGCGCACCACCGCGCCGTCCGCGAGCCCGGCCACCGCGTCCGCCAGCGCCCGCGCGGCCGGCGCCGTGGGCACGCCGGTGACCTGCTGCGGGACCGGCAGCTCCGCGCCCCGGACGATCCGCGCGAAACCGGCCGAGCGCAGCCGCCGGGTCCGCGCCACCAGCACCTCGATGCGGTCCAGGGACAAAAGCGGCGGCGCGGCCGCGAAGCCGTGCAGGGCGAGCGCCGCCAGCCCGGTGATCATCGGCTCCCGGGCGGTCTCCGGGGTACGCGGCTGGGCCGGCACCGACGGGCCGCGGTAGCGCGCGTACAGCAGCGCGGCGTGCAGCCGCTCCTGGCTGGTGGGCGGCCCCTGGTGCAGCAGGTGGACGCCGGGCAGCAGCTGCTGCCAGGGCCCGCCGGGGCGGCAGCGGTCGGCGATCTCGGCCGGCGCCACCCCGTGCGCCCGGAGCTGATGGGTCGTCAGGACCGGGCAGCTGCCGTCGGCGAGGTGGTGCAGCGGGACGGGGGAGAGCGGGGTGTCGTGGTTCATGCCGGGTCGATGCCCGGCCCCGCTCTCCCCCCTAACCGCTGTTACCCGCCTGTGGCACAAGCGGGACAATCCTGCCCTCAAGTACGGGCGTTCGACGGCCGATCAGGGCTGGTCGCGGCCCGGGTCACGGCCGCGGCCCGGCCGCCGCGTCACAAGCCTGTGCCCGCAGCGCCCGCGCCAGGTCGTCCCGCTCCTCCAGCACCAGCCGGCGCAGCGCGGGCGCCGCCTGCGGATGCCCGGCCAGCCAGGCGTCCGCGGCGTCCAGCGCGCCCTGGTCGACCTGCCAGGCCGGGAACAGCCCGCGCACCACCGCCATCCCGATCTCGATGGACCGCTCCCGCCAGATCCGCTCGATCTCCGCGAAGTACCGCGGCGCGTACGGCACCAGCAGCTCCCGCTGCGCAGGGCGGGCGAAACCGGCGATGGTCGCCTCCACCAGGGCGTTGGACAGCGCGTCGGACTCCACCACGTCCGCCCAGGCGGCCGCCTTCACCTCCGCCGAGGGGCGGGCGGCCAGGCAGCGCACCTGGTGGCGCTTGCCGGACGCGGTGTCGTCGCGGGCCAGCTCGCCCGCGAGCCGCTCCTCATCGGCCGCCCCGTGCGCCGCCAGCGGCAGCAGGAACGCCCAGCGCAGCTCCTGGTCGACCACCAGCCCGTCGATCCGCGCGGTGCCGTCCAGCAGGCCCTGGAGCAGCTGGAGGTCGGCCGGGGTGGTGGCCACCGCGGCGAAGTGCCGGGCCCAGCTGAGCTGATGGCCGCTGCCCGGCTCGGCCAGCCGCAGCTCCCGCAGCGCGCTCTCGGACAGCTCCCGGGCCGCCCGCTCGCGGAACTCCGGCGCCACATAGTGCTCCAGCGCCGCCTCCGCCTGCCCCAGCACCGACTGGAGCACGCCGATCACACTCTCCCCGCCGGCGAAGCGCCGCACCAGTTCCAGGAAGTCCCGGCCCGGCATCAGCCCGTCCCGGGTCAGCCCCCACAGCGCCGCCCAGCACAGCGCCCGGGCCAGCGGGTCGGTCAGCTCGCCGAGCCGGGCCCGCAGGGTCTCCAGCGACCCCTCGTCGAAGCGGGTCTTGCAGTACGTGAGGTCGTCGTCGTTGACGAGGATGAGGTCCGGCCGCTCGGCCCCGGCGAGCTCCGGCACGGCCGTCCGCGGACCGGTGACGTCCACCTCGGCGCGGGCCCGGCGCACCAGCGCCGAACCGTCCTCGGAGCGCCCGTACAGGCCCACCGCGACCCGGTGCGGCCGCAGCTGGGGATGGTCCGGCGACGCCTCCTGGAGGATGCTCAGCTCGGTGATCCGGTCCTGCGCGTCGTACGTCACCTGCGGGGTCAGGGAGTTGACGCCGGCCGTCTCCAGCCACGCCCGCGACCAGGCCGCCATGTCCCGGCCGGAGGTCTCCTCCAGCACCGCCAGCAGGTCGGCCAGCCGGGTGTTGCCGTACGCGTGCCGCTTGAAGTAGCGCCGCGCGCCCTCCAGGAACGCGTCCTGGCCGACGTACGCCACCAGCTGCTTGAGGACGCTGGCGCCCTTGGCGTAGGTGATGCCGTCGAAGTTGAGCTTGGCGTCCTCCAGATCGCGGATGTCGGCCGTGACCGGGTGGGTGGAGGGCAGCTGGTCGGCGCGGTACGCCCAGGACTTGCGGCGGTTGGCGAAGGTGATCCAGCCGTCGGTGAAGCGGGTCGCGCCCACCTGCGCGAAGCTGCCCATGAAGTCCGCGTAGGACTCCTTCAGCCACAGGTCGTCCCACCAGTGCATGGTGACCAGGTCGCCGAACCACATGTGCGCCATCTCGTGCAGGATGACGTTGGCCCGCCGCTCGTACGACGCCTCGGTGACCTTGCCGCGGAAGATGAACTCCTCGCGGAAGGTGACGCAGCCGGGGTTCTCCATCGCGCCGAGGTTGTACTCCGGCACGAACGCCTGGTCGTACTTGCCGAACGGGTACGGGAAGTCGAAGTGGTCGTGGAAGAAGTCCAGGCCCTGCTTGGTGACGGTGAAGATCTCGTCCGCGTCGAAGTGCCGGGCCAGGCCCTTGCGGCACAGCGCGCCCAGCGGGACGGTCAGATCGGTGCCGTCCTCGAAGATCCGGCGGTAGGTGTCGGTGGCGTAGTGGTACGGCCCGGCGACCACGGCGGTGATGTACGTGGAGATCGGCTTGGTGGTGGCGAAGCGGTGCGTGCCGCCCTCGGTGGGGCCCTCCTGGGCGCCGTTGCTCAGCACCAGCCAGCCCTCGGGCGCGGTGACCTCGAAGGTGAACGGCGCCTTGAGGTCGGGCTGTTCGAAGTTGGCGAAGACCCGGCGGGAGTCGGCGGGCTCGTACTGGGTGTAGAGGTAGACCTCGCCGTCCTCGGGGTCGATGAAGCGGTGCAGGCCCTCGCCGGTCCGGCTGTAGGCGCACCGCGCGTCCACGACCAGGGTGTTCTCCGCGGCCAGGCCGTCCAGCGCGATCCGGGTGCCGTCGAAGACCGCGGCCGGGTCCAGCGCGCGGCCGTTGAGGGTGACGGAGGTGACCGAGGGCGCCAGGAGGTCGGCGAAGCTCGACGCGCCCGGCTCGGCGCAGCGGAAGCGGATGGTGGTCCGGGAGCGGAAGGTGTCCGCCTCGGGACCCCGGGCGACCGCTGAGCGGACGTCGAGCGCCACGTCGTACCCGTCGACCGTCAGCAGCCGGCCCCGCTCACGTGCCTCGTCCCGGGACAGATTCTCGCCTGGCACGGTGTGCCTCCCTCACCCTCGTCTCGGATATCGAACACGGGGAATCATGGCACGCACCCCCGCGGTTGAAGCGTGCACGCAAGCACCGCAGGACCACGTACGCACTGAGGAGATCCCGTGTCCGAGACCGCGAAGACCCCGGCCGACTTCTGGTTCGACCCGCTGTGCCCCTGGGCGTGGCTGACCTCCCGCTGGATGCTGGAGGTGGAGCGGGTCCGCCCGGTCCAGGTGCGCTGGCACGTCATGAGCCTGGCCGTGCTGAACGAGAACAAGCTCGGTGAACTCCCCGAGCAGTACGCCGAGAACATGCGCCCCGGCGGCAAGGCGTGGGGCCCGGTCCGGGTGGTGATCGCCGCCCAGCAGCTGCACGGCGACGAGGTCGTCGGCAGGCTCTACACCGCCCTCGGCACCCGCTTCCACAACCGCGGCGAGGGCATCACCCGCGAGTCCATCGCCGGGGCCCTGGCCGACGCGGGCCTGCCGGCCGAGCTGATCGAGTACGCCGACAAGGACACCTACGACGCCGAGCTGCGCGCCTCCCACAAGGCCGGCATCGACCTGGTCGGCCAGGAGGTCGGCACGCCCGTGATCGCCGTTCCCGGCCCGGACGGCGAGCAGATCGCGTTCTTCGGGCCGGTGGTCACCCCGGCTCCCAAGGGCGACCAGGCCGCCCAGCTCTGGGACGGCACCCTCGCCGTCGCCTCCATCCCCGGCTTCTACGAGATCAAGCGGACGCGCACGGAAGCCCCGAAGTTCGACTGACGCCCGGCCGGAACAGGCGGAGCCCCCTGGCGAGTCACGTCCTCGCAGGGGGCTCCGCCCTTTACGCGCCTGCCCGCGTGAAGGGTGAGAAGACGATCACGAGGCAGGCCGTCCTCGGTCGCTACCGGGTCACGGGGCCAGCAGCAGGTTGTTCGCGCGCTCCTTGGCGGCCGTGTACCGCTTGGCCACGTCCTGCCAGTTGACGACCTTCCACATCGCCTCGATGAAGTCCACCTTCTGGTTCTTGTACTGCAGGTAGAAGGCGTGCTCCCAGGCGTCGAAGACCAGGATCGGCACCGAGCCCTGGCCGACGTTGCCCTGGTGGTCGTAGATCTGCTCGACGATGAGGCGGCCGGTCACCGGCTCGTAGGCCAGGACGCCCCAGCCGGAGCCCTGCGTGGTGGCGGATGCCTTGGACAGCTGGGCCTTGAACTTGGCGAACGAGCCGAAGTTCTCGGCGATGGCGTCGGCCAGCTCGCCCACGCCGTCCTTCTCCAGCGGCTCGCCGCCGCCGTCGCCGGTCATGTTGTGCCAGTAGATGCTGTGCAGGATGTGGCCGGAGAGGTGGAACGCGAGGTTCTTCTCCAGGCCGTTGATGCTGCCCCACTGGTCCTTGTCGCGGGCCTCGGCGAGCTGCTCCAGGGTGTCGTTGGCGCCCTTGACGTACGCCGCGTGGTGCTTGTCGTGGTGCAGCTCGATGATCTCCGGGCTGATGACCGGCGCCAGCGCCGAGTAGTCGTAGGGGAGTTCAGGAAGAGTGTAGGTCGCCATACCGGCCCCGCCTCCAAGCTGCGTAGTCGCCGTAGTTGCAATCCTTGTGCAAGAGCACGCTACCAGCAGGAGTGATCACGGGCCCGTCGTGGCTGCCGTCTTGGTCCCAAAGACCGAAGGCGGGGCGGGACCTCGGAAGGAGGTCCCGCCCCGCCTTTCGGGGGTCGCGGGGGAGCGGCCGCGCGCCTACCGGCGGGCCAGCGTCCGCTGCCGGATCAGCCCGGTGACCGCCAGCACGATGCCGAAGCCGCCGGTGAAGAGCAGCTGGATCCGCTGGCTGTCGTCGCGCAGCATCAGCACCAGCACCGCGACGATCCCGGCCAGCGCCACCCACGTCAGATACGGGTACGCCCACATCTTGACCACCAGCTTCTCCGGCGCCTCGCGCTCCAGCTTCCGCCGGGTGCGCAGCTGGGCGGCGGCGATGAAGCCCCAGACCACCAGGGTGGCGGCGCCGACCATGTTCAGCAGCCACTGGAAGACCGTGGTCGGCCACCAGAAGCTGAACAGCACCGCCAGGAAGCCGAACGCGGCGCACAGCAGCACCGCGCGGCGCGGCACCCCGCCGGTGACCCGGCCCAGGAACGCCGGGCCCTGGCCGCGGGCGATCAGGGAGTACGCCATCCGGGACGAGCCGTAGATGTTGGCGTTCACCGCGGAGAGCAGGGCGATCAGGATGACCACGTTCATGATCTGGCCGGCCGCCGGGATCTTGAGGTAGTCCAGCACCGCCACGTACGGGCCGCTCTTGGCGATGGACGGCGCGCTCCACGGGATGACGGTGACGATGACCGCCATCGAGCCGACGTAGAACAGCGCGATCCGCCACATCGCGGTGCGCACCGCGCGGGCCACGCCGCGGACCGGGTCCTCGGACTCGGCGGCCGCGATGCTCACCGTCTCCAGGCCGCCGTAGGCGAACACCGACGCCAGCACGCCGACCATCAGGCCGTCCACGCCCTTGGGCAGGAAGCCGCCGTGGCCGGTCAGGTTCGAGGCGCCGGGCGCGGAGGTGCCGGGCAGCAGGCCGAAGATGGCCAGCACGCCCAGGACCAGGAAGACCGTGATCGCGGCGACCTTCAGGGCGGCGAACCAGAACTCGAACTCGCCGAAGTTGCCGACCGCGGTGAGGTTGGTCGCGGTGAAGACGATCATGATCAGCAGGACCCACATCCACGGCTGGGTCGCCGGGAACCACTGGTGCAGCACGTCCGCGGCGCCCAGCGCCTCGGCCGCCACCGCCACGCACAGCAGCGCGGTGAACATCCAGCCCGCGGTGAAGCCGGCCCACGAGCCGATGGACCGGTCGGCGTGCACCGAGAAGGAACCGGACGCCGGGTGGGCCGCGGACATCTCGCCGAGCATCCGCATGACCAGCATGACCAGGGCGCCGGAGACCGCGTAGGCCAGCACGATGGACGGGCCGGCCGCCGCGATGCCCGCGCGGGAGCCGACGAACAGCCCGGCGCCGATCACCCCGCCGAGGGCGATCATGGAGAGATGGCGCTGCTTGAGGCCGTGCGACAGCGCGCCGCCGTCCTGGGCTGCGCCCGGGGCCGCGGTGGACCGCGCACCGGCGGACGCGGCGGACGGGGGTGTCCGATTCATGTCGTACCTGTCCCAGTAGGTGAGATGCGGGCGGGGCGAAACTGCGTTTTCCCGGTGCCGCGGACGGCTCAACTCCGGGGTCGTCGGCAAAGCTGGCTCAGTTTGAGCGTCCCTGTCCGCTGAGGGCAACAGTCGTGCAGCGATTGTTCGGTATTCAGACGCGATCGTGACCGAGCGTGTCTGATTGATCGTCGAATGCGAGGGGATGTGACGTACGTCTCGGAAGCGCCCGGGACGCCCGGAGTGCCGTCCCGTCAGCGGGCGGCGCCCCCGCGGCCCTCAGGCCCGGGCCCGACGGTCCCTCAACTCCCGTAGACCGGCCACGACCAGCACCGCCGCGGTCGCCCCGGCCGACCACAGCAGCTGCGGCCGGGCGGTGTCATCGGTCAGCATCAGCACGATCACCGCGCCCATCGCCAGCAGCGCCACCCACGTCAGATACGGGAACGCCCACATCCGCAGCACCAGCCGCTCCGGGGCCTCCCGCTCGATCCGCGGCCGCAGCCGCAGCTGCGAGACGGCGATCAGCCCCCAGACGAACAGCAGCACCGCGCCGACCGCGTTCAGCAGATAGAGGAACACCGAATCCGGCCACTTGAGATTCAGCAGCACCGAGACGAAACCGAACGCCACCGACGCCAGCACCGCCCGGACCGGCACCCCGCCCCCGGACACCTTCAGCAGCCCGCGCGGCGCCTCCCCGCGCTCGGCCAGCGAGAACACCATCCGCGAGGAGCCGTAGAGATTGGCGTTCAGCGCCGACAGCAGCGCCACGAACACCACGATGTTCATGATCTGCCCGGCGCCCGGCACCCCGATGTGGTCCAGCACCATCACATACGGGCTCTTGCCCGGCCGCATCGACGACCACGGCAGCACGGTGACGATGACCAGCATCGACCCGACGTAGAAGAAGAGGATGCGCCAGACCGCGCTGCGCACCGCCCGGCCCACCGCCCGCGCCGGATCGTCCGACTCGGCCGCCGCGATGGTGACGACCTCCAGCCCGCCGAACGCGAACACCACCGCCAGCACCCCGGAGACCACCCCGCCCCAGCCGTGCGGCAGGAACCCGCCCTGGCCGGTGAGGTTGGCCAGCCCGACCGGCGCGGTGTCCGGCAGCACGCCGAAGACCGCCAGCAGGGCCAGCACCAGGAACAGCACGATCGCGGTGACCTTCAGCGCCGCGAACCAGAACTCGAACTCCCCGAAGTTCTTCACCGCGGCCAGATTGGCGGCGGTGAAGAACACCATGAACAGCAGCACCCAGCCCCACTGCGGCACCGCCGGCACCCAGCCGTGCGCGATCTGCGCCGCGCCGGTGGCCTCCACCGCCAGCACCACCACCAGCAGGAACCAGTACAGCCAGCCCACGCTGAAGCCCGCCCAGCGCCCCAGCGCCCGCTCCGCGTGCACCGAGAACGCCCCCGACGCCGGCATCGCCGCCGACATCTCCCCGAGCATCCGCATGATCAGCATCGCCAGCGCCCCGGCGATCAGATACGACAGCACGATCCCCGGCCCGGCCACCGCGATCCCCGCCCCGGAGCCCACGAACAGCCCCGCGCCGATCACCCCGCCCAGGCCCAGCATCGTCAGATGGCGCTGCTTGAGCCCCGCGGACAGCGGTTCTTTCTCGACCAGGGGCGGTGCGTCGTGCATCGGTTCGTCACTTTCGCAAGGTGCGCAAAGGGCCGGGCCCCCGGAAGGACCCGCCCGGTTTGGGGGAACTCCACAGCTGACCGCGGAGCCGTCCCAGTGTCCCCGGCCGCCCCGGGCTACCACAAAACCGGCACCGGACCAGCGGCCCGGCCGTGACGAGCATCACGTGACCTGCGAAGACGTACCGCGGCCGGGCCGCCTCCGGCATGCTGACCGTTGTCCGGAAGTCACCGAGCGGAACGGTGCGGCTTTGTCACCGCCACACCATGTCCGCCGCCGTCCGCCTGAACTACCGTCATCACGTCCCGCCGGACCGGCCCTGTCGGACCGGTCCTCCTCACACCCGCGGAGTCCCTGATGAGTACAGCCGCCCCCGCCCTCCGGCCCGGAGCCGTCCTCGCCGACCTGCTGCCCGCCGCCACCGCCACCCGCGCCCGCGTCCGCGACGCCGCGCTGGTCGGCGGCGGCGCCGTGCTCACCGGCATCGCCGCCCAGATCGCCGTCCCGATCCCCGGCTCCCCGGTCCCGGTCACCGCCCAGACCTTCGCCGCCCTCCTCGTCGGCGCCTCGCTCGGCGCCCGCCGCGGCCTGCTCTCGCTGGCCCTCTACGCCCTGGCGGGCATGGCCGGCCTGCCGTGGTTCGCGGGCGGTGCCTCCGGTGCCGGCGGCGCCACCTTCGGCTACGTCCTGGGCATGCTGCTGGCCGCCACCGCCGTGGGCGCGCTGGCCCGCCGCGGCGGCGACCGCGGGGTGCTGCGCACCGCCGCCACCATGGCCGCCGGCAACGCCGTGATCTACGCGATCGGCGTCCCGTACCTGGCGTTCGCCACCGGCATGTCCCTCGGCCAGGCGATCGCGGTCGGCATGGTGCCGTTCCTGATCGGCGACGCGGTGAAGATCGCCCTGGCGATGGGCGCGCTGCCGGCCGCCTGGAAGCTGGCCGGCCGCCGCGCCTGACCGCCCGGCACCGGATACGCGGCGGGGCCCGCACCTCGGGAAAGAGGTGCGGGCCCCGCCGTGTTCCGAAGAGTCACACCTGCTCCGGCGCCTCCGCCTCGCGGGGCCGCCGCCGCTGGAGCACCAGCCCGGCGGCCAGCACCACCACGGCCGCCACCACCGACAGCACCATCTGCTCCCGGCCGTCCTTGTCGTAGAACATGTAGCCCACCACGAAGACGATCAGCGCGATGGTGGCGTACGTCAGCCACGGGTACAGCCACATCCGCACCGTCAGCCGCTCCGGCGTCTCCCGCTCCAGGACCCGCCGCATCCGCAGCTGCGAGACGCAGATCACCAGCCAGACGAAGAGCGCCACCGCGCCCGAGGAGTTCAGCAGGAACTGGAAGATGGTGTCCTTCGAGGTGTAGCTGAAGATCGTCGCGATGAAGCCGAAGGCCACCGACGCCCAGATCGCCACCGCCGGGACGCCGCCCTTGTTGACCGTCGCGAACGACTTCGGCGCGTCGCCGCGCGCACCGAGCGAGAACGCCATCCGGGACGCGGTGTACAGGCCGGAGTTCAGGCAGGACAGCACGGCGGTCAGCACCACCACGTCCATCACCACGTCCACGTACGGGATGTGCAGCGACTTCAGCACCGCCACGTACGGGCTCTTGGCCACCTCCGGGTCGTCCCACGGCAGCAGCGTCACGATCACCGCGATCGAGCCGATGTAGAACAGCGCGATCCGCCAGATGACGCTGTTGACGGCCTTGCGGACGGCCACGACCGGGTTCGGCGACTCGCTCGCCGCCAGCGTGACGATCTCGCTGCCCATGAACGAGAAGACCACCAGCAGCATGCCGGAGAGGATCGCCCCCGGGCCCTTCGGCAGGAACCCGCCGTGCCCGAGGAGATTGGCGGTTCCCACCGCGTGGTGCCCCGGCGGCAGCCCGAAGATCGCCAGCGCGCCCACCACGATGAAGATCACGATCGCCACGACCTTGATCCCGGCGAACCAGAACTCGAACTCGCCGAACGAGCCCACCGAGACCAGGTTGGTGCCGGTCAGCACGATCATCACCAGCAGCGCCCAGGCCCACTGCGGCACCGCCGGTATCCAGCCGGTCAGGATCGCCGCCGCCGCGGTCGCCTCGACCGCCAGCACCACCGACCAGAAGAACCAGTACAGCCAGCCGATGGTGAAGCCCGCCCACCGGCCCAGCGCCCGGTCCGCGTACGCGGAGAACGACCCGGAGGTCGGCGAGGCCGCGGCCATCTCGCCCAGCATCCGCATCACCAGCACGACCAGCAGCCCGGTCAGCGCGTAGGAGAGCAGGATGCCCGGCCCGGCGGCCTTGATGCCGGCGCCGGATCCGACGAACAGGCCGGCGCCGATCACCCCGCCGATGGCGATCATGGAGAGATGGCGGTTCTTCAGTCCGGCCTGGAGCCCGTCGGGCGACCGGTCCGCGGAGCCGTTGCCGGGTTGGCCGGCAGTGGGGACCGCGGGGGAGGCAGGCGGGTGCGCGCCCATGTGCACCGTCCTTCGTGGTTCTCGGTGTCGAACCCAGGCATTAGAACCTTGTAAACGACCGTTTGGAAGACCCGAATCCGTATCGTTGCCGTTACCGGCGGGTTGTCCGAAGCCGCAGGCCGCGGCGGCCGGGCGGGTCACCGCCCCGGTGGGCCCTACCCGCTGCGCGGCATGCCACACTCATGCCCATGCGCGTGTACATCGGCTCCGACCATGCCGGCTTCGACCTCAAGAACCACCTCGTCGACTGGCTCAAGGCCAACGGCCACGAGCCCGTCGACTGCGGCCCGCACATCTACGACGCCCAGGACGACTACCCCCCGTTCTGCCTGCGCGCCGCGGAGCGGACCGCCGCGGACCCGGACAGCCTCGGCATCGTGATCGGCGGCTCCGGCAACGGCGAGCAGATCGCCGCCAACAAGGTCAAGGGCGTCCGCGCCGCGCTGGCGTGGAGCGAGGAGACCGCCAAGCTCGGCCGGGAGCACAACAACGCCAACGTCGTCTCCGTCGGCGGCCGGATGCACACCACCGAGGAGGCCACCCGCTTCATCGAGGTCTTCCTGGCCACCCCGTACTCGGGTGAGGAGCGCCACACCCGCCGCATCGAGATGCTCTCCGCCTACGAGACCACCGGCGAGCTCCCCCCGATCCCGGCCCACCACCCGCAGCAGGACTGACGCCTGGCGGCCGGTTCGTGCCCGTTCGTTCCGCTTTCAGCGGGAACGGGTGGGCGCGACCGGCCCCACGGGCCGCGCCACAGAACGCAACCTCCGGAGGACCGCACCCGATGCCCGAAGGGCACACCATCCACCGCCTCGCGCTGGACCACCGGGAACGGTTCGAGGGCCGCACGATCCGGGCGACCAGCCCGCAGGGCAAGTTCGCCGCCGGCGCCGCCCTCATCGACGGCGCGGTCATGGACACCGCCGAGGCACACGGCAAGCACCTCTTCCTCGGCTTCGGCCCGGACCGCTGGGTCCACATCCACCTCGGCCTCTTCGGCAAGCTCGGCTTCGGCACCGCGCCGCCCCCGCCGCCCACCGACACCGTCCGGCTGCGGCTGACCGGCCACGGCCACCACGCCGACCTGCGCGGCCCCACCACCTGCGCGCTGATCACCGACGCCGAGAAGCGGGCGATACACGACCGGCTCGGCCCCGATCCGCTGCGCCCCGGCGAGGACGGCGACCGCGCCTGGCGGCGGATCTCCCGCAGCCGCACCACCGTCGCCGCGCTGCTGCTCGACCAGAAGGTGATCGCCGGCGTCGGCAACGTCTACCGCGCCGAGGTCCTCTTCCGGCACGGTATCGACCCCTACCTCCCCGGCCGCGACCTGCGCCGCGACCAGTGGGACGCGATCTGGGCCGACCTGGCCGCCCTGATGCGGGAGGGCGTGCGGAACAACCGGATCGACACCGTCCGCCCCGAGCACACCCCCGAGGCCATGGGCCGCCCGCCCCGGGTCGACGACCACGGCGGCGAGGTCTACGTCTACCGGCGCACCGGCGCGCCCTGCCTCCTCTGCGGCGACGCGGTGCGCACCGCCGGGCTCGCGGCCCGCAACCTCTTCTGGTGCCCCACCTGCCAGCCCGCCGCCGCCCGGCCGTGAGCGCCGCCCGCCCGTAAGCGCCGCCCGGCCCCGCGTCAGAACCCGTGCGGCAGCCAGGGCGCCACCTCCGACCCGAACGCGAGCGACGCCGCCGCCAGCGCCCCCGGCCGCAGCTCCCGCACCCGCCCGGCCCCGGCCAGTGCCGTCAGCGTGCAGCCGCCCAGATACGCCGACCCCAACTCCCGTACCGACAGCGCCAGTTCGGCCGCATCGGTGGTCCGCTCGCAGCGGGCGCCCCGGGCGTCGCCGGACAGCCGCCACCGCCCGGCGTTCCAGGGGCAGAACGCGTCGGCGACCTCCAGCACCACGTCCACCGGCGTCCGGTACGTCCGCGCCGCCAGCGCCGCCCCCACCTCCACCGGCCGCACGAACAGCCCCTCGCGCAGCCCGAGTCCGCAGCGCCGCTGGTCCGCCACCAGATGCGGCAGCGGGTCGTCCACCGGCCGGCCGCGCGCCACCACGGACGAGGTCAGGTCGATCCCGAACAGATAGCGCCACAGCGCCGCGTGGACCACCGGGTCCAGCGCGTCGAGCTGGCGCAGCTGCACCGTCCCGCACGGCCCGGCGTCGTCCCAGCCCGGCTTGACGGCATACCGGGCATACCCCCGCACCTCGCCGTCCACCTCGGCCAGCACGCACTGCAGCGGCCCGGCGCCGTCCCGCTCGCCCTCCGGGTCGAGCACCCCCTGGCGGTCCCGGCCGGGCCGCCGCGCCAGCATGCCCGGCCGGCCCGGCACCAGCGCGGCGTAGACCCGCTCGCACTCCGGGAGCGCGGCCACCGGATCCGCCAGCCGCAACCGCACCCCGTCCGCGCCGGGCGGCTCCGGGGCGGCCAGCCGCACCGTGTCCACCGCCATCCGCAGCTCCCAGGTGGCCGGGCCGTACCCGAACCGCCCGTAGATCGCCGGCTCGCTCGCGGTCAGCAGCGCCAGCGGCTCCCCGCGCTCCCGTACGCCGTCCAGCTGGCGCCGCATCAGCTGCGTGAGCACCCCGCGCCGCCGGTGCGTGGGCAGGACGCCGACCAGCGTGACCCCGGCGGCCGGCACCTCCGCGCCGCCCGGCACCGTTAGTCCGAACGAGAACGACCCGGCCGTCCCGACGATGCCGCCGCCGTCCCACGCCGCGAGCGCCCGCTCCGGCTCGACCACCGACCGCCACCACGCGGCCCGCTCGGCCGACTCCCTGAGCCCGCCGAACGCCACGTCCACGGTCTCGAACCAGGCCGCCAGATCGGCCTCCCGCACCAGCCGCACCTCTGCTGTCATACGCCATCCCTAGCAGCATCCGCTCCGGCCACGCGACCGCATTTCGAACGCGAATTCCTGGAAATCCACCGGGTGACGTGCAATGAATCGACGCGCCGCCGAACGGGTGGATAAGGTCCCAGAGCAATGACACGCGGCGCGGGAGCGGAATCCTTCAGGGCCCGGACGCACAAGCGTCTGCACCGGGTCCGCGTCGCCATGCGCAAGGCCGGCGTCGACTACTTCCGCGGCGACGGCTCCGACTGGCTCGCACTGGCCGTGCTGCTCGCCGCCGTCCCCGCCATCGCCGGCGGCACCCTCTGGCACCCCCAGTGGATCGCGCCGGCCGCGCTGGCCCTCCCGATCTTCGCCGGCGGCCTGCTGCTGCGCCCGGCCAACCTCCTCGTCCTGTACGCCGCCTCGGCCGCCGCCCTGATCGTCGAGGCCGCGCTGTTCGGCCCGTACGACGAGGGTCCGGACCGGATCACCCCGGGCACGGTCCTGGTGGTCGCCGCGGTCGGCCTGTCCGGGCTGCTGGTCGCGCAGTTCCGCAGCCGGGTCGGGGTGCCCTGGCGACGCGGCGGCACGATGCTCTTCGACCTGCGCGAACGCATCCGGGTGCAGAGCAAGCTGCCCGAACTCCCGGCCGGCTGGCACCGCGAGATGGCGCTCCGCCCGGCCGGCGGCCAGTCCTTCTCCGGCGACTTCGTGGTGGCCTCCCGCACCCAGGGCGGCAACATCCTGGAGGTCGTCCTCACCGACGTCTCCGGCAAGGGCATGGACGCCGCCTCCCGCGCCCTGCTGCTCTCCGGCGCCTTCGGCGGCCTGCTCGGCTCGCTGCCGCCGCACGGCTTCCTGCCCGCCGCCAACGGCTATCTGCTGCGCCAGGACTGGCAGGAGGGCTTCGCCACCTCCGTCCACCTCGTCCTGGACCTGGAGTCCGGCGACTACGAGCTGTTCTCCGCCGGCCATCTGCCCGCCCTCCAGCTCAGCGCCGGCACCGGCCGCTGGGAGGAGAAGGCGGGGGAGGGGCCGCTGCTCGGGGTCTACGACGGCGCGCAGTTCGACCCGGTCAAGGGCACGCTGCGCCCCGGCGACGTGCTGATGCTGTTCACCGACGGCCTGGTGGAGGCCGCCGACCGGGACATCGCCGAGGGCATCGACCGGCTGACCGGCGAGGCCGAGCGCTATGTCCACACCGGCTTCACCGGCGCCGCCTGGCATCTGATCGAGGCCGTCGCCAAGGACGTCAACGACGACCGCGCGCTGCTGCTGATCTCCCGCGACGGCTGACGGCGCACGGGCCGACCGCCGCGGGGGCCGCCGCCCGGCCGCCCGGCACGCGGATCGGACATTCCCCGCCGGCGCCCCGGCCAAGACCCCGTCAAGAAACGGTCAACGATTACTTTGCCGAAGCACTGGCCGGTGACCGTTGTAGGGCGGTGCGTGAGGTTTTGCGGACCGGCCCACCCCGCTCCCCGGGCCCGCCGGACCGTCCGGAAGGGGTCTGTTGCGAACGTCTGCAAACGAGCAAAGCGTTGGCCGATGATTCGTCACCCGCCTGCGGTGGGCAGGGAGTTGATGGCACGATGGGTGCCGGGGGTGTGCGCGGCATGCCCCAGGGCCGGTGAGGCGTTCCGACCGAGGGTGTGATCAGTTGTGGCTCTGTCGCTGTCCGTTGTGCTGATGTTGGGCATCATCCTGATCGTCCTGATCAGACAGAAGGCGATCAAGGCCGGCCCGGCGCTGGTCGCCATACTCTTCGGCTTCTTCCTCGCCTCCACGGGCATGGCGCCGGCGATCAACCGCTTCCTGAACTCCATCGCCCAGACCATCAACCACATCACCTTCTAGGTCCGGGTCCGCGGGCCGGACTCAGGGGGTCCGTCCACCCCCGGTCCGCGCCAGCGCGTCGCGGACGGCCTCCTCGCTGCGCCCCACCAGCGCCGAGCCGTCGTCCGCGGTGATGATCGGCCGCTGGATCAGCCGCGGATGGGCGGCCAGCGCCTCGATCCACCGCTCCCGCTCGGCGTCGCCGCGCCCCCACGCCCCCATGCCCAGCGCCTTCGCCTCGGGCTCCTGGGTCCGGGTGATGTCCCACGGCTCCAGGCCCAGCCGCCCCAGCACCGCGCGCAGTTCGGCGGCGGTCGGCGGCTCCTCCAGATACTTCCGCACGGTGTACCGCGCGCCCTCGGCGTCCAGGATGCCCACCGCGGCCCGGCACTTGGAGCACGCGGGATTGATCCAGATCTCCATGCCGCCACCCTAGAGACTCCGGTACGCCGAAGAGAAGCGGTCGTACGCACCCCACGGCAAGCGCCGGAAAACGGGGAAAGCCCCGGACCGATGGCCCGGGGCTTTCCCGCGACGAGCGGGCGACGGGAATCGAACCCGCGTAGCCAGTTTGGAAGACTGGGGCTCTACCATTGAGCTACGCCCGCGTGCGCCGCGGTCGGCGGGACCCCGGCACGCAGAGCATCGTAGCGGGTGAAGCCCCTCCGCCGCACACCGCGTCGCGCCCCGGATCACTCACCGCCCCGCGCGCGGACCGCGCACCGCATCACGCTCCCGATAACGGGCAGCCGTACGGTCCGCGGGCATGTACCCTACGTGTCGCACCGACGGGGTGTGGCGCAGCTTGGTAGCGCGTCCGCTTTGGGAGCGGAAGGTCGTCGGTTCGAATCCGGCCACCCCGACCAGTCCAGGCATCCGTCCCGCCGCACGCCGTACGGCCGAAAGCGGGCAGCCACCGGCACAAACCGGTACAAGAGGCCCTTCAAGATCGCGTTGTCGGTGCCCTCCTCCTTGCGGTTACTATGCAATCTGCGTGCCCGTATGCCTTCGCACCGGGCGCGATCGGCCGGACCGGGACATGCCGGAGCCGGCGGATCTCAAGGCAAAACCCCAAAGTCAGCCCAAGGAGACCGAACCGTGAAGAGCGCCGTGGAGACCCTGAACCCGACCCGGGTTCGGCTCACTGTCGAGGTGCCCTTCGAGGAGCTCAAGGACAGCCTCGACGCGGCGTACAAGAAGATCAACCAGCAGGTCACGGTGAAGGGCTTCCGCCGCGGCAAGATCCCGGCGCGCGTCATCGACCAGCGGTTCGGCCGCGGCGCCGTGCTGGAGGAGGCCGTCAACGACGCGCTCCCGAAGTTCTACACCGAGGCGGTCAACGAGGCCGAGCTGAACGTCCTCGGCCAGCCCGAGGTCGACATCACCGAGCTCAAGGACAACGAGCTGCTCGCCTTCACGGCCGAGGTCGACATCCGCCCGGCCCTGGAGATCCCGGACTACTCCGGCATCGAGGTCGAGGTCGACGCCGTCGAGGTGTCCGACGAGGACGTCGAGAAGTCCGTGGAGCAGCTGCGCGAGCGCTTCGCCTCCACCACCCCGGTCGAGCGCGCCGCCCAGGACGGCGACGTGGTCACCGTGGACCTGGAGGCCAAGGTCGACGGCGAGGTGCTGGCCGACGGCGTCGCCCAGGGCGTCAGCTACACCATCGGCTCCGGTGAGCTCCTCGACGGCATCGACGAGGCCGTCAAGGGCCTGGAGGCCGGCGGCAGCGCCACCTTCACCTCCGAGCTCAAGGGCGGCTCCGCCCAGGGCAAGGAGGCCGAGGTCAAGGTCGACGTCACCGAGGTCAAGGTCCGCGAACTCCCCGAGCTGGACGACGAGTTCGCCCAGATGGCCAGCGAGTTCGACACCCTCGAGGAGCTCAAGGCCGACAGCCGCAAGCGCCTGGAGCGGATGAAGAAGTTCGACCAGGCCACCCAGGCGCAGGAGAAGGTCCTGGAGGCGCTGCTCGGCCTGATCGAGGTCCCGATCCCCGAGAAGCTGCTCGAGGACGAGATCCGCACCCGCAAGCACAACCTCGAGCACCACCAGCTCGGCCAGATGGGCCTCGACCTCGCGAAGTACCTGGAGATCCAGGGCAAGACCGAGGAAGAGTTCGACGCCGAGACCAAGGAGCAGGCGGAGAAGGGCATCAAGACCCAGTTCGTCCTGGACGAGCTGGTCAACAAGGAGAAGCTGAACGTCAGCCAGGAGGAGCTCACCGAGCACCTCATGCGGCGCGCCCAGTCCTCCGGCATGTCCCCCGACCAGTTCGCCCAGGCCGTGGTCGAGGGCGGCCAGGTGCCGATGCTGGTGGGCGAGGTCGCCCGCGGCAAGGCCCTCGCGGTGGTCGTCGAGGCCGCGACCGTGAAGGACACCAACGGCCAGGTCGTGGACCTGGACGACGAGGAGGAGGCGGAGGCCGCCGAGGCCGCCGCCGGGACCGAGGGTGCCGAGGCCGGCGAGCAGGCGGAGAAGTCCGAGGGCTGATACGCCCCCGGCGGCTTCGCCGACCGGCTGATCACGGGCCCGAACGCGCACGTCCGCGTGTTCGGGCCCGTGTGTCGTCCCGGTCCGTGAGCCTGCGCTCACAGCGAACAGTTCTCGCTCCGGGATGGCGCCCGCCGACCAGCGCGTTAGGGTCCGTAGATACGAGGGCAGGGGAGTCTCGGAAAGTACGCCGGGCGCATGGCGCGGCTCCGGTCCCCGGCCCCAGAAGACGACGCTGAAGACGGCCCCGAGCCGTCCGACAACGAGCAGGTGGACACGTGACGATCCCGATGCCTTCCGCCGCCGCTGAGCCTGCCTACGGTGGCCTCGGCGACCAGGTCTACAACCGGCTGCTCGGCGAGCGGATCATCTTCCTCGGCCAGCCGGTCGACGACGACATCGCCAACCGCATCACGGCGCAGCTGCTTCTCCTCGCCGCGGACCCCGACAAGGACATCTACCTCTACATCAACTCCCCGGGCGGTTCCGTCACGGCGGGCATGGCGATCTACGACACCATGCAGTACATCAAGAACGACGTGGTGACCATCGCCATGGGCCTCGCCGCCTCGATGGGCCAGTTCCTGCTGAGCGCCGGCACCCCGGGCAAGCGCTTCGCGCTGCCGAACGCGGAGATCCTCATCCACCAGCCCTCGGCGGGCCTGGCCGGTTCGGCCTCGGACATCAAGATCCACGCCGAGCAGCTGCTGCGGACGAAGAAGCGCCTCGGCGAGCTCTCCGCCCTGCACACCGGCCAGACGCTGGAGCAGTGGACCCGGGACGCCGACCGCGACCGCTGGTTCTCCGCCGAGGAGGCCAAGGAATACGGCCTCATCGACGACGTCATGCCCTCCGCCGCCGGCGTTCCGGGCGGGGGCGGCACCGGGGCCTGAGCTCCCGGCCCACGCCCCGCAGTCGACCCCCAGCCCACTCCGCCACCAGGACGGTGAACTTCCAGATGAACAACTACCCCGGAAGCGGTCTGTACGAGCGGCCGCAGGCCGAGTTCTCCGGCATGCCCGCCGAAGCCCGCTACATCGTTCCGCGCTTCGTCGAGCGCACCTCGCAGGGCGTGCGCGAGTACGACCCGTACGCGAAGCTCTTCGAGGAGCGGGTGATCTTCCTCGGGGTGCAGATCGACGACGCGTCGGCCAACGACGTCATGGCGCAGCTGCTGTGCCTGGAGTCGATGGACCCGGACCGCGACATCTCGGTCTACATCAACAGCCCCGGCGGCTCCTTCACGGCCCTGACGGCGATCTACGACACGATGCAGTTCGTCAAGCCCGACATCCAGACGGTCTGCATGGGCCAGGCGGCCTCCGCCGCGGCCGTGCTGCTGGCGGCCGGCACCCCGGGCAAGCGGATGGCGCTGCCCAACGCCCGGGTCCTGATCCACCAGCCGTACAGCGAGACCGGCCGCGGCCAGGTCTCCGACCTGGAGATCGCCGCCCGCGAGATCCAGCGGATGCGCGTCCAGCTGGAGGAGATGCTGGCCAAGCACTCCTCCACCCCGATCGAGAAGATCCGCGAGGACATCGAGCGGGACAAGATCCTGACCGCCGAGGAGTCCCTGGCGTACGGTCTGGTCGACCAGATCGTGTCCACCCGGAAGTCCTCCGTCTCCGTCTGACCGCGTTCTTCCCGCGAACTTCTCGCGGACTGCGCGAAATGCGCCGGAGTGTTGCCCCCTTGGACCGAGTGAACCGAGTCGGTCCAAGGGGGGCCCGTACGGGGGGCCCGGCAAGGTACCGTCGATAGGCAAGCACCCGGGTCCGCGGAGCAATGCGGATCCCAGGCGAAGGGGATTCACCTCGTGGCACGCATCGGTGACGGCGGCGACCTGCTCAAGTGCTCGTTCTGCGGAAAGAGCCAGAAGCAGGTGAAGAAGCTCATCGCGGGACCTGGTGTGTACATCTGCGACGAGTGCATCGACCTCTGCAACGAGATCATCGAGGAAGAGCTCGCCGAGACCTCCGAGGTGCGCTGGGAGGAACTCCCCAAGCCGCGCGAGATCTACGAGTTCCTCAACGGCTACGTCGTCGGCCAGGAGCCCGCCAAGAAGGCGCTCTCGGTGGCCGTCTACAACCACTACAAGCGCGTCCAGGCGGGCGAGAACGGCCCCGGCCGCGGCGACGAGGGCATCGAGCTGGCGAAGTCCAACATCCTGCTGCTCGGCCCCACCGGCTCCGGCAAGACGCTGCTCGCCCAGACCCTCGCCCGGATGCTCAACGTCCCCTTCGCCTTCGCCGACGCCACCGCGCTCACCGAGGCCGGCTACGTCGGCGAGGACGTCGAGAACATCCTGCTGAAGCTGATCCAGGCCGCGGACTTCGACATCAAGAAGGCCGAGACCGGCATCATCTACATCGACGAGATCGACAAGGTCGCCCGGAAGAGCGAAAATCCGTCGATCACCCGGGACGTCTCCGGCGAGGGCGTCCAGCAGGCGCTGCTGAAGATCCTGGAGGGCACCACCGCCTCCGTGCCGCCGCAGGGCGGCCGCAAGCACCCCCACCAGGAATTCATCCAGATCGACACCACCAACGTCCTCTTCATCGTCGGCGGCGCCTTCGCCGGCCTGGAGAAGATCATCGAGGCCCGGTCCGGCGCCAAGGGCATCGGCTTCGGCGCCACCATCCGCTCCAAGCGCGAGATCGACGCCAAGGACCAGCTCCAGGACGTGATGCCGGAGGACCTGGTGAAGTTCGGGATGATCCCGGAGTTCATCGGCCGCCTGCCGGTCCTGACCTCGGTCCACAACCTCGACCGCGAGGCGCTCCTCCAGATCCTGGTCGAGCCCCGCAACGCCCTGGTCAAGCAGTACCAGCGGCTCTTCGAACTCGACGGCGTGGAGCTGGACTTCGACCGCCCGGCCCTGGAGGCCATCGCCGACCAGGCCATCCTGCGCGGCACCGGCGCCCGCGGTCTGCGCGCCATCATGGAGGAGGTCCTCCAGGCGGTGATGTACGAGATCCCGTCCCGCAAGGACGTCGCCCGCGTGGTCATCACCGCCGACGTGGTCCGCTCCAACGTCAACCCGACGCTGGTCCCGCGCACCCGCGGCGACTCCGGCGAACCGCACGAGAAGAGCGCCTGACCGCGCCCCGCCCGCCCAACCCGACCGCCCGGCAGCGCCGTTGCTGCCGGGCGGTCGCGTACGCGGTCGCGGTTACTTCTCCTTGCGGACCTCGTTGCGGACCTTGGCGGTGGTCTGGGAGAGCTGTTCGGCGCCGGGGGTGGTGGCGCCGCCGCCGGGGCCCGGTGCCGCGATCTCCTGCACCACGCCGATGGCGCTGTTGTCGCCCCAGATGCAGGTGGAGGCGGTGACCGGTACGGTCACCCCGCCCTGGGCGACCTCGATCTTCTGGGTGCGGCACTTCATCACGTCGCCGTCGAAGCCGTCCGGCGAGTACGCGGTGACCGGCGTGACGTCCTCGATCTTGGCGCCGTGGGTGGACTTCTTGGTGTTCTCGTCGATCTTGGCGAACATCTGGGTCACGGTGCCCTGCGGGTCGCCGACCTTTCCGTAGACGCCGACCACCTGGAGCAGCATCCCGCTGTCGTTCTTGTAGTTGCCCAGGACGCCCTTGCTCTCGGTGATGCCGAGCGCCTTGGCCTCCTTGTCGTTGGAGAAGTCCTCGGCACCGGTGCCGCCGGCGCCGCCGGGCTTCTCGACCTTGCTGAACTGCCCGCTGAGCAGCTTGTCCGGCAGGACCATGGTGTACGGCTTGACCTGGCCGCCGGAGCCGAAGACGAAGTACGCGCCGACGCCGATGGCCGCGACCACCGCGACCGCGCCGATGATCAGGCCGATCTTCTTGCCGTTGCCGCCGCCGGTCTCCGGGTCGCCCTGCGGGATCGTCCCGTAGGGGGTCTGCTGGCCGCCGTACGGGGCCTGCTGGCCGTACGGGTCCGGCTGCTGGGGCTGGCCGTAGGGCGCCTGCGCCTGCTGCGGGAACTGCGCTTGCGGGTACTGCGGCTGGGGTGCCTGCTGGGGGTAGCCGTAGCCCTGCTGCGGAGGGACCTGGCCGCCCTGCGGCGGATAGCCGTAGCCGGGCTGCGGGGCGGGCGGCTGCGGCTGGCCGTAGGGGCCCGGCTGCGGGGGCTGCTGCCCGTACGGGCCCGGCGGCGGCTGGTTGAAGCTCATGGAGCGGTTCCCCTCGTGACTGCGGTGGCGCCGGGATGCCGGGCGGCACCCGGGCGCCGGGCGTGATGTGATGCGCTCCCGCCATCCTGTACGACGCCGCCGGCGGCCGGAGCCCCGGGGCCGAAACCGATTCGAAGCCGCGACATCCCCGCCCGTACACTGTCGGTCGTGACCGAGAACACTCAGCAGCCCAAGCACAGCGCCCCCGAACTGCCGACTCAGTACACGCCGGCCGATGTAGAGGGGCCGCTGTACGAGCGCTGGGTAGAGCGGGGCTACTTCGAGGCGGACGAGAAGAGCGAGAAGCCGCCGTACACCATCGTCATCCCCCCGCCGAACGTCACCGGAAGCCTCCACCTGGGCCACGCCTTCGAGCACACGCTGATCGACGCCCTGACCCGCCGCAAGCGGATGCAGGGCTACGAGACGCTGTGGCAGCCGGGCATGGACCACGCCGGTATCGCCACCCAGAACGTCGTCGAGCGCGAGCTGGCCAAGGAGGGCGTCTCCCGCCACGACCTCGGCCGGGAGAAGTTCGTCGAGCGGGTCTGGCAGTGGAAGAAGGAGTCCGGCGGCCAGATCTCCGGGCAGATGCGGCGCCTCGGCGACGGCGTCGCCTGGTCCCGTGAGCGCTTCACGATGGACGAGGGCCTGTCCAAGGCCGTCCAGACCATCTTCAAGCGGCTCTACGACGACGAGCTGATCTACCGCGCCGAGCGGATCATCAACTGGTGCCCGCGCTGCCTGACCGCCATCTCCGACATCGAGGTGGAGTACCAGGACGACGACGGCGAGCTGGTCTCCATCCGCTACGGCGACGGCGACGCCTCGATCGTGGTGGCGACGACCCGCGCCGAGACGATGCTGGGCGACACCGCCGTCGCCGTCCACCCGGACGACGAGCGGTACGCGCACCTGGTCGGCACCGAGATCGAGCTGCCGCTGACCGGCCGCCGCATCCCGGTCGTCGCCGACGAGCACGTCGACCCGGAGTTCGGCACCGGCGCCGTCAAGGTCACCCCCGCCCACGACCCCAACGACTTCGAGATCGGCCGCCGCCACGACCTGGCGAGCCTGGCCGTCCTGGACGAGCGCGGCGTGATCACCGCGCACGGCCCGTTCCAGGGGCTGGACCGCTTCGAGGCCCGGTCGGCGATCGTCGGCGCGCTGCGCGCCGAGGGCCGGATCGTCGCCGAGAAGCGCCCGTACACCCACTCCGTCGGGCACTGCTCGCGCTGCAAGACCACCATCGAGCCGCGGCTGTCGATGCAGTGGTGGGTCAAGGTCGGCCCGCTGGCCAAGGCGGCCGGCGACGCGGTCCGCGACGGCAAGGTCGCCATCCACCCCAAGGAGATGGAGTCCCGCTACTTCGGCTGGGTCGACAACCTCCACGACTGGTGCATCTCGCGCCAGCTGTGGTGGGGCCACCGCATCCCGGTCTGGTACGGCCCGGAGGGCGAGGTCGTCTGCGTCGGCCCGGACGAGGAGCCGCCGGGCGGCGAGGGCTGGCACCAGGACACCGACGTCCTCGACACGTGGTTCTCGTCCGGCCTGTGGCCGTTCTCCACCCTCGGCTGGCCCGAGCACACCCCGAGCGTCGAGAAGTTCTACCCGAACTCCGTCCTGGTCACCGGCTACGACATCCTCTTCTTCTGGGTCGCCCGGATGATGATGTTCGGCCTCTACGCGATGGACGGCACCCCGCCGTTCCACACCATCGCGCTGCACGGCATGGTCCGCGACCAGTTCGGCAAGAAGATGTCGAAGTCCTTCGGCAACGCGGTCAACCCGCTCGACTGGATGGACACCTACGGCTCCGACGCGGTCCGCTTCACCCTGGCCCGCGGCGCCAACCCCGGTGTCGACGTCCCGATCGGCGAGGACTGGGTCCAGGGCTCCCGCAACTTCGCCAACAAGATCTGGAACGCCACCCGCTTCGCGCTGATGAACGGCGCGACGGTGGACGGCGGCCTCCCGGCGGCCGATCAGCTGTCGGCGGCCGACCGCTGGATCCTCTCCCGGCTGAACGCGGTCGTCGCCGAGGTCGACGCGTACTACGACGACTACCAGTTCGCCAAGCTGTCGGACACCCTCTTCCACTTCGCCTGGGACGAGGTCTTCGACTGGTACGTGGAGCTGTCCAAGACCACCTTCCAGGCCGGCGGCCCGGCCGCGGACGCCTCGCGCCGGGTCCTCGGCGAGGTCCTCGACGTCACGCTGCGGCTGCTGCACCCGGTCGTCCCGTTCGTCACCGAGGCGCTGTGGACGGCGCTGACCGGCGGCGAGTCGATCGTTATCGCGCAGTGGCCGACCGCGGTGTCCGTTCCCGGTGCCGACGCGCCGGGCGGTTTCCGGGACGCGGCGGCCGAGCGGGAGATCGAGACCGTCCAGCAGGTCGTCACCGAGGTCCGCCGGTTCCGCTCCGACCAGGGCCTCCAGCCCGGTCAGAAGGTCCCGGCGCGGCTGGAGCTGGCCGGTACGCCGCTGGCGCCGCACGAGACCGCGATGCGGTCGCTGCTGCGCCTGACGCCGGCCGGTGAGGACTTCACCGCCACCGCGTCCCTGCCGGTCGCCGGCGCCACCGTCGCACTGGACCTCTCCGGCGCGATCGACGTCGAGGCGGAGCGCAAGCGGCTGGCGAAGGACCTGGCGGCGGCCGAGAAGGAGCTGGCGCAGACCACCGCCAAGCTCGGCAACGAGGCGTTCCTCGCCAAGGCCCCCGAGCAGGTCAAGGAGAAGATCCGGACCCGCAAGGCGGCCGCCGAGGCCGATATCGAGCGGATCAGCGCGCAGCTGGCGGCTCTGCCCACGGCATAGCCGGCGGCTCCGGCCAGGCGCCGGACCCCGCGGACCCCACCGCAGGCCCCTCGTCCGTACGGGCGGGGGGCCTGCGGCGTCCCCGGCGGCCGCCGCGGTCGCCGCGCTCCCGCACCGGCCACAGCAGCACGTACGCGGTGGAGGCGGCGACGAACGCCAGCCGGATCAGGCCCCGCGCGGAGTCGTCCGGGACGGCGAAGACACTGCCGTAGAGGACCAGCAGCGCCAGCCAGCTCCACCAGGGCACCAGGCGGCGCTGGCCGATGACGTCCCACAGCAGCGTGCCCAGCAGCACCGACGCGGTGTAGTAGGTGTAGACGCTGGGGTCCAGCACGATCCGGGCGTTGGCGCCGAGCAGCACCACCGCGGCCCAGCGGCCCCGCCAGACGGCTATCCCGCCCAGCAGCAGGCCGAGCGCGAACTGCGCGGGCCGGTCCCAGCCGGGGGTCTCCGGATCGTCGATGCCCAGCCAGCGCAGCGCGGACGCCGGGTGGTTGGGGATGGCGAACTTGGCGGCGGCGAAGGACTGGCTGTCGCTGAGGAAGAACGGCAGCCAGGCGACCGCGACCAGCCCCGCGCACCACAGCCCGGCCTTGAGCCACTGGTGCCGGGGGAGCGCCAGCAGCAGCGGGACGAAGGCCAGCGCGGTCGGTTTGGAGTCCATCGCCAGGGCCAGGAACGCGCCGGTCAGCGCGGCGTTCCTGCGGGTCACCGCGCGCACCGCGAGGGTGGTGAAGAACAGCGCCAGGACGTCGTCGAGGTGCCCGAAGCGCACCGCGACCTCGATCCACATCGGGATGAACGCCAGGCCGGCGATCAGCACCCGCTGGCGCAGCCGCTGGTGGTTGGTGCCGGTGCCCAGGAAGTGGTGGGCCGCGCTGCGGCCGGCCAGCACCAGGATGACCAGGCCCAGCGCGGACATCAGCGCCGCGGCGAGGAACTGGCCGGTCTGCTCCGGGAAGGGGTTGAACAGCCCGGCGGTCAGGAAGCTGACCGGGCCCATCTGGAGCTCGGGGTGGTGCGCGTAGAGGTTGAGGCCGCCGGTGCCGCCCCCGCCCTGGTAGATGAGCTCCCCGCCGGTGCGGAGGTAGTGCCAGGAGAACCCGCCGTGCGGTTCGACGACCGCGAACCACAGCACGGTCCAGGCGGTGAGCAGCACCAAGTGCATCCGCTGACTGATTGCCGGCACCCCTGATCAGCTCCTGCTTTCCCGACGTGTGCGGTGTTGTCCGTCCGGGGGCGTGCACACCCCGCCGACCAAGAGGGCACCGGAGGGCGGAAAGGTTGTCCGGTCCGGTGGACGGATGGCTCACACCGCGCCGCGGTGTGCTTCTCATGACGCTCTCATGAACGCGAGGCACGGTGGACCGGAATGCCGGAGTTCCGGCGGAAACACCTGTCAGGTCCGTCCTGCGCCCCGAGGAGCCGCGCCATGAACAAACCCCTGCGACGGGTCTCGGTCTTCTGCCTGGCACTCGTCCTGGCGCTGATGGGCTGGGCCACCTGGATCCAGGGCGCCAAGGCCAGCGACTACCAGGACGACCCGCACAACCCGCGGGTGAACATCGCCAAGTACTCCGCGCCGCTGGGGAACATCCTCGTGGACGGCGAGCCGGTCACCGGCTCCGCGCCCACCTCCTCCACCCTCAAGTACAAGCGCACCTACAAGGACGGCCCGCTCTACGCCCCGGTCACCGGCTTCTCGTCCCAGATCTTCGGCAGCACCCAGCTGGAGAGCCTCTACGGCGGCCTGATGGACGGCAGCGACAGCCGCCTCCAGTCGCCCGCCGGCGCCCTGCTGCACGAGCGCCCCAAGGGCGGCGACGTGGCCACCACCATCGACGCCAAGGTGCAGAAGGCCGGTTACGACGCGCTCGGCGGCAAGACCGGCGCGGCCATCGCGCTGGACCCGGCGACCGGCCGGATCCTGGGCATGGTCAGCACCCCGTCGTACGACCCGGGGGCGTTCGCCGGATCGTCCACCGCCGACCAGAAGGCGTGGCAGGCGCTGTCCCGGGACGGCCGGCAGCCGAACCTCAACCGCGCGCTGCGCCAGCCGCTGCCGCCCGGCTCCACCTTCAAGCTGGTGGTCGCCGCCGCGGCGCTGGAGAACGGCCTGTACTCCTCGGTGGACCAGCCCACCGCCAGCCCCGACCCGTACACCCTGCCCCACACCCGCACCCAGCTGACCAACGAGGAGACCTCGGCGCCCTGCGAGAACGCCACCATCCGCACCGCGCTCCAGTACTCCTGCAACACCGTCTTCGCCAAGATGGCGGTGGACCTGGGCAAGGACAAGGTGGCCGCGCAGGCCGAGAAGTTCGGCTTCAACGACGCCAGGCTGGACGTCCCGGTGCGCGCCGCCAAGAGCGTGTACCCGTCCGACATGGACCAGGCGCAGACCGCGCTGTCCGGCATCGGCCAGTTCAACGACCAGGCCACCCCGCTCCAGATGGCGATGGTCGCCTCGGCGATCGCCAACGGGGGCGATCTGAAGACCCCGCAGCTGGTCGACAAGCTCACCGACGGCGGCGGCAACACCGTCCAGCAGAACAGCCCGACGACGTACCGCAAGGTGATGTCGGCGCGCACCGCCGAGCAGCTGCGGTCGGCGATGCAGACCGTTGTGGAGAAGGGCACCGGCTCGAACGCGAAGATCGACGGGGTGACGGTCGGCGGCAAGACCGGCACCGCGCAGCACGGCGTCGACAACAGCGGCACCCCGTACGCGTGGTTCGTCTCGTACGCGGATGACGGCAAGGGGCACCGGGTCGCGGTGGCGGTGATGGTCGAGGACGGGCACGCGGCCCGCAACGAGGTCTCCGGCAACGGGCTGGCGGCGCCGATCGCCAAGGCGATGATGCGGGCCGCGCTGTCCTGACCGGCGCCGGGGCCGCGGCCGGGGCGGGGCCCGGCGGCGAGGGGCGCGGGGGCGGCGCAGGCCCGTTGTCGGTGGCGGCTCGTAGACTGGTCGTCGTGAGCGAGCGCCCCCAGAACGACGACCCCGACCCGACCCCCGACCCGGCCGACGCCTTCGACGACCTCGTCGAGGCCGAGACCGACCGGGACCCCGACCTCGCGGTGATCGAGGCCGGCAGCCGGACCCTGCGCGCCCAGGCCGGCCCGCCGCAGGGGGACCAGATCCCGGCCCGGCCCGCCGACCCGGAGGTCGACCGCGCGCTGCGCGCCGTCGAGGAGGAGCTGGGCGGCCGCTGGGGTGAGACCAAGCTCGACCCGTCGACCGCGCGCATCGCCGCGCTCATGGACATCCTCGGCTCCCCGCAGCGCGCCTACCCCTCCATCCACATCACGGGGACGAACGGCAAGACCAGCACGGCCCGCATGATCGAGGCCCTGCTCGGCGCCTTCGACCTGCGCACCGGCCGCTACACCAGCCCGCACGTCCAGTCCGTCACCGAGCGGATCAGCCTGGACGGCGCCCCGATCTCCGCCGAGCGCTTCATCGAGACGTATCGGGACATCGCCCCGTACGTCGAGATGACCGACGCGCAGCAGGAGCACCGGCTCTCCTTCTTCGAGGTCCTCACCGCGATGGCGTACGCCGCGTTCGCCGACGCCCCGGTGGACGTCGCGGTGGTCGAGGTCGGCATGGGCGGCACCTGGGACGCCACCAACGTCATCGACGGCGACGTCGCCGTGATCACCCCCATCTCGCTCGACCACACCGACCGGCTCGGCGAGACGCCCGAGCAGATCGCCGTCGAGAAGTCCGGGATCATCAAGAAGGACGCCACGGTCGTACTGGCCCAGCAGCCGGTGGAGGCCGCCTCGGTGATGCTCAAGCGCGCCGTGGAGGTGGACGCCACGGTCGCCCGCGAGGGCATGGAGTTCGGGGTGCTCTCCCGCGAGGTGGCGGTCGGCGGCCAGATGCTGACGCTGCGCGGCCTGGGCGGCGAGTACCCGGAGATCTTCCTCCCGCTGCACGGCGCCCACCAGGCGCACAACGCCGCGGTCGCGCTCGCCGCCGTCGAGGCGTTCTTCGGCATCGGCGCCGGCCACGCCCGCACCCTCGACATCGACACCATCCGCACCGCGTTCGCCTCGGTCTCCTCGCCCGGCCGGATGGAGGTCGTCCGGCGCAGCCCGACGGTCGTCCTGGACGCCGCGCACAATCCGGGCGGCGCCCGGGCGGCGGCCGAGACGGTCACCGAGGCGTTCGGTTTCAGCCGGCTGATCGGCGTGGTCGGCGCCAGCGACGACAAGGACGTCCGCGGCGTCCTGGAGGCGTTCGAGCCGATCTTCGCCGAGGTCGTGGTGACGCGTAACTCCAGCGCCCGCGCGATGGATCCGGACGCACTCGCCGCCGTCGCCGTGGAGATCTTCGGCGCCGAGCGCGTCCAGGTCGAGCCCCGGCTGGACGACGCGCTGGAGGCCGCGATCACCCTCGCCGAGGAGGAGGGCGAGTACGCCGGCGCCGGCGTCCTGGTGACCGGCTCGGTGATCACGGTCGGCGAGGCCCGCCTGCTCCTGGGAAGGAACTGATCCATGCGCACGCTGTGTGCCTCCACCCTGATAGGCGAGTTCTTCGTGATCGGCTTCGCCGGCCTGGTCGCCATGCAGCTCACCGATATTCCGCGCACGACGATCTGGATCGTCAGCGGCGTCGCCATGCTCCTGAGCATCCTGCTCTGCGGCATGCTCAGCCGTCCCGGCGGCGTGCAGTTGGGCTGGGCGCTCCAGGTCGCCCTGATCGCCAGCGGGGTGGTCGTGCCCACGATGTACTTCCTCGGCGCGGTGTTCGCGGCGCTTTGGTGGGCGTCGGTGCACTTTGGTCGCAAAGTCGACGCCATTAAGGCCGCGAGGGCCTGAGCCCTCCCACGTTGTCGGCTTCCCCGCCGCGGGGGTCGTTTCGTGTGCGCCTGCGGCGCATCGCTTGTATTCCGCTGCGCGGGGCTTTTCGGGGTGCGGTGCCGGGTCTCCGGGGGTGGTGTGTCGGACTGCTTCGCTTTACGTCCGACACACCACCCCCGGAGACCCGTCCCCTCCCGTTGGGGTCATGAATACGGCCGGTGGGGGCTGGCGTGAGTGGGTTGGTGCGGTTCGTCTTGTTAAGGGTGAGTGCCCGGAAATGACCCCTGGCCCGCAGGCCCGGCACCGCGGCCGAACAGCCCCGCGCAGCGGACCCGATGCGCCGAAGGCGCAACCGCCCCGCGCCGCAGGCGCGAAGAAACAGGCACCCGTACGGAGGGAAACCCGGCAACGTTGGGGTAACGGCCAGGCGATAGCCTGACCCGTTGAATCATCATTCGCACCCCGAGGAGCCTCCGTGCGCACACTCGTCCTGCTCAAGCCCGACGCCGTTCAGCGCGGTCTCGTCGGCGAGATCATCCGCCGTATCGAGCGCAAGGCCGGGTGGACGATCACGGCGCTGGAGCTGCGGACCCTCGGGCGCGAGGTGCTGGAGCAGCACTACGCCGAGCACGTCGGCAAGCCGTTCTACGAGCCGCTGGTGGCGTTCATGTCGTCCGGGCCGGTCGTCGCGATGGTGGTCGAGGGCGAGCGGGTCATCGAGGGCGTGCGCGCGCTGGCCGGGCCGACTGACCCGATTGCCGCGCCGAGTGGGTCCATTCGTGGGGACTTCGGAACGATCACCCGGGAAAATCTCATCCACGCCTCGGATTCCGAAGAGTCCGCCGAGCGCGAGATCAAGATTTTCTTCCCGGCGCATTCCTGATCGGAAGTCAGCGGCCAACCCCCTTGTGACCAGGGGCGACCGATGAAATCATCGGTCGCCCCTCGGTGTATCCGGCTGGCGTGGGGGAACGCGTTCCCGCGACACGACGTCACCATTAAGGGGGGCGGGTGCGTGTACGGCTGACAATGGCGGAACGTCCTCCCGCCGTGTTCGGGTGGGTACCACACGAACTACGATGGAGGCTTCCGCGCCGTACGGCGCATCACCTCCTGCCGACCTCAAAGTAAGCATTCGCTCCAGTTGGGAAGGCCAGACGTATCCTCATGGGGAACAACATGTCGTTCATCGGCCGTGACATGGCTGTCGACCTCGGGACCGCCAACACGCTGGTGTACGTCAGGGGCCGCGGCATCGTCCTCAACGAACCGTCGGTCGTGGCCATCAACACCAACACCGGCGGCATCCTCGCGGTGGGCGCCGAGGCGAAGAAGATGATCGGGCGGACGCCCGGCAACATCGTCGCGGTGCGGCCCCTGAAGGACGGGGTGATCGCCGACTTCGAGATCACCGAGCGGATGCTCCGCTACTTCATCCTCAAGATCCACAAGCGGCGCTACCTCGCCCGTCCGCGGGTGGTGGTCTGTGTTCCCTCCGGAATCACGGGAGTTGAGCGCCGCGCGGTCATCGAGGCGTCCACCCAGGCCGGCGCCCGCCAGGTGCACATCATCGAGGAGCCGATGGCCGCGGCGATCGGCTCCGGGCTGCCGGTCCACGAGGCGACCGGCAACATGGTCGTGGACATCGGCGGCGGCACGACCGAGGTCGCGGTCATCTCGCTGGGCGGGATCGTCACGGCCCAGTCGATCCGGGTCGCCGGCGACGAGCTGGACAACGCGATCATCCAGCACATCAAGAAGGAGTACAGCCTCCTGCTCGGCGAGCGCACCGCCGAGTCCATCAAGATCACCATCGGTTCGGCGTACGACCTGGAGCAGGACGAGCACACCGAGATCCGCGGCCGCGACCTGGTCTCCGGCCTGCCCAAGACCGTGGTCATCTCGGCGGCCGAGGTCCGCAAGGCCATCGAGGAGCCGGTCAACTCCATCGTCGACGCGGTCAAGACGACGCTGGACAAGTGCCCGCCCGAGCTGTCCGGTGACGTGATGGACCGCGGCATCGTTCTCACCGGGGGCGGCGCGCTGCTGCGCGGCCTGGACGAGCGGCTGCGGCGCGAGACCGGGATGCCGATCCACATCGCCGAGGACCCGCTCGACTCGGTCGCGCTGGGTTCCGGCAAGTGCGTCGAGGAGTTCGAGGCGCTCCAGCAGGTCCTGGACTCCCAGCCGCGCCGCTGACGCCGCGGTCCCCGGCCCGTCGCGCGCCCGTCACACGGCGTTCGCGGGGGCCGGGCACCCTGGTGTACGAGCAGCCGGCCCGTGGCGCGACGCTCCCACAGACACGGTGCACCCCCGCCCCGTCACAGCAAGGCACAACGCTCAACCCCCGAACGAGACCGGCGGGGCCCGCAGCCGGCCGGTCCTACGAGGAAGGACACGGCCGCCGCACGTGAGGGACACACGAGAGAGCCGGCTGCTGCTGGTGCTGCTGGTAGCGATCGCGTTCGCGCTGATCACGGTCGATATCCGAGGCGGCGAACAGTCCCCGCTCGACGGCGCCCGGCAGGCGGCCGCCGCCGCCTTCGGCCCGGTGGAGCGCGGCGTGGCCCGCGTCGTCAACCCGGTCGGCAACGCCGTCAGCGCGGTCCGGGACTCCGGCGAGCGGCACAGCCGGATCAGCCGGCTGGAGCACGAGAACGCCGCGCTGCGCCTGAAGCTCGGCTCGCCCGACCGCGACCGCAACCGCGCCGCGGAGCTCGACAAGATCCTCAAGACCGCGGCCACCGGCCAGTACGCCATCAAGGGCGCCGAGGTCATCGCCATCGGCTCGGCGCAGGGCTTCTCCTGGACCGTCACCATCGACGCCGGCAGCCGCGACGGCATCGCCCGCGATATGACGGTCCTCAACGGCGACGGGCTGGTCGGCCGGATCACCACCGTCACCGCGCACACCTCCACCGTGCTGCTCGCCGCCGACCCGGAGTTCACCGTCGGCACCCGGATGGAGAAGACCAACGAGATCGGCTTCGCCAACGGACAGGGCGTCAACTCGCTCCGCGTCCAGCTGCTCAACGGCCGGGCCGACGTGAAGAAGGGCGACCGGCTGGTCACCTTCGGCTCCAGCAGGGACAAGCCGTTCGTGCCCGGCGTCCCGGTCGGCACGGTCACCCGGGTCGAGCCGCTCAACGGCGATCTGACCCGCAGCCTCCAGGTCCGGCCGTTCGTCTCGTTCTCGTCGCTCGACGTCGTCGGCGTGGTCGTCCAGCCGCCCCGCCAGGACCCGAGGGACACCGTCCTGCCGCCCCCGGTCAAGCCCCGGCCGACGCCGACGGTCACCGTCACGGCCACCCCCTCCGCGAGCGCTTCACCGAGGAGCTGACCGATGCGCATCAACCGGATCCTGCTCGCCACCCCGCTGGTGGTCGTCGCCCTGATCCTCCAGGTCGGCATCCTCGCCAGACTCCATCTGCCGGGCGCCGTCCCGGACCTGCTGATGCTGGTGGTGGTCGGTCTCGCGCTGGTCTACGGCCACGTCGGCGGCTCGCTCATCGGCTTCGGCGCCGGACTGCTCGCCGACCTCGCGCCGCCCGCCGACCACGCCATCGGCCGGTACGCGCTGGTGCTGTGCGTCATCGGCTACGCCGCGGGCCTGACCAAGCCGGACGGCGGCCAGCACCGCTCGGCGACGCTGCCGCTGATGGTCGTCATCGGCGCCGCGGTCGGCTCCACGCTGCTCTACGCCGGGGTCGGCTCGCTGGTCGGGGACACCGCCGCCCGCCACGTCGGCCTGGTCGGGCTGGTGCTCAGCGCCACCCTCTACGACCTGCTGCTGGCACCGTTCACGGTGCCGCTGGTGATGGCGGTGGCGCGCCGTACCGAACACGATCCGCTGGCAACCGACAGCGGCGGGGCGGCGGCCGGGCGGTCCGGCTGGGGGAGCGGCACCGCCACCGGCGGCTGGCTGACGACCGGTACGGGCCTGAAGTCCAGCCGCAACGCGATGAAGGCGCTGCGCACCGGCCGGGTGCCGAAACCGGCCCGGGGCGGGCGCGGCAAGGGGGGCAAGGGCATCAAGGGGGTCAAGCGGCTGTGAGCAACATTCCTGAGACCGGGAAGACGTCCCGGGTCACCATCCGGCTGGTCGCGATCCAGATCCTGGTCTTCTCGCTGCTGGCGACGCTCGGCGGCCGGCTGTGGTACCTCCAGATCCGCAACGGCCAGGAGTACGCGGCCAAGGCCCGCTCCAACCACGTCCAGCAGGTCATCGACCCGGCCACCCGCGGCTCCATCCTGGACGCCCGCGGGGTGCCGCTGGCCGACAACCAGACCCGGCTGGTGGTCTCCGCCAGCCGCACCGACCTGATGAAGATGAAGGACGGCGGCAAGGCCGTCCTGGCCCGGCTGGCCAAGGTGCTGAACATGCCGGCCCAGGAGATCCGCAACAAGGTCCGGCTCTGCGACGCCAAGACCCCGCAGCCCTGCTGGAACGGCTCGCCGTACCAGCCCATCCCGATCACCGACAAGGCCACCACCCAGCAGGCCCTGCAGATCCGCGAGCGCTCCGAGGACTTCCCCGGTATCAGCGCCCAGCCCACCGCCGTCCGCCGCTACCCGGCCCCCGGCGACGCCAACACCGCGCAGGTCCTGGGCTACCTCTCCCCGGTCACCGACGAGGAGATCAAGAAGGCCAAGGACGGCCCCTCACCGCTGCTCCGCTCCGACCAGGTCGGCCGGTCCGGCCTGGAGCGCCAGTACGACACGTATCTGCGCGGCAAGGCCGCCGTCACCCGCTACGAGGTCGACAACCTCGGCCGGGTCATCGGGCAGGCCAAGAGCGACAAGGGCCAGGCCGGTTCGACCCTGATCACCAGCATCGACGCCCGCGTCCAGGCCATAGCGGAGAAGGAGCTGGAGCAGGCGATGAAGGACGCCCGCACCCAGGTCGACCGCAACACCGGCACCAACTACAAGGCCGACTCCGGCGCCGTGGTGGTGATGGAGGCGAAGACCGGCCGGGTGGTGGCGATGGCCTCCAACCCCACCTACGACCCCAACGCCTGGGTCGGCGGCATCTCCGGCAAGGACTACGCCAAGCTCACCGGCAAGGACTCCGACTACCCGCTGCTCAACCGCGCCATCCAGGGCCAGGCCGCCCCCGGCTCGATCTTCAAGGTCATCTCGACCTCGGCCGCGGTGAACGCCGGCTACCCCTTCGACGGCCACTACCCGTGCACCAGCTCGTACAGCATCGGCGGCCAGGTCTTCAAGAACTTCGAGGGCGAATCGCAGGGCGACATCAGCCTGGGCCGGGCGCTGGAGGTCTCCTGCGACACCGTCTTCTACCGCCTCGGGCACGACGAGTGGAAGAAGGACGGCGGCGACAAGCCGGTCAAGAACCCGCGCGACTGGTTCTACAAGACCGCCCACCAGTTCGGCCTGGGCAAGGAGACCGGTATCGACCTGCCCAACGAGGTCAAGGGCCGGGTCCCCGACCGCCAGTGGAAGAACGCGTTCTGGCGGGCCAACAAGGACAGCTGGTGCGCGCACCCCAAGGACGCCGATGACTACGTCTCCAAGCTCGCCCGGGAGAACTGCCTCGAAGGCATGAAGCTGCACGCCTACGACTCGATCAACTACGCGATCGGCCAGGGCGACACCCTCGTCACCCCGATCCAGATGGCGGTCATCTACGGCGCGCTGGCCAACGGCGGCACCCTCTACACACCCACCGTCGGCAAGGCCGTCGTCAGCCCCGACGGCAAGAAGGTGCGGATGATCCAGCCCGCCTCGCACGGCCGGCTGCCGGACAGCCCCAAGACGCTCCAGCAGATCGACGCCGCGCTGCAGGGCGTGACCGAGCGCGGCACCGCCGCCTGGCGCTTCCAGGGCTGGCCGCAGGACAAGATCCCGATGCACGCCAAGACCGGTACCGCCGAGGTCTACGGGAAGCAGACCACCTCGTGGTTCGCGACGTACACCAAGGACTACACGATCGTGATGACCATCTCCCAGGGTGGCACCGGCTCCGGCGCCTCCGGTCCGGCCGTCCGCAAGATCTACAACGCGCTCTACGGCGTCAACGACAAGGGCGAGATCGACCCCAAGGCGGCGCTGCTCCCGAAGCCGGAGAGCAAGCTCCCCAAGATCGAGAGTGACGGCACCATCGTCTCCCCGCCCATCCAGCCGCCGCCGCCCGACCCGTCGCCGTCGCCCTCCGGGAGCCCCCAGCAGTGACCACGCCGCTCTTCTCCCGGGCCTTCTCCGTCCGCCGCTACGGCCCCGACCAGGGGCTGTGGAGCCGGCTGACGGCACGCGACTCCGTGGTGCGCAAGCTCGACTGGATACTGCTGCTGGCGTGCCTGGTGCTCTCCCTGCTGGGGTCGCTGCTGGTCTTCTCCGCCACCCGCAACCGCACCGAACTCAACAAGGGCGACGAGTACTTCTTCTTCGTCCACCACCTGCTGAACACCGCGATCGGCGTGGCGCTGGCGGCCGGCACCATCTGGCTCGGCCACCGCACCCTGCGCGGCGCCGTGCCGATCCTGTTCGGCCTGTCGGTGGTGCTGGCGGCGCTGGTGCTGACGCCGCTGGGCGCGACCATCAACGGCTCGCGCTCGTGGCTGGCGATCCCCGGCGGCTTCTCGCTCCAGCCCGCGGAGTTCACCAAGATCACCATCACGCTGGGCATGGCGATGATCCTGGCCGCGCGGGTGGACGCCGGCGACCGCCCGTATCCGGACCACCGCACCGTCGTCCAGGCGCTGGGGCTGGCCGCGATCCCGGTCGGAGTGATCATGCTGATGCCGGACCTCGGCTCGGTGATGGTGCTGGGCGCCATCATCCTCGGCGTCCTGCTCGCCAGCGGCTGCTCCAACCGCTGGATCCTGGGCCTGCTGGGCACCGGCGTGGTCGGCTGCGTCGCCATCTGGCAGCTGGGGCTGCTGGACGCGTACCAGATCGCGCGGTTCGCCGCGTTCGCCAACCCGAGCCTGGACCCGGCCGGTGTCGGCTACAACACCAACCAGGCCCGGATCGCCATCGGCGGCGGCGGACTGACCGGTTCCGGGCTCTTCCACGGCAGCCAGACCACCGGCCAGTTCGTCCCCGAGCAGCAGACCGACTTCATCTTCACGGTCGCCGGCGAGGAGCTGGGCTTCCTGGGCGCGGGCCTGATCATCCTGCTGCTGGGCGTGGTGCTCTGGCGCGCCTGCCGGATCGCCCGGGAGACCGGCGAGCTGTACGGCACGATCGTGGCGGCCGGCATCATCGCGTGGTTCGCCTTCCAGGCGTTCGAGAACATCGGGATGACGCTGGGCATCATGCCCGTCACCGGTCTGCCGCTGCCGTTCGTCTCCTACGGCGGTACGTCGATGTTCGCGGTCTGGATCGCCATCGGGCTGCTCCAGTCGATCCGCGTCCAGCGGCCGGTCTCGGCGTCCCGCTGAGGCCCGGCCCGCCGCCGTCCGCGCCCGGTCAGCCGCCGGTGCGCAGCTCGAACCACAGCGACGTGGTGTGCGGCGGGCCCTCGAACGGGGTCGTGCCCCAGTCGTCGGCGAGCCGGCTGATCAGCAGCAGGCCGTGCGCCGGATCGCGGTCCGGCGGGGCGGCCTGGGCCTCTCCGCCGGGCGTCCGCATCCCGGGGACCGCCCCCGCCCCCTCGTCGTGCACGCTGATCCGCAGGCCGCCGGGGCCGGTCAGCACCCGCAGCAGGATGTCCGCGGACGGCGGCGTGCGCAGATGAGCCCGGGTCACCGCCTCGGAGGTGAGCAGGACGGCGGTCTCCCGCAGCGGGGCGAGCGGGCCGCGGCGCAGCACCGCCGCCACGAAGTCCCGGGCGGTCTTCGGGGCGGTGGGCCGGCTCGGCGCCGTCAGCAGATAGGGGCGGGCGCCCGCCCCGGCGCGGAGCGGGGGCCGGGCGACGGCTGCGGTCTCGGGGTGCACGGTTTCTCCCGGTGTCGGTCGAACGCCGGTTGCCACGCTGTGTGGACGGCTTGTCACACACCGTAAGACACCGTGTGTCGGCGGTGCCACCCGCCAAGGGCGGGAACCGCCGCCGGGCCCGTTCCGGCCGCTGGTCGGGCCCCTGGTGGCTGGCTAGATTCGAGGCATGGCGGTCACCGTGCGGGAGATCGAGCGGAAGTACGAGGCGGACGCCCTCGCCGGCCCCGACCCGCTGCCCGACCTGACCCGCGCCGCCGCCGTCGCCACCGCGACCGCCCGCGACCCCGAAACCCTCGACGCGGTCTACTACGACACCGCCGACCAGCGCCTGGCCGCTGACGGTGTCACCCTGCGGCGGCGCACCGGCGGCCCGGACGCCGGCTGGCACCTCAAGCTCCCGGTGGCGCTCCCCGGCGCGCCCGGCCCGGTGCGCGACGAGATCCGCGCGCCGCTCTCCGGGGCGCCGCCGCCCGCGCTGACCGCCCTGGTCCGCTCCCGCACCCGGGGCGCGGCGCTGGTCCCGCTGGTCCGGCTGCGGACCCGGCGCACCGTCCGCGTCCTGCGGAACGCGGAGGGCCGGTCGCTCGCCGAGGTCGCGGTGGACGACGTCGAGGCCCGCCGGCTGCACCCGGAGGGGGCGGTGGGGCGGGCCCGCTGGCGGGAGATCGAGGTCGAGCTGGCCGGGGACGCCGCGGACCAGGGGCTGCTGGACGAGGTGGACCGGCTGCTGACCGGCGCGGGCGCCCGCCCGGCCGCGGCGCCGTCCAAACTGGCGCGCGCCCTGGCGGAGACCGCGCCAACCGGGGACGCGGGGGTCGGGGCCACCCCGGAGGGGACCGCCGTCACCGGGACCGCCCCTGGGGGCACCGGGCACCCCGCGCACCCCGAGGAGCCCCCCGGCACCACCGCCGGCGACCTCGTCCTCCGCTACGTCCGCGCCCAGGTGCGGGCGCTCGTCGAGCTGGACCCGGCGGTCCGGCGCGAACTCCCCGACGCGGTGCACCGGATGCGGGTCGCCACCCGCCGCCTGCGCAGCGCGTTCCGCTCGTACGCCACCGTCCTGGACCGGGCCGCCACCGACCCGCTGAGCGCCGAACTCCGCTGGCTGGCCGAGGAGTTGGGCGCCGGACGGGACCAGGAGGTGCTGGCCGCCCGGCTCGCCGCCGCGCTGGCCGGCGTACCCCGCGCGCTGCGGATCGGCCCGGTGGCGGCCCGGCTGCGCACCTGGACGGCCCGGCGCCGCGCGGGCGCCCGCGGCCGGGTGCGCGCCGCCCTGGACGCCCCGCGCTACCTCGCCCTCCTGGAGGACCTGCACGCCCTCCTCCGGGCCCCGCCGCTGCGCGCACCGGCCGCCCGCCCCGCGTCCCCGGTCGCCGCCCGGGCCGTCCGCCGCGACTGCCGCCGCCTGGCCCGCCGCGTCGAGACCGCCCTGGCGGCCCCCGCCGGACCCGCCCGCGACGCGGCCCTGCACCGCGCCCGCAAGGCCGCCAAACGCGCCCGCTACGCCGCGGAGGCGGCCGCCCCGGCGCTCGGCCGCCCGGCCCGCGAGACCGCCGCCGGCGCCAGGGACCTCCAGCAGCTGCTCGGCGACCACCAGGACGGCGTGGTGGCCCGCGCCGCCCTCCGCGAGCTGGCGGGGGAGGCCCACCGGGCCGGTGAGAGCGGCTTCACCTTCGGCCTCCTCCACGGCCGCGAGGAGGCCCGCGCCGCCGACCTGGAACGCGCCCTGCCGGCCCGGTGGACGGCGTTCACGCGCCTGGCCGCCCTCGGGGAGCAGGCCCCGGACGCCGCCCCCGGGGAGCCGTCCGAGCCCACGCCCCCGGGGCCCCCGCCGGCGTGGCGGGAGGCGCCGCCGGGCGGGTTACGCTTGTGAGTCGCCCTTGCCAGCTCACGAAAGTTCGTCGAGATGCCTGCCGAATCGGTCTTCCCACAGCTTGAGGCCCTGCTCCCCCACGTGCAGAAGCCGATCCAGTACGTCGGCGGAGAGCTGAATTCCACCGTCAAGGACTGGGATTCCTGTGACGTCCGCTGGGCGCTCATGTACCCCGACGCGTACGAGGTCGGGCTGCCCAACCAGGGCGTCATGATCCTCTACGAGGTCCTCAACGAGCAGGAGGGCGTGCTCGCCGAGCGCACGTACAGCGTCTGGCCGGACCTCGAAGCGCTGATGCGCGAGCACGAGGTGCCGCAGTTCACCGTGGACAGCCACCGGCCCGTCGGCGCGTTCGACGTGCTCGGCCTGAGCTTCTCCACCGAGCTGGGCTACACCAACATGCTCACCGCGCTCGACCTGGCCGGCATCCCGCTGGAGGCCAAGGACCGCACCGAGGACCACCCGCTGGTCCTGGCCGGCGGCCACGCCGCCTTCAACCCCGAGCCGATCGCCGACTTCCTCGACTGCGCGGTCATCGGCGACGGCGAGCAGGCGGTCCTGGACATCACCGCGATCATCCGCGCCTGGAAGGAGGAGGGCCGCCCCGGCGGCCGCGACGAACTCCTCTACCGCCTGGCCAAGACCGGCAACGTCTACGTCCCGAAGTTCTACGACGTCGAGTACCTCCCCGACGGCCGCATCTCGCGCGTCGTACCGAACCGCTCCGGCGTCCCGTGGCGGGTCTCCAAGCACACCGTCATGGACCTCGACGAGTGGCCCTACCCCAAGCAGCCGCTCGTCCCCCTGGCCGAGACCGTCCACGAGCGGATGTCGGTCGAGATCTTCCGTGGCTGCACCCGCGGCTGCCGCTTCTGCCAGGCCGGCATGATCACGCGTCCCGTCCGGGAGCGAAGCATCACCGGCATCGGCGAGATGGTGGACAAGGGCCTGGCCGCCACGGGATTCGAGGAGGTCGGCCTGCTGTCGCTGTCCTCCGCGGACCACACCGAGATCGGCGAGATCGCCAAGGGCCTCGCCGACCGGTACGAGGAAGACAAGATCGGCCTGTCGCTGCCGTCGACCCGCGTCGACGCCTTCAACATCGACCTCGCCAACGAGCTGACCCGCAACGGCCGCCGCTCCGGCCTGACCTTCGCCCCCGAGGGCGGCAGCGAGCGGATCCGCAAGGTCATCAACAAGATGGTCTCCGAAGAGGACCTCATCCGGACCGTCGCCACCGCCTACGGCAACGGCTGGCGCCAGGTGAAGCTCTACTTCATGTGCGGTCTGCCCACCGAGACCGACGACGACGTCCTCCAGATCGCCGACATGGCGACCAAGGTCATCGCCAAGGGCCGCGAGGTGTCGAAGTCCAACGACATCCGCTGCACGGTCTCCATCGGCGGTTTCGTCCCCAAGCCGCACACCCCCTTCCAGTGGGCGCCGCAGCTCTCCGCCGAGGAGACCGACGCCCGCCTGGCCAAGCTCCGCGACAGGATCCGCGGCGACAAGAAGTACGGCCGCTCCATCGGCTTCCGCTACCACGACGGCAAGCCCGGCATCGTCGAGGGCCTGCTCTCCCGCGGCGACCGCCGGATCGGCGCGGTCATCCGCGCGGTCTACGACGGCGGCGGCCGCTTCGACGGCTGGCGCGAGCACTTCTCGTACGACCGCTGGATGGAGGCCGCCGAGAAGACGCTGCCCGCCTTCGGCGTGGACGTCGCGTGGTACACCACCCGCGAGCGCACCTACGAGGAAGTCCTCCCCTGGGACCACCTCGACTCCGGCCTCGACAAGGACTGGCTCTGGGAGGACTGGCAGGACGCCCTCGACGAGACCGAGGTCGAGGACTGCCGCTGGACCCCGTGCTTCGACTGCGGCGTCTGCCCGCAGATGGGCACCGAGATCCAGATCGGCCCGACCGGCAAGAAGCTGCTGCCGCTGACGGTCGTCAAGTAGCCCACCACCCCGCACGCCCGACCGCCCGGCCCGGCCCCGTACCCGTACGGAGCCGGGCCGGGCGGCATACGGGCCGCGCGCCGCCGGGGCCACTCGTCCGCGTGGTTTGCGGCGGGTCGGCGGGGCGCGGCGGGCGGGCGGAGTGCCCCGGCGGGAACTGTCCGGCGGTGTGGCACGTACTCTAGGTAAAGACGTCCGGGCGCGATGTGCCCTCGCCGACGCGGGGGCGGTCCGGACGGGGCGGCACCAGCCGCGCCCTGACACCAAGGAGACGTAACACTGGGCAAGCGACAGCCCGAAGGCCCGCCGCCCGCACCGGCGGTGCAGCGCATCCGACTGCGCTACACCAAGCGCGGCCGCCTCCGGTTCACCAGCCACCGCGACTTCCAGCGCGCTTTCGAGCGGGCGCTGCGCCGCGCCGAGGTCCCCATGGCCTATTCGGCGGGCTTCACCCCGCACCCCAAGGTGTCGTACGCCAACGCCGCACCGACCGGCACCGGCAGCGAGGCCGAGTATCTGGAGATCCAGCTCACCGAGCGCCGCGATCCCGAGACCGTCCGCGCCCTGCTCGACGCCTCCCTGCCGGACGGCCTCGACGTCACCGAGGCGGTGGAGGCCCGCACCAGCGGCCTCGCCGACCGGCTCCAGGCGTCGGTGTGGGAGCTCCGGCTCGACGGGGTCGGCACCGAGGAGGCCGGGCGCGCCGTCCAGGCGTTCCTCGCCGCCGCCGAGGTGCCGGTCGAACGGCGCACCAAGAACGGCCTGCGCACCTTCGACGCCCGGGGAGCGGTGGCGCGCCTGGAGGCCCTTCCGGCGGAGGGGGCCGCGACGGCCCCCGCGCCGGGCGATAGGCCCGGCGGCGGTGCCTGTGCGATACTGCGGCTGGTTGTTCGGCATCTGACACCTGCCGTTCGACCCGACGACGTCCTGTCCGGCCTCCGGGTTACGGCCGACCTGGCGCCGCCGGTCCCCGCAGCGGTGACCAGGCTGGCGCAGGGGCTGCTCGATGAGGAGACCGGCGCGGTGACCGACCCGCTGGCGCCCGATCGCGACGCTGCCACGGCCGCTGCATCCACGGCCGCCGGGGCGAGTACCGCGCAGGCTGCGAGTGGGGACTCCCCGGCGATTTCCGGGGAAGGGACCGCGTAGGACGCGTCGCGCGTCGCCGATCAGCCAGGGTGCCACCCCGGTCCGGCGAACGCACTGACCAGAAGACTTTCGCCGGCCCGACCACGGGCCCGGCGAGCGAGACGACAGCTCCCGTGCGGCGCCCGCGCCCCGGACAGCGGAACCGCGCCCAGCGCGGACCGCGGCCGGAAACAGGCGACGGCGCCCGGGAGCGTGACGGGAGAACCGCCCGCATGCTCGAATCCATTGAGCCCACCGAATCCACGTGGTCCGCGGACCGCGCGGGTGACACCACCAGCACGTCGCCCGGCGACACCCTGCCGCCGCGCCGCCGGCGCCGCGCCGCGTCCCGCCCGGCCGGCCCGCCGGCCCCCGTGGCCGCGGAGACCGCCGAGGCCGCCGTCGTGACCGGCGCCGCACCGGCGGCCGCGCAGCCGGCGGCCGACCAGGCCCCCGCGCCGGCCGCCGAGAGCCCCGCGCCGGCCGCCGAGGCCGCCGCGGACGAGGCCCGTCCGGCCCGCCCGCGCCGCCGCGCGACCCGTAAGGCGAGCGCGCCCGCCGGACCGCCGCGCCCCGTGGGCGAGGCCGCCGAGGAGACCGCGGCGCCCGAGCCCGCCGAGGCGCCCGTGGCCGAGGCCGAGGCCGCCGCGCCCGCCGAGGAGGAGGCGCGTCCGGCGCGTACGCGTCGCCGTGCCACCCGTAAGGCCACCGCTCCGGCCGGTGCCCCGGCCGCCGCCGAGGAGGCGCCCGCCGAGGCCGCCGCGCCCGCCGCCGAGCAGCCCGCCGAGGCCCCGGCCGCCGCCGCGCCCGCCGAGGAGGAGGCCCGCCCGGCCCGGACGCGCCGCCGCGCCACCCGCAAGGTGACCGCCCCGGCCGCGACCCCGGAGCCCGCCGCCGAGGAGGCGGACGAGGAGACCGAGGAGGAGGCGGAGGAGACCGCCGCCGAGACGCCCGTGGCCGAGGCCGCCGCTCCCGTTGAGGAGGAGGCGCGTCCGGCCCGTACGCGTCGCCGCGCCACCCGTAAGGCCACCGCTCCGGCCGGTGCCCCGGCTGCCGCCGAGGAGGCGCCCGCGGAGACCCCCGCGCCCGCCGCCGAGCAGCCCGCCGAGGCCGAGGCCCCGCGCCGCCGGTCCCGCCGCCGTACCGAGCGGGCCGCCGAGGCCGCCGCGGTCGAGGCGCCCGCCGCGCGCGCCGAGGAGGAGCCCGCCGCCGAGGCGCCCGCGCCGGCCCGCGGCCGCCGCCGGGCGCAGCGGCCGCCGACGGCCGTCTTCCAGGCGCCGGTCTTCACCGAGCCGATGTTCCAGACCCCGGAGAGCGCCGCCGCCGCGCACGCCGCCGCCCGCATGGAGGCGGCCGCGGCCGAGCCGGAGCCGGAGGAGGCCGCCGCGGGCACCCGCCGCCGGCGCCGCCGCCGCGCCGAGGCCCCCGAGGCCGAGCCGGTGGCCGCCGCGCCCGCCGCCGTGGTCGCCGAGCCGGTGGCGCCCGAGGTCATCGAGTCCCCCGAGCCCGCCGAGGAGCCCGAGGAGGCCGAGGAGGAGCACGCCGAGGCCGTGGCCGGCGAGGAGGGCGAGCGCCCCTCGCGCCGCCGCCGCCGGGGTGGCCGCCGCCGTCGCCGCGGGGAGTCCGCCGAGGGCGAGGGCGAGCACGCCGAGACCGCCGAGGAGGCCGAGGAGGAGCCCGAGGGCGCCGAGGCCGAGCAGGAGGAGCCGGAGGCCGGCGAGGCCGGCAGCACGAGCAGCAGCCGCCGCCGCCGGCGCCGCCGCCGGCGCAGCGGCGAGCCCGCCGAGGTCGAGGCCGCGCAGACCGACGACCCCGAGCGCACCGTCGTCAAGGTCCGCGAGCCCCGCAAGAAGGACGAGGGCACCGGCGCCGACGAGGTCCAGTCCATCAAGGGCTCGACGCGCCTGGAGGCCAAGAAGCAGCGCCGCCGCGAGGGCCGCGAGCAGGGCCGCCGCCGGGTGCCGATCATCACCGAGGCGGAGTTCCTGGCCCGCCGCGAGGCCGTCGAGCGGGTCATGGTGGTCCGCCAGAGCGGCGAGCGCACCCAGATCGGCGTGCTGGAGGACAACGTCCTCGTCGAGCACTTCGTCAACAAGGAGCAGGCCACCAGCTACGTCGGCAACGTCTACCTGGGCAAGGTCCAGAACGTCCTGCCGTCCATGGAGGCCGCCTTCGTCGACATCGGCAAGGGCCGCAACGCCGTGCTCTACGCCGGCGAGGTCAACTTCGAGGCGCTGGGCATGGCCAACGGCCCGCGCCGCATCGAGACCGCGCTGAAGTCCGGCCAGTCCGTCCTCGTCCAGGTCACCAAGGACCCGATCGGCCACAAGGGCGCCCGGCTCACCAGCCAGGTCTCGCTGCCCGGCCGCTACCTCGTCTACGTGCCCGAGGGCTCGATGACCGGTATCAGCCGCAAGCTCCCGGACACCGAGCGCGCCCGGCTGAAGCAGATCCTCAAGAAGATCGTCCCCGAGGACGCGGGCGTCATCGTGCGCACCGCCGCGGAGGGCGCCAGCGAGGACGAGCTGCGCCGCGACGTCGAGCGGCTCCAGGCGCAGTGGGAGGAGATCCAGAAGAAGGCGAAGGCGGCCTCGACCAGCTCGCCGAGCCTGCTCTACGGCGAGCCGGACATGACCGTCCGGGTCGTCCGGGACATCTTCAACGAGGACTTCTCCAAGGTCATCGTCAGCGGTGACGAGGCGTGGCAGACCATCCACGGCTACGTCTCGCACGTCGCGCCGGATCTGGTCGACCGCCTCCAGCGGTGGACCTCCGAGGTCGACGTCTTCGCCACGTACCGGATCGACGAGCAGCTGATGAAGGCGCTGGACCGCAAGGTCTGGCTGCCCAGCGGCGGTTCGCTGGTGATCGACAAGACCGAGGCGATGGTCGTGATCGATGTCAACACCGGCAAGTTCACCGGCCAGGGCGGCAATCTCGAGGAGACCGTCACCCGGAACAACCTCGAGGCGGCCGAGGAGATCGTCCGCCAGCTGCGGCTGCGCGACCTCGGCGGCATCGTCGTCATCGACTTCATCGACATGGTCCTGGAGTCCAACCGCGACCTGGTGCTGCGGCGGCTGCTGGAGTGCCTGGGCCGGGACCGCACCAAGCACCAGGTGGCCGAGGTCACCTCGCTGGGCCTGGTCCAGATGACCCGCAAGCGGGTCGGCCAGGGCCTGCTGGAGTCGTTCTCCGAGCAGTGCGTGCACTGCAACGGCCGCGGCGTGATCGTCCACATGGACCAGCCGGCGGCCGGCGGCAAGCGCAAGAAGAAGGGCAAGGCCGGGGCGAACGGCGCCCAGCCGGAGCAGCCCGCCGAGGCCGAGGCCGTCGAGGCGGCCATCGAGGAGGCGCCGGAGCTGGAGCCGGTCGCGGTCACCGAGGCGCAGCTGCAGCCGTCGGTGGACGGTACGGACGAGTGGTTCAGCAGCCCGGCCGAGGCCGAGGCCGCCGCCGGGCGCGGCCGGGGCCGCCGCCGGGCGAGCCGCAAGGTGTCGGCGCCGGCGGGTGCGCCCAAGGCCGCCGCCGAGGAGGCCGCGGCGATCGTGCTGCCGGCCGCCGCGCCGGCCGAGGCGGAGCAGGCTCCGGAGCCGGCCGCGGAGACCGCGCCGGCCGCCGAGGCCGCCGCGCCCGCCGAGGAGGCCGCTCCGGTCGCCGAGGCCGCGCCGCCGCGTCCGCGCCGCCGGGCCGTGCGCCGGGTGTCCGCACCGGCCGGTTCGCCGGGCACCGCCGCCGAGGAGGCCGCCGCGATCGTGCTGCCGGCCGCCGCGCCGGAGCCGGCCGCCGAGGCGCCTGCCGAGGCCCCGGAGGCCGCTGAGCCCGCCGAGGCGCCCGCCGGTGCGGACGAGGGCGCGGAGGCCGCCGAGGCGGCGCCCGCGGCCAAGAAGACCGCGAAGAAGGCGGCCGCCAAGAAGACCACGGCCAAGAAGGCCGCGGCGAAGAAGACCACGGCCAAGAAGACGGCGGCGAAGAAGACCACCGCCACCGCCAAGAAGGCCGCGGCCAAGAAGACCACCGCGAAGAAGACGACGGCGAAGAAGGCGGCGGCCAAGAAGACCGCGGCCGCGGCGCCGGCGTCCGCGGAGGACTGACGAGCAGCACCCGCCCCCGGGCCGCTTCCACGGCGGCCCGGGGCCGGTTTGACCCCCCGGTCAAGGCACCGTAACCTTGAGCGTCGGTGTCTGAATGGCACCACAACTTCTGAGCAGACACCTCTCGGCCCCGCCGAGGGAGGCCGCTCGTCCCGCCCGCCGCTGTGCGGGCCGGATTCCACGGGACGTCCCTGAGCCCGTGAGAGCGGCTGGCGTCAGAGGATCGAAACCTAGCGAGAGAGAGTTCCGCGTGTACGCGATCGTGCGCACCGGCGGACGCCAGCAGAAGGTTGCTGTTGGCGACGTCATCGAAGTTGACCGCATGTCCACCAGCAAGGTCGGCGACACCGTCGAGCTCTCCACGCTGCTGGTCGTCGACGGCGACGCGGTCACCAGCGACCCGTGGGTCCTGGCCGGCGTCAAGGTCCAGGCCGAGGTCGTCGACCACCACAAGGGCGACAAGATCCGGATCCAGAAGTACAAGAACAAGACCGGTTACAAGAAGCGGATCGGCCACCGCCAGCTCCACACGGCGCTGAAGATCACCGGCATCGACGCTCCGGCGAAGTAAGGGACTGAGGAGACATGGCACACAAGAAGGGCGCATCGTCCACTCGGAACGGTCGCGACTCCAACGCTCAGCGGCTCGGTGTGAAGCGCTTCGGCGGTCAGACCGTGCTCGCCGGTGAGATCCTGGTCCGCCAGCGTGGCACCCACTTCCACCCGGGCAAGGGCGTCGGTCGCGGTGGCGACGACACCCTGTTCGCCCTGCAGCCCGGCGCGGTGCAGTTCGGCACCTTCCGCGGCCGCAAGGTCGTGAACATCGTCCCGGCCGCCCAGTAACGAGGGCCCGGACGTACGTCGTAGCACGCCAGGGGCGGACCGCCTCTTTCCGCGGAAGCGGGAAGACCGGTCCGCCCTTGGCGCGTTATGACGACACCATTCCGCCCGCACCGGGCGGCCCCGTCGTGAGCGGACGATTCCGCTCCGTACGCAGACAACCCCGCTGATCTGGAGGCACCCCACCATGACCACCTTCGTGGACCGCGTCGAGCTGCACATCGCCGCGGGTAACGGAGGCCACGGCTGTGCCTCCGTCCACCGGGAGAAGTTCAAGCCGCTCGGCGGCCCCGACGGGGGCAACGGCGGCCGCGGCGGCGATGTGATCCTGGTCGTCGACCAGGACGTCACCACCCTCCTCGACTACCACCACCACCCGCACCGCAAGGCCACCAACGGCCAGCCCGGCGCGGGCGACAACCGCGAGGGCAAGAACGGCAAGGACCTGATCCTGCCGGTGCCGGACGGCACGGTCGTCCTGGACGGCAACGGCGAGGTGCTCGCCGACATGGTCGGCCAGGGCACGCGGTTCGTCGCGGGCCAGGGCGGCCGCGGCGGCCTCGGCAACGCCGCGCTGGCCTCGGCCCGCCGCAAGGCCCCCGGCTTCGCGCTGCTCGGCGAGCCCGGCGAGACCCGGGACATCGTGCTGGAGCTGAAGACCGTCGCGGACGTCGCGCTGGTCGGCTACCCCAGCGCCGGCAAGTCCTCGCTGATCTCGGTGCTCTCCGCGGCCAAGCCGAAGATCGCCGACTACCCCTTCACCACCCTGGTGCCCAACCTCGGCGTGGTCACGGCCGGCGCGACGGTCTACACCATCGCCGACGTGCCCGGTCTGATCCCCGGCGCCAGCCAGGGCAAGGGCCTGGGCCTGGAGTTCCTGCGGCACGTCGAGCGCTGCGAGGTGCTGGTCCACGTCCTGGACACCGCCACCCTGGAGTCGGACCGCGACCCGGTCTCCGACCTCGACGTCATCGAGGAGGAACTGGCCCAGTACGGCGGGCTCGACGACCGGCCGCGGGTGGTCGTCCTCAACAAGATCGACATCCCGGACGGCAAGGACCTCGCGGACATGATCCGCCCGGATCTGGAGGCGCGCGGCTACCGCGTCTTCGAGGTCTCCGCGGTCGCCCGCCAGGGCCTGAAGGAGCTGTCGTACGCGCTGGCGGAGATCGTCGCCGCGGCGCGCGCGGCCAAGCCCGTCCAGGAGGCCACCCGGATCGTGATCCGCCCCAAGGCGGTGGACGACGCGGGCTTCACGGTCAGCAAGGAGGGCGACGGCTTCTTCCGCGTCCGCGGCGAGAAGCCCGAACGCTGGGTCCGCCAGACCGACTTCAACAACGACGAGGCCGTCGGCTATCTGGCCGACCGGCTCAACCGCCTCGGCGTCGAGGACGCGCTCCTCAAGGCCGGCGCCCGCGCCATGGACGGTGTGGCGATCGGCCCCGAGGACGACGCGGTGGTCTTCGACTGGGAGCCCTCGGTGACGGCCGGCGCGGAGATGCTGGGCCGGCGCGGTGAGGACCACCGCTTCGAGGCGCCCCGCCCGGCCGCGCAGCGGCGCCGCGACCGCGAGGCGGAGCGCGACGAGGCGCAGAGCGACTACGACGGCTTCTCGCCGTTCTAGGACCGATGCGTACGGACTCGTTCTGATGCGTACGGGATCGTCCTGACGCGTACGAGCTGATCCGCCACGTACGAGCCGGTTCCGATACGTAGCAAGGCCCCGGGAGGAGCGTTCCTCCCGGGGCCTTTGTGCATGCCCGTGCGGGGCCGTGGGCGGCCCGCTGCGGGCTAGACGGCGGCGGGGGCGTCCGGGGCGCCACCGGTGGCCGGCGGGGCCGTCCCGGCGGCGCCGGCGGCCTGCCGCTGGACGGGGATGCCGGACAGCCGGCTCTCCATCCGGCGGCGCCGCTCGTCGGCCTTGGCGCACAGCTCCAGCACGGCCTCGTTGAAGCGGACCGCCGAGGGCGGGTCGGACGGGCCGAGCAGATGCTCCTTCAGCTCGGCGCGGGCCGCGGCCAGCCCGTCGCGGGCCGGGTCGCGGACCGCGGCGAGCAGCGCCGGCACCCCGGCCGCGTCCGGCGCGAGGACGGTGGCCGCCCGCACGGTCGGGTACTGCGCCCGGAAGTCGTCCTCGGCCAGCCCGGAGGTGTTGGCGACCGCGTACGGCTTCTCGCTGGTCAGGTAGTCGGAGACGACGCTGGAGACATCGCTGATCAGCAGGTCCGCCGCGTTGAAGCAGGCGAAGATGGAGGGGCGCGCGTCGGTGATGACCTGGTGCTCCCACTCGGGGAAGGAGTCCCAGTACGCCCGCTCCCAGGCGGCGACGGCGGCCTCGACGGCGGCCGCGCGGCCCGCCTCGGGGGTGCTCTGGAGCCGCATCCGCTCCAGCTCGTCGGCGCTCTTGCGGAAGTCGGCGGTGGTCAGCCGGTCCAGTTCGGCGGTGCGGCGGGCGAGTTCGGCGGCGGCCTCGGGGCCGGGCAGCGGGCCGCCGCGGCGCGCGTTGGCCTCGGCGATCATCGCCTGGATCCGGGCGTTGGCGGCGCCCGCCCGCGGGTCCACCGAGCCGGTCATCGGGTGCGGCTTGTAGAGCAGCCGCACCCCGGGGTCGGCGAGCAGCGCCCGGACGATGTTCTCGCCGGCCAGGATCACCGATGTGTTGCCCGGATTGCCGTCCCAGCCCTCCCAGGTCGGCGCGTAGAGCACCGTGGTGTACGGGCCGAGGGGCGCGCCCTCGTAGGGGCGGATCGGGGCCAGCTGGGGGCGGCCGACCTCGACGACGTCCTTGTCCTCCACGCCGATGTCGGCGAGCTGGTAGCGGTCCCGGGCCGCCGGACCGGCCACCCACACCTCGTCGTACGCCTTGGCGTACGGGTTGCAGGAGGAGAGCTTGTCGCTCTCGCCGTGGTTGATGAAGGCGTGCTTGATGGAGGGGATCCGCAGGATCTGCGAGGTCTTGCCGGAGTTCGCCGGGTGCAGCAGCACCTTGAGGGTGGTGTGCTCCAGGCGCATCAGGTGGGCGACCTTGGGGATGCAGACGATCGGGATGTCGGTGGCCTCGATCTTCTGCACCATGAACCGCTCGCGCAGCACGATGATCGGCCGGCCGTCCAGCCCGGCCAGGGTGCCCAGCCACATGTTGGCCTGATAGGCGGAGGCCGAGCCCCCGGAGAAGTACATGCCGACCGTGGGCCGGTAGGCGGCCAGCCAGGCGTCCAGCCACTCCAGGGCGCGCTGCTCGCCGATGACCTGTTTGCGGGGCAGCAGCCAGGTGCTCAGGTAGAGGGTGCCGGCGGCGGAGAGCACCAGGGCCACGCCGATGCCGGCGCCGCCCCAGAAGGCGTTGCCGGTCACCGCGGTGATCATCATGCCGGCGGTGGTGGGCACCGAGAAGCGCAGCAGCCGCCGCCCGGTCTGGCGGTACAGCAGCCGCGGCGGGGCGTCGGTCAGGCCCAGCGCGGTCGCGTCGACGTTGCGGGTGACGAACGGCAGGGCGCGGGACCGGCGCACCAGGACGGCGACGGCCTGGCACACGAAGTGGGTGCCGTAGAAGGCGAGCAGGGTGATGGTGAGGGGGGCCTGCTCCTCCAGGGGGTTGATGCCGTCGATGTGCAGGAGGCCGACCAGTATCAGCATGTCCCGCAAGAGCTGACGCACCGTCACATCGAAGCGGATCCGGCCCAGGAGGGAGAGCAGACCGGGCTGCTGGTGCTGGAGGACCAGGTCGAGACCCAGGTTGACCACGGACGCGGCGATGAACAGCGGAATGACGGGCAGCAGCGCGCCGACCAGCTGCGCGGTGAACGCGACCATCATCGCGATCAGCGCCGCGAGCTGCACGGCTCGTCTGGGGGCGATTCCGGCGGAAAGCACGGGGGAGGGCTCCTGGCAGCAGAAAGGGCATGGGGGGAGGCCGGGGACGGCGGCCCGGTCCCGCGCTGCGACGCCGCCGGAGCGGCGAAACGGGACCGATGGACACCCGACCGTATGACCTTGTTGGCCCTGGTGACAATCTGCTGTGGCGCTCTTCGCCGCGAAACGGACCAATCGAACGCAACCTTCGGGTGCCGTTTTCCGTCTTAGTTCTTTTCGGCTGGTAGTCCTGGATGACGGTCATGCGCTCGGCATCCTGGATGGCGGGCATGCGCGGCTATCGGGGGCCGGCCGTCGGCCCCGGTGTCCACCGGGGCGTCCGCCAGGCGATATGGCGAGGCGGCCGCCGGGGCCGCTGCCGTAGATTGCGGCTGTACGGGACGCATCGGCGGCCCCGCGGGCAGCGGGGACGCGCGGACACGAGCAACAGGGGTTGTGCAGGTGGCAGGGGCAAGGCAAGACGGAGCGGCGGACCACGGGGCCTCGGCCGGGGGCGGCGCGCGCCGGGAGGGCGTGGCGGCCGCGCGCCGGATCGTGGTGAAGGTCGGCTCCTCCTCGCTGACCACCGCCGCCGGCGGACTGGACGCGGACCGCGTCGACGCCCTGGTGGACGTCCTGGCCAAGCACCAGGACAAGGAGATCGTGCTGGTCTCCTCCGGGTCCATCGCCGCCGGTCTGGCCCCTCTGGGCCTGGACCGCCGCCCCCGGGACCTGGCCCGCCAGCAGGCCGCCGCCAGTGTCGGCCAGGGCCTGCTGGTCGCCCGCTACACCGCCTCGTTCGCCCGCTACGGCCGCCGGGTCGGCCAGGTGCTGCTCACCGCCGACGACACCAGCCGCCGGGGCCACTACCGCAACGCCTGCCGCACCCTGGACCAGCTGCTGGCCATGGGGGTGGTGCCGATCGTCAACGAGAACGACACCGTCGCCACCGACGAGATCCGCTTCGGCGACAACGACCGGCTGGCCGCCCTGGTCGCCCACCTGGTCCGCGCCGACCTGCTGATCCTCCTCTCCGACGTGGACGGCCTCTACGACGGCGACCCGGCCACCCCCGGCACGTCCCGGATAGCCGTGGTCTCCGGCCCCCAGGACCTGGAGGGCGTCTCCATCGGGAGCGCGGGCAAGTCCGGGGTGGGCACCGGCGGCATGGTCACCAAGGTCGAGGCGGCCCGGATCGCCGCCGCGGCCGGCATCCCGGTCGTGCTGACCTCCGCCGTGCACGCCGCCGACGCGCTGGCCGGCGCCCCCACCGGCACCCACTTCCTGCGCACCGGCCGGCGCTCCGCCGACCGGCTGCTGTGGCTGGCGCACGCCTCCACGCCGCGCGGCGCCCTGGTCCTGGACGACGGTGCCGTACGGGCCGTCGTGGAGCGGAAGTCCTCGCTGCTGCCCGCCGGGATCTCCGCCGTCGAGGGCGAGTTCTCGGCCGGCGACCCGGTGGAGCTGCGGGACCCGGCCGGCCGCGCGGTCGCCCGCGGACTCGTCAACTTCGACGCCCGGGAAATCCCCCGATTGATTGGTCGTTCCACCCGGGATCTGGCCCGCGAGCTCGGACCGGCGTATGAGCGGGAGGTCGTGCACCGCGACGACCTGGTGCTGCTGGACCACTGACCCGTAGGGCGCGGGGGCTCGGCCCGCAGGGGCCGGGGCGGGCGTACGGGACCGGCCTTCATCAGCCTTTCACCGGGCACCTTCGGTAAAACGGCCCCGCGGGCGGCCGCGGACTGGTCAACTTTGTTGCGGGCGCCACGGGGGAGCGGCGCCCGCAGCGCGCGAGCGCGTCACGCCGAAGGACGACCGCACCAGTCGGCTCCGCACCCCGAGGGGCGGAGCGATTCGCATCACAGGAGGCCGCCGGTGACACGAGGGCGCCCAGGGGCTCCGGCCCGAGGGACGGCGGAGCGCACACTGACCAGCGTCGGGTCCGCCGCGAGAGCCGTCCGCCCGGAGGACGCCCGGCGGGCGGAGCGGGACCGGACGGCACCGCGGGCCCGGGAGGACGAGCGCCGGGAGACCTCCCGGCTGTGGCACGTCACGCTCAGCGTCTCCGGTGCCGAGGCCCCGCTGAAGGAGGTCCGGCGGGCGCTGGAGCAGCTCGCCCACGACCATCCGTTCCTGCTGACCAGCCGCTACGCCAACGACCACGCCGAGATCCGCTACTGGGAAGAGGCCCGGGACCTGCACGACGCGGCGGCGGTCGCGCTCCGGCTGTGGGGCGAGCACCGGTCGACCGCCAAACTCCCGCCCTGGGAGATCGTCGGCCTGGAGGTCATCGACCGGGAGACCTACCACCAGCGCGTCGCCGAGGGCTACGGGCCGCCGCCGGCGTCTCCGGTGGGGGTGCATCCGTACTAGGGGGTGTCCGCCTAGGGGGCGGCTGCCGGCCGGGCGGGTCGGGGCCCGGCCCGCCCGGCGGCGTACGCGGGCGGGCCGGGGCCGGGCTCGTACGCGGGCGGGCCGCCGCACCCCGCCGGGCCCGGCGCGCCGTCCACAGGCCCCGCCCGCCGGTGCGACCGGCCGTCCCGCTCTGTGGAATCCGGCGCGGCGGGCGCCCGGCGCGGCGTTAGGCTGCGGCCATGACCAGCAGCGCATCCCAGTCCTCGCCCGTCCTCGACACCGCCCGCCGCGCCCGCGAGGCGGCCGCCGCCCTCGCCCCGCTGCCGCGCACGGCCCGCGACGGCGCGCTGCTCGCCATCGCCGACGCCCTGGTCGCGCAGACCGCCGCCCTGGTCGCCGCCAACGCCAAGGATGTGGACAAGGCCCGGGCCGCCGGCACCTCCGAGGCGATCGTGGACCGCCTCACCCTCACCCCCGAGCGGATCGCCGCCATCGCCGAGGACGTCCGCAAGGTCGTCGCCCTGCCCGACCCGGTCGGCGAGGTGGTGCGCGGCTCCACCCTGCCCAACGGCCTCGACCTCCGCCAGGTCCGCGTCCCGCTCGGCGTCGTCGGCATCATCTACGAGGCCCGCCCCAACGTCACCGTCGACGCCGCCGCCCTCTGCCTGAAGTCCGGCAACGCCGTCCTGCTGCGCGGCTCGTCCTCCGCCTACGCCTCCAACAGCGCCCTGGTGGAGGTCCTGCGCGGCGCCGTGGAGAGCGCCGGGCTGCCGGCCGACGCGGTGCAGCTGGTGCCCGGTGAGAGCCGGGACTCGGTGCGCGAGCTGATGCGCGCCCGCGGCCTGGTCGACGTGCTGATCCCGCGCGGCGGCGCCGCCCTGATCCGCACCGTCGTCGAGGAGTCCACCGTCCCGGTCATCGAGACCGGCACCGGCAACTGCCACGTCTACGTCGACGAGGCCGCCGACCTCGACATGGCGATCGGCATCCTGGTCAACTCCAAGGCCCAGCGCCCCAGCGTCTGCAACGCCGCCGAGACGGTCCTGGTGCACGCCGGCATCGCCGAGAAGTTCCTGCCCCGCGCCCTGGAGGCGCTGACCGAGGCAGGCGTCGTGGTGCACGGCGATGCCGCCTGGCAGCAGGCCGGCCCCGGCCTGGTCGCCCCGGCCACCGACGAGGACTGGGCTGCCGAGTATCTTTCGTACGACATCGCGGCCGCCGTGGTGCCCGACCTGGACGCCGCGGTGGCGCACATCCGCCGCTGGTCCTCCGGCCACACCGAGGCCATCGTCACCGGCTCCCAGGCCGCCGCCCGCCGCTTCACCCAGTTGGTGGATTCCACCACCGTCGCGGTCAACGCCTCGACGCGGTTCACCGACGGCGGTCAGTTCGGTTTCGGCGCCGAGATCGGCATCTCCACCCAGAAGCTGCACGCCCGCGGCCCCATGGGCCTGCCGGAGCTGACGTCCACCAAGTACATCCTCACCGGCGACGGCCACACCCGCTGACCCGGCGCCGGCGGACGGCCCCGTTCCGCCGGCGGTCCGGCCGCTTCCGGCCGCTTCTCTCCCTGCCCAAGACGTCCGGTCGGGGCTACCCTGGACGGGTGCCGGACGACGCGGGGGGCACGCCGTTCCCGGACGGCGAAGAGCCCGACGAGCACCACCACGGGAGCCACGGACAGGCGGACGGGGAGTTCGCATCCGTGGTCTTCGACGAGGACTTCGTACGGGCCGCGACGATCCACGAGCCCTCGGCGGTCGAGCGGATGCTGGCGGCCGCCGAGGCGCGCGCCGAGGCCGAGGCCGCCGCCCGCCCCGGAGCCGGCTTCGGCACCGACGACGACTACGGCCGCGACCCCGGCGCCCGCCCCCGCGCCGCCGGCGACGACGACCCCGAGGACGACCCCTACGGACCGTACGGCGGCTCCCTGCGCCCCTACCGCGGCACCGCCCGCTGGCACCGCCCGATGGCCTGGGTGCTGGCCGTGGTGATGGGCGTCGGCCTGGTCGCCCTGGCCTTCAGCGCCGTCTACAGAGGCGCCGCCGGCCGCGGCCAGAGCCCCGCCCCGCCGGCCAGCTCCTCCGGCGTCGACACCCCGCCCTCCGGCGCCCCTCCCGAGGGCGGCCCAGGCACCCTCCGCAGCCCCCGCCCCGGCCTGCCGCCGTCCGCGTCCGCGCCGCCGCGCCCCTCGTTCTCGGCCGGCCCGGCCCCGCACTGACGCGAAGTCGTGCCGCTTCCCGGCGTTTACGGCGGCCCCGTCAGACCTACCCTTGTTGTATGACCGGGCCTGGTGACCCTCCCGAAGGGACGCCCGACGGCGCCCCGGGAGGCGGTGACGACGAATACCGATCCGTCGTCTTCGACGAGCGGTTCGTCCGCGCTGCGCGGCTTCAGGAGTTCTCCGCCGACGAGCGGCTGGGCGAGCACCACGCCCCGGCCGTCCGGACCCGCCACACCTGGCTCCGGCCCGGCGGCTCCCGGCAGGCCGTCCTGCTCGTGCTGCTGATCGTGCTGGCCTTCGGCACCGCCGTCTACATGGGCGTCCGGCACCCTTACAAGACCCCCGAGGCCGTCCGGGCGGAGCTGCTGCGCTCCTCGGTGGTGCCGCTGGCGCCGCCCGGCACCGTCCCCGGCGCGACCCCCGCCGACCTCTTCGCCCACAGCCCGGCGGCCGCCTACCGCATCGGCGAGGCCGGCATCAACCTCCCCGACCTCCGGCGCACCGCGCACTTCTCCGATGGTCAGCTCGTCGACGCGCTGACCATCGCCAAGGACTACCTCGTCCGCTCGTCGGTGGACCCGGCGACCCTGACCGGCGGCGCCGTACGGCCCGTCAGACTGCTGCTGGACACCGGCCAGCTCGACCAGTTCGACCGCAGCATGGCGCACCCGGACGACAACGGCCGGGACGCCGCCACCGGCTGGCTCGTCCGCTTCGACCCCCACCAGGTCCGCCTCGCGGACCGCGAGGTCCGCGTCAACGGCACGATGAGGGCGACGGAGTTGAGCGCCGACACCCTCGACGTCGCCGCCGACTACACCTTCGTCTACGCCGTCCAGCTCGCCCCCGGAGCGCGGCCGGACGCCGCGGGCCCGGATACCGGCACCCCGACGCCGGGCGCCGCCTCGCTCGTCACCGTCCGGCGCCAACTGCACTTCCGGATCGGCCGGGACGACCTCGCCGACCACCGGCTGTCGGTCGTCCAGAGCAGCCTCCAGGCCGGGCCGCTGGCCTGCTCCGCGCAGCCGGCCGGGGTGCTGCACCCGCTGCTCGCCGGGCAGCACGCCGGCTCCGGCCGGCCCGCCGGCACCGACCCCTACGCCCGGGGCCGGGCCAACGCCTCGCTGTGCGGCGAGCTTTCGGCCGCTAGCCAGCCGACTCCGGACCATCCGCTCCACTAGGGCGGCCGGTGCCGTTGGCGCCGTTCGCCCGCGTGCCGAAGACGGTGTCGCGCAGCTTGCCACCCAAGTCCCCGGCGCCGCCCGCCAGATCGCGCACCAGGCCCATCAGCGGGTCCTTGCTGGTGCGCACCGACTCGGCGTAGTGCGCCGCGGAGTCCCGGAAGGAGTCGGAGACCGAGGCGTCCTTGTCCTCGTCGCGGCGCGGGTAGTGGCCGTCCATGATGCGCTGGTAGTCGCGGCTGGCGGCCCACTTCTTCAGCTCGGCGGCGCGGACGGTGGTGAACGGGTGGCTGCGGGGGAGGAGGTTGAGGATCTTCAGCACGGAGTCCCGCAGATCGCCGCCGGCCTCGTACTCCTCGGCCTGCTTGAGGAAGGCGTCCACATTCATCTCGTGGAGGTGGTTGCCGCCGGCCAGCTTCATCAGGCCGCGCATCGACGCCTGGAGGTCCTGCCCGACCAGCAGGCCCGCGCGGTCCGCGGACAGCTCCGACTTGCGGAACCACTCGCGCAGCCCCGCCACGATCGCCATCACCGCGACATTGCCCAGCGGGATCCAGGCGACCTTGGTCGCGAGGTTGGTCAGGAACAGCAGGATCGTGCGGTACACGGCGTGCCCGGACAGGGCGTGGCCGACCTCGTGGCCGATGACGGCCCGCATCTCCTCCTCGTCCAGCAGCTCGATCAGGCCGGTCGAGACCACGATGATCGGCTCGTCCAGGCCGATGCACATGGCGTTGGGCTGCGGGTCCTGATTGACGTACATCGGCGGGACCTTCTCGAGGTCCAGGATGTAGCAGGCGTCGCGCAGCATGGCGTGCAGATGGGCGAACTGCTGGTCGCCGACGCGCACCGAGTCCGACAGGAAGAGCAGCCGCAGGCTGCGCTCCGGCAGCAGGCCGCTGAGCGTCTTGAAGACGGTGTCGAAGCCGCTGAGCTTGCGCAGGGCGACCAGCGCCGAGCGGTCCGCCGGGTGCTCGTAGGAGCGCGACGAGATACCGGGGAACCGCTTGCGGTTCCGGCTCGGTACGCTCGCGCCGCCGTCTGGGCTCTCCGTCATTGGGGCCTCCCCCTGTTCGACTGCGTGGATTCAGACTAGAGGACGCCACTGACAGTCGAATGGATGCCCGGGCGTACGCTGGCGAGTGCACCAAAGCCCGACGGGGCCCGTACGCAAAGGGAGCCATCGCCATGCCGCACCCGAGCCTGCTGCTCGCCGCCGCCCAGGAGACCTCCCGGGACGGCGGCCCCGGCTGGATCCTGCGCACCGTGATCATCGTGGGCGTGGTGGGCGCCGCGCTGCTCGCGTGGTTCCTGCTGCGCGGCTACGGCAACCAGGACTGATCCCCGGGCCCCGGAACGGGCCGGAAGGGGCGAAACGGTCCGTAACGGGCCGTCCGGAAGCCCGCCGCGCAGCCGCGCGACCCCGGCCGGACGCCTTCGGGCGGAGTCGGCGTGAGCCCCCGGTGACGTGGCGCTTACGATGTGGCGGAAGCCTCTGTCCGAATACCCGCCCGGATTGGTCTGCCAACGATGAGCCTGAATTCCGCCGCACAGTCCCTGGTCTCCCTCGCCGAAGCCGGGCACGGAGGCGGCAACCACGAGAGCCTGAACCCCGCCGTCACCGGCGGCAGCGCCCTGGTCATCCTGCTGCTCCTGCTCTGGATCACCACCCGTTTCAACCGCGACCGCTAAGCCTTTCCGGCCCCGGCCCCCGGCACCGCGCCCCGCCAAGTAGGGTCTGCACGCATGGGAGAGCACACAGGGCCCGTGAAGCGGCGGCTCGGCGTGATGGGCGGCACTTTCGACCCGATCCATCACGGACACCTGGTCGCCGCCAGCGAGGTGGCCAGCCAGTTCCACCTCGACGAGGTCATCTTTGTGCCCACGGGACACCCGTGGCAGAAGAGCCACAAGAAGGTGTCCCCGGCCGAGGACCGCTATCTGATGACGGTCATCGCGACCGCGTCGAATCCGCAGTTCTCCGTCAGCCGCATCGACATCGACCGCGGCGGCAAGACGTACACCATAGACACGCTGCGTGACCTGCGGACCCTGCACCGCGACGCGGACCTGTTCTTCATCACCGGCGCCGACGCCCTCAGCCAGATCCTGACCTGGCACGACGCGGCGGAGCTGGTTTCGCTGGCCCACTTCATCGGGGTGACCCGGCCCGGGCACGTCCTCGCGGACCCCGGGCTCCCCGAGGGCGCGGTGTCCCTGGTAGAGGTGCCCGCGCTGGCCATCTCCTCGACCGACTGCCGGGCGCGCGTCGCCCAGGGGGATCCGGTCTGGTACCTCGTACCGGACGGTGTGGTGCGCTACATCGACAAAAAGCAGCTGTACCGCGACGACCGCTGACGGGGCAGACGGAAAGGGGCACCGGTGAGCGACCGACAGGATCCGTACGGGCCGCAGGACCCATACGCCCAGGACCCCTATGCCCAGCGGCACGGGCACCAGGGGCAGCCGGGACAGCCCGGGGAGCAGGGGCAGCCGGGCCACGCCTACGACGCGTACGGCCGGCCGGTGTACCAGGAGGCGCCGCAGCCCTACGGGGCGCAGCAGTCGTACGGGCAGCAGCAGTCCTACGGGGCCCAGCAGTCCTACGGGCAGGAGCCCCACGACCCCTACGGGCAGACCGCCGCCCCCGCCGCCGCGCCCCCCTACGACCCGTACGACCCCTACGGGGCGCCCGGCCACCAGGCGCCGCCGGACGGGCAGCCGTACCCGGGCGAGCAGCAGTACGGCTACGACGCCTACGGCCGCCCCGAGGCCCCGCAGCAGCCCGGCTACCCCCAGCAGTACGACCCGTACGCCCAGCCGCAGCAGCAGCCGCCCCACCAGGACGGCTGGATTCCGCACCAGGCCCAGCAGCCGCCGTACGAACAGCTCCCTTACGGGGACCCCCACCACGAGCCCCAACACGAGCAGCCGCAGCCGCACCAGGACCGCGCGCCGGCCACCGCCCCCGAGGAGCCGCCCGCCCCCGCCGCGCCCACCGGGCCGCAGGGCACCCCCGGCGCCAAGGGGGGCGCGGCCGACGAGGACTACCGCACCGAGCAGTTCGCCTTCGTCGAGGACCCGGACGAGGAGTCCGAGGACGTCATCGACTGGCTGAAGTTCACCGAGAGCCGCACCGAGCGGCGCGAGGAGGCCAAGCGGCGCGGCCGCAGCCGGCTCATCGCGCTCTGCGTCGTGCTGGCCCTCCTGGTGGCCGGCGGCGTCGGCTATCTGTGGTGGGCGGGCGAGCTGCCCGGACTGTCCGGCGGGACCGGCGGCGCCGCGGCCGAGGCCGGCGGCCAGAAGCGCGACGTCCTGGTGGTGAACCTCCGCGACACCAAGACCGGCACCAGCTCCACCGCCCTCCTGGTGGACAACGAGACCACCCGCAAGGGCACCACCCTGCTGCTGCCCAACAGCCTCGTCGTCCCCAAGGAGGACGGCACCACCACGACCCTGGGCAAGTCCGTCAAGGACGACGGCACCGACGCGACCCGGGAGGCCCTCAACACCCTCCTGGGCGCCGACCTCAAGGCCAGCTGGCGGCTGGACACGCCCTACCTGGAGAACCTCGTCGAGACGGTCGGCGGCATCACCGTCGACACCGACACCGCCGTCCCCGGCGCCAAGAAGGGCGACGACCCGCTGGTCAAACAGGGCAGCGGCCAGCTCCTCAACGGGCAGGCGGCCGTCGCGTACGCCACCTACCAGGGCCCGGGGGAGAACCAGACCAAGCAGCTGACCCGGTTCGGCCAGGTCATGCAGGCCACCCTGAAGAAGGTCTCCAGCGACGCGGACGGCGCCACCGCCACCGTGAAGTCGCTGCTCCAGATCCTCGACCCGCCGCTCACCGAGGGCCAGCTGGGCAGCTCGCTGGCGCAGCGGGCGGAACTGGCCAAGACCGGCAAGTACACCACCGAGGTGCTGCCCGTACAGGCCGACGGGACACTGGGCCAGGGCACCGCCGCCGGCGTCGTCAAGGACATCCTGGGCGGCACGGTCAAGAAGACCTCGCCCGGTGCCACGCCCCGGGTCGCGGTCCGCAACGCCACCGGCACCAAGGCCGCCACCGGCAAGGCCCAGGTCGCGCTCCTCAACGGCGGCTACACCTTCGTCGACGACGGCAGCGCCGGCACCGCGGCGGCCTCCCAGGTCGTCTACGCGGACGCCTCCCAGCAGGCCAAGGCCGCCGAGGTCGCCAAGACCCTCGGCCTGCCGGCCGGCGCCGTCCGCCAGGGCAAGGTCGAGGCCAACGCCGATATCGCGGTGATCCTCGGCCAGGACTACAAGGGCTGAGCACCGGGTCGGCCACCGCGCTGACCAGGGCCGATGTCACCGCGTCCCGGCGGGCGGGAAAACCCCGCCGGGACTGTCGGCGGTCCGTGAGACCCTTGAGGGGTACCTGACCGCCGATCCGGCAGCCCGGGACCGCGGTGCGCCACCGGCTCCGCCGCGCCTCCCGTGCCCTCCGGAGCGGCACCCCCCGACCCGGAAAGCCGCTTGTGACCGCCACGGACCGCTCCCTCGAGCTCATCAACGCCGCCGCCCAGGCCGCGGCCGACAAGCTCGCGCACGACATCATCGCGTACGACGTCAGCGACGTCCTCTCGATCACCGACGCCTTCCTGCTGGCCTCCGCGCCCAGCGACCGCCAGGTCAAGGCGATCGTCGACGAGATCGAGGAACGACTCAACAAGGACCTCGGCGCCAAGCCGGTCCGCCGCGAGGGCGACCGCGAGGCCCGCTGGGTGCTGCTCGACTACGTCGACATCGTCGTCCACGTCCAGCACAGCGAGGAGCGGGTGTTCTACGCGCTGGAGCGCCTGTGGAAGGACTGCCCGGAGATCGACCTCCCGGAGGAGGCCAAGGCCACCCGCGGCAAGGCCGCCGCGCACGCCGCCGCGGGCGAAGAGGACGGAGACCTGCGCTGAACGGCACCAAGGGCGGCCGGGGCCGCCGCCTCGTCCTGTGGCGCCACGGCCAGACGGCCTGGAATCTGGAGCGCCGCTTCCAGGGCTCGACCGACATCGAGCTGACCGAGACCGGCCGGGCCCAGGCCCGCCGCGCCGCCCGGCTGCTGGCCGCCCTGCGGCCGGACGCCATCATCGCCTCGGACCTGAGCCGGGCGGTGGCCACGGCCGGCGAGCTGGCCGCCCTGACGCGCCTGGACGTCACCTACGACGCCGCGCTGCGGGAGACCTACGCGGGCGCCTGGCAGGGCCTGACGCACGACGAGATCCTCGCCCGGTACGGCGAGCAGTACGCCGCCTGGAAGCGCGGTGAGCCGGTGCGCCGCGGCGGGGGCGAACTGGAGACCGAGGTCGCCGACCGCGCCGCCCCGGTGGTGCTCCGCCACGCCGACAAGCTGCCCGACGAGGGCACCCTGGTCGTGGTCAGCCACGGCGGCACCATCCGCACCACCATCGGGCGCCTGCTCGGCCTGGAGGCCCGCCACTGGGAGGGCCTGGGCGGGCTGTCGAACTGCTGCTGGTCGGTGCTGGGCGAGGGCGCCCGCGGCTGGCGGCTGCTGGAGCACAACGCCGGCACCCTGCCCGAGCCGGTCCTCGGCGACGACGACTGAGCCCCCCGAGAGGGCCGGCCGGACCCGGATTTCACATCTGGGCAGGTCGCAGGCTAAAGTTCTTCTTGTTCGCGGCGCCGCCGGGGAAACCCGGAGGAGCGGAACAAGACCCGGGGCTATAGCTCAGTTGGTAGAGCGCCTGCATGGCATGCAGGAGGTCAGGAGTTCAATTCTCCTTAGCTCCACAAACCGGAAGATCCCGTCTCCAGCAGGAGGCGGGATCTTCGCGTTGCGGGCGGGCGCTCCCCGGTGCGGCGGGCCCGGATCCGCCGCCGTGACGTACCTCACTGCCCGTGGCGCCCGCAAGGCCGCCCGGATGCTCCGCGGGCGGACCTGACCTGGTGCGCCGTCCGTGGCAGAATCGGACGGCGCCGCCAGGGGAGGAGAGATCGCGATGCCCACGAGCATCCTTGGGGAGGTCGACGACCTGCCCGGCCCGGCCACCGCGCGCACCGCCGGGGGAGCGGCTCTCCAGTGCCCCTCCTGCGGCTCCTCCCATGTCGCGCAGGTCCTGGGCGACAACGGCGGCGTTTCCTACGTCTGTACGGCCTGCGGCCACAGTTGGAGCTGATGGATGGGCGCCCACAGCAGGAAGTGCGACTGGTGCGGCAGCGGTACGCCGATCGTCCGCGATATGGAACCGGTCAACGCCGACTACCAGTACTGGTGCGAGGAATGCGCGCGCGCCCTGGTCATAAAAGGCGATCCCATCGAGACCTACCGCGAACTCGACGGGGAGCCGATCTACGGCCGTCTGCTGGACGAGCACTGCACGCTGAAACGGTTCTACTCCTTCGCCACGGCGTGAGTTGAGGCGGGGGCCGGGGCCGGGGGGCGTGGCTCGTCGCTCTTCATTCTTCGCCCTTCGTTCTTCGGGCGGCGGTCCGGGCGTGCTGCCGTTTCCGCCCCGGCCGCCTGCCGGGCGGTCACTTTCCGTCCCTCGCCTGCCAGTTGCGGGCATCCGTCGAGCGTTACCGCTCATCTTCGTTCATTTCCGGTGAGCCGGAACTGCCGTCGCGCGGCCGGGCGTTCACGCTGTGTCACCGCCGCGGGATCGCCCGCCGGCGGGACGCCACACAGACAACGGGGACGGCACGGCTGGACGCGGCCGGCCGCGCGGAACGGGGGAAGGCATGGCGAGCAACGGCATGGCAGGCGGCGGGGGATGGGGCGCCGGCCTGATCAGGGGGCGGGGTGTGATCAGTGCGCGGGTCGTGAATCGGGCGTGGGTTCCGCCGCCACTTCCGGCGCTTCAACTGCTCTGGGCGCTTCTGGTGCCTGCGTGCTGGTGGTGGCGGCGGTCGGACGCTCCCGGAGGCGGAGCGCGGTCATCACCAGCAGGGCTGTCCCGGCCAGCGGGTAGACCGCTGAGAGCAGCATCTGCCCGGCGTTCTGGTGGAGTTCCTCGTGCTGGTGCCAGCGGTGCGGCACCCACCACAGGGCGAACGAGCAGAAGAGCAGCCCCATCACGCCGGTCACCGCCCACCGGCGCCGGGCGGCGGGGCCCGTGTGCCGCATCGCCTCGGAGCCCAGCAGGATCAGCATCGGGACGCCCCAGACCCAGTGGTGCGACCACGAGATCGGGCTGATCAGCAGGGCGGTGGCCGCGCAGGTCAGGGTCGCCCAGGCCCGTTCGCCGCGGAGCAGCGCCGCGGCGGCCAGCGCCAGTCCGGCGGCGGCCGCCAGGGTGGCCAGGACGAGCCAGGCGGCGCCGGGGTCGTGGGTGTGCAGCAGCCGGGCCAGGACGCCGCGCAGCGACTGGTTCGCGGTGATCTCCACCTCGCCGACCCGGTCGGCGGCGAAGACGATCTCGGTCCAGAAGCGGTGCGCGTCACGCGGGAGGACGACCGCGGAGAGGAGGGCGGTGGCACCGAAGGTGCCGGTGGCCACGGCGGCCTGCCGCAGCCACGGGTTCCAGGCGGCGCGCCATCCGGCGCCGGCGCGGAGCCGGCGGGCGGCGGTGACCGCGCCGGCCAGCGCGAGGAAGACCGCGAACAGCGCCGGGGTCAGCTTTATCCCGGCCGCGATGCCGATGCCGATGCCCGCCCAGCGGTTGCCGTTCCGGCGGGTCAGGTCCCACAGCACCAGGACGGCGAGCAGCAGGTTGATCTGCCCGTAGCGGAGCGTCGTCCAGACCGGCTCGCACCACACCAGCAGCGCGGAGAGGGCGAGCGTCGCGGCGAGCGGGGGCAGCCGCCGGGGCCGGCCCACCAGGCGGAGGGAGAGGTGGACGACGGCGAGGAGGAGGACGAGGTTCCCGGCGGTGGCCAGCGTGCGCATCACCGGGACGCCGAAGAAGGTGAGCGGGATGAACAGCAGCGCGGCGAACGGCGGGTAGGTGTTGGGCAGCCGGGCGGAGGTGGCGACCATGTCGTAGAGGTCCGCGCCGTCGCGGGCCGTCTGGCCCTCGGCGCGGTAGACCATGAGGTCGACCATCGAGACGTGCGCCAGCCGCTGGGCGATCCAGAAGGCGGTGAAGGAGGCCAGGCAGGCCAGCGCCGCGGCGAGCACCGGATGGCGGCGGACGGCGGCCGCGCCGCGGCGCGCGCCGCGGGGGTCGGTGGGCTGATCCAGCTCCGGCACGGTCACGGCGTACGGCTCCCCAGGACGAATCGGACAGGCTTGCCGACAGTACCCCGGGCCCCACCGGAGGGCTCCGGGGAACCGATTTGGCAGAAGGCCGGGGGGTCCGTGTAATGTAGGCGTTGCCGCAGCGGGGAGCCGGAAGGAAACCGCAGCGGGGCAAGACCTGGGGCTATAGCTCAGTTGGTAGAGCGCCTGCATGGCATGCAGGAGGTCAGGAGTTCAATTCTCCTTAGCTCCACAGAAGGCAGAGCGGGCCGTCCGTCAAGGGCGGCCCGCTCTGTGTTGTGTTCCGGGGCAGTGGGGCGTGGGTCGATGACGTCGGCCGTCCGGCTCCGGCAATCGTTCCGACCGCGGCACGCGTCCGCCGGTGCCGAGTGCCCGCCGGCACGGCAGGCCCCGCCGGCACCGATCTCCCCGCCGGTCGCCTGCCTGCCGCGCCACGTCCCCGCCCCCCTGTCGCGTCAAGCGCCTGACGCGTCAAGTACCTGGCGTATTCCGGCCGTTGGCCGTTCCCTGGTGACCGTTTCCGCCCGCTTGGAACCGCTCTTTGGTCTCTTCTTGGTGATCGCATAACCCTGACATGAACGGTTCACCGAAAGAGTGGCGAATCGCGTGAGCGTCACATCCGACGCATTCACCGCTGACCAGGTGTCGCGCACCGGCGCACCGGCGCGGCGTCACCACGCAGCGCACCGCAACGCCACAGCAGGGGGTTACATGAGAGCAATCCGCACCGGATCACCGCGCGCCCGCGCCGGTCTGGCCCTGGCAGCGGCGCTGCCGCTGGTCGCCGGAGCGCTCGCGCTCGGCGCCCCGACCGCCGGCGCGGCGGGCCACGACGGCGGCCGGCACGCCCTGGCGGGCACCAAACCGCAGTGGGCCACCGACCGGGCCGACCAGGGCGCCACGGCGGCCGCCACGCAGGTCTCCGCCCGGGTCTACCTGGCCGGCCGGGACGCCAAGGGCCTCGCCGACTACGCCAGGGCCGTCTCCGACCCGCACTCCGCCGCGTACGGGAAGTACCTGAGCGCCGCCCAGGTGCGCGCCCGCTACGGCGCCACGCAGGACCAGATAGCCAGGGTGACCGCCTGGCTGAAGAAGTCCGGCCTGGCGGTCACCGGCACCAACAGCCGCTATGTGACGGTCAGCGGCGACGCGGCGGCCGCCGAGCGGGCCTTCGCCACCGACCTGCACAACTACCGCAAGAGCGGCCACACGTACCACGCGCCGTCCGCCACCGCCTCCGCGCCCGCCACGGTGGCCGACGCGGTCCTGACGGTCACCGGCCTGGACAACGCGCCCCGGATGGCCCGGCACCACTCCACCGAACTGCCGCCGCCGTCGCCCGTCTTCCGCAACTCCGGGCCGTTCTCCACGTACTACGGCTCGCGGACGAACCAGTCGCTGCCCTCGGCCTACGGGAGCAAGGCCCCGTACGCGGTCCGGGGCTACACCGGCAAGCAGCTGCGCGCCGCCTACGGGGCGAAGAAGTGGACCGGCAAGGGCGTCACCGTCGCGATCACCGACGCCTACGCCTCGCCGACCATCGCCAAGGACGCGCAGACCTACGCCGCCCGCAACGGCGACGCCCGCTACCGCAAGGGCCAGCTGTCGCAGGTCCTGCCGAGCGACTACACGCACATCAAGGACTGCGGCGCGGCCGGCTGGTACGGCGAGGAGACCCTCGACGTCGAGGCGCTGCACGCGGTCGCCCCCGATTCCGACATCGTCTACGTCGGCGCGGCCTCCTGCCAGGACGACGACCTGCTGGACTCGCTCGGCAAGATCGTCGACGGGCACCTGGCCGATATCGTCTCCAACTCCTGGGGCGACATCGAGGCCAACCAGACCCCGGACTCGGCGGCCGCCTACGACCAGATCTTCCAGCAGGGCGCGGTCCAGGGCATCGGCTTCTACTTCTCCTCCGGTGACAACGGCGACGAGGTCGCCAACACCGGCACCAAGCAGGTCGACACCCCGGCGAACTCCGCGTGGGTGACCGCGGTCGGCGGCACCTCCCTGGCCGTCGGCAAGGGCGACAGCTACCAGTGGGAGACCGGCTGGGGCACCCAGAAGGCGGTCCTGTCCGCCGACGGCAACGACTGGACGGGCTTCCCCGGCGCCTTCAACGGGGGCGCGGGCGGCGGCACCAGCAAGACCGTGCCGCAGCCCTTCTACCAGCGGGGTATCGTCCCGGACGTGCTGGCCAAGGCCAACGGCGGCGCCGCGAAGCGCACCGTCCCGGACATCGCGGCCGTCGCCGACCCCAACACCGGCTTCCTGGTCGGCCAGACCCAGACCCTGCCGAACGGCAAGCTCGGCTACGACGAGTACCGGATCGGCGGCACCTCGCTGGCCGCGCCGGTGATCGCCGGCGTCCAGGCGCTGGCCCAGCAGGCCCGGCACGGCATCGCCATCGGCTTCGCCAACCCGGCGATCTACCAGCGCTACGGCACCGCCGCGTACCACGACGTGACCGACCACCCGCTGGGTGCCGGCCGCGACCTGGCGGTCGTCCGGATGGACTTCGCCAACGGCACCGACGCGAGCAAGGGCACCATCACCTCGCTGCGCAGCCTGGGCAAGGACAGCTCGCTGCACGCCACCGTCGGCTACGACGACGTCACCGGCGTCGGCAGCCCGGGAGCCGGCTACATCAGCTCCTACCGCCGCTGACACCGGCCGCCGCTCCGCCGTACCACTGGTCCGCGACCCCTCGGGCCCGGTAGCGGCGGGGCGGCGCTATCGGGGCGGGGCCCGCGCCGGGGCAATCCCGGGCGCGGGCCCCGTACGCCCTGCGGTACCCTGACGCCATGTGTGCCGTACGCCTTCTGCTTAGCGGGCCGCGCTGATCAGTCCCGACCGGGCCCTTCGCTGTGGCCGCCCGGGTCGGCATCGGCGCGGCGTCCCCTCCTGAGCGAGGGGCATTTTTGTTTCCGCAGATCCGCAGAAACCGTGTCCGCAGCAGCCGCAGGCAGAGACGATCGATGGAGCTTTGAGGACGATGAGCGAGACGACCACCGCTGCCGAGGTGGCAGCGCCGCACCGCTATACGGCCGAGCTGGCCGCCGACATCGAGGCACGCTGGCAGGACTTCTGGGAGGCGGCGGGCACCTACGAGGCCCCGAACCCCACCGGGCGGCTGGCCGGCGACCCGGAGGCGGCGGCCCGTCCCAAGAAGTTCATCATGGACATGTTCCCGTACCCCTCCGGCGCGGGGCTGCATGTCGGCCACCCCCTGGGCTTCATCGCCACCGACGTCTACGCCCGCTACCACCGCATGACGGGCCACAACGTCCTGCACACCCTGGGCTTCGACGCCTTCGGCCTGCCCGCCGAGCAGTACGCCGTCCAGACCGGCACCCACCCGCGGGTCTCCACCGAGGCCAACATCGTCAACATGCGGCGCCAGCTGCGCCGCCTGGGCCTGGGCCACGACCAGCGCCGCTCGATCGAGACCATCGACCCCGCGTACTACAAGTGGACCCAGTGGATCTTCCTGCAGATCTTCAACTCCTGGTACGACCCGGAGGCCGACAAGGCCCGGCCGATCGACACCCTGGTCGCGCAGTTCGAGGCCGGCACCCGGCCCACCCCGGACGGCCGCCCCTGGGCGGAGCTGACCGCCGCCGAGCGCGCCGACATCCTGGGCGAGTACCGCCTGGCGTACGCCTCCGACGCGCCGGTCAACTGGTGCCCCGGCCTGGGCACGGTGCTGGCCAACGAGGAGGTCACCGCCGAGGGCCGCTCCGAGCGCGGGAACTACCCGGTCTTCAAGGCCAAGCTGCGCCAGTGGAACATGCGCATCACCGCCTACGCCGACCGGCTGCTGCGCGACCTGGACGCGCTGGACTGGCCGGAGGCCATCAAGCTGCAGCAGCGCAACTGGATCGGCCGCTCCGAGGGCGCCCGGGTCGACTTCCCGGTCGGTGACGGCCAGGAGATCACCGTCTTCACCACCCGCCAGGACACCCTGTTCGGCGCCACCTACATGGTGCTGGCCCCCGAGCACCCGCTGATCGCCGGCGAGGGCACCGCCTCGATCGTCCCGGCCGCCTGGCCCGAGGGCACCCACGAGGTGTGGACCGGCGGCCACGCCACGCCCGCCGCGGCCGTCGCCGCGTACCGCAAGCAGGCCGCCGCCAAGTCGGACGTCGAGCGGCAGGCCGACGCCAAGGAGAAGACCGGCGTCTTCACCGGCGTCTTCGCCACCAACCCGGTCAGCGGCGAGCGGGTCCCGGTCTTCATCGCCGACTACGTCCTGATGGGCTACGGCACCGGCGCGATCATGGCCGTCCCGGCCCACGACACCCGCGACTTCGCCTTCGCCCGCGCCTTCGAGCTGCCGGTGCGGTGCGTCGTCGAGCCCACCGACGGCCGCGGCACCGACCCCGCCACCTGGGACGACGCCTTCGCCTCGTACGACGCGAAGCTGATCAACTCGGCGAGCGGGGAGATCTCCCTGGACGGCCTGGGCGTGTCCGAGGCCAAGGCCCGGATCACCGAGTGGCTGACCGCCCGCGGTATCGGCGAGGGCACCGTCAACTACCGGCTGCGCGACTGGCTGTTCAGCCGCCAGCGCTACTGGGGCGAGCCGTTCCCGATCGTCTACGACGAGGACGGCGTGGCCTACCCGCTGCCCGAGTCGATGCTGCCGCTGGAGCTGCCGGAGGTCGAGGACTACTCGCCGCGCACCTTCGACCCGGACGACGCCGACACCCAGCCCGAGACCCCGCTGTCCCGTAATGAGGACTGGGTCAACGTCGAGCTGGACCTGGGCGACGGGCGCGGGGTCCGCCGCTTCCGGCGCGAGACCAACACCATGCCCAACTGGGCCGGTTCGTGCTGGTACGAGCTGCGCTACCTGGACCCGGAGAACGACCAGGCGCTGGTCGACCCGGAGGTCGAGCAGTACTGGATGGGCCCGCGCGAGGGCCAGCCGCACGGCGGTGTCGACCTGTACGTGGGCGGCGCCGAGCACGCCGTACTGCACCTGCTGTACGCCCGCTTCTGGTCGAAGGTGCTGCACGACCTGGGGCACGTCTCGTCCGCCGAGCCGTTCCACAAGCTGTACAACCAGGGCATGATCCAGGCGTACGTCTACCGGGACAGCCGCGGTATCGCCGTCCCGGCTGCCGAGGTCGAGGAGCACGACGGCGGCGTCTTCTACTACGAGGGCGGCAAGGTCTCCCGGCTGCTGGGCAAGATGGGCAAGTCCCTGAAGAACGCCGTCACGCCGGACGAGATCTGCGCCGAGTACGGCGCGGACACCCTGCGCCTGTACGAGATGGCGATGGGCCCGCTGGACGTCTCCCGGCCGTGGGACACCCGCGCCGTGGTGGGCCAGTACCGCCTGCTGCAGCGGCTGTGGCGCAACGTGGTGGACGAGGCGACCGGCGAGGCCACCGTGGTCGACACCGAGCCGGACGAGGCCACCCTGCGGGCCCTGCACAAGGCGATCGACGGCGTCACCCAGGACATGGCGAACCTGCGCTTCAACACCGCCATCGCCAAGATCACCGAGCTGAACAACCACCTGACCAAGGCGGGCGGCCCGGTGCCGCGCACCGTCGCGGAGCGGCTGGTGCTGCTGATCGCCCCGCTGGCCCCGCACATCGCCGAGGAGCTGTGGCGCAAGCTGGGCCACACCGAGTCGGTCGTGCACGCGGACTTCCCGGTCGCCGACCCGGCCTACGTCGTGGACGAGACGGTGACCTGCGTCGTCCAGGTCAAGGGCAAGGTCAAGGCCCGCCTGGAGGTCGCGCCGTCGATCTCGGAGGCGGACCTGGAGGCGGCCGCGCTGGCCGAGCCGGCGGTGGTCGCGGCCCTGGGCGGCGCGGCCATCCGGAAGGTCATCGTCCGGGCGCCGAAGCTGGTGAATGTGGTTCCTGGGTGACGGGTGGGGCCTCGGGCCGGCTTCGGGCCGGCCTCGGGTCTCGCGCCTCGGGGGCGCGGCCGGGGGCCGGCTTCGGTTTCCGTCCGGCCTCCGGCCTGGGGCTGGTTTCGGGCACCCCGCTCGTGAGCGGGGCCCGGCGTTGATCAGGTTTCTGGTGTGGACGCGACTCGCGGCGGGGCTCTGACCTGGGGATTCGCGGGTTCGGGCGGCCCGGCGGGGCGCGTGCCGGGCCGGTCTCCCTCGGGCGTATAGGTGGTTTCCCCTACGGGCAGGTTGGGGGTTCGAAGGGAACCCGCGACCTGTCCGGCGCGTTTACCGTGGAGGTACGGGCGCCGGCGGAGAAGCGGCGCCGCCGACACCGCATCAGGGGAGTGCCATGGAAGTTGCCGTCGCCATCTTCGGGTTGCTCTTCCTGCTGTTCGTGGCCGCCGGGGTGTTCCTCACGGTCAAGGCGGCGCAGGCGGCCAAGCGCGGGGTGGACCGCAAGGTCGCCCAGGCCCGGCGCACGGTCGAGGACACCACGCTGCGGGCCCGGCAGTTCACCCAGCCCGGAGCGGTCGGCGAGCTGGCGCAGCTCCGGCTCTCCCTGCGCACGTCCATGCGGGCCACCCAGGAGGTCCTGGGGACCGCTTCCGCCGACGACCCGTCGCTCGGCGAGGCGGTCCGCCTCTTCGAACGGCTCAGCGCGCACGGCCGTGAGCTGGACGACGACCTCCGCCGGCTGGAGCGCGAGCCGGACCGCGCCGCCATCGCCGCCAGACTCCCCGAGCTGCGGGAGCGCCTGGAGCGCATCACCCACTCCGCGGAGTCGCTGCGCTGGGCCGCGCGCGACCGCGCCCGGAAGTTCGCCGACGACGATCTGGCCGCGCTGAGCGATCAGATCGACATGGAGGCGGGCGCCCTGCGGCACTGGACGGACGTGTCCACGGGCGGGGAACGGCCCCAGGGGGCGGAAGCACGGGGCGGCGCGGGTTCGGGCCACGTCGCGGGTGCGGGCCAGGCCGCGGGTGCCGCGGGCTCCGGTTCGGCCGGGGCGCCGGGTGCCGGCAGGGCCTCCGGCTCGGGTGGCGCGGGGTATTCCTGGGGAGCGTCCGCTGACGAGGCCGGGGAGCCCCCGGCGATCACGGCCCGGGATCCGCGTAAGCGCTGGCCGTACCCCTGGGAGAAGTCCCCCCAGCGGGAGCCGTCCCGCCGGCCGGAAGGCCGCGACGGCATACCGGGCTAGCGCGACAGCCCCCAAGACCTGGCGCTGCTGAAAGTTGAGCCGAGGCCGGGCACGGCGGGAGCGGGGGCGGTTGCGGCACGGTGGTGGCGGTGGGCGGGTGG
>NZ_LLZI01000058.1 GCF_001509485.1 Streptomyces sp. NRRL F-4489
CCCGCCCATAACCCAAACGTCCCGCGCCCCACGGCCGTTCCCCGCCAACTCAACCCGAAAGAGTGCCAGTTCAGGGGTGGTGCGCCCGGATCGGCCTACCGCCGCGCGCCCCGGGGTAGGGCTGCGCCGTCAAAGGGGGTGCTTCGGCGCGCCCTCCTCCCGTTCAGAGGTCCGTACGGGAGGCATCGGTATCGGGAGAGGCCACCAACGGTGACGCAGTCACAGCCGCAGCCCACGTCGTACGCCCGGCCCGCAGCGCACCCCGCGCCGCGGCACCGGGCCCCAGCCCACCCCGCGGCCCCGCACCCCACGCCACCGCCCCAGGCACAAGCCGAGCCGCACCCCACTCCGGAGCCCAAGCCGCAGCCCCAGGCACCCTCCGCCGCGCGCCCCAACGGCCAGCCCTTCACCCTCCCCCGCTTCTACATGCCGCACCCGGCCCGGCTGAACCCGCACCTGGAGGCCGCCCGGGCGCACTCCAAGCAGTGGGCCCGGGAGATGAACATGCTGGAAGGTTCCGGCATCTGGGAGGAGCGCGACCTCGACGCCCACGACTACGCGCTGCTCTGCGCGTACACCCACCCCGACGCGTCCGAGGAGGCGCTGAACCTCGTCACCGACTGGTACGTCTGGGTCTTCTTCTTCGACGACCACTTCTTGGAGAAGTTCAAGCGGACGCTGGACCGGGAGGGCGGCAAGGCGTACCTCGACCGGCTGCCGATGTTCATGCCGATGGACCTGTCCACGCCCGTCCCGGAGCCGACCAACCAGGTGGAGGCGGGGCTCGCGGACCTGTGGGCGCGCACCGTGCCCGCGATGTCCCTGGACTGGCGCGCCCGTTTCGCCGAGAGCACCGAGCACCTGCTCAACGAATCCCTCTGGGAACTCTCCAACATCAACATCAACCGCGTCCCCAACCCCGTCGAGTACATCGAGATGCGCCGCAAGGTGGGCGGCGCCCCCTGGTCGGCCGGGCTGGTCGAGTACGCCACCGGCGCCGAGGTCCCGGCCGCGGTCGCCGGCTCCCGCCCCCTGCGGGTCCTCAAGGACACCTTCTCGGACGGCGTCCACCTGCGGAACGACCTCTTCTCGTACCAGCGGGAGACCGAGGACGAGGGCGAGCTGAGCAACGGCGTCCTGGTGCTGGAGACGTTCCTGGACTGCACCACCCAGGAGGCCGCGGAGGCGGTCAACGACCTGATCACCTCCCGGCTCCAGCAGTTCGAGGACACCGTCTTCACCGAACTGCCGGCGCTCTTCGCCGACACCGGCCTGGACCCGGCCGGCTGCGCCGCGGTGCTCGCCTACGCCAAGGGCCTCCAGGACTGGCAGTCCGGCGGCCACGAATGGCATATGCGCTCCAGCCGCTACATGAACGGGGGCGGGGCGGGCGCGCCCGGTGGCGCCGCGGCCCCGTGGTCGCCGCTGGTCTTCGGCGGCCTGGGCACGCAGGGGCTGGCCGGCGCCCTGGCCGGCGGCGTACCGGGCCCGGGGACCTCGGCCCTGGACCTGCCGTCCCTCCTGGCCATCGGCACCCGCCAGCGCCTCAGGCGCCGCACCCACGTGTCCCACCAGAAGGTCGGCCCGTCCCAACTCCCCGACTTCTACATGCCCTTCACCACCACCCTCAGCCCTCACCTGGAGGCGGCCCGCCGCAACACCGTCACCTGGGCGCGCCGGATGGGCATGCTGCACCCGCAGCCGGGCGTACCGCTCTCCGACATCTGGGACGAGGACGCGCTCGTCCGCTTCGACTTCGCGCTGTGCGCGGCCGGCCTCCACCCGGACGCCACCCTCGAACAGCTCGACCTCGGCACCCAGTGGCTGACCTGGGGCACGTACGCCGACGACTACTACCCGGCGGTCTTCGGCCGCTCCCGGGACGTGGCGGGCGCGGTGGCCACCACCAAGCGCCTGTCCGCCCTGATGCCCCTGGACGCCGCCACCCCCGCCCCCGAGCCGGCCAACGCCCTCGAACGCGGCCTGGCCGACCTCTGGGCCCGGACGTCCGGCCCCATGGCCCCGGACGCCCGCCGCTCCTTCAAGCAGGCCGTGGACACCATGGTCTCCAGCTGGCTCTGGGAGCTGGACAACCAGGTCCAGCACCGCATCCCGGACCCGGTCGACTACATCGAGATGCGCCGCGCCACCTTCGGCTCCGACCTCACCATGAGCCTCAGCCGGCTCGGCCACGGCCGCCAGGTGCCGCCGGAGATCTACCGCAGCGGCCCGATGCGCTCCCTGGAGAACGCCGCCGCCGACTACGCCTGCCTGCTCAACGACGTCTTCTCGTACCAGAAGGAGATCGAGTACGAGGGCGAGGTCCACAACGCCCTCCTGGTCGTCCAGAACTTCTTCGACTGCGACTACCCGGCCGCGCTGGCCATCGTCCACGACCTGATGACCTCCCGCATGCGCGAATTCCAGCACGTCGCCGCCAACCAACTCCCCATCCTCTACGACGACTTCGGCCTCACCGCCGACGCCCGCGCCACCCTCGACGGCTACGTCCGCGAACTCCAGAACTGGCTCGCCGGCATCCTCACCTGGCACCAGGACTGCCGCCGCTACCGCTCCGAATACCTCCGCCACCAGCCCGGCACCCCCGGCTGGCTCCCGGGCCCAACGGGCCTGGGGACGTCGTCGTTGGGAGTCGCGGCCCTACGGGGCGGGGGGCACGAGGGCGTGGGGGTGGCGGGGCGGTAACAGGAGCACGGCGGGGCTCTCCGGCGCCGAGCACATCGGCCGGTGCGTCAGCAACCATCGGCACTGAACGGAGCCCCATGCCGTGCCCGAGTGGAGTTTCACCCTCCGCATCGATCAGGCCCTCACGCCCGTGCCGCCCGACCTCATCGTCGCCGACTGCGCACTACGGCTCGCCGACGCCCTCGAAGGCACGGACGTCCCGCCGGGGACGCTCCCGCTCCCTGGGGCTGCCGGCGGCTTAGCGATGGCCCTGCGGCGGGCGGCCTGCTCTCCGCCCGCCCCCGGGCGCCGCACCGGCTCGCGGCCGCCTACCGCCGGTTCGGACAGCCATACCCGGGGCGGAACCGGTGCGGGCGGCCGTCCGCATCCCGGCGCGGATGGTTCACCTGATCAGGGAGGCGTGCGATGCCGTCGAGCGTTCCGACGTTCGCTGAGATGATCGCCGGGTGCACCGCATCGGCCGTGCACCTGGAGATGCGCGACGTCTACGCCGTGGACTACGAGAAGGGGCCGTTCGCGGACTGGAGGCGAGGCTTCCGGCACGATCCGGCGGACCGGGCCTCGTGGTGGCGGCCCTGGCTCGACGTGGTCCAGGAGGCCGTGTCCCGCGGCGTCGTCGTGCGACGGGCCCGGATCGTCTCCGAGCCGGTCAGCGAGTACACCCGGTTCCTGTACGACGGCACGTTCACCAACGCTGCCGCGGGCGAGCAGGTGCGCTGGCTGCCGCGTCGCCGGGCATCGGACCTCGCGCTGCCGGGCAACGGTTTCTGGCTGTTCGACGGGCGGGTGGTCCGTTGGAACCACTTCGAGGGGGACGGCACTTCGGGCGGGCCGGAGGTCAGGGCGGACCCGGCTGCGGCCAATCTGTGCGCCGAAGCGTTCCAGGGCGTATGGTCGCGAGCCGTCCCGCACGACCAGTACGAGATCCGCTGACAGAAGGTACCGGCCGGCCTGCTCATGCCCCGCTCTCCGTCCTCCTCGGCGCAGGCGGCCCGCGAAGCGATCGCGCGGCGGCTGCGTGAGCTGCGGAAGAGGGCCGGGCTGACGGTGACCGAACTGGCGGGCCGGTGCGGGTGGCACCACGCGACCGCCTGGTGTCGATCGAACTGGCCTCCGCCCGAGTAAGAATCACGCAGCCCGCCGAAATCGCCCTGTACCTCAAGGCATTCGAGCGCCTGCGTGCCCTGGCCGTCTACGGCGCGGCCGCGCGCGCCCTCGTCGCGCGGGCCGTGGAGGTGTTGGACTGACTGCCGTTCACACGGATATTCGTGAGGGCGGGAAAGAGTCCCAGGCATCGCCGAGGTGGGCAGGTGGCCTCGTCCCGCCGGTGGGGCGTGTGCTTCCGGGGCGACTCACGCGAGGCTGATGTCGGCCTGGTGAGATGTTCACGAGTTCCGGCGGCTCTCGGCCTTCTTCGCGGGCCGAGTGTTCAGGACGTGGGCGCGTCCAGCTTCGGCTTCCGCTTCACGTCGGCCACCTTCACGTCCTCCGTCTCCGGAGCCCCGAACGCTTCGGTGATCACCCCGCTGCTGGTGCCGGTGACCTCCAAAGCCAAGTGGCCGCCCATCATGCGCAAGTCGATCCTTGCCCGGGGCGCGCCCGCATGGTTCGGCATCTGGTGAATCCGCGACGCCGGGTAGCCCAGGTCCGACAGCGTCTTGCGCATCGCCTGGTAGCTGATCGCCTTCGTGTTCTCGAACGCCTTGCTGACGCGCTCGGCGTGCGCCTTGCCGCTGCACTTCTCGGTACCGGTCAGCGGCACCTCCTTGGCCGGAGGCTTGGGCCCGGTGGAGTCAGAGGCCGGCTTCGACGGCGCGGGGTCGTCCACGGGGACCGGTATCTTCCCGGCGGCGTCCGGAGTTCCTGGCGGGGTCTCGCCCGGTCCGTACTTCGGCGCCGGCGAAGCCGATCCGCCCGGCAGCTCGTCGGGCTCGGGCCCGCCACCGCCGCCGTTGCCGTTGGGGGCCTGGGGAGCACAGCCCTGCCCCACGCGGGTCATCAACGAGAGGAACCGCCCCTCCGGCCCGTTGTCGCTCGGCGGGCCACCCGGCCGGGCTGTCGCGGAGACGGCGCCGGCCGCAGGGGTCTCATCGGTATTGGCGCTCCGGGCGCCGCAGCCGGCCAGGACGACGCAGCCGAGGGCAGCCATCAGCACAGGTCTCGTCAGAGGTCTTCGTCGCATGCACGGAACATGCATGACCCTGAACGCCGCGCACATGAGTAGGGGTACTCATCCGATGCCACCCGTCCTCACGAACATCGGCTCTGACCGTGTCGCCGTTCTGAGAGACGCGGGAGTCGGGACCGGTGGCGCGGCCGCTACTTCGGGCACGCGTGTGCGTGCCGGTAGATCACCGCGGGCGGGCCGGAGGGGCGTTCGACCTGACCTCGGCGAGTCAGGTCGAATGCCTGGAGCGGTGCCCTGCACGCCGAGCACCGCTGGCCCTTGGGCGCGTAGGTCGCGTACTCCCACGTCACCTCGGCCGTTTCCGTGCGGTTCATGCTGTTCGGGCTGTTCGCCATTCCGCCGACCTCCCCGGATTGAACTGTCCGAGGCTCATCGTGCTGGGAATCGCGAGAGTTTCTCTAGCTGGTTTCCCGTTCCCTCAAGAAGTCGTCCCGTATTCCCTCGACCAACGTCCGCATTTCCTCTTGTGTGACGGCTAGGCGCTCGAATCCCTCGAACTTGGTCGCGTAACGCACAATGTCTCGGGGCTCTGTGGTGGTGACCTCGGCGTGCGGGATCTCGACGATGACCAGCCGGTTGTCGAGGAGCGTGAAGGAGCAGCTTGGCAGGTCTGTCATGGGGGCCGACAGCGGTACGATGCCAATGCTGATATTCGGCATCCTGGACATGGTGATGAGCTTGTCCAGCTGGGCGGCCATCATGGCAGGCGACACGATACGCCACCTGAGAACCGACTCGGTGATGACAAAGCGGTAGCTGCGCTTCTCGTCGTAAAGGGCTTCTTGCCGGCGCATGCGGGCGCTCATCATTTTCTCCAGGGCTTCGGGTGTGTATCCGTGCCTGCTCAACACGGCACGCACATACTCCGGTGACTGGAGCAGTCCGGGAACGCATACGGGCTGAAAAAGCCGCATGAGTTCCGTCTGGGCCTCGATGGCCCGGATCTCTTCTTGATGCTTGTGCAGCCCGCTGCGGCGGTACAGGCGCCAAGCGGTCACTTCCGTGGCGGCCTTGCGCGCGTCCTCGGTGAGGCGGGCCTTGACCTCCGCGGGGACCTCCAAGGCCGTGAGGACGCGCTCAACGTCCATCACGCTGGGAGTCAGTGCCTCGCGTTCGATCTTGCTCAGTTTGCTCGGAGACATGGCGGCGCTGCGGGCGACTGCCTTGGCCGGTTTTCCGCTGGCCGCGCGCAGTTCCCGCAGCGCTCTGCCGATGCTGATTTCGTTCACTCCGGCTTGTGCCGGGCCCACCATTCGGTGAACGGTGTCGCGAGGTCCATGGCGGTGTCCCGCCGCTCCAGCCATTCCTGCGTCTGCCTCTCGGGTACGACCTCGGCCCCCAGGAACTCGCCGGCGTCCCCGTAGTTCATGGACACCACGACCTTCTCATCGAACGCCCAGAAGTCCGGAACCCCTTCCAGCGGATTGGGCTGTTCCGTGGTGTCCAGGATGAAGAACTCCTCCCCGGCTTCCTGGTTCCGGAGGTAGCCCCACCCCAGCTCGAATCGCAGATAGTCGCTCAAGGGGCGGTCGAGGATGTGCACCCGGTACATGCGCTTACCGGCCTGGGTGGCTTCGCGCACCGTGGTGACCCAGCCAGCCGTCCGGTAGCTCTCCGGCTGAGGCTCGCCGGCGAGAAACGCCCTGTAGGCTTCCACGCCGCCCGACTTGCTGTAGTCGTCCAAGGTTTCGAGCCGGAACGCCTCCCGCTCGAATTCGACGAACAGTTTCCCGAAGTCGTCAGGTGAGATGTTCACGAGCCACCCTCTTCAGCAGCGCCATAGGGATGCGGACCACGGTTTCGTTCTCGGGTAAGCCGATGGTGGCCAGGGCCTCCGCATCGTTCACCTTGAAGCCCTGCACCAGCACGTGTTCGGTGCCCACCATTTCCCACACGGTCGGGCACGGTCCTTCGTCGCAGTCGCTGGCGAGCTGCCTGAGCTTCATCGGCTGACCCCCTGTCGGTTGGCGTCCTGCTTGATGCTTCCGAGGCTGTGGGCCGGAGGTCAAGGGATCACAGTTGAGAGAACGGGAAACGGAGGCCAGCCGTTGCTGGTTCAGTCGTTCTTCAGTGCCGCTATGAACGAGGCCCAAGCCCTGGCGGTGACGATGACCTGGGGGCCGGTGACGTTCTTGCTGTCGCGTATGGCTGTGGCGCCCGGGGCGAGTTGGGTTAGTTCTACGCAGTCGCCCCCGGTGTCGCTGTAGCTGCTCTTGCGCCATGCGGCGGTGTCGAGGTTCGGTGTGCCCATTGCTCGCTGCCTTTCGAGGTTTCCGCTGCTACAGGTCATTACGCACCTTGGCGGTCAGGGCCAGGCTGTCTTCAGGGTCCAGGGCGACCGACTGAAGCGCGTCGAAGATGACGGCATACTCCGACGTTTGCTCGAACGTCTCCATGTAGGTCATCCCTGTGCGGTGCTCGACGGAAACCACGTCGGGATAGGCGGGATTCGGGAAGCTGAACAGCACGAACGAGCCGTTGAGCCCTGCGTGGGCCCCAGCCCGGTCGGGAATGATGCGCAGTTCGATGCCGTCTCTGCGGGCCATCGTCTCCAGATGGGCGAGTTGCTTGCGCATCGTCTCCCGGCCACCTACTTGGACGCGCAGTGCTGCTTCACTCTCAATGATGCACAGCCGGGGCGGGTCGGCCCGGTCCAGGAACTCCTGTCGCCTTATGCGCGCTTCCAGTAGTGCTTCCACTCCCTCCTCCCCGAGGTTGGAGGGACGGGCGGAGAGTACGGCCCGGGCGTAGTCGGGCGTCTGCAGCAACCCGGTGATCAGGACTCCCTGGTACGACCGGATGCACGAAGCGGTCTCCTCGTAGTGGACGAGGTCCCTTATCGATGGGCGGACGAGGGCCGCGCGGCGCAGCCAGTCTGGTTCGCGGCGTCGGCGAGCCAGCTCCACCATGCCGTCGACTTCGGCGGGATCGTCCACTTCGTAGAACGACAGCAGGTCGCGTAGTTCGCCGAGGGAGATGCCGAGGCGGGCGTTCTCGATTCGGTTGATCTTCGTGCGGTGGCAGCCGATGCGTTCGGCGGCTTCTTCCGGGGTCTTTCCCGCCTGCTCCCTGAACTCCACCAGCTTCGCGGCAAGGCGGCGCCGCCACACCGGCGGTTGCGTCCCGGCCATGAGGGCCCCCTCTCGACGTGTGCGTACGCAGAACCCTAGCCCCTGAGCGCCTAGTTGGGACAAGTTCCAATTGGTCGGTTGCAATCTGGCGGCGTTCGGAGCAGTCTGGTTCCCGTAGTCACTCGCCGTGTCGGTTCGGTCACCGGCGTGTGATCTCTCGACTCCGTCATGCGCATCAAGGGGATAGCCATGTCCGCCACGCGCTCGGCCCGTAGCAGCTCGACTTGCCGCCGTGGGTGCGGCCGACGTCGCCTACCGCATACCGAGTGAGCCCCGTAGCGCGGGGTGGGTGCGCGGGGAGTTGCGGCGGCAGCTGCGGAAGTGGGGCATCGGGGGCGAACTCGTATGTGTCGCAGAGCTGTTGGTGACCGAGTTGGTTGCCAACGCAGTGCGGGCGCAGGCGGGGAGCGGTGCGGCCTGGGTCGGCGTCCGGTTCGTGGTCGCGGGTGGACGGCTGCGGCTGGAAGTGCGCGACGGGAGTGCGGAGGTGCCGGTGGTGAAGGACGAGGTGGAGGAGGACGCGGAATGCGGTCGTGGGCTGGTGCTCGTGGACGCCTTGGCAGGTGGTTGGGGCGTGGAAGCGGACGGCATCGGAAAGGTCGTCTGGGCCGAGTTGGCCGTGGTGGGGGCGGTGTGAGGTACCGGGCGGAGGTGACGGTGCGGTGTCCGGACGGGGTGGCGATCGGGCTCGGCGGGCTGGCCTCGTCCTCGCCGCGCCGGGCCGTGGGCTGGGTGCGGCGGCGGGCGCTGGCACGTGGCGGAGCAGTTGGGGGTCCCGTACGAGGGCGGGGTGCGGGCCTGGATGGAGGGGTTAGGGGAGTTCGACGGGGCGGTGGCTGCGCTGGTCGGCGGAAGTGCCGTGGCGCTGACGGTGGTTGACGGGGACGGGTGCGCGTACGCGTTGGTGGCGCGGCCGGTCGTCGCGGAGCTGGAGGCGGCGGCGTGACGCGGGGGCTGAGCCTGGGGACGCCGGGGATCTGGTGCGAGCGGGTGGTGTACCGGTCGCCGGACGCGGACGCGGATGCCGTCGCGTCGTGGGTGACGCTCGCGGTGGACAGTCCGGTGCGGGCGGCGCGGGCGATCGGGGCGGACGCGCGGCGGATGGCCGGCGGGTTGCCCGGGCGGGCGCGGCGGCGGGCCCTGTGGGAGGTGGAGGGCGGCGGGCGCGTAGGGGCCGTGGCCGCGTTGCACCGGGGAGAGCCGTGCGGGCTGGCGCTCGACTGCGGTGGGGTGTGGGTGGAGTGGTCCGCCCGGCCGGTGCTTTTCTGGCGGTGGTGAGTCGCACGGGGGCCCGGTGCCCGTTGGACGGGGCTGAGGGGTCGGTGGGGTTCGGCCGGCCGTTGCGGGCGCCGGGCGGGTAGCGGGTGCCTGGTGGTTGGGGCGGGGGGGGCGGCCTGCTTTCCGCCCACCCCGGGGCAGCGGGCGGGAGCCTCCGCGTCGCTGCCGGTCCAACCGGCCGGTGCCGGTGGTCAGTTGGGGCGTCGGGATGCCAGGCGGGCCAGGAGCCGGGCCCGGTGGCCCTCGTTGCGGGCGAGTTCGATGGCGGTCCAGGCGAGGGCTAGGCCGCCGTCGAGGAGGGCGCGGTCGGCGCCGGGGGTGGTGCCGTGGCGGGTGAAGTCGGGGTTGTGCATGAGGGCGCCGGCGGAGTCGTAGCCGATCATGGGGTGGATGGTGGGGATGAGGTGCGAGACGTTGCCCATGTCGGTGGAGCCGCCGCGCAGGGACGGGTCGCGGGGCGGGACGGTGCGGCCCAGGGCGGTCGCGGCGGCGGCGTAGAGGGCGGACATCTCCGCGTCCTGGCGGAGGTCGGCGTAGTCGTTGCCGACCGGGGTGAGGGTCAGTTCGGCGCCGGTGGCCAGCGCGCCGGCCTCGAAGCAGGCGCGGATACGGGACTGGAGTTCGCGCAGGTCGGCGAGGGTTTCGGCGCGGCAGTCGTAGGACGCGGTGGTGCGGCCGGGGATGACGTTGGACGCTTCGCCGCCGGAGGTGGTGATGCCGTGGACGGCGCCGCCGGGGACCATCTGCTGGCGGTGGGCGGCGATCGCGACCTGGGCGATCATCAGGGCGTCGGCGGCGTTGACGCCGCGGTGCGGGGCGGCCGCGGCGTGCGCGGTGCGGCCGGCGTAGGCGACCTCCCAGCTGCTGATGGCCAGGGACGTCATGCCGATGGCGTCGGTCGGGGCGGCGTGCACCATCATCGCGGCCGCCACGTCGTCGAAGGCGCCGCCGCGCAGCAGGTCCACCTTGCCGCCGCCGGACTCCTCGGCGGGGGTGCCGATCAGCTTGACGGTGAGGCCGAGTTCGTCCGCCACGGGCGCGAGGGCGAGGGCGGCGGCGGTGGCCGCGGCGCCGTTGACGTTGTGGCCGCAGGCGTGGCCGATGCCGGGCAGCGCGTCGTACTCCGCGCAGACGCCGATCACCAGGTCGCCGGAGCCGGCGGTGGCGGTGAACGCGGTGGGCAGATCGCAGACGCCGCGGACGACGTCGAAGCCGGCCCGTTCGGCGAGGTCGGCGATCTTGCGGGCGGAGCGGTGCTCCTCGTAGGCGAGTTCGGGCTCGGCGTGGAGGCTGTGGCTGAGGGCTATGAGGTCGTCGCGGTGGGTGGTGAGGGTGGTGCGGGAGAGGTGGTGGAGGGGGGTGAGG